>NZ_JAAHTB010000006.1 GCF_010692745.1 Methylobacterium sp. BTF04
ACGGGCCGTTCTGCTCGGATTCGGAAGTCGAGAGCGTGGTGGCGCATCTCAAGCGCCAGGGCCGTCCGTCCTATCTCGAAGCGGTGACCGCCGATGACGGCGAAGCGGGCAAGGGCGCATCCGACGAGATCGAGATGGACGGCGCCGTGTTCGACCAGGGCAGCTTCGGCGAGACCGGCGGCGATCTCTACAGCCAGGCGGTTCAGGTGGTGCTGCGGGACAAGAAGGCGTCCACCAGCTACATCCAGCGCCGGCTCCAGATCGGCTACAATCGCGCCGCTTCGCTGATGGAGCGCATGGAGGGCGAGGGCATCGTCGGTTCGGCCAACCATGCGGGCAAGCGCGAGATCCTGGTCGAGGCCGAGGCCTGACCGGGACGCGGTCTGACCAGGACCCTGTCGGGGCGGGGATCGGTGGCGGATCGACGATCGACCACTCCTGCCCGATCGGAGATCGCTGCTGGTCAGCGCGTTTCCGATGGGCAGTCGAGATTTCGCAGGTTCGCGAGCGTGACCGGTCGCGCTGGATAGCCGGGAGCGTCGCAGGCTCCCGCGGCCGCTGGTGTCAGGTGCCCGAATCGAGCAGCATCGGGTAGCACCGTGCACCGGCCGACGCGGCCAGGACCTCTACGGCGCCGACTGTCGAGGCGTCGCCAGCCACATGGACCACATCCGTGCTGCGCAGCGAGGCGATATGCGCGGTGAGGGGCCCCGGCCGCACATCCGGGGGGCGCTGCCGGCTCCGATCCGAGACCATGACGATCCGGCCGACGCCGGTGGCACGGAGCCAGTCGAGGGACGGGCGCATGTAGAGATCGAGCGGGTCGCGGGCGCCGACGAGGAGGACGATCTCGCGGGCGGGCTCGATGTAGCGCGCCGCGCGAGCGATCGCCCAGATCGCCGCAAAGCCAGTCTCGGCGGCCACGAGCACGAGGCGTCCGCCGCCAGGCCGGTACTGTCCGCGACCGACAGGGCCCTTCAGCTTCACCGGGTGGTCGATGAGGATGCTCTCGCCGAGTGCTGCCGCGAGGCCGCCGGGCGTTCCGTCGAGACGGAGGTGGAACACGAGTTCGTTCAGCTCGGCCGCACCGTCGATCCGCAATGTCGGGCTCAAGGTGATCGGCTGAAAGCCCGCGAAGGTCGCTATCACCTGATGCCCCGGCTCGAAAGCGAGGCGGCGGGTGATCGTGACCACGACCTCTACCGTGTGAGGTCCGAGCGGTGAAATCTGCGTGACGGTCCCGACACGATTCTGCACCGGCCCCGGTCGTGACGGAGCGGGGAGGGGCGCGAGCGTCTCGATCAAAGACGGACGCGGCACCGGAAGCTTGATCGCATCCGAGCGGTGGCTACGCGCCTGGGCTCGTCGCGGTGACGGGCCGGAGCCCTGGCCCAGCAAGCTTGGGGACGAGGCGATCATCCCATCGGCAAGGGCGGCTTCGAGCGGCGTATCGCCGGTCGAGATGCGCACGGACTTGCCGTTGACGACGAGCGAGCAGCGGGCGCTCATGGTCGTCCCTCGCGTGTTGGAAAAGATCGGATCGGGAACGCGTCCCAGCGGATCGGGGACGGACTCGATCCGTCGCCCAACCGCCTTCAGCGCGGCATGTGCAGCAGTTCGTGGACCAAGGCTGCCCAGCGATCACGGACCGCCTGCGCTTCCGGACCGAGCGGTGCTGGCTCCTCGACACGGCTGAGGCATTGGCGCAAGCGCTCAGTCTCCCGGCGCTCGGCGCCGAGCACTGCCTTCATCACCATGACCTCGGCTTGGAGCCGCGACACGTCCACGCCCAATTTGGCATCGACCGGGGCAGGCTGGTGGAGCGGCACGATATCGGCCTCTCGCACCACGCGCAGCGGCCGCGCCATCAGGCGCCGCACCAGGGTGGAGTCGAAATCTTCGGTTGCCTGCAAAGCCGCCTGGGCCATCGCGCCGTCTCCCCACGGCTGGCGTATTCCGCCCTGCCGTCCGATCACATTTCTCAACCCTGACGATGGTCGATCATGGTTAAGGGAGGTTTAAAATGATCGGCGACAGAGGCGTACTAGAGTGAGATCGTTGCGGTGACTTGGCCAAATCACGCCGCTTCGGGCGCCGCGCCGAGGAGTTGGCGCGCTTGCAGCATCGACATCGGCTCGCCGAAGGCGAAGCCTTGTGCATACTCGCAACCGAGTTCGGTCAAAGCCTGGGCATCGGCCTCGGATTCCGCCCCTTCCGCGACGATGGCGAGGCCGAGTTCCTGCGCCATCTTCACGATGGAACGCAGGATCGCGGTCCGTCCGGTGCCGATCTGGCGCACGAAGGACTGATCGATCTTGATCATGTCGAACGGGAAGCGCTGCAGGTAGGACAAGGCGGAATAGCCGGTGCCGAAATCGTCCAGCGACAGGCCCGCTCCGAGGTCGTGAATGCGGGCGAGCATCTGCGCGGCGTATTCCGGGTTCTCCATCACCAGACTTTCGGTGAGTTCGAGCTTGAGGGACCCCGGCAGCACTCCGGACCGGGCGAGGATCGTCTTCACATCGTGCAGGAGATCGTGCCGCAGCAACTGGCGCGAGGAGACGTTGACGGACGCGAAGATCGGCGGCTCGACATCGAGCGAACGCTGCCAGGCGGCGAGCTCCAGGGCGGTGCGCTCCAGGGCGAAGATCCCGAGATTGACGATGAAGCCGCTCTCCTCCGCCACCGGCATGAAGGTCGAGGCCGCAACGCGCCCGAGCTTTGGGTGGTCCCAGCGCAGCAAGGTCTCGAAACCGGCCACCGTGCGATCTTCTAGTCGGACGATCGGCTGGAACAGCACCTTCATCTCGTTGCGCTCGAGCGAGCGGCGCAGGTCGCCCTCCAGCATCATCCGGTCGCCGCGGTCGTTGCGCATGGTGGCGCGGAAGACTTCCGTGCGGTCGCCGCCACCGCGCTTGGCCTGGATCATCGCGATCTCGGCGTTCTTGAAGACCTCTTCGCGCTTGGGATTGCCGCTGGATTCGTGGAGGGCGATGCCCACCGATACGGTGAGGAAGATCTCGCGGTCGGCATAGGTGATCGGCGTCGCGATGGCTTTGCGGATCATCTCGGCGAAGGCGAGGATGCGGTCGGGCTCGCGCTCCGACAGCAGGATCAGGCCGAATTCGTCGCCGGCCACCCGCGCCAGGGTGTCCTGGGGCCGCAGGAGGCGGCCGAGGCGCCGCGACAGCGTGAGCAGAATGGAATCGCCGGCCGACAGCCCGATCGCGTCGTTGATCGCCTTGAACCGATCGATGTCGAGAACGATCGTAGTCGGCTTCAGGCGCGAATCCTGGCTGGCGAACGCAATGGCCGCGTCGAGCCGATCGTAGAACAATTCACGGTTCGGCAGGCCGGTGAGGCTGTCATGGACCGCGTCGTGGAGCAGGCGTTCCTCGGCGGTCTTCACCTCGGTGACGTCGCTGATGGTGCCGACGATCCGGATGACTTCGCCGTCCGAGCCGATCACCGGACGCGCCTTGAGGCGGTACCAGTAATACGGGCCGGCGGTGGAGCGCAGGCGAAAATCGTGGACGATGCGACCGCGCCGCTCTTCGATCACCGTATCGAGGGCGGCGGAGTAGCGCTCCACATCGAAGGGGTGAACCAGTCCGAGCCAGTTCGAGGCAGGACCTTCGAGGGTGCCGCGCTTGAGGCCGAGCTGGCTCTCGATTTCCTGGCCGGCGAAGACGCGGTCGCCGGGCACGTCCCAGTCGAACACCACGTCGCCGGCCCCGGTGAGCGCGAGGGCTCGCCGCTCGGTGTCGGAGACGAGGGCGTGGGTGAGGCCTCCGCCGGCGAAGGCATGCTGCATCACCGTGAAGCCGATCAGCATGACGATGAGGACGAGGCCACCGATGAGGGCCGGCTGCACCAGGTCGCTGCCGATCTGCCCGGTGATGGCGAAACCCGCAGCAACCACCCAGACCATTAGAAGGAACCAGGTCGGCACCAGCAGGATCGCCCGGTCGTAGCCGTTATGGGCCGCGAGATAGACGATGAGCAGCAGGCCGACGCCGGCCACCGCCGCGATCGAGATGCGGGCGACGCCTGCCGCCACCGGTGGATCGAACACCGCCAACGCCACCAGACCGGCGAGGCAGGCGAGCCAGAACAGGGCGACGTGGCTGTAGCGCACATGCCAGCGGCTGAGATTCAGATAGGCGAACAGGAAGACCAGCAGCGTCGCGCCCAGCACCGCCTCGGCCGAGGCGCGATAGACCCGCTCGGCCACTTCGGTGATCGGGAAGACGCGCTGCAGGAATCCGAAATCGATGCACGCATAGGCGAGTACTGCCCAGGCGAGGGAGGCCGCGGCGGGAAAGATGATCGCGCCCTTGACCACGAAGATGATCGTCAGGAACAGCGCCAGCAATCCGGCGATGCCGATGATGATCCCCTTGTAGAGGGTCAGGCCGGTGGATTTCTTGCGGTAAGCGTCCTGATCCCAGAGGTAGACCTGCGGGATGTTGGGGCCGCGCAACTCGGCCACGTAGGTGACGGTGGCGCCGGGATCGAGGGTGATGTTGAACTGATCGGCTTCGAGATTGTCGTCCCGGTCCGGGCGGATGCCCTGGCTCGCGGTGATCGCGGCGATGCGCGAGCCGCCGAGATCCGGCCAGATCACACCTGAGCCGACGAGGCGGAAATGGGGGGCGACCAGGACCCGGTCGATCTGCTCGTCGGTGTCGTTGGTCAGCGCGAAGACCATCCAGTCGGGCCGCGCGCCGGCATCGCGCGCCTTCACGACGATGCGTCGCACGATTCCGTCCTTGCCGGGGGCCGTGGAGATCTGGATCAGGTCGCCGTCCGAGCGGTAGCGCTCGATCATCGGCGTGAGGTCGATCGCGGGCGCGTCGAGCGTGACCCGCACGGCTTCCACCGCCCGCGCCGGCCCGCTGAGGAGCAGGGCGCCGAACAGGGCCGAGACGAAGGCGGCGAAGACGAGGGAGGTTCTGCGCAACGGGCGAGTGTTCCGGCCGGGCTTGGTTTGGGTGACGATGCGGCTCAGCTCGCGGCACATTGGTATCGGCGGGGTCGCCGCTCAGCAAGGCGCCAGGCCCTGCGGAGCAGGTCGTTCCCACCGTTTCTTAACCGTATCGCCGCCGGTTTCGGATCGCGCGGCTTTGCGGCCAAAACAAGCCGTGGGGGGCGGTTTCCGTCAGCTCCGGAGGGCCTTGGCGATCCGATCGAGCGAGGGCAGCTTCTTGATCGGGCCGATGGCAGCCAGCGTCGGGGCACCGGAGAGCAGACGCTTTCCCGCGGCGCGCACGTCGTCGACGGTGACGGCGTCGACCTTGGCGATCACCTCCTGAGGCGGAATCACCCGGCCCCAGGCCATGATCTGGCGGGCGTTCCGCTCGATACGGCCGCCCGGCGTTTCCAGGGCCGAGAGCAGGGCGACCTTCACCTGGGCCTTGGCGCGAGCGACCTCCACCGTATCGGCATCCGCCGCAGCCTTGGTCGTCGCCTCCAGGGTGACGTCGACCAGTTCGGCGAGGTCACCGCTCGACGTACCGGCGCCGATGCCGAACAGCCCGCAATCGTAGAACGACCAGTGGAAGGACTGGATCTCGTAGGCGAGGCCGCGGGTCTCGCGCACCTCGTGCCAGAGGCGCGAGGTCAGTCCGCCGCCGAGGACCTGCGTGAACATGTGCAACGCATAGTAACCGTCGTCGCGGAACGACAGGCCGGGGAGTCCCAGAACCACATTCGCCTGTTCGAGCTTCTTCTGCATCCGGCGCTCACCGCCGCGATACAGGCCCGGCACCGTCTCGGGCGCCTGCGACGCTTTCAGGTTCCCGAAATGGCGCTGGGCCGCCTCGACGATGGCGTCGTGTCCGATGGCGCCGGCGGCGGCCAGCACGATCCGATCCGGGGTGTACTCGCGGGTGATGTAGGCCTCGATCATGTCCCGATCGAAGCTGTTGATCGTCTCGGGCTTTCCGATGATCGGGCGACCCATCGGCTGATCGGGAAACGCGGCCTCGGTGAAGGCCTCGTAGACCACGTCGTCCGGGGTATCCTCGATGGCCGCGTATTCCTGCAGGATCACGCCCTTCTCACGGGCGAGTTCGCCCGCGTCGAAAACCGAATCGGTGAGGATGTCGCCAAGCACGTCGAGGGCGACGCCCGCATCCTCGCCGAGCACGCGGGCGGTGTAGCTCGTGCCCTCTGCACTGGTGGCGGCGTTGATGTCGCCGCCCACATTCTCGATGTCCTCGGCGATTCGCCGGGCCGAGCGGGACTTCGTACCCTTGAACGCCATGTGCTCGATGAGGTGGCTGAGCCCCTGCTCCTCGGGCCGCTCATGGCGTGAGCCGGCTCCGACCCAGACCCCGAGGGTCGCGGTGGCGACGCCCGGCATCGCCTCGGTGACCACCGTGAGGCCGTTGTCGAGGCGGGTGATCTTGAGGCCGGGCGAGGCGCCATGCGTCGCGAAGTGCTGGTTCATGGGCGTCAGGCCCCCTTCGTGATGCGTGCGCGTTCGCGGATGAACGTCTCGACAGCCGCCTGATCGTTGGCGACCCGCGAAAAGGTTTCCTTGCGGTCCATGAGGTCGGCCAGATGCGGCGGCAGGGGCGGGCGGGCGCCACCGATGGCCTTGGCGACGGCATCGGGAAACTTCGCCGGATGAGCCGTCGCCAGGGCGACGACCGGCGTATGCGGGTCCCGTTGCAGCAACTTGCGACCGGCATGAACACCGATGGCGCTGTGCGGGTCGATGACGAGGCCGGTCTCGGCGTAGGTGCGCGCGATCTCGGCCACCACCTCCGGCTCGTGCACCGCAGTGGCGTCGAACTCGCTCCGCACCGTGTTCAGAACGCCGGGGTCGAGGGTGAACCCGCCCGATTGCTTGAGGCCGGCCATCAGGCGCCCGAGGCTCGTGGAATCACGGCCCATGGCTTCGAACAGCAGGCGCTCGAAGTTCGAGGAAATCTGGATATCCATGGACGGGGAGGTGGTCGGCTGGACGCCGCGCTGCTCGTAGGCGCCCTGCTCGAGGGTGCGGGCCAGGATGTCGTTGGCGTTGGTACCGATCACCAGCCGCTCGATCGGCAGGCCCATGCGCTTGGCGACCCATCCGGCGAGGATGTCGCCGAAATTGCCGGTGGGGACCGCGAACGAGACCGGGCGGTGCGGGCTGCCGAGGGCCACGGCGCTGGTGAAATAGTAGACCGCCTGGGCGGCGACCCGGGCCCAGTTGATCGAATTGACGCCCGACAGCTTCACGTCGTCGGCAAATTCCGCGTGCTGGAACAGGGCTTTGACGATGTTCTGACAATCGTCGAAATTGCCGTCGATGGCGATGGCGTGGACGTTGTGCGCCCCCACCGAGGTCATCTGCCGGCGCTGCACCTCGGAAACCCGGCCTTCCGGGAACAGGATGAAGATGTCGACCTGATCGAGACCGCGGAACGCGTCGACGGCAGCGCTGCCGGTATCGCCCGAGGTGGCGCCGACGATGGTGGCGCGGGACCCGCGTGCGCGAAGGACATGGTCCATCAGCCGGCCGAGAAGCTGCATCGCCACGTCCTTGAACGCGAGCGTCGGGCCGTGGAAGAGTTCGAGCAGGAACAGGTTGTCGTCGAGTTGCACGAGCGGACAGACCGCTGGGTGGCGGAATGTCGCGTAGGACTCCTCGATCATCCGATCGAGGTCGGCATCCGGGATCTCGCCGTCGATCAGCGGACGCAGCACCGCCTTGGCCACATCGGCGTATCGCGCACCAGCGAACCCCGCGATAGTCTCTTTCGAGAGGCGGGGCCAACTCTCCGGCACGTAGAGTCCCCCGTCGCGGGCGAGGCCGGCGAGCAGGGCATCGGAAAAACTGAGGGGCGCCGCGGCGCCGCGGGTCGAAACGTGAAGCAAATGGGCCTCCGGGAAGGCGCCCCGTCTACACCAAGCGTTCGGCCCTGTCGAAAGCTGTCCGCAGCCTCAGGCGTTGCTGCCCGGTGCCTTCACCAACTGGCACCCGCTGATCCGCCAGGCGCCGTCCGGCTGCTTCTCGAGGCTGTACAACGCCATCCAGTCGACGCCCTCGGCATCCTGGAGCTTCACGCCCAAAGCCAAGCCGTCTTCGCCAACATCCTCGACCCGATCGACGCTGAAGCTGCGCGCCCGGTAGACGGCCGCATAGCCTTGGCGGACCATGGCGATGAAATTGTCGGGAGAGGTGAACATGCCCTGGATCGCAGGCGCCGCCTGGGCATAGGCGGTCGCCGCATCGTCCCGCCGAAACGCTTCGATCTGGCGCTCGACGGTGGCCTTGGCCTGGGTTCGGGCCGCCTCGTCGGCGGCGTGAGCGGAGGAGAGCCCGAGACACAGGGCGACGGGAATGAGGATGGCGCGCATGGGCACACTCCGTGGCGGATCGCCTGTACTGGAGAGTAGCGCGCACCCGCTTCACAGCAAGGGCAAGACGCGTGCCGGCTATCGTTCCACGGTCGGTTCGGGTGCGTCGTAGAGGCGCCGCCACGCGAACACGCCGAAGACGCCGATCAGGCACGCGGCGATGCCGAACCACGTGAAGGCGTATTGCAGGTGGTTGTTGGGCAGATCGACCCGCAGCTGACCGCCCTTGGGCCAACCGCCGGGATTGGGCGTCGCATCCGCCTCGACGAGGTAGGGCGGGGTATCGCCGAGCCCGCGGGCGGCACTGATGCCGGCGATATCGCGGTTGAACCACTCGCCGCGCGCCGGATCGGCGGCGGGTACGAACATCGTCCGCGGCTCGGTCGCCCGCAGAATGCCGGTGACGACGGTCTCACCGGAGATCTGTGCACCTTGTCGCGAGGCCGGGTCCTTCAATTCGGTGGGAATGAAGCCGCGATTGATCAGGACCGTGCCGCCATCGTCGCGCTTGAGCGGTGTCAGGACGTAGTAGCCTTGCAAGGCGCGGCCCGGCGTCGCACCGGCCGCGAGACCATGCACCAGGGTTTCCTTGTCGTTGAGGAGCACGCCGGACACCCGGACGCGGCGGAACTCGTCCTGCGCCGGGTCCCAGCTAGCGGCTGGGGGTAGGGCAGCCGGCGGCTCCACCGCCGATCGGGCGAGAATCCGCGCGATTAGCGCCTCTTTCTCGCCCTTGCGCTCGAGTTGCCAGATTCCGAGGCTGACGAGGATCGCGAGGCTCACAAGCGACACGAAGCCGGGCACGGCCAGTGCCCGGACCGCACCGGGTCGAATCGTCCGTGTCACTAGCGGAAGCGTCCTTGCTCGGCTTTGTTGGTGAATTGCAGTGCGGCGAGCATGCCCTTGAGCGGCCGCACCAACAGGAGGCTCAAGCCGATGGAGAGTGTGCCGGCCACGAGCGCATGAACCCACATCGGCGGCTCGTAGGTGACTTCGATCCACAGAGCGAGACCGACGACGACGATGCCGACGATCGACATCACGAAGAAGGCCGGGCCATCACCGGAATTGAACTTCTCATAGTCGAGCCCGCAGACCTCGCAGGATGGCTTGAAGGTCAGGAAGCCGTCGAACAGGTGACCCTCGCCGCAGCGGGGACAGCGGCCGCGAAGGCCGGTGGAGATGGGCGGGGGAACCGGCCGCTTGACGTCCAAGATCGTGACTCCTCGAGCCGGGCGAGGGCGCCGGCTCTTGTCATATGGGAACGCGTTCTGGTGAAGGTACGAAAAAGGGCGGCTCGCGCCGCCCTTTTCATGGCTGTCATACCGTGCCGCGCTGCGGCTCAGTGAGCCGCGTGACCGATGCCC
The DNA here is from genome assembly GCF_010692745.1 of Methylobacterium sp. BTF04. Taxonomy (GTDB): domain Bacteria; phylum Pseudomonadota; class Alphaproteobacteria; order Rhizobiales; family Beijerinckiaceae; genus Methylobacterium. The sequence continues at coordinate 9,723 of NZ_JAAHTB010000006.1, forward strand.
GAGCCCCAGACGTAGATCGAGGCGAACAAGAACAGCCACACCACGTCGACGAAGTGCCAGTACCAGGCGGCGAATTCGAAGCCGAGATGCTGCTTCACCGTGAACTGGCCGAGATAGGCGCGGTACAGGCAGATCGCGAGGAAGATCGTCCCGATGATGACGTGCGCGCCGTGAAAGCCCGTCGCCATGAAGAAGGTCGACGAGTAGATGCTGCCGGCAAAACCGAAATGCGCGTGGGCGTATTCGTAGGCCTGGCAGGCGGTGAAAAGCACGCCGAGGATGATGGTCAGCCACAGACCGTACTTGAGGCCCTTGCGGTCGTCGTTCAGCAGGGCGTGGTGCGCCCAGGTGATCGTGGTGCCGGAGGTCAGCAGGATCAGGGTGTTGAGGAGCGGCAGATGCCAGGGATCGAACGCCTCGATACCCTTGGGCGGCCAAGTGCCGCCGGTGAAGTCGACACGCGTCGCCTGGATCGGATCGGCGGTGTAGAGCGCCGCCTCGAAATAGGCCCAGAACCAGGCCGCAAAGAACATCACCTCCGAGGCGATGAACATGATCATGCCGTAGCGGTGGTGAAGCTGGACCACGCGGGTGTGGTCGCCGGCATTGGCCTCGTGGACCACGTCACGCCACCAGGAGAACATCACGTAGAGCACGCCGAGGCTGCCGGCACCGAACACGTAAGGGCCGATCGCCAGAGTGCCGACGGTGAGGGCCTTCATCCAGAAGACGGCGCCGAAGGCCATCAGGAAGCCGGAGAAGGCGCCCATCAGCGGCCACGGGCTGGGGGCGAGAATATGGAAATCGTGATTCTTGGCGTGGGCCTCGGCCATCTGATTGTCTCTCCTAACCCAGGCGTTCCGTGGCCGTGGCGGGCCTCGGATGCTCGTTAACGCTCTGTAGACCGGATGCCGCCCGATCCTCACCCCCGATCCCATACCGGGCAGGGTGATCTCTTGTCACGCTTGGCGCGTCAAAAAACTGAACGCGTCAAAAATTCGACTTCTTGTCCGTGCCGCCCGTTGTCGCAAGCGCTGCCGTGGGCTGGCCGTTCTTCGACGCGAAGTAGGTGTAGGACAACGTCATTTCGGTGAGATGGGCGGTGTTCGAATCCTGGCGTACCGCCGGATCGATATAGAACACCACCGGGAAATCCATGGTCTCGCCCGGCTTCAGCGTCTGCTCGTTGAAGCAGAAACATTCGATCTTGACGAAGAAGCCGCCCATCAGGCTCGGCTGGACGTTGAAGGTCGCGATGCCGGTCGAAGGGGTGGTGCCGGTGTTCTTGACCCGGAAGAACACCGTCTTGGTCTCACCGAGATGCGCGACGACCTGAGGCGACTCCGCCTGGAAGCGCCACGGCAGCGACGACGACACGTTGGTGTCGAAGCGGACGATCATGCTGTCGTCGAGGGCGATCGCCTTCGGTGCGGCGCCGGTACGTGGCGTCCCGTCATAGCCGGTCGCCTTGCAGAACATGTCGTAGAGCGGCACCGATGCGAAGGCGAGGCCGATCATCCCGAAGGCGAGACCGGCACACGCGAAGGCGGTGACAGCGAGCTTGCGGTTCGGGTTGGTGGGTCGGTCGGTCATGACGATGTCGCCCCGTGATCCACGCTCAAAGCGCGCGATTGAGGACCTGGGGTCCGAGCTTGGCGATCGTCAGGACGTAGAAGATCGTCACCAAGGTGAAGAGCACGGCGGCGATGGCGATCGAGCGCTGACGCTGGCGCTTGGCTTCCTCGGGCGTCAGGCGACGGGGCGTCGGAAAGTTTTCCATGTCGCTCAAACCATGACCGCGCGGAACAGGCCGAGGCTCTGCTCGGCAAGCAGGGCCGCGAACAGCAGGAAGAGATAGAGGATCGAGAAGCCGAACATCCCGAAGGCGGCCTTGCGCTCGGCCTCGCCCTCCCGGTTGCGGAAGACATGGACGCTGAAGGCCAGCATGCCGAGACCGCCGAAGAACGCGGTGACGGCGTAGAGCCATCCACCGAAGCCGAGGGCCACCGGCGCGAGCCCGATGGGGAACAGCACCAGCGAGTAATAGATGATCTGGCGCCGGGTCGATTGCGGGCCGGCGACGTTCGGCATCATCGGGATGCCGGCCTTGGCGTATTCGCCGGACTTGATCAGGGCGAGTGCCCAGAAATGCGGCGGCGTCCAGATGAAGATGATCAGGAACAGCACCAGGGACTCGATGCCGACCGAGCCCGTCACCACGGCCTGGCCGATGATCGGGGGCAGGGCGCCGGCCGCACCGCCGATGACGATGTTCTGCGGCGTCGTCCGCTTCAGCCACATCGAATAGACCACCGCGTAGAACACGATGGTGAAGGCGAGGAGCGCGGCGGCGAGCCAGTTTGAGGCAAGTCCGAGCACCAGGACCGAGCCGACCGACAGGACGAGGCCGAAGGCCAGCGCCTCGCCCGGCTGGATGCGCCCGTCCGGGATCGGACGCTTGGCGGTGCGGGTCATCACTGCGTCGATATCGGCGTCCCACCACATGTTGAGGCAGCCCGACGCACCGGCGCCCACTGCGATCATCAGGAGCGAGATCGTCCCGACCACCGGCTGGATGTGGACGTGAGACACCACCATGCCGACCAGGGCGGTGAAGATCACCAGCACCATCACCCGCGGCTTCAGCAAGGCGAAGAAGTCGGAGACTTCGCCGCCGACGGCCATGGTGACCGGGTGAGGCTCGGCGCCAGCGGGGAGGCTGTTCGACAGGCTCGTCATGGGTACCTGATGCATGTGTCTGGCAGGTCGGGCTCGGATCGCGCCGCCGTGGCGCCGCCCTTTGCGGGATACCTCGGACGGTTCGATCCGGCCGAGGTATCCGGGAAAGAGCAAGGACCGCTTTCGCGGTCCTCGCAATCCGAAAAGCGGTGGCTTTTCTCTTAGTGACCCGGCTCGTCGACGATCCGGGGAAGCGTCTCGAACTGGTGGAAGGGCGGCGGCGACGACAGCGTCCACTCGAGGGTGGTTGCACCTTCGCCCCACGGATTGTCGGCCGCGCGAACCTTCGAGCGGAAGGCGATCACCACGCCGATGAAGAATACCACCATGCCGAGGGCGAAGATGTGCCCACCCCAGGTGGAGACCTTGTGCCAGCCGGCGAAGGCCTCGGGATAGTCGGCGTAACGGCGCGGCATACCGGCGAGGCCAAGGAAGTGCATCGGGAAGAACAGGACGTTCGCACCGATGAAGGCGAGCCAGAAGTGCAGCTTGCCAGCCCATTCCGGGATCACGTGACCGGTCATCTTCGGGAACCAGTAGTAGATACCGGCAAAGATGATGAACACGGCGCCGAGCGAGAGCACGTAGTGGAAGTGGGCCACGACGTAATAGGTGTCGTGCAGGTACTTATCGACCGCCGAGTTCGCCAGCACGACGCCGGTGACGCCGCCGACCGTGAACAGGAAGATGAAGCCGACCGCCCAGTGCATGGCGGCGGTGAAACGGATCGAGCCGCCCCACATGGTCGCGATCCACGAGAAGATCTTCACGCCTGTGGGAACCGCGATCACCATGGTGGCGAACACGAAGTAGGACTGCGTCTGGAGCGACAGGCCGACCGTGTACATGTGGTGAGCCCACACCACGAAGCCGACCACGCCGATGGCGACCATGGCGTAGGCCATGGCGAGGTAACCGAACACCGGCTTGCGCGAGAAGGTCGAGATGATGTGGCTGACGATGCCGAAGGCCGGCAGGATCATGATGTACACTTCGGGGTGACCGAAGAACCAGAACAGGTGCTGGTAGAGCACCGGATCGCCGCCGCCGGCCGGATCGAAGAAGGTCGTGCCGAAGTTGCGGTCGGTGAGGAGCATGGTGATCGCGCCGGCAAGGACCGGGAGCGACAGCAGCAGCAGGAAGGCGGTGACGAGCTCGGCCCAGGCGAACAGCGGCATCTTGTGCAGGGTCATGCCCGGCGCGCGCATGTTCAGGATGGTGGTGATGAAGTTGATCGCACCGAGGATCGATCCGGCGCCCGAGAGGTGGAGCGCGAAGATCGCGAAGTCGACGGACGGGCCGGGATGGCCGACGGTGGAGAGTGGCGGGTAGACCGTCCAGCCGGTGCCGGCACCGTTCGCGCCGGGAGCGCCTTCGACGAACAGCGAGCAGACGAGGCTGCAGAACCCGGCAACGGTGAGCCAGAACGAAATGTTGTTCATGCGCGGGAACGCCATGTCGGGCGCGCCGATCATGAGCGGCACGAACCAGTTGCCGAAGCCGCCGATGAGCGCCGGCATCACCATGAAGAACACCATGATGAGACCGTGGCCGGTCACGAACACGTTGTAGGTGCCGGGATTCGAGAAGTACTGCAGCCCGGGCTCTTCCATCTCCATGCGGATGCCGAAGGAGAGGAACGCGCCGATGATGCCCGCGCAGAACGCGAACAGCAGGTAGAGGGTGCCGATGTCCTTATGGTTCGTCGACAGGAACCAGCGGGCGAAGAACGAAGGCATATGCGAATCGTGGGCGTCGTGATGCCCCGTATGTGCTGCGGCGTTGGCCATGGATGCAGACCTTGTCCAGTTACTCTTGATCTCTCGAATGGCGAAAGGATCGGATCCCGAACGAGACCCGATCCGGCCGGGCCTTTAGCGGGCCGCGGCGATCTTGGAATTGCCGTCGAGGCTGGCGAACTTCGTCTTCCCCTCGACGAGCCACTGGGCATAGGCCTCGTCGCTCACGACCTTGACGGTGATCGGCATGTAGGCGTGGCGCGCCCCGCACAGCTCGGAGCACTGGCCGTGATAGGTGCCCTCACGGTCGGCCTTGAACCAGAACTGGTTGAGGCGGCCTGGGATGGCGTCGATCTTGAAGCCGAAGGACGGCATCGCCCAGGAATGCAGCACGTCGGCAGCGGTCACCTGAATCTTGACGATCTTGTTCACCGGCACGACCATGTCGTTGTCGGTGCCGAGAAGCTTGGGCATCTTGTCTTCGTCGATGTTGGCATCGAACGCGAAGCCGCCGCCATTCTCCACCGCCGGATACTCGTAGGACCAGTACCAGGCATGGCCGATGACCTTGACGATGACGTCGGCCTTCGGATCGGAGAGCTGCGTGCGCAGCAGGCGGAACGACGGGATCGACACGGCCACGAGGATCAGGACCGGGATGATGGTCCAGGCCACCTCGATCATCGTGTTGTGGGTCGTCTTCGACGGCGTCGGATTGGCCTTCTCGCTGAAGCGGAAGACGCAATAGAGAATGAGGCCGAGCACGAACAGCGAGATGCCGAAGGACAGCCAATGCATGCCCTGCTCGAAGTGATGGATGTCCCGGGCGTTCTCGGTGACCGGGATCTGGCGATCCATCTGCCACGGCTCGGGCTGGCCGAGGCCGGCCGCGAGGGCCGATGACGACGAAACGAGGAAGGCGCCGAGTGCGGCAAGCCCCCATGATGACCGGTTTTTCGGCTGCGTCGTCCGCATGTGCCTCTCTGGCTCCCCATGGCGTGATCGTAAAGTACCCGCGCGTCTTGCTAAGTTCGACACGAAGCGCAAGCGCGTTTTGCGGGTTTTAGGCAATCCATCGCACAAAGCTCGCGGATTGCCGGTCGAGGTGTCAGACCACAAGGCCGTGGGGCGCGCAACCGCAACAGCGTCGCATCGGGCGCATTCTTCTGCATAGGTCTGATTCAAAGGTAGCTGCGCGGAGCACCGCGAAACGGCGTCCGCGCCGGTGGGATCGCGTCCGCGGAACCTCGGCGCAAAGCCATGGCCTGCAGCGAGGAGTGGGGATTGCAGCGTGATCGAGCGGCTTGAATTCATCCTCGCCCTGGCGCGTGAGCGGCATTTCGGCCGCGCGGCCCAGTTCTGCAACGTGTCGCAGCAGACCCTCTCGGCCGGCGTGAAGCAACTGGAGGAGCGTCTCGGTGTCATGCTGGTCCAGCGTGGCTCGCGCTTCCAGGGCTTCACGCCGGAGGGCGAGCGGGTGCTCGACTGGGCGCGCCGGATCGTCGGTGATGCCCGCGCCATGCGCGACGAAGTGGCGAGCCTGCGCCGGGGTCTGTCCGGCACCCTGCGCTTGGCCGCGATTCCCACCGCGACCCCCATCGTCGCCGCGCTGACCACACCATTCCGCGCCCGCCACCCGGAGGTGCGCTTCTCCGTGCAATCCACCACGTCGGGCGAGATCGGACGCCTGATCGCCGATCTCGAGATCGATGCCGGCATCACCTATCTGGAGAACGAGCCGCTCGGCCGCCTGACCGCCGTGCCGCTCTATCGCGAGCGCTACCGGTTGCTCACGGCGGTGGATGGCATCTTCGGTACGCGCGAGGCGGTGACCTGGGACGAGGTCGGGCGCATTCCCCTGTGCCTCCTCACCCCCGACATGCAGAATCGCCGGATCATCGATCGGCATCTGACCAGCGGCGGCGGTGTGTCGGCGCCTCTGCTCGAGTCGAATTCGATGATCGTGCTGCTCACCCATGTGCGAACGGCCAAATGGGCGAGCATCATGCCGGCCGTTCTGGCCGACAGTTTTCGCCTCAGCGACCGTGTCCGCGCGGTGCCGATCGTCGAGCCCGACGTCAGCCACCTCATCGGTCTGGTCGTTCCCGAACGGGAGCCGATGACACCCCTCTGCGCGGCGTTGATCGTCGAAGCGCGCAACGTGGCGCCGGCCATCGCGCACGATATCGCCACGTTGTGAATCGCAGGCGGAAGCCGCCCGGTCACGCTAGGTTTTTGCGCCACAAAAGACGGTTTTAACAAAAAATCCTTGTTGCTCGACCGAATGTCGCGATTGATCTCGGATCGGTGATATACCACCTTATAACAAGAACAAGATAAGTCCGGGTAGGAACAATGCTGCCGAACGAGCCCTGGAGTGAGCCCCGCGCCGCCGGGATCATCGCCGACCATCTCCATCTGGAAGGCGCGACCCTTCCGATCCTGCACGCCTTGCAGGAGACCTTCGGTTACGTCGACGAGGGCGCGGTTCCGCTGATCGCGGATGCGCTCAATCTCTCGCGCGCCGAGATCCACGGCTGCATCACCTTCTATCATGACTTTCGCCGGGCTCCTTCGGGCAAGCACCAGGTCAAGTTGTGCCGGGCAGAGGCCTGCCAGGCGATGGGGTCCGACGCGCTCCACGCGCAGATCCTCTCCCGCCTCGGGATCGATTGGCACGGCACGACCTCGGACGGGCAGGTCACCGTCGAGCCGGTCTATTGCCTCGGCCTCTGTGCCAACGGCCCCGGTGCCTTGATCGACGACGAACCCCTGGCCCGCCTCACCGCGGATTCCCTGGAATCGGCCCTCAGCGAGGTAAAGTCGTGAGCATCACCCTTTACGTCCCCCGCGATGCCGTCGCGCTCGGCCTCGGTGCCAACCGCGTTGCCCGTGCGCTCTTCGCCGGCGCCGAACGGCGCGGCCTCGACGTCACCATCGTCCGCACCGGTTCGCGCGGGATGCTGTGGCTGGAGCCGATGGTCGAGGTCGCGACCCCGGAGGGCCGGATCGCCTACGGGCCCGTCACCCTGTCCGATGTCGACGGCCTGCTCGATGCCGGGTTGGCCACCGGCGGCGAGCATGCCCTTCGCCTCGGCGACCCCGAGAAGATGCCCTATCTCGCCCGGCAGCATCGCCTGACCTTCCAGCGCTGCGGCGTGGTCGATCCGGTCTCGGTGGAGGATTACCGGGCGCATGGCGGCTATAACGGTCTCGAAGCTGCACTGAAGCTCGATGCCGCCGGCATCGTCGGTCAGGTTCGTGATTCCGGCCTGCGCGGCCGCGGCGGTGCAGGCTTCCCGGCCGGCATCAAGTGGAACACGGTGATGCTCGCTTCGTCCGAGCAGAAATACGTGGTCTGCAATGCGGACGAAGGCGATTCCGGCACCTTCGCCGACCGCATGATGATGGAGGGCGACCCCTTCAACCTCATCGAGGGCATGACCATCGCGTCCATCGCGACGGGTGCCACCCGGGGCTACATCTATCTGCGCTCCGAATACCCACAGGCATTCGCCACCCTGAAAGAGGCGATCGCCAATGCCGGCAAGGGCGGTTTCCTCGGCGATAACATCATGGGCTCGGGCAAGGCGTTCCATCTCGAGGTCCGTCTCGGTGCCGGCGCCTATATCTGCGGCGAGGAGACCTCGCTGTTGGAGAGCCTGGAAGGCCGCCGGGGAATCGTCCGGGCCAAGCCGCCGATCCCGGCGCTCAAGGGCTTCCTCGGCCAGCCGACCCTGGTCAACAACGTGATGACCTTCACGGCCGTGCCCTACATCCTGGAGCACGGCGCCAAGGCCTATGCCGATTACGGCATGGGCCGCTCGCTCGGCACCCTGGCGATCCAGCTCGCCGGCAACATCAAGCATGGCGGCCTGATCGAGTACGCCTTCGGCATTACGTTGCGCGAAATCATCGAGGATTTCGGTGGCGGCACGCAGAGTGGCCGGCCGATCCGCGCGGTCCAGGTGGGTGGCCCGCTCGGCGCCTACTTCCCCGACCATCTCCTCGATACGCCCCTCGATTACGAGGCGATGGCGGCCAAGAAGGGCCTCGTCGGTCATGGCGGCATCGTGGTGTTCGACGACACCGTCGACATGGCCAAGCAGGCGCGGTTCGCCTTCGAGTTCTGCGCGGTGGAATCCTGCGGCAAGTGCACGCCGTGCCGGATCGGTGCGACGCGCGGCGTCGAGACCATGGACAAGGTCATTGCCGGTATCCGGCCGACCGAAAATCTGGCCATCGTGGCCGACCTTTGCGACGTCATGACCGATGGGTCGCTTTGCGCCATGGGCGGGCTCACGCCGATGCCCGTGATGAGCGCGATCACCCATTTCCCCGAGGATTTCCAGCAGCGCGGACCGATGTCCGTTGCTGCCGAATAAGGAGCCGCGACCCATGGCCCTCATCAAAGAGATCGATTACGGCACCCCGATCCGGGTCTCCGAGCAGACCGTCACCCTGACGATCGACGGCATGAGCGTCACCGTTCCGGCCGGAACATCGGTGATGGCGGCGGCGATGCATGTCGGGACCCAGATCCCGAAGCTGTGCGCCACCGACTCCCTGGAAGCCTTCGGCTCCTGCCGCCTTTGCCTGGTGGAGATCGAAGGTCGCCGCGGTACGCCCGCCTCCTGCACCACGCCCGCCGAGAACGGCATGGTGGTCTCGACCCAGAACGATAAGCTCGCCAAGCTCCGCAAGGGCGTGATGGAGCTCTACATCTCCGATCACCCGCTCGACTGCCTGACCTGCGCCGCCAATGGCGATTGCGAGTTGCAGGACATGGCCGGCGCTGTCGGCCTGCGCGACGTGCGCTACGGCTATGACGGCGCCAACCACGTCAAGCCGAGTTCCGACCAGTTCCTCGCCAAGGACACCTCGAACCCGTATTTCACCTACGATCCGTCGAAGTGCATCGTCTGTAACCGCTGCGTCCGCGCCTGCGAGGAGACCCAAGGCACCTTCGCGCTGACGATCTCCGGCCGCGGCTTCGACAGCCGCGTCGCTGCCGGTCCGACCGATTTCTTCAATTCCGAGTGCGTGTCCTGCGGCGCCTGCGTGCAGGCCTGCCCGACCGCGACGCTCCAGGAGAAGTCGATCATCGAGCATGGTCAGCCGGACCATTCCGAGATCACCACCTGCGCCTATTGCGGCGTCGGTTGCTCGTTCAAGGCCGAGATGCAGGGCACCCGCATCGTCCGCATGGTGCCCTACAAGGGCGGCAAGGCGAATGAAGGCCATAGCTGCGTCAAGGGCCGCTTCGCCTATGGCTACGCCACACACAAGGACCGCATCACCAAGCCGATGATCCGCGACAAGATCACGGACCCCTGGCAGGAAGTGTCGTGGGAAGTCGCGATCGATCGCGCCGCCTCCGAATTCAAGCGCATCCAGGCCAAGTACGGCAAGGATTCGGTCGGTGGCATCACCTCGTCGCGTTGCACCAACGAGGAAGCCTACCTCGTCCAGAAGCTCGTTCGTGCCGCCTTCGGCAACAACAACGTCGATACCTGCGCCCGGGTCTGTCATTCGCCTACCGGCTACGGCCTGATGTCGACCCTCGGCACCTCGGCGGGTACGCAGGACTTCGCCTCGGTGGCGCATTCCGACGTGATCCTGGTGATCGGCGCCAATCCGACCGACGGCCACCCGGTCTTCGCCTCGCGCATGAAGAAGCGCCTGCGTGAGGGCGCCCGTCTCATCGTCGCCGATCCGCGCAAGATCGATCTCGTGAAGTCGCCCCACATCGCGGCCGACCATCACCTGCCGCTGAAGCCCGGTTCGAACGTCGCCTTCATCAATTCCATGGCGCACGTCATCGTCACCGAAGGCCTCGTCGACGAGGCTTATGTTCGCGAGCGGTGCGATCTCGTGGACTTCGAGGCCTGGGCTCGCTTCGTCGCCGACGAGCGTCATTCCCCCGAGGCGCAGGCGATCTACACCGGGATCGATCCGGTCGAGCTGCGCGCCGCCGCCCGGCTCTACGCCACCGGCGGGGCTGCGGGCATCTATTACGGCCTCGGCGTCACCGAGCACAGCCAAGGCTCCACCATGGTGATGGGCATGGCCAACCTCGCTATGGCCACCGGCAACATCGGGATGCTGGGTGCCGGCGTGAACCCCCTGCGCGGCCAGAACAACGTTCAGGGCTCGTGCGACATGGGCTCGTTCCCGCACGAGCTTCCGGGCTACCGCCACGTCTCGGACGATGCCACCCGCGAGACCTTCGAGTCGCTCTGGGGCGTGTCGCTCGACAAGGATCCGGGCCTGCGCATCACCAACATGCTCGACGAAGCCGTCGATGGCGCCTTCAAGGGCATGTACATTCAGGGCGAGGACATCGCCCAGTCCGATCCCGACACCCACCACGTCACCGCCGGCCTGATGGCGATGGAGTGCATCGTCATTCAGGACATCTTCCTGAACGAGACGGCGAAATACGCCCACGTCTTCCTGCCGGGGGCATCGTTCCTGGAGAAGGACGGCACCTTCACCAATGCCGAGCGCCGCATTTCGCGCGTGCGCAAGGTGATGCCGCCGCTGGCGGGCGTCGGCGACTGGGAGGGTACGATCCTGCTCTCCAACGCACTCGGTTACCCGATGAACTACAGCCATCCGTCCGAGATCATGGACGAGATCGCCTCGCTCACGCCGAGCTTCAAGGGTGTGAGCTTCGCCAAGATCGACGAACTCGGTTCGATCCAGTGGCCGTGCAACGACGAGGCGCCGCGCGGCACCCCGATGATGCACGTGGATCGCTTCGTCCGCGGTCTCGGCAAGTTCATGATCACCGAATACGTCGCCACCGAGGAGCGCACCGGGCCGCGCTTCCCGCTCATCCTCACTACCGGCCGCATCCTGTCGCAGTACAATGTCGGCGCGCAGACCCGCCGCACGGAGAACTCGCGCTGGCATGAGGAGGACGTTCTGGAGATCCATCCCTTCGACGCAGAGGTTCGCGGCGTGGTCGATGGCGATCTGGTGTCCCTCGAGAGCCGGTCCGGCGACATCGCTCTCAGGGCGGTCGTCTCTGAGCGGATGCAACCCGGCGTGGTCTACACCACCTTCCACCACGCCAAGACCGGCGCCAACGTCATTACCACCGACTACTCGGACTGGGCGACCAATTGCCCCGAGTACAAGGTGACGGCGGTGCAGGTCCGGCGCACCAACCGGCCCTCCGATTGGCAGGCGAAGTTCTACGAAGAGGACTTCTCCCTGACCCGTATCGCGACCCAGTTGAATGCCGCCGAATAGCCGAAGCCGGCCTGACATCGACGCGCCGGCCGACACGGCCCGGCGCGTCCCGACCCTGGTCATCGCCTATGACGACAGGGTGGCTCACGAAGGCGAGCGGCCGCTGGCCGTGGAGATGCCGGTCAACCTCGTCTACGGCAGCATCCCGTATGCGGTGATGATGACCAGTCCGGCCGACCTCGTGGACTTTGCTTACGGATTCAGCCTGACGGAGGGCATCGTCGCCTCCGCCGACGAGATCCGGTCCGTGCAGGTCGAGGACGGCGAGTGCGGATTGCGTCTGGTCGTCGATCTCGCCCCCGGACGCCTGCGCGAGCATCTCGCGCGTAAGCGGGCGATCAGTGGGCGCACAAGCTGCGGTGTCTGCGGGGTCGAGGATCTCGCGGATCTACCGATGGCCGAGACCAGGACCGGCGGCGCGACGGCGGTCGATATCGGCGCGATCCAGCGGGCTCTCACGGCGCTCGGGGACGCGCAGGTCCTCAATGCCCAGACCCGCGCGGTCCACGCCGCTGCCTGGGCGTGTCTCGACGGGTCGCTCCTGGCGGTGCGCGAGGATGTCGGGCGGCACAATGCCCTCGACAAGCTCATCGGCGCGTTGATGCGCGACCGAACCGATCCGGCGTCCGGCTTCGTCGTCATCACCAGCCGGTGTTCGTTCGAAATGGTCGAGAAGGCCGCGAGCCTCGGCGCCTCGATCCTTGTCGCGATCTCGGCGCCGACCTCGCTCGCCATCGACCGAGCGCGGATGCACGGCATGACCCTCTGCGCCATCGCCCGCTCCGATACCCTCACGGTCTTCACCGGCCGCGAGCGCCTGACCCTCACCGCAGGCCTCTGAACCCGGCCCGCCATCCCATCCTCGATCCGAGCGTCGTCCGTCATGAGCGCCCTAACCACCGACCAGAAGCTCGTTCGCATGGCGAACCAGATCGCCACGTTCTTCCGGTCGTATCCGGACGATGAGGCGGTCGCGGGCATTCACAAGCATATCGTCGCATTCTGGACGCCGAAAATGCGGCGCGCCATCGAGGTCTTCGGCCCCAAAGAGGGCAGTGGTCTCGACCCGTTGGCGCTTCAGGCGCTCTTCGACAAGCCGGACGCGGAGAGCCCGATCCGGGCCGCGACGCATGATCCAGCACTCCAGGGAGCCGGTGCCAGCGATGCAGGCTGAGATTGAAATTTTTGTCGCATCACCGTGGATTAAAATTTCAGCAGCTGGCTAAAAGCATAGCGTAACGACGCGCGCTATGGCCTAACTCCTTCGGTGAACGGCCCGATACACGGTCGACACCTCGGGGAGCTATACAATGACTTCGATATCCAGTGCGGGCCTGACCGGCTCCGCCGCGGCGCCAGGGTGGCTCTCGCGAGAAAACATCGTCGCGAAAGCGGGCTTCAATCGCTGGCTGGTGCCGCCGGCAGCCCTGGCGATCCACCTCTGCATCGGCATGGCTTACGGCTTGTCCGTGTTCTGGCTGCCGTTGTCGCGGGCGCTCAGCGTCGGGAAGCCGACGCCCGCGACCTGCCCCGACATGAGTGTGTGGACAGCCCTGTTCACCACCAGCTGCGACTGGCGCGTCAGCGACCTCGTCATCGTGTTCTCCATCGGCATCGTCATGCTCGGGCTCTCGGCGGCCGTGTTCGGCGGCTGGCTGGAGCGAGCCGGGCCGCGCAAGGCCGGCATCGTCGCCGCCCTGTGCTGGGGCGGCGGCTTCCTCATCGGTTCGCTCGGCGTCTACGTGCACCAGCTTTGGGTGGTCTGGATCGGCATGGGCCTCGTCGGCGGCATCGGCCTGGGCTTGGGCTACATCTCTCCGGTTTCGACCCTAGTGAAGTGGTTCCCCGACCGGCGCGGCATGGCCACCGGCATGGCGATCATGGGCTTCGGCGGCGGCGCGATGATCGGATCGCCCTTGGCCGATACGCTGATCAATCACTTCAAGTCGCCGGCCGGCGTCGGCGTCTGGCAGGCTCTGGCCGTGATGGGCGGGATCTATGTCGTCGCGATGCTGTGCGGCGCCTTCGGCTACCGGGTTCCGCCGGCAGGCTGGCGCCCGGATGGCTGGGTTCCGCCGGTGTCGAAGAACACCATGATCACCGCGGGCCACGTCCATCTCGACCGGGCGCACAAGACTCCGCAATTCTGGCTGCTCTGGGCGGTGCTCTGCCTCAACGTCTCGGCGGGAATCGGTGTGCTCGCGCTGGCGTCGCCGATGTTGCAGGAGATCTTCGGCGGCAAGCTGATCGGTCTGCCGGAGACGGGCTTCGCGCAACTCGATTCCGGCCAGAAGGCGCAGATCGCGGCCATCGCCGCCGGCTTCGTCGGCCTGCTGTCGCTGTTCAACATCGTCGGTCGGTTCTTCTGGGCGTCGCTGTCGGACAAGATCGGCCGCAAGGTCACCTATGCGACGTTCTTCGCCCTCGGCTTCGTCCTCTACGCAGCGGCCCCCTGGGCAGCGACCATCGGCTCACAGGCCCTGTTCGTGCTGTTCTTCTGCATCATCCTGTCGATGTACGGCGGCGGCTTCGCCACCATCCCGGCCTACCTCGCGGACGTGTTCGGTACCCAGTTCGTGGGCGCCATCCACGGACGTCTCCTCACCGCCTGGTCGACTGCCGGTATCGTCGGACCGTTCCTCGTCACCGGGATTCGTCAGGCCCAGGTCGATGCCGGGGTGCAGGGCGCGCAACTCTACACCCGCACGATGTACGTGCTGGCCGCCTTCCTCGCCGCTGGCTTCATCGCGAACCTCCTGATCCGGCCACTGGCCAAGAAGTGGTTCATGACCGACGCGGAGGTGGCGGCTGCCAACGTCAAGGGTGCAGCGGCGACCGTGCCGACCGCCGGTTCCTACGGGATTGGTCGCGGCGGATTCAGCCCGGTCGCGGCCATCGCCTGGACGGCGGTGGGCATTCCCATCGCCTGGGGCATCTGGATCACCGTGGCGAAGGCCCTGATCCTGTTCCGGTAAGCCTGGCGCTCAGTCCTTGGCCGGCTCGTCCTTGGCGGTCGTGCCAGGGACGACGGTCGCGCCCCCGATCACCCGCACCGCCCGCTTCTGATCGGCGGGCGGGTCCTTCCAATCCTTGCTCGCGGATTTCTCCGGAGCGGCGGGTTGGGCAGGAGACGGGGCGGGAGACAAGGCGAGGGGCTGAGCAAGTGGCTCAGCAGCCGGCTGGATTGCAGCCGGCGTCGGATTCGGGGCCGATTTGGGTGCTTCGAGAACGGCAGTCGCCGGTGCGGCCTCGGGCTTCGGGGCAGCGGGCGGCGTGTCGGCGAGCTTCGGCGAGTCCGAAGCTGGGCGCGGCGCCGCTGGTTTCACAGGTGGGTTGAGCCGCACCACCTTGCGGGGTGCGTCCTGGCGACCCTTGGTATCGGGGTTCACGCCGAGCGGATTGCGCTCCGCGCCTTCGGTGCGAACAGGCGGCGGCGACAGGGTTTCAACGCGGGAGCGCCGCTGCGGCATGCCCGGCATCGCCGGAATGTCGGCGGGCGGCACCATCCGTTCGGCTTCGCGAAGCCGCCGGCGCGGCGTCTCGTCCTCCTCCGTCCAGCCATATCCCGGAGCGGGGCGGACCACGCGGATGGGCGGTGGCGCGCTGGCCGCGCCGAGGCGCTGGCGGCCGAGGATAGCGCCGTCGCGCGCATCGACGAAAAGGCGCACCCGTTCGCCATACGGACCGGACGCTTCGACCACATAGGCCCGGCCGTCGAAGCGCGGGCGCGAAATTTCGGTGAAGCCGCGGTCGTTCAAGCGCCAGATCACGGCACGGGGCGGCATCAGCCCATCCGGCTCATAGGCGTATTGTGCATACGCAACGCCTGGTCCGAATGTCGACAGGCAGACGATGCCTGCCAAAACGGCGGTCCGTGACGTCGATGAGCGCACAGGCGCCCTGCGGCTCGAATCCATGTGGCCTCTTGATCCAGATCCCGGCATCAACCCGGAGGCCCGCTGTTGGCGCGGGTCCTCCGGTCGTTGTCTGCCCGCAAGGTCTTGCCCCGCATGCCGCTTGTGCTCGGCCCGGCCTTTAGATCGACGGATTGGGGCGAGAATGCGGGATGATTCAGGCGTCCTTCGATCGATTTCGTTTCGCTCCGCGCGCCATCGGGGACCGCTTCGGCGCCTAGCTTTCAGCGCCTGCGTCACCATCGACTGGCGGTGAGCTCTATCGGTTCTTGAGAAAACGGTCTGTGCGCTGGTCAAGGCACTTGCTGGAGCTGTTAAAATCTGTCACTTTCCATCGTTAGGACAGCAAGGCTGTCCCATTTCTGGCAGTCAACCTGTCCGTTCGGCCAAGGATCTCCGCGGGTGACGTTTCCGGCGAAAAAACGAGATTCCAAGACGATCGCCGTTTCGGCGATCCGGGTCCGCACGGCTTGATACCAGGCCGGCGTCGAGCCCGCGGGTAGCGGGCGCTTCCTCACCGAAGTCCCGCCGACACAAAACCCGCCGCGAGCCGATGCTGTCGACAGACAAACCTGGGGCCCTATCGGCCTTGGGCACGAAACATGCTCGCGAGCGAGCGGGTCGGAGGCGAGAGATGGTGGGCGTGGTCGCATCTGCAGAATTCGGGGCGCTTCAGGCGTCGATTCCCGCCACGCGTGACGGCGGCGCGCCGCTGATCGTGCGTGACGGCGCGCTGCCCAAGGCGCAGGGGCTGTACGACCCCGCCCGGGAGAGCGATGCCTGCGGCGTCGGCTTCGTGGCCGATATGCACGACCGGCGCACCCACGCGATCGTCGCCCAGGGTCTCCAGATCCTGAAGAACCTCGACCACCGCGGCGCCGTCGGTGCCGATCCGAAGATGGGCGATGGTTGCGGCATCCTCACCCAGATCCCGCACGCCTTCTTCAAGGAGGAATGCGCCGGCCTCGGTATCGCGTTGCCGGAGCCCGGCCATTACGGCGTCGGCCAGTTCTTCATGCCGAAGGATTCCGAGGCGCGCGCACTCATCGAACAGATCGTCGAGAAGGCCCTCGTCGACGAGGGCCTGCCGCTGCTCGGATGGCGCGACGTCCCCGTCGATCCGAGCGATCTCGGCGTGATGGTCAAGGAGACCGAACCGCATCACCGCCAGCTGTTCATCGGCCGCCCCGCCACCAGCGTGGACGAGGACGCCTTCGAGCGCCGGTTGTTCACTGTCCGCAAGGTGATCTCGAACAAGGTCTACGGTCTCAAGGACGCGCGTACCGACACGTATTACCCCGTGTCGTTGTCCACCCGGACCATCGTCTATAAGGGCATGGTTCTGGTGAGCCAGCTCGGCGAATATTATCGCGACCTGCTGGACGAGCGCTTCATCTCGGGATTGGCGCTCGTGCATCAGCGCTTCGCCACCAACACCTTCCCGACCTGGCGTCTGTCTCACCCCTACCGGATGGTGGCGCATAACGGCGAGATCAACACGCTGCGCGGCAACGTCAACTGGATGGCGGCGCGACAGGCGAGCGTCGATTCCGATCTGTTCGGCAACGACATCTCGAAGCTGTGGCCGATCTCCTACGAAGGCCAGTCCGACACCGCCTGCTTCGACAA
The DNA here is from genome assembly GCF_010692745.1 of Methylobacterium sp. BTF04. Classification (GTDB taxonomy): domain Bacteria; phylum Pseudomonadota; class Alphaproteobacteria; order Rhizobiales; family Beijerinckiaceae; genus Methylobacterium. Next base: position 27,004 of record NZ_JAAHTB010000006.1, read on the forward strand.
CGCCCTCGAGTTCCTCGTGCAGGGCGGCTACTCGCTCGCCCACGCGATGATGATGCTGATCCCCGAGGCCTGGGCCGGCAATCCGCTGATGAACGAAGAGCGCAAGGCGTTCTACGAGTATCACGCGGCGCTGATGGAGCCGTGGGACGGCCCGGCCGCCGTGTGCTTCACCGACGGCCGCCAGATCGGCGCGACCCTCGATCGCAACGGTCTGCGCCCCGCCCGCTACCTCGTCACCGATGACGGCCTCGTGGTGCTCGCCTCTGAGATGGGCGTGCTGCCGATCCCCGACGAGAAGATCGTCGAGTCCTGGCGGCTTCAGCCGGGCCGGATGCTGCTGATCGACCTAGAGAAGGGCCGCATCGTCTCGGACGAGGATATCAAGAGCGAGCTCGCCGCCGCGCACCCCTATGCCGAGTGGGTCAAGAACACCCAGATCGTGCTGGAAGACCTCAAGCCGGTCATCCCGCGCGCCTCGCGCTCGGATGTGCCGCTGCTCGATCGCCAGCAGGCCTTCGGCTACAGCCAGGAAGACCTCAAGCTGCTGATGACGCCGATGGCCGTCACCGGCCAGGAGGCCGTTGGCTCGATGGGCACCGACACCCCGCTTTCGGCGCTTTCGGACAAGCCGAAGTCGCTCTACAGCTACTTTAAGCAGAACTTCGCGCAGGTCACCAACCCGCCGATAGACCCGATCCGCGAAGAGGCCGTGATGAGCCTCGTCTCGTTCATCGGTCCGCGCCCGAACCTGCTCGACATGGAAGGCGCGTCCCGCAAGAAGCGGCTCGAGGTGCGACAGCCGATCCTGACCAATGGCGATCTCGAGAAGATCCGCTCGATCAGCCATTTCGAGGATCGTTTCGACACCAAGACTCTCGACATGACCTTCCCGGCCGAGACCGGTGCTGCCGCCATGGAAGGCGCGGTGGATCGCCTGTGCGACCGGGCCGAGGTCGCGGTCCGCGGCGGCTACAACATTATTATCCTGTCGGATCGTGGCGTCGGCCCAGATCGCATCGCGATCCCGGCGCTGCTGGCGACGGCGGCGGTGCACAACTACCTGATCCGCAAGGGGCTTCGCACGTCGGTGGGGCTCGTGATCGAGTCGGGCGAGCCGCGCGAGGTGCACCACTTCGCCTGTCTGGCCGGCTACGGCGCCGAGGCGATCAACCCGTATCTCGCCTTCGAGACGCTGATCGCGATGAAGGACGAGTTCCCGCCGGACCTGACCCCCGACGAGATCGTCTACCGCTACATCAAGTCGATCGATAAGGGCCTGCTGAAGGTGATGTCCAAGATGGGCATCTCCACCTACCAGTCCTATTGCGGCGCCCAGATCTTCGACGCCATCGGCCTGAACTCGGCCTTCGTCGCCCGCGACTTCTTCGGCACCGCGACCACCATCGAAGGCATCGGCATGGCCGAGGTCGCCGAGGAAACCACGCGGCGTCACTCGGACGCCTTCGGCGACGCGCCGATCTACCGGACCGCGCTCGATGTCGGCGGCGAGTACGCCTACCGCCTGCGCGGCGAGAGCCACACCTGGACCCCGGATTCCGTCGCGACGCTGCAGCACGCGGTGCGCCTCGGGCTGCCCGATCGCTACCGCGAATACGCCAAGCTGGTGAACGAGCAGGAGAACCACCTCAAGACCATCCGGGGCCTGTTCCGGATCAAGCAGGCCGCCGAACTCGGCCGCGAGCCCGTCGCCATCGAGGCGGTCGAGCCGGCGGTCGACATCGTCAAGCGCTTCGCCACCGGCGCCATGTCGTACGGGTCGATCTCGAAGGAGGCGCACGAGACGCTGGCCATCGCGGTGAACTCGTTCGGCGGTCGTTCGAACTCGGGCGAGGGCGGCGAGGAGGTCGAGCGCTTCAAGCCGATGGCCGACGGGCGCTCGCGCCGCTCGGCGATCAAGCAGGTGGCCTCGGGCCGATTCGGCGTGACCACCGAATATCTCGTCAACGCCGACATGATGCAGATCAAGGTCTCGCAGGGCGCCAAGCCCGGCGAGGGCGGCCAGCTGCCCGGCCACAAGGTCGACGCCAAGATCGCCAAGGTCCGCTACGCCACCCCGGGCGTCGGCCTGATCTCGCCGCCGCCACACCACGACATCTACTCGATCGAGGATCTGGCCCAGCTGATCTTCGACCTGAAGAACGTCAATCCCGCCGCCGACGTCTCGGTGAAGCTGGTCTCCGAAGTCGGAGTCGGCACGGTGGCCACCGGCGTCGCCAAGGCGCGGGCCGACCACATCACCATCTCCGGCTTCGACGGCGGTACGGGCGCGGCGCCGCTCACCTCCATCAAGCACGCCGGCGGTCCGTGGGAGACTGGCCTTGCCGAAACCCAACAGACCCTGGTGCTCAGCCACTTGCGTGGCCGGGTGGTGCTGCAGGCCGATGGAGGCATCCGCACCGGGCGCGACGTGCTCGTCGCGGCCCTGCTCGGTGCCGATCAGTTCGGCTTCTCCACCGCGCCGCTGATCGCGGCCGGCTGCATCATGATGCGCAAGTGCCACCTCAACACCTGCCCGGTCGGCGTGGCGACGCAGGACCCGGTGCTGCGCAAGCGCTTCAAGGGCACGCCCGAGCACGTGATCAACTACTTCTTCTTCGTGGCGGAGGAGTTGCGCGAGCTGATGGCGGCGATGGGCTACACCAAGCTCGAGGACCTGATCGGCCGTGCCGACTTCCTCGACAGCCTGGAGGTGGTCAAGCACTGGAAGGCCCGCGGCCTCGATTTCTCGAAGTTGTTCCACCGCCCCGATGTCGGGCCGGAGATCGCCATCCGCCACGTCGAGAAGCAGAAGCACCCCATCGACGATGTTCTCGACCGTCGCCTTCTCGCCGGCGCCAAGGCTGCGTTGGAGAGCGGTGAGACCGTGGTGATCGACGAGGTCATCCGGAACTCGGACCGCACCGCCGGCGCGATGCTGTCGGGCGCGGTGGCCAAGCTCTATGGCCACGAGGGCCTGCCCGACGACACGATCCGGGTGAACCTGTCCGGCACCGCCGGCCAGAGCTTCGGCGCCTGGCTCGCGGCCGGTGTCACCGTGGTCCTGACCGGCCATGCCAACGATTACGTCGGCAAGGGTCTGTCGGGCGGCAAGCTGATCATCCGGCCGTCCGATGCCCTTCGGGCACCGCCGTCGCACACGATCATGGCCGGCAACACCGTCCTGTACGGGGCCATCGCGGGTGAGTGCTACATCCGCGGCTCGGCCGGCGAGCGCTTCGCCGTGCGCAATTCCGGCGCCATCGCGGTGGTCGAAGGCATGGGCGACCATGGCTGCGAGTACATGACCGGCGGTGTCGTGGTGTCCATCGGCGAGACCGGGCGCAACTTCGCGGCCGGCATGTCCGGCGGCATCGCCTACGTGCTCGATGCCGACGGCTCTTTCGCCGCCCGCTGCAATCTCTCGATGGTCGATCTCGAGCCCGTCGAGGAGGAGGACGACCTGATGCGTCGCTTCCACCAGGACGGCGACCTCGAGACCAAGGGGCGCGTCGACATCCTGGCCGATATGTCCGGCCACGACGAGGAGCGCCTGAGCCAGCTCATCACCAATCACCTGAAATACACGGGGTCCCCGCGTGCCAAGGCGATCCTGGAGGATTGGGCCGGCTACCGCACCAGGTTCGTCAAAGTGATGCCGGTGGAGTACCGCCGGGCGTTGCGCGAGATGGAAATGGCGCGGATGCCGGTGGCAGCCGAGTAGTGCGCGGATCCGAATTTTCGGGGATCCCGATTCTGGGAATTTCCGAAAGTTCGGATCGCCGCTGGTCGTTTCGGCCCATGGACTGCGTTGCACCGAACTCGGACGCAGCCCGGTTGGTCGGTCGCGGCGCAATCATCGCGAATGTTGCACTCTTGGGTTATACGCCATGGGTCGAACAGGTCGGATTCTCCCCGGAGGGGAGGCCGGCGATCCGGGCTTGGCTCACACGTTGCAGTGGAGCTTTCGCGCAGGAATACGATGCGGCGGCCCTTGAAGCTGCCCTCGGGTAAGGGCACCGCATAGTCAATCAGCGGAACAGGCCGTATTCGGCCGCCTTCCGCACGACGATCAGCTAGACTCGCGAAAGACGGTCACGATGGGCAAGGTCACGGGCTTCCTCGAATTCGATCGGCAAGAGCAGAAGTACCAGCTCGCCGCCGACCGCGTGCGGCATTTTCGTGAGTTCACGCTGCCGCTCGACGAGCACGACCTGAAAAAGCAGGCGGCGCGCTGCATGGATTGCGGCATCCCGTTCTGCCATGGCGATACCGGCTGCCCGGTCCACAACCAGATTCCCGACTGGAACGAACTCGTCTTCCAGTCGGATTGGGAGGAGGCGGCGCGTAACCTCCACTCCACAAACAACTTTCCCGAATTCACCGGGCGCATCTGCCCGGCGCCTTGCGAGGAGGCGTGCACGCTGAATCTCGAAAACCAGCCGGTGGCGATCAAGACCATCGAGCAGGCAATCGCCGATCGCGCCTGGAACAACGGCTGGGTGAAGCCCGAGCCGGCCGGACACCGCACCGGCAAGAAGGTCGCCGTCATCGGCTCGGGCCCCGCCGGCATGGCGGCGGCCCAGCAGCTCGCCCGCGTCGGCCACGACGTCCACGTCTTCGAGCGCGAGCCGAAGGCCGGCGGCCTGCTGCGCTACGGCATTCCCGACTTCAAGATGGAGAAGCGCCATATCGATCGGCGCGTGAAGCAAATGGAGGCAGAGGGCGTCCGCTTCTATTATGGCGTCAATGTCGGTGTGACGAAGCCGCTCGACGAACTCACCGCCGAGTTCGACGCAGTCCTGTTTGCCGGCGGTGCCGAAGACCCGCGCAATCCGCAGCTTCCCGGCCAGGAGCTCATCGGAGTGCATTACGCGATGCCGTTCCTCGTCCAATCGAACCGTCGCGTCGGCGCCGAGCCGATGCCGGGCAACGGCGAGTTACCGATCCTCGCCACCGCCAAGAACGTCGTCGTCATCGGCGGCGGCGACACCGCGTCCGATTGCGTCGGCACCTCGTTCCGCCAGGGCGCCCTGTCGGTGACGCAGCTCGACATCCGGCCCCGGCCGCCCGAGCGCGAGGACAAGCTCTCGGTCTGGCCGTACTGGCCCACCAAGATGCGCACCTCGTCGAGCCAAGCCGAAGGCGCCGAGCGCGAGTTCCAGGCGGCGACCCTTCGGCTCGAGGGCAAGAAGGGCAAGCTCACCGGCGTGGTCTGCACTCGGGTCGACGACAAGCGCCAGCCCGTGCCCGGCGGAGAGTTCGTTCTGCCGGCCGATCTCGTGTTCCTGGCGATCGGTTTCGCCGGTTCGCTCCGCAAGGGGCTTCTCGAGGAGTCCGGCGTCGCGATGGACAAGCGCGGCAACGTCACCGCCGATGTGACCGATTACCGGACCTCCAACGAGAAGATTTACGCTGCCGGCGACATGCGCCGGGGTCAGTCCCTCGTCGTCTGGGCGATCCGGGAAGGCCGGCAGGCCGCGCGCTCGATCGACGAAGCGCTGATGGGTGTCAGCATCCTGCCGCGCTGAGGCGACGACCGGTCCCGCTGCGCGGGGCCGGTCAAACTGGACGCGAGGCCGCGCGTGTTCACCCCGGCGGCCACTTGAAGTCGTCGGCCCGGCCGGGTTGAGGCAATGGCGCCGCTCCGCGCAGAAGCGCCCGCTCGACATTCCCTGTTGGGTCACCGTCGCGCGGTCGACTGCTAATCAGGGTTCCCCCCGGCGTGATTTCGCTGCGGCCGAGCGGTAAAACTGGACCGGCCAGCGGCTTGATCGGGAGGGCCGGGATACCGGGCGGCTCGGGCAGGCTCGGCAGCATGGCGGTGATCTGACGATCGATGGCAGCCGCGTCGTCGAGCTTGACCGGTTCGTTGTCGAGTGTCGGCATCGGCGCGGTCGCGACCGGAGCCGCGGGCTGCTCGGGTGAGCCTGCTCCCATTAGCCGCTTGAGCTCCACATCGGCGAAGTGGGCGACCTTGCGCGCGCCCGCCTTGGTGAAGTGCACGCCATCGGAGGTGCGCAACTTCGCCTCCTGGCCTTCCAGGTCCGGCCCGTTCGCTGCATAGCGGTTCCGGTCGTCGACGAAACCCGGCCAGATATCCACGTAGGTCTGCCCGGCCCTGGCGACGCGCTCGCGACAGATGTCGTTGATGACAGCGAGATCCTTGGCGAGGGATTCCGATTTCATCGGTGGGGTGCCGACCCAGATCAGCGGAATCTTGCGGTCGGTGAACACCTTGACCATCGCATCGACGCGCTCCGCGTAGAGCGCGCGCCACCGCTCGCTCAACGGCTCGACGGATTGGTCGTTGTCGCGGATCGGCTGCCGGTCATTGGCACCGAGCATCACGAGGGCGAAGGCGACCTTAGGATTGGCCTTCAGGAAGTCTTCGGCCGCCTTCGGCCAGTCGACAACGTCCTTACGCACCAAGCCGCTGTCCGGCTTCGAACGGTCGAGCACGCCGACATCGGCATTGTCCTCGAAGACGTCGTCGAGGCCGCTGCTGAGATATCCGGCCAAGGAATCTCCGAAGACCGCGATGCGGGTGGCCGGCTCGGCCTTGGGGGCGACGGGTTTGGGCTGGGCGACGAGCGGAACCGGGCGCGGACGCCGCCGGACCGGACGCGTGTCCTCACGTGAGGAGCGCGGATCGTCGGCGTAGCTTGGCCCGCGTTGCCGGGGCGGCTGACGCGCACTTGGTGAGACTGGTGCGGGTTGGGCTTGTTGCGGGCGGTCCTCCCATGGCCAGTAGAACTGGCGCGGCGCCTCCTGAGGCGGCGGCGCGTAGCGGCGATTGGCTTGTCGCGCGCCGTAGCCGCTGTCGTCGCGATAGACGTCGCGTGAGCGCCTTTGCGGCGCGTCGTAGGAATCGCCCCATTGCGCCCGGACCGGCACGGACCCGACCAGGAGAAGACCGATGCAGACGATCAAGGAACAGGCCACACGCGGCGCCGGAAGCGTCATGGGAAACGACCTCGACATGGAAACGACCTGGAAATGGCAACGATCTCGAAATCTGTCGCAGGGGGCGCAATAAGGTGCACCCTTAAGGGAGATCACAGTCTAGCCGAGGAAGCCGCCGAGGTCTAAGGGCCGCCCTTCACCCGAGCGAGAAGTGCCGGCGTGGCATACCCATCTGCCGGAATACCCTGTCCAATTTGATATTGCCGTACCGCGTCCCGCAGCTTGGGGCCGGCCCGGCCATCGGCATCGCCGGCATAGAGCCCACGTGCTGCCAATCCGGTCTGGAGCGCGCGTAGACCATCGGTATCGAGACGTGCCGCCTTGCTCGGCCAGGCGGCCGCGAGGGCAGGACCACCAGCGAGCCGATCGGCGAGATGCCCGACCGCCAGCGCGTAGGCATCCGAGGTGTTGTAGGCGCGAACCACCTCGAAATTGCCGGTGATGAGGAAGGCCGGTCCGCCGATGCCTCCAGGTAGGAACACGCTGGCCTCGCCCGAGACCGGCAGCGCAGCACCGTCGGTCCGGTGCACGCTGCGACGCGCGAAGTCGGCGAGATCGGCGCGGTAGCGCGTCAGGTCGAAGTCGGCGGGCAGAACGACCTCATATCCCCAGGACAGCCCCGGATTCCAGCCCAGATTCTTGAGGTAGCCTGCAATCGAGGCGAGGGCGTCGGCATCCGAGTTCCAGATATCGCGATGGCCGTCGCCGTCGAAATCCACCGCGTGGGCGAGAAAGCTCGACGGCAAGAACTGAACCTGCCCCATCGCTCCGGCCCAGGAGCCTTTCATGCGAGCCGGGGTGATGTCGCCGCGTTCCAGGATGGTGAGCGCGGCGAGCAATTCTTCGCGGAACAGATTTCCACGAAACCGGGCCTGCGCCAGGGTCGCGAGCGCCCGAATCGTCGAGACGGTGCCGGCACTTGCGCCGAAATCGGACTCGATCCCCCAGAATGCCAGCACGATGGCGCGGGGGACGCCGGTCTGTGCCTCGATGGACGCGAGCGTCGCCGCCAGACGCGCGCCTTGCGCTCGCCCACGCGTGATCCGGCCCGGGGAGACCGCGCCCACGAGGTACTCCCAGACCGGACGTGCGAACTCGCCCTGACGCCTAGTCCGCGCCAGCACCTCCGCATCCGGCGTGGCGACATCGCGGAAGGCCGCGTCGAAGATCGCGCGTGAGACGCCCCTTGCGGTCGCATCCGGCCGTAGAGCCTCGACGAATACCCGAAAGCCCGTCTCGGCAGGGTCGCTGGCGGCCTCGACCGGGTTTCGGACCTTCACGAGAGCGGGGGCGCGCCCGGGCTCGGCCCAGGCACACTGACTGATGGCACCCTGTGCGATCACGCCGGCAAGGGCAGCGGTAATGGTGTGCTTCACGTACGGTTGCGGCGGGTCAGAGCCTCTTCCCAGGCGAAGGCCTGGGCGACGATGCCGTCGAGGTCGTCGTGTCGCGGCTGCCAACCGAGTTGCCGGATACGGTCGGCTTTTGCGACGATCTGGGCGGGATCGCCGGGACGGCGCGGCGACAACCGCACCTCGAAATCACGGCCGGAGACGCGTTTGACCACGTCGATGACTTCGAGAACCGAGTAGCCCTGGCCGTATCCGCAATTCATGGTCAGGCTCTCGCCGCCCGCCCGCAGGTGGTCGAGCGCCACCCGGTGGGCTTCGGCCAGATCCGAGACCTGGATGTAGTCGCGCAGACACGAGCCGTCCCGGGTCGGATAATCGGTGCCGTAGACATCGAGATGCGTCCGCTGGCCCAGGGCGGCCTGGGTCGCGACCTTGATCAGGTGTGTGGCATTGGGGGTCGATTGACCGGTGCGCCCGCGCGGGTCGGCCCCGGCGACGTTGAAGTAACGCAGGATGACATAGGAGAATCCATGCGCCGCGGCGGCATCGGCGATCATCCACTCGCTCATCAGCTTGGAGCGGCCGTAAGGATTGATCGGCGAGGCCGGAAGATTCTCCGGAACCGGAACGATCTCCGGCTCACCGTAGACCGCTGCGGTGGAGGAAAAGATCACGTGCTTGACGCCCGTGCGCGCCACCGTCTCGATCAGCGCGCGGGTCTTCACCGTATTGGCGAGGTAATAGCCCAGCGGATCGGCCACCGATTCCGGCACGACGATCTTGGCGGCGAAATGCGCAACCGCGTCGATGCGGTGCTGGAGGATGATCTCGGTCACCAGCGCCTGATCGGCCACGTCGCCGATTACGAGCTTGACCTCGGGCGGCAGCGCCCAATCGAAACCTGTGGAGAGATCATCGAGAACGACGATCTCTTCATGGCCTGCATCGAGCAACGCCAACACCATGTGGCTGCCGATGTAGCCGGCTCCGCCCGTCACAAGAACCGCCATCGCCCAGAGCCCTCTTAAACCTTACAGCGCAGATATATCGGAAAACCGTGTTGTCGTTTATGCCGTAGATCGCGTGCACCGCGCGAGCCCATTGCCGGGATCGCGCAGGGGCGCCGCAACTGAAACTGCTCGTCTGTCAGGCTCTTCACACTCTCCTCTTTGCCACCGGGTCCCGTTTGATGAAACCGATTCGCAAGGCCGTTCTTCCTGTCGCGGGCTTAGGCACTCGCTTCCTTCCGGCGACGAAGGCCGTTCCGAAGGAAATGCTGACGGTGGTCGACCGGCCGGTGGTCCAACATGTGGTCGACGAGGCCCGTGAAGCCGGCATCGAGCACTTCATCTTCGTCACCGGTCGCGGCAAGGCCGTGATCGAGGACCATTTCGACGTGGCATTCGAACTCGACCGCATGTTGCAGGAGCGCGGCAAGGACGCCGCATACCAGGAACTCAAGCGCGATCTGCCGGCCGCCGGCCAGACCAGCTTCACCCGGCAGCAGGCACCGCTCGGCCTCGGTCATGCGGTGTGGTGCGCCCGCGAGATCGTCGGCGACGAACCCTTCGCGGTGCTGTTGCCGGATATGTTGAGCCGCGGCTGCATGCAGCAGATGCTTTCGGCCTATGAGCGGCACGGTGGCAACGTCATCGCCGTCGAAGAGGTGAAGCCCGATGAGACGCACCAGTACGGTATTGTCGGCGTCGGCGAGACCTTCGGGCAGACCTTCGAAATCAACGGTATGGTCGAAAAACCGAAGGCCGGCACTGCGCCCTCGAATTTCATCATCTCCGGCCGCTATATCCTCCAGCCCGAGATCTTCGACATCCTCGCCCATGGCGAAAAGGGTGCGGGCGGAGAAATTCAGCTCACCGATGCGATGATCAAGCTGGCGCAGGAGCAGCAATTCTTCGGTATGCGCTACGAGGGCCGGACCTACGATACCGGCTCGAAGCTCGGCTTCCTCACGGCCAACATCGCCTACGCGCTGGAGCGGAAGGACTTGTCCGAGCCGCTCAAGGCTGAAATTGCGCGCCTGCTGAGCGAGCATCAAGCGTAAGCGTGGCGCTCCGTTGGCGCGCCTGAGTGTTGCGCAGGGCGCCCGAGGGGCATGCACCGATGATGGGCGGGGGCGGACGGAAGTCCCTTGCTATTTGTGCGGCGCACTCTACTTTGTGCATTGCGGGATCGCGATGGCGTCGTGGTCCGGCAGCCCTTCTTGGGCGTTTCCTCCCTAGACTTCGGGCCGCTCTTCGGAGCGGCCTTTTTTCTTGCCTCATTGACCCGCTGACCCGGCCTCGCCGAGGACGGCTCAACCGGACACGAAACCGTCACCGCGAGCGCCGCGCGCGTCTGGCTTCTTAGGCCGACGCAGCCTGCCTCTGACCGGCGTACAGCTTTTGACCGCATCCCTGTGCGCTAAGACGCGTTCGTAAGATCGCCAGCGTCTGAAGTCAGTTCGATTTCCGGTCCTCGCATCATTCGCCTTTGGCGCTCACGCTGCCGCCAGCTGGGGCGATCGAACCGAATTTCATCAGTCACCACTTTCGCTTGGACAGGCACGTCGCGGCGTTCGCGGTGAGCGCGCTGCTGTTCGGCCAGAGGTGGGCGGATTTTGAACTCGGATGCATTCACCGCGGGATGCCGCTTCTTGTTGGCGTCGGACTTGGTAGCAGCCTCCATCTGGCTCGCCGAGACTATCCGGCACCCCCGCCCGCAGATGGCTATGCCCGCGGCAGGCGACCCGCCGGCCGTTGGCCTCCGTGAAGGAATTCCAGTCGTGGTTTGTGTTGATGAGCGTTTCATACGGTCTAGCGACGCTCGTGAGCCGGCCGCGGACGGTGCGGCGGTCGGCTCGCGATGCGGGCGGCGCCGGATTCGGCGCCGACGGATCGGCTCAGTTGAGGTAGGTGCGGATCCAGTTCGGGGAGAGGATCTCGCCCTCTTCCGTGATGATCCACGGCTGCTTGGCCGGATCGGTGAGGGCGCCGGCAGCGGCCTTGATCGCCTCGCGCAGGGTCTCGTAGCGAGCGGGCTGAGCGAGGGGAGCGGGGACCGGGGCAGTACGCCAGATCGTCAGATCGGCCGGTCGTTCGAGGGCTTCGGTTTCCATGATGCCTGTTCCTTGAATCGGGAGGGACGTTCCCCACGATGCCGGCAGCCCGGTCCGCACACTGTTAAAGAGGCGAATCTGAACGGCCGATGGGGCTCTGTATCGATGTGAATGGAAGCATCTCTAGGGCAGCTTTGCGATCAATTCAGGCACGGTATTTAAAACCGCCACTGTTTCGACGCACTATCCCTCATGCGGAGCATTATGTCTGAAGCATAATGCGCCATATGGCTGCATCTGGACGCTGTTTCCGTTTATGTCTGTTTTGTAGATCTCGCGGTGATCGAGAGTTGTAGCTACGTCATCGTGGGGAGACGGTGTGCTGACGCACCCTGGCCGTGTCGCCCTTGGATCCAGTTGACGGGAATTGCGTCACCGAGGAGTTAATGCGGCCGCGCACCGATACGAATTTTCCAGCGTGGTAAAAGGGATGCAACATGCCGGATCGGTTCGTGAGGATTGGGTTGAGCGCGGCCCTCGTCCTGTTCGCGCTGTTGGTGGCCCAGCCTTACGTGACCGCGTTCCTGTTTTCGGCGCAGACGCCGCGCGCAGTGACAGCGCGGGGTGACCTTGCCCCGGCCGAGGCCTCCACTGTGGCGCTGTTCGCCCGCGCCAGCCCTTCCGTCGTGCACGTCTTTGCCCAGGCCGCCGCACAGGGACGCGCCCTGCTCGGCGTCGAATCCGAGGACGGCGAGCGGCAGAGCGGCGGCGGCGCGCAGACCGGCACCGGGTTGGTCTGGGATGCCGGCGGTCACATCGTCACCAACAACCACGTGGTCGACGCCGCGGTGAAAGGCGGGGGGTCGATCTCGGTGCGGCTCTCCTCGGGAGAGGTGATCGCCGCGACGGTGGTCGGTACGGCGCCGAGCTATGATCTCGCGGTGCTCCGACTCGGGCGCATCGCCGCGATGCCGCCGCCGCTCGCCATCGGGACCTCGTCCGACCTCAAGGTCGGGCAATCGGCCTTCGCCATCGGCAACCCGTTCGGTCTCGACCATACCCTGACCACCGGCGTCGTCAGCGCACTCCAGCGCCGTCTCCCCACCGGCGAAGGGCGCGAGCTGTCGGGCGTCATCCAGACCGATGCGGCGATCAACCCCGGTAATTCCGGCGGCCCGCTGCTCGATTCCGCCGGCCGGCTCATCGGGGTCAACACCGCGATCTTCTCGCCGTCGGGGGCGAGCGCCGGGATCGGCTTCGCCATCCCCGTCGACGTCGTGAACCGGATCGTGCCGGAGTTGATCCGCAACGGGCGCGTCCGCACCCCCGGGATCGGCATCATCGCCGGTGAGGAGGCGACCGCCGCACGCCTCGGCATCGACGGCGTCGTGGTGCTGCGGGTTCTCCGTGGATCGCCCGCCGCGAATGCGGGACTGCGCGGCGTCGATACGCAGACCGGTGAAATCGGCGATGTCATCGTCGGTGCGGCCGGGCAGCCGGTACACCGCCTCGCCGATTTCACCGCCGCGATGGAATCTGCCGGCCTCGGTTCTACGGTGGAATTCACGGTGGAGCGCAACGGCCGGACCCGTACCGTGCGCGTGACTACCGCCGACGTCGCCGAGTCGCGTCTGTAACACCCGCGGGACTCAACTCTCGAACGCCGGCTCGTCATCGCCAACGCGCGGCGATAGGGTCGCGGGCTTCGACAAAGGCAGTTCATGTTTCTCGATACCCGATCCGTTGCGGCCTTCCTGCTCGTCGCAACCGTCACCGCGGCTGCGGCGGGGGAGGGGAGCGCGCGCGGGCCCACTCGTCAGCTCTGCCCTGAGGACGCGCCCGAAGGGGTGCGGCTTCCGCCGAATCCGGAATGTCATGCTGCGGCGGCGGCACGGCCGCGCGTTTCCAGGGAGAACGGCATTCACGAGATTGGCGGCGTCGAAGTGCGGGTCGGCGGCCGGATCGGTGCCCAGTACGGCATCGCGCGATGACCCTGCTGTTCGGGGGACTCGCGCTCCTCATCCTGTGGTGGGGCGCCGGCAATGCCCGGCGCCACTATCCGGCCCTGACGACGCGAATGATGCGGCAGGTCGGCGGCTATGTCGCCCTCGCACTGGCCGGCCTTGTCCTCGTGCGCGGACGTATCGACCTCGCTCTGCTACTTGGAGCCGGTGGCATCTGGCTTCTGGAGGGGCGTTCCGGATTCGCGCAGCGCTGGCAGAGGCTCATCGGAAGAGTGCGCCGTGGCACTGCGCCGCGCGGCGTCCAAACGGTGCAGTTCGGGGAGACGGGCGAGGGGGTCGCCCTCGTCGGTCCGTTCGCCGGTCAGGCGCTCGGCCTGATCCCGCGACCGGCGCTGCTCGATCTGCTGCGCTTTTGCCGAGACAACGACCCCGACACCGCGCGCCGCCTAGAGGCGTATCTCGACCGCCGGCACGCCGGCTGGCGTGTAGACGCTGACGCTGATCCCGACCCGCGGGCGCGCCGCTCGGCGGACCCAGGGGCGATGACGCAGGAGCAGGCCTATCAGATCCTGGGGCTTGAGCGCGGGGCGTCCCTGGAGGAGATCCGCACGGCTCACAGAACGCTGATGAAGCGGCTTCACCCCGACCAGGGTGGAACGGTCGAACAGGCGGCGCGTGTCAACGCGGCCCGGGACAGGCTGACGAACCGACATCGCTGATACTCCACGCGCGTTGCCAGAAAAAATCGAGAACTTCACGCGACCCATTCAATGGGCACATCTTTCACGCGGCGCCGATCCGCGCCGCGTATGGGAAACGAGCAATCCCGAACTCGGACTGCTCACTCTTCCGAAACTGTCAGCTGCGGGTTGCGAAGCAGCTGAAGCCGTTGCGCTTGAGCGCGTTGCAGGCGTCCTGGGCGGAATCCTGCTCGGCGAACCCCGAGAAGCGGGCCCGGTACAGGGTCGCCCCGCCATGCTCGACCTTCACCGTGTAGGGCGAAGCCTTCGACAGCGATCCGCCGCCGCGGCTGCGTGCCTCCGAGAGCATCGACTTGGCCTTGTCCTCGTCGTCCATGGCGCCGAGCTGGATCACCCAGGCGGTGGGCGTGACCTTGGTACCGGAGATCGGCTTGGGCGCCGATTCCGTCCGAGGACCGTCCACCGAGGCGAGACGGGCGTTGGTCTTCGAGCCCGCTGGGAAGGCGGATTGTCCCGCGGCCGGCGCATAGGCCTGGGCGCTGCCCGGCAGGGCGCCGGAGCGCCACTTCGTACCGGCGCTGCCAGGCGTCGTCGTGGTCCGGTTCGGACTGATGTCGAGGGGCTGCTCGCCGCGCGGCGTCGAGGCGGTGGTCTCGATATCCTCGTCGTCGGCGGAGGCGACCTGGGTGCGGGTGCGGGAGGCGCCGTCGGCCACCACTGCCGGTCGCGCCCGCTCGGCGACCTCTATGCTGGAAGGGGTCTGCCGGTTGCCCGCATAGGCTCGCGGCAGGCTGGCCCGGACCAGGTCGGCCATGATCTTGTCCCGGCTCGCACCCGACTTGCCGCCGAGCACGATCGCCACGATCTGGCGGTCGTCGGACTTGGCGGCGGTCATCAGGTTGAAGCCGGAATCGCGGGTGTAGCCGGTCTTGATGCCGTCCACGCCCTCGACGCGGCCGAGCAGGTGGTTGTGGTTGCCGATGACCCGGCCGCGGAAGGCGAAGGAGCGGGTCTGGAAATACTTGTAGTAGCGCGGGAAGCGGTCCTGGATCGCCCGCGCCAGGATCGTCAGGTCCCGCGCGGTGGTGATCTGATCGGAATCGGGCAACCCGGAGGCATTGGCGTAGTGGGTCCGGCTCATGCCGAGTGCGTGGGCTTTCGCGGTCATCATCTCGGCGAAGCGCGCCTCCGAGCCGGCGATGTTCTCTCCGATGGCGCAGGCGACGTCGTTGGCCGATTTCGTGACGATGGCCTTGATCGCGTCTTCGACCTCGATGGTCGAGCCCGGCCGCAGCCCGAGCTTCGAGGGCGCCTGCGCGGCAGCGAAGGACGAGATCGAGAGCGGGGATTCGAGGGTGTAGCGGCCGCGCTCGAGCTGTTCGAACAGCATGTACAGCGTCATCACCTTGGTGATCGATGCCGGATGACGCAGGGAATCCTCGTTGACGGCGTGCAGCGTCTTTCCGGTCTTCACGTCGACGACCATGGCGGCGTAGGGCGGGCTGTAGCCGCCGCCTCCGCGATGATGGGGATGACGCTTCGCTTCGGCGGGAGACGCGATCGCCGTGAGAACGGCCGCCGCTGCGATGAGGGCCGGCAACGTCGGCGCGACCTTGGCGCGACCGAATTGGGACCGGCTGGAGGGGCTACGCATTACGACTCACTGCCTCGACATGCGCGGCCTTTCGGCCGGCTTGCACCGCAACATCCGTACGAGGCCGGCTCAAAGCCGCCGTGACCTCGCAACATCTGTCAATCAGGCTAGGTCGATGCAGTTACGGCCGGGTTAATGATCCGCAATGGATCTTACGGATAATGGTGCGACGCAACATCGGTCTTGACGGAATTTGGTGCGCCGCACACAGTGGGACGTTCGAAGATATCTTTCACAGAGGGCCCGCAAGGGCAGAGCGCAGCCATGATGACGCAGTCTTTCGCGACCTTGAAGCCGTTTTCCCCCCGCACCTTCGGGCAGGGCGCCTCCGGGCAGAACCCGATGCAGATGATGCTGAAGAGTGTCGAGGCCGTGTCGAAGACCGCGCAGACCGCAGGCATCGAATGGGCCGACTTCGCCAAGCAGTCGCTCCAACATAGCGCGACGGCCATGCGGGAGCTCGCCAAGGCCCGCGATCCGAAGACCGCCCTGCAGATCCAGGCCGAATACCTGAAGGGCTCCTATGAGCGCATGACGGCACAGGCCAAGTTCATCGGCGAGCTCTACAGCGGGCTCGCCAAGGACATGACCAAGGATCTCGCCAAGGGCGCTCCGGCCGGCGTGACGCTGCCCGCGATCGCCTGAATAAGCCCGATGACCCGAACCCGGCGATCGCGTAAGCGCGGTCGCCTATCCGCCCTCTAGCCATCGGCGCCCCTCCGACACGGACAAGTGCGCGCAGCCGACTGGCGAAACGACCCGGCGCTCTATAGATTGCTCTCAATGCGAGCGCGCCTCGCCGGCGCCCCCTCGCGGATCAGCAGCTTCATGAGCAGCATGCCGCCATTTCGGGTCGATGCGATTCAAATTTTCGATGTCCCGCTGCGGGGCGGTGCGCGGTCGCGTGCCGAGATAGGTACGACTGGACGATCGGTCAGGTCCGTGGACTCGGACCCGCATGATCCGGGCGGCAACGACGATGGTCGGTCTGGCACTGCGATCATCACCCGGACGAAGACGAAGACCAAGCGCCCGAGCCTCTATCGGGTACTTCTTTTGAACGATGACTATACTCCGATGGAGTTCGTCGTGCATGTGGTCGAGAAGTTCTTCAATAAGTCACAGGAAGACGCATACCAGATCATGATGCACGTCCACCACAATGGTGTGGGTGAGTGCGGAGTTTTCACCTACGAGGTCGCCGAGACTAAGGTGACGCAGGTCATGGACTTCGCGCGCAAACATCAACATCCTCTCCAGTGCGTCATGGAAAAAAAATAGGCTCCCCCCACACAGAGGCCCTGCTTTGCCCAGCTTCTCTCGCAGCCTAGAACAAGCTCTTCACCGCGCCCTGGCCCTTGCCGGTGAGCGCCGGCACGAATACGCGACGCTGGAACATCTCCTGCTCGCCCTCGTCGACGACCAGGATGCGGCGGCAGTGATGCGAGCCTGCAACGTCGAGGTCGAGACGCTCAAGCGCAGCCTCGTCGAGTACGTCGACACGGAATTGTCGAACCTCATCGGCGATGGACGGCAGGATGCGAAGCCCACGGCCGGTTTCCAGCGGGTGATTCAGCGTGCGGTGATCCACGTTCAATCCTCCGGCCGTGAAGAGGTAACGGGCGCGAACGTTCTGGTGGCGATCTTCGCCGAGCGCGAGAGCCATGCCGCCTACTTCCTGCAGGAGCAGGACATGACCCGCTACGATGCGGTCAACTACATCAGCCATGGCATCGCCAAGCGCCCCGGCGCTTCGGAGCCGAAGCCGGTTCGGGGTGCGGAGGAGGAGGCATCCTCCGAGCGTCCGAGCGGTGAGGAGAACGAGGGGCGGCCGAAGAAGAAGGGCGATGCCCTCGACGCCTACTGCATCAACCTCAACAAGAAGGCCCGCGATGGCCGGATCGACCCGCTGATCGGCCGCGACACCGAGGTCCAGCGGACCATCCAGATCCTGTGCCGCCGCCAGAAGAACAACCCACTGCTGGTGGGCGATCCCGGCGTCGGCAAGACCGCCATCGCCGAGGGCTTGGCCCGGAAGATCATCCACAAGGAGGTCCCCGAGGTTCTCATCGACGCGACGGTGTTCTCCCTCGACATGGGTACGCTGCTCGCGGGCACGCGCTATCGCGGCGACTTCGAGGAACGTCTCAAGCAGGTGATGAAGGAGATCGAGGCGCACCCGAACGCGGTGCTCTTCATCGACGAGATCCACACGGTGATCGGTGCCGGCGCCACCTCGGGCGGGGCGATGGATGCGTCGAACCTCCTGAAGCCGGCTTTGGCCAACGGTTCGCTCCGCTGCATCGGCTCGACCACCTACAAGGAGTACCGCCAGTACTTCGAGAAGGACCGTGCCCTGGTGCGTCGCTTCCAGAAGATCGACGTCAACGAGCCGTCGATCCCCGATGCCATCGAGATCGTGAAGGGCCTCAAGCCGTATTTCGAGGAATTCCACAAGCTCAAATATACTACCGAAGCGGTGAAGGCCGCCGTGGAACTGTCGGCCCGCTATATCAATGACCGTAAGCTACCCGACAAGGCCATCGACGTCATCGACGAGACTGGCGCCTCGCAGATGTTGGTGCCGGAGGCGCGTCGCAAGCGCATCATCGGCGTCAAGGAGATCGAGGCGACCATCGCGACGATGGCCCGCATCCCACCCAAGACCGTGTCGAAGGACGATGCGGTGGTGCTCAAGAACCTCACCGAGAGCCTCAAGCGGGTGGTCTATGGCCAGACCGGCGCCATCGAGGCGCTGACCTCGGCGATCAAGCTGGCGCGGGCCGGCCTGCGCGACCCCGACAAGCCGATCGGCTCCTACCTGTTCGCTGGCCCGACCGGCGTCGGCAAGACCGAAGCCGCCAAGCAACTCGCCGCCTCGCTCGGGATCGAGATGCTGCGCTTCGACATGTCGGAATACATGGAGCGCCACACGGTGAGCCGCCTGATCGGTGCACCTCCCGGCTATGTCGGCTTCGACCAAGGCGGACTTCTCACCGATGGCATCGATCAGCACCCGCATTGCGTGCTGCTGCTCGACGAGATCGAGAAGGCCCATCCGGACCTGTTCAACATTCTGTTGCAGGTGATGGATCACGGTAAGCTCACCGATCACAACGGCAAGCAGGTCGATTTCCGCAACGTGATCATCATCATGACCACGAATGCGGGCGCGTCGGATCTGGCGAAGTCGGCCTATGGCTTCACCCAGACCAAGCGTACCGGCGACGACGTCGAGGCGATCAACAAGCTGTTCGCGCCGGAATTCCGGAACCGTCTCGATGCGATCATCTCCTTCGGCCATTTGCCGAAGGAAGTCGTCGCCAAGGTCGTCGACAAGTTCGTCCTGCAACTCGAGGCACAGCTTGCCGATCGCAACGTCACCATCGAGTTGGCAGACGAAGCGCGCGAGTGGCTGGTGGAACACGGCTACGACGATGCCATGGGCGCCCGGCCGATGGCGCGTCTCATCCAGTCCACCATCAAGACGCCCCTCGCCGACGAGGTGCTGTTCGGTCGTCTGAAGGATGGCGGCGCGGTGCGGGTCGTGGTCCGTAAGCCCGAGGAGGGCGAGAAGGACGCGCTCGGCTTCGAGTTCCCGGCAGGCCCCGTGACGCCGAAGCCCGAGAAGGACGTCACCAACGCAGCCAAGAAGCACAAGCGTGCCAAAGCGAAGGCGGCTCCGCGCAAGAAAGACGACAAAAAGGACGATAAGGGCGGTGGTTCGGGCAGCGTCCGCACCGTGCCGAAGGTCCCCTTGGTCAAGGCCTGATCGGATTGCCCATCGCATGGGGCTTTCTCCTGAAACGGGAGGGAGCCCCATTCGTATTGGGCGTTCAGGAGAGGGCCGGAGCGAGTCTCGGCATACCACCGCGCTGCCGAAATGTTTCGACAACTGTCGACACCTGCGTTCGCGATGGTTAGCAAGCGCATCGAAGAGTGGAGGTCGCACCGGATCGTGCCCGGCCATCTGCGCGTTGCATAGATCTGTGTGAAGAGGGGCGTCTTGATGAACGATCTGCATGAGGGCCCCCTCACGTCGGTGTCGTCGCCTGTGGCGCCGCCCAAGCCGAGCCGGCGCGACGAGCGCCGGATGCGCCGCAAGCGCCGGCGGCGGGGCGAGGAGATCCTCGGCTGGATCCTCGTGCCAATCATCCTGTTCGGCATCTACTGGGGCGTCACCGCCGGCTTCGAGTTTCTCGGCACCACTCCGGGAACGGTCTGGGACCAGTTGATGCAGGTCAAGGCGATGATGGAAAAGCGGAGCTGATCGCGTCTGCGACCGAGAGCCCGTTGCGGTGTAACGAACACCGCAACTGGCCCTATCTTATTGACTGAACATCATAATATGCGAAAAGCGGATTCCGTTTTCCTGTATCGCGGTTGAGAATCAGCGCGTATTGGTCCGCAGCGATTCCGCGAGTTGAACGGCGCGGTTTCCCTGCGTCTCAAACATCCAACCGGGATACTCGCGCGGCAGCGTGCCGGCGCCGTCGAGGATATCGAGTTCCGCCTCCGTCAGCGTAACGTCGACGGCGGCGAGGTTGTCCTCGAGCTGATCAAGGCGCCGTGCGCCGACGATGACGCTGCTGACGACCTTCCGGTGCAGCAACCAGGCCAGTGCGATCTGCGCCACGGCGATGCCACGGGCCTCCGCCATTGGCGTCATCGCCTCGATACAGGTGAAGGCGCGCTCGGCATCGATCGGCGGGAAGGCGAAGGCAGCGCGACGATCCCCGGCGCTGGCGTCCCGCTCGCGGGTGTGTTTGCCACTGAGGAAGCCACCCGCCAGCGGGCTCCACACCATCAGGCCCAGCCCCTCGCTGCGCAGCATCGGCACGATCTCGCGTTCGAGGTCGCGTCCAGCGATGGTATAATACGCCTGGAGGCTGGCAAAGCGTGCGAGTCCCAGCCGCTCCGCGATCCCCAGCGCCTTCATGATCTGCCAGGCGGCCCAATTGGAGACACCGACGTAGCGGACGTGTCCGTGCTGGACCAGGATGTCGAGCGCTCGCACGGTCTCCTCGATCGGAGTCGCGGGATCGAAGCCGTGGACTTGATAGAGATCGATGTGATCGAGCTGCAGCCGCTTCAGACTGCCCTTGACCGCATCGAGGAGGTGGAGGCGGGAGTTGCCGCTGGCATTCGCGCCGATCCCCATCCGGCCGTAGCCCTTGGTGGCGACGACGACGCTCTCGCGTGGGACCTTGAGGTTGCGCAGCGCCTGACCGGTGATCGTCTCAGACAGGCCATCCGAGTAAACGTCGGCGGTGTCGATGAAGTTGATACCGGCATCGAGCGCCCGGCCGACGAGCCGCTCCGCATCGTTCTGGTCGAGCGACCCCATCTTGCTCCAGATCTCGCCGGTCCCGCCGAAGGTCATGGTGCCGAGGCAGAGTTCAGAGACGAAGAGACCGGTCTGTCCGAGCTTGTTCATGTGCATGGGATCGATTCCTTTACTTGGGCGAACGCGCCTGCGCGTGTTGCCGAAACGATGAGGCTTGGACCCGCTCTCGTCCCCGATGGATCGGGGCGTGCCGACTCTCGCGAGGCGGCCTGCAATCCGAGTGCTTCGGCCCCGAAACCCGCTCTTTCGCGTGGGCCGCTATCGAATCCACAGCAGCCATCGGCCCAAATGCCATCGCGGCACGTCGCGTCTAGAGGCGGCGATTCGCAAATCGGGACGATGATCAGCTCCGCACCAGCGCGTGAATCGAGAATAGGGCTTCGGAGTCGGTCCATACCGCCCGCGGCGTCCAGCCGGCCTCTGCGGCGAGATCCCTGAACCGGTCGATCGTGTACTTGTAGCTGTTCTCGGTATGAATGGTCTCGCCCGCCTCGAACCGGAAGGCCCGACCAGCCACAGTGACGGTATGCGCGATCCGGCTCACGAGGTGCATCTCGATACGCGACGCCGCGACGTTGAAGAACGCCCGGTGCGCGAAGGCGTTTAAGTCGATGTCTGCGCCGAGTTCCCGCTGGATTCGTACAAGAAGATTGCGATTGAAGGCGGCAGTCACCCCCGCCGCGTCGTCATAGGCGGCGTCGAGCACAGCCTTTTCCTTCACTAGGTCGACGCCGATGATCAGCGTGGCGCCGCGCCCGAGGACCCGTCCGAAATGGGCGAGAAGATGAGCGGCCTGGGGCGGCTCGAAATTGCCGATGGTCGAGCCAGGAAAGAAGCCGGCCACGGCACCGTGCGAGAGTCCGTCAGGTAGGGTGAAGGCTCGGGTGAAATCCGCCGCCACCGGCGCGATGGCGAGCTGCGGAAAATCGATAGCCAACGCATTGGCTTCACTGCGCAGGAAGCTTTCCGAGACATCCACCGGCACGTAGGCCGCGAGATCGGGGAGATGTACGAGGAGCCGGCGCACCTTGGCGGTGGAGCCGCTCCCGAACTCCACGAGGTTGGCGCGCGCCGGGAGCGTCGCAGCGATCTCGGCACCCTGCTTGTCGAGGATGCCGATCTCGGTCCGGGTCGGGTAGTATTCCGGCTGCCGGGTGATCGCCTCGAACAGATCGGAGCCCGCCGCATCGTAGAAGTACTTGGCGGAGAGAAACTTCTGTTGGGCCGACAAGCCCGCGAGGACGTCGGCGCGGAATTGCTGCTCGGCATCAATGGCCGCGATGGGGGTGGCGTCCGTGAAGACGGGATTGATGGTCAAGGCCTAGGGTCTCCGGGACGCGAAACGACGGTCTCAGGCGTGGGTCTGCGACAGGCGCAGGCCCGTGAATTGCCAGCGCTGATGCGGATAGAAGAAGTTGCGGTAGCCGACGCGGGCATGACCCTCGGCGGTCGCCACCGACGAGCCGCGCAACACGAACTGGTTCGACATGAACTTGCCGTTGTACTCGCCGAGGGCACCGTCCACTGGGCGATATCCCGGGTAGGCAGTGTAGGCGCTGCGGGTCCATTGCCACACCGAGCCGAACGCATCGGCGAGCCTGTCGTCGCGCGCTGCGACCTCCCATTCGAACTCGGTGGGGAGTTCGCGCCCCGCCCATCGCGCATAGGCGTCAGCTTCATAATAGCTGACATGGGTGACCGGTAGCGACGGGTCGATGGCGCGAACACCGGCCAGCGTCATGCTCGACCATGTCTCGCCCTCGCGGCGCCAATAGCCCGGCGCCTCCCAGCCCTCGGCCTGCGCAGCGACCCAGCCATCGGAAAGCCAGAGACCGGGCCGGGAATAGCCACCGTCTTCCATGAAGGCGAGCCACTGCGCATTCGTCACCAATCCGCGGTCGAGCGCAGCGCCCTGGATCAATACTTCATGGCGGGGCGATTCGTTGTCGAACGAAAAACTCTCGCCGGCATGCCCGATCCGGGTGATGCCACGGGCCAGGTCTACCGTGCCGGCGGCCTGCGTCGGAGCCGGGAAACGCCAGGCCTCGTCGTAAGCCGGCCCAAGAGGATTCTGCGCGAAGGCGTGCAGGATGTCGGTGATCAGCAATTCCTGGTGCTGCTGCTCGTGATAGAGCCCGATCTCTAAAATCGGCAGCACGGCGTGCAGCGCGGCCTGCGAGGCCTCCTTCAGCAGCGCATCGACGGCCCGGTCCACATGGGCGCGATAGGCCGCGACCTCCGCCGCATTCGGGCGTGTGATGAGTCCGCGCATGATCCGCGGCTGACGCGGGCCCGCAGCGACGTAGTAGGAATTGAACAGATAGTTCAGGCGCTCGTCGTGGATGGCGTAGCCCGGTAGATGCTCGCGCAGCAGAAACTGCTCGAAGAACCATGTCGTATGCGCCCGGTGCCATTTTGTCGGGCTGGCATCCGCCATGGACTGGATCTGCTGGTCTTCCGCGGACAATGGGGCAGCCCGCCGCTCGGTCTCGTCGCGGACATGATGGAACGCGGCGATCCACGCAGCCCTATCCACCGGAGCGGCGCCGAGACTCGGTGGCGGAAACGCCGAGGAGATGTCGCGGCCGATATCGGTCCCGCGTGACGCTGCCGTTGCTGCCATTACGGCCACTCCTGATACAAAACTCACCAGAAAATATGGCCGCTCGGCCATTCGGCAACGCCCCCTGTGCCAGTCCGTTCGCCGCGGACCTCAGCGCGGCCGGATTCACTCGCCTTTCTCCTGCCGCGGTGACAGCGCCTTAACCTTGCCGGTCCGACACTCGACTTCCCCACGCACCTTCGGACCGGACTCGGATGCGGATCGATCTCATGGCTGGAGCGACTACGGCCTCAGTGGCACGGGACCTGACGCCAGTGCCGACGATCCTGGTTTTCGATTCTGGGCTCGGCGGCCTGACGGTGCTCGAGCAGGTCCGACGGGCGCGACCCGACGCGACCTACGTCTACGCCGCGGATGACGCCGCTTTCCCCTACGGCCGCCTCTCGGAGGCGACCCTCGTCGACCGTGTGCTCGTAGTGATGGAGCGGCTCCTCGCGGTCCATGCGCCGGACCTTGTGGTGGTGGCCTGCAACACCGCCTCGACCCTCGTGCTCCCGGCTCTGCGCCAGCGCTTCGCAACGCCGTTCGTCGGCGTGGTGCCTCCGATCAAGCCTGCGACCGAGGCGACGCGGTCGCGCGTGATCACCTTGCTGGCAACCCCCGGTACGGTGGCCCGCGCCTATACCCATGAGCTCATCGAGACTTATGCGGGGGCGTGCGATGTCACGCTGGTCGGCGCCCCGAACCTCGCGGGCTTCGCAGAGGCTGAGCTTGCCGGCCTGCCTATCGACGATGCGGCCTTGGCCGCAGAGATCGCGCCCTGCTTCGTCACCCTGGACGATGGTCGCCGCACCGACGTGGTCTGCCTCGCCTGCACCCATTATCCGCTGCTGCTCGCGCGCTTCCAGGCGCTGGCCCCATGGCCGGTCACGTGGATCGATCCCGCTCCCGCGATCGCGCGCCGCGTGACGCAGCTGCTCGGTCCGGCATCCCGGCTGCCATTCGACCGAGAGGCTCCGGTGCTTGGCGCCTTCACCGGCGGAAGCGGCCTCACCGGTCCTTTGCGCCATTCGCTCGCGCTGCGGGGCGTGTTGGAGATCGCAGTGGAGTCGATGCCGCTTAGCCTGCAATAGATATTCGCGGACGACAGTGGCACGCGCCGAGCCTGAAGCGATCGGTGGAGGCCGGTTGTGCGGCTTTGCGGAGTGGCAGCTCCCGATCTGCAGCCGTGAAGGATGGTGAGCCACCGAACCCGTCTAGGCGGGCAGCGGCCTCGCGTGATTGCCCTGACCACAAGCCGGCTCGGCATTGACCGGGACGACGCTCTCGTCTAGGGACACTGCAGTGACGGGGCTCCGCGAGGGGCCCCGTCGCTTTTTCAAGCGCACCCGTGAGCGGCTTCGGTCGCTCTGTCGTTCCGGGACAGGTCCAGGACCGTTTCGGAAAGAGGAGGGCGCGTTCCTCGATAGATCTCCATTGCGAGAGGAACCGCGATGTCAAAACGCATTCAGGCGAAGCACAAGCTCGATCGCCGCATGGGCCAGAACATCTGGGGCCGCCCGAAGAGCCCGGTCAATCGTCGCGAGTACGGCCCCGGCCAGCATGGCCAGCGTCGTAAGGGCAAGATGTCCGACTTCGGTACGCAGTTGCGCGCCAAGCAGAAGCTCAAGGGCTACTACGCCAACATCACCGAGAAGCAGTTCCGCCGTTACTACGCCGAGGCCATCCGCCTGCGTGGCGATTCGGGCGAGAACCTGATCGGTCTGCTCGAGCGTCGCCTCGACGCCGTGGTCTACCGCGCTAAGTTCGTGCCGACCCCGTTTGCGGCCCGTCAGTTCGTCAACCACGGCCACGTCAAGGTCAACGGTCAGCGCGTCAATATCGCCAGCTACCTGGTGAAGACCGGCGACGTGATCGAGGTGAAGGATTCGTCCAAGCAGCTCGAGATCGTCATCGTCGCGTCGCAGCTCGCAGAGCGCGACGTGCCGGACTACATCGAGGTGGATCACGCCAAGATGACTGCGCGCGTCACCCGCATCCCGAACCTCGGCGAGGTTCCCTATCCGGTTCAGATGGAACCAAACCTCGTGATCGAGTTCTATTCGCGCTGATCCCAACCGGATCATCGCTCGAAGATCGGAAGGGCTGCCCGCACGGGCAGCCCTTTTTCGTTGTTGGTACCGACGCCGTCAGCGCGTCCGATCGACCGTCCGATCGACCGCCCGGTTGCGTGCCTGGATCGTCTCGGATGCGCTCCGGGCGCTTGGTGGAAGACGCGACTCGGGAGCGGCAATGTCGGCTTGGCCGGTCAGCGGTCCGGGACCCCGGTCCTCGCGCTCGCCGGCCTGTCGGGCGTAGCCGGCATTGAGCCCGGCATAGAACCCGCTGAAATCCTCGGCCACCGCGCCGCTCCACGTCGCTCCAACCAGTGCGGTCGTGATCATGATGAGCCGCATGCATCCTCCCTGCAGGCCTCTGTTCAAACGAAAAGCGGCGGCCTTCCGGCCGCCGCTTTCAAAGATCGCATCGATCGGCTGGCCGCGTTGCAGCCGTCCCGGATCTCAATCGTCGACGTTGATGGTCTGGGCCTCGCGGCCCTTCTGGCCCTCGACCACGCCGAGAACGACCTGCTGGCCCTCGGCGAGGGACTCGAGGCCGGCGCGCGACAGAGCCGAACGGTGC
This sequence comes from Methylobacterium sp. BTF04, assembly GCF_010692745.1. Taxonomy (GTDB): domain Bacteria; phylum Pseudomonadota; class Alphaproteobacteria; order Rhizobiales; family Beijerinckiaceae; genus Methylobacterium. The sequence continues at coordinate 53,285 of NZ_JAAHTB010000006.1, forward strand.
ACGAACACGTCCTTGCCGCCGTCATTGACGGACACGAAGCCGAAGCCCTTGGCCGGATCGTACCACTTCACGGTGCCGCTCATCTCGGTGGACGGACCGCTTGCGAAGCGTCCGCCGCCCCGGTCGCCACCACCTGCGCCGGCGCTGCCATAGCGATCACCGCCACCACCGTAGCTGCCACCGCCGCCGGCGCTAGCGCCAGCGCCGCCGAAGCGATCACCGCCACCGAACCCGCCAGTGCGCGGGGGACGCGCATCGCGCATCGGGGGAGCTGCCTCGGCCGTCGAGGTATCGACGCTGGTCACGTCGGTGACCTGAGGACCCTTCTGGCCCTGGGCCGTGTGGACCGTCAGGCGCGTGCCGGGGAGAAGGTCGGCGTGGCCCGCAGCTTCGACAGCGCGGATGTGGAGGAAGGCATCGCCCGAACCGTCAGCCAGCTCGACGAAACCGAAGCCCTTCTCCTTGTTGAACCACTTGACCGTCGCATCGCGCTCCGGTCCCGAAGGCGCTGCCGCAGCGCGCGACGGGCCGCGGTCGAAACCGCCGCCACCGCCGAAACCGCCACCGTAGCCACCACCGCTCGGAGGAGCCTGATCCGGCCAACGCGGCTCGGCTCCACCCTCATCGAAACCGCGCTTCTGCGGCCCCCTGAAATCACGACCACGTCCCATAGAAAGCTCGCAAAAACCGTCCGCCGACCATCAGTTTTGAATACCACGGGCGCGCCGTCCCAGACAGCCCACGTTCCGCACTATCATTACTCCCAGCAGCGGTGACCAAGAATAACGGTCCAGTCCTGACTGAAATAGGGCGATCTCGCAAGATGCTTATGCCCAATCCCGCCTTGGTTCCCTCACTTTCCTGCGGCCAAATGCGTATGTTTGGCCGGCTGTGCCGCTTCCTCGTTCGCTCAGCGGTATCCTCGCAGCACGCGCGCTGCGTGTAGCGTCGCGCCGGTTCGGGCGATTCGTGGGTAATCCGTTAGGGAAACGCAAAGGTCCGGCGGCCTAGCCTGCCGCGATTGGCAGATCCGCTCCCGCGGTCCGCCCCGAGCGCCGCCGCATGATCGCAACACCCTCATTTCCGGATCTTTCGGCCCTCGTCGTGGACGAAAGCCTGTATATCCGTCGAATCGTACGCGACATGCTCATGCGCGTCGGGATCAAGCGCGTACTGGAGGCGCCCGACGGGGCCGAGGCACTCGGCGTGCTGGCCGAGAGCAAGCCCGATCTGACGATCATCGATTGGGACCTCGCCATCCTCTCCGGCGAAGAGTTCATCCGGCTGGCGCGCACCCCGACCACGTCCCCATCGCCCACCATCCCGATCATCCTGATGCTGGCTCAGCCGCGCCGCAACGTCGTCGATCGCGCGATCTCGGTGGGCGTCAACGAGATCATCGCCAAGCCGTTCTCGCCCAAAACCCTCTGGTCGCGCCTCGACGAGGTCATCAACCGCCCGCGGCCGTTCTCCCAGGTGAAGAGTTTGCTGCGGCCGGTGCCTCGGATTGCGGCCGTCGGCAAGCTCGGCTGAGTATCCCTAGTCGCTCTCTCGCCGGCCACCATCTCTCATCGACGTGATCGAGTCTTTGCAGTTTGTCCGCGAGCCCTGTAGCGTCGCGGGCGAATGATGGCCCGGCTCTCCGCCTGGGGCCACGACCGAGGATTCGGCACAGCCGATGAGGGAAGAGAGTGCCGACACCATGCCGGCTCCCTCCGCAGCCGGCCAAACCCTGCCCACGGCCGCGCTAGGCGCCAGTGAGCAGCCGGCGGCTGTCACGCGCACCGGACGGCGCAACGCATACGCAGCGCTCGACCTCGGCACCAACAATTGCCGGCTGCTCGTCGCCGAGCCGGCCTCGCACGGCTTTCGCGTCATCGATGCCTTTTCGCGCATCGTCCGCCTCGGCGAAGGCCTCGGCACCTCGGATCGCCTGAGCAACGCCGCGATCGAGCGGACCATCGAGGCTCTGCGGGTCTGCCGCGGGAAGATGCAGGCGCGTGGCGTCATGCGCGCCAAGATCATCGCCACCGAGGCATGCCGGCTCGCGGTGAACGGTGCCGAATTCGTCGAGCGGGTGCGCGACCAGGTCGGCCTCGATCTCGAGATCGTCGACCGTCAGACCGAAGCCTATCTGGCGGTGACCGGATGCGCCGCCTTGGCTGACCCTTACGCCGAATCGGTGGTGATCTTCGACATCGGCGGCGGCTCCACCGAGATCGCCTGGCTGGACGGGGCTGCCACGAACCCGTCCGCCGACCCGACCCTGCGTATTCGCGCCTGGGATTCGCTGCCCGTCGGCGTCGTGACCCTGGCCGAACGGCATGGGGGCGCCGACGTCACCCGGCTGACCTTCGAAGGCATGGTGGAGGAGGTGGCCGACATGCTGGCGCGCTTCGCCATCCGGGCGGCGCCGGCCGCGAATGCGCGGCATTTCCACTTGCTCGGCACCTCGGGCACGGTGACGACTCTGGCCGCGATGCATTTGCGGCTCGTCCGCTATGAGCGACGCAGAGTCGACGGTTTGTGGATGAGCGACGCCGAGGTCGGCGATGCCATCGATGACCTCCTCGATACGCGGCTCGACCAGCGGGCCGACAATCCGTGTATCGGCCGCGACCGGGCCGACCTGGTACTGGCGGGCTGCGCGATCCTAGAGGCGATTCGCCGGGCTTTCCCGTCCGATCGTCTGCGCATTGCCGATCGCGGCCTGCGCGAAGGACTCTTGATGAATATGATGCGTGAAGACGGCGTCTGGCGCCGTGGGGGTTACCGGTGAGCGACAGGCGTGGTGCCGGCGCAGGTTTGCGCGGCGATCTCAAACAGCGGGTGAAGACCGGACGGGGCCGCACCGAATCGCAGAAACGCTGGCTGGAGCGGCAGCTCAACGACCCCTACGTGGCGCGGGCCAAGCGCGAAGGCTACCGCTCGCGCGCCGCGTTCAAGCTGATCGAGATCGACGAGCGCTTTAAGCTCCTCAAGCCCGGCCAGCGCATCGTCGATCTCGGCGCAGCCCCCGGAGGCTGGTCGCAGGTGGCCGCCAAGATCGTCGGTGACAGCGGGAAGATCGTCGGGATCGACCTGCTCGAGATCGAGCCGATGGTCGGCGTCGACTTCATCACCCTCGACTTTCTGGCGCCGGAAGCCCCCGGCCTGCTCACAGGCCTACTCGGCGGCCCAGCCGACCTCGTGCTGTCGGACATGGCGGCGAACACCACTGGCCACAAGCAGACCGACCACCTGCGCATCATCGGGCTGGCGGAGACCGCTGCGGAATTCGCTCGCGAGATTCTGGCGCCCGGCGGCTCCTACCTCGCGAAGGTGTTCCAGGGCGGCACCGAGGGCGCGTTGCTCGCCGACCTGAAGCGCGATTTCGCCAGCGTGCGGCACGTCAAGCCGAATGCCAGCCGTGCCGATTCGAGCGAACTCTACGTCTTGGCTTCGGGCTACCGGGGTGAGCGGAATGCGGCGGGGATCGGCGCAGATGATTAGGATCGTTCGGAGCGTTCGTCCGCCGCTTCTGTCGCCCTTCGACAACACCTGAGAGAGAAAGCGCCAGTCTTCGCGGCGCGGAATCTTTGAGAGCCTTGCGCGAATGAGAGATAATGCAGTGCTGAGCGCTCTGCACTGCGTTTGAGCGACCGACAATGGAGGGGTTTTCAAGCTGCCGGGCAGTGATTGACGTCGGCTTGTGGCGTCGATCGATGGACATATAAGTCTGAAATCAGGCTCTTGCGCACTGCAACATGAATGGTGCAGGACAGCATACCTTGAACGCGGACGTATGGACTCAATCGATGTCGAAGAACCTTCAACCTCAGCACGACACTGAGACTGAAACGATGGTCAGCCGTCGCAAGTTCATCGAGTACATCTCGGCGAGTCCGGTCATCGCTCCGGGCGTCGCGAGCACCCTGGCCGGATTGTCCGCCCTCGGCACCACCGAGGCCTTGGCCCAGAGCTACGACGTGCTGCGCCAGGCGCCGACCATGAACGGCGACCTCATCAGCACGCCCGCCCAGGCGCTCAACGTGTTCGACTTCGAACCGGTGGCGAAGAAGGAATTGCCCCCGGCGCATTACGGCTACCTCGCCAGCGGCGTCGATGCCGACAAGACCCTGAAGGCGAATCGCGACGCCTTCGACAAGATCAAGATTCGCGCTCGCCGCCTGATCGACGTGCGCAAGATCGACACCTCGGTGAAGATCTTCGGTGAGACGTGGGCGAGCCCCATCGCGCTCGCCCCCGTCAGCAGCGTCGGTGCGTTCCACCCCGAGGCCGAGGCCGCCGCTGCGCGCGCCTGCAAGGTCAAGGGTCACCAGATGATTCTCTCCACGGTCGGCAGCACGTCGATCGAGGAGGTCATCAAGGAGCGCGGCGCGCCGGTCTGGTATATGTTGTACCCCACCGACGATTGGGCCGTGACCGAGGCCCTGGTGCTGCGGGCCGAGAAGGCCGGCGCCCCGGCCATCGTGCTCACCGTCGACCGTCAGGGCGGCCGCAATACTGAGACGCTGTTTCGCGAACGCCGCGGTGACACCCGCACCTGCACCGATTGTCATGCGGGCGGCTTCAAGAACGAAGTCAGCCGCAAGCCGATGTTCGACGACATCGACGTGTCGAAGGTCACCAACCTGTACGGCACCGGTATGACCTGGGACTACGTCAAGCGTCTGCGCGGCATCGTGAAGGGCAAGCTGGTCCTCAAGGGCATCGTCACGCACGAGGACGCCAAGCAGTGCCTCGATTACGGCGTTGACGCGATCATCGTCTCCAACCATGGCGGCCGCGCCGAGGAGAGCCTCGAGGCGACCATCGACGCGCTGCCGGAGGTGGTGAAGGCGGTCAACGGCAAGATCCCGGTGCTCGTCGACGGTGGTTTCCGCCGGGGTACCGACGTGATCAAGGCGCTGGCCTCGGGCGCGACCGCAATCTGCATCGGCCGTCCCTATGTCTGGGGTCTCGCCGCCTTCGGCCAGCCCGGCGTCGAGATGGTGCTGACGCTGATGCAGCGTGAGTTCGAGACGATCATGCGTCAGGTCGGCGCGACGAAACTGTCCGAGATCAACGGCAACAGCATCAGCCGCGTCTGATCGAGCCGTTCGTCTGGATTACCGAAACGCCGCCGCGGACATGCTCTGCGGCGGCGTTTTCGTCAGATCTTGCACGCACCCTCGAGAGCTGTGTTCTCGGCTTCGGTGAACAGGCGCGAACGGATCAGGAAGCGCTTGTCGCGTCCGTTCTCGAGGGAGAACATGCCGCCGCGTCCGCGCACCACGTCGAGGATCAGGTGCGTGTGCTTCCAGACCTGGAATTGCGGCCGGCTGATCCAGAAATCGGCGCCCCCCACCTGCCCGAGATGCACGTCGCTGTCGCCGGTGAGGAATTCGCCGACCGGATAGCACATCGGCGACGAGCCATCGCAGCAGCCTCCCGATTGATGGAACATCACCGCCCCGTGGTCGGCGCGAAGCTCTTCGATGAGCGCGATGGCGGCCGGTGTGGCGGTGACCCGTAACGGTGTGCCGTCGATGCCGGAATGGTCGGCGGTGGTGTGTTCGATGAACGCGGTCTCGGTCATGGGTTCGGCTCCCGCTCGCTCGAAGGGACTGAAATCAGGGGTTCGTTCGGGATAGGCGGATCAGGGCTCTACTCTTTCGAGATAGGACTAGTGCCGATTGGGCATCATCTGGCCGAGCGGCAACCCTAAAAATGGAAAAGCCCCGGCCTGTCGGCCGGGGCAGTCGTGTCCTCGGCGAAAGCCTAGAAGAAGCCGAGCTTCTTGGCCGAGTAGCTGACCAGCATGTTCTTGGTCTGCTGATAGTGGTCGAGCATCATCTTGTGATTCTCGCGGCCGATGCCGGACTGCTTGTAGCCACCGAAGGCCGCGTGCGCCGGGTAGGCGTGGTAGCAATTGGTCCAGACCCGGCCGGCCTGGATCGAGCGGCCGAAGCGGTAGGCGCGGGTCCCGTCGCGGGTCCAGACGCCGGCGCCGAGCCCGTACAGGGTGTCGTTGGCGATGGCGAGCGCGTCGGCATCGTCCTTGAAGGTCGTGACCGAGAGTACCGGCCCGAAGATCTCTTCCTGGAAGATGCGCATCTTGTTGTGGCCGCGGAAGACGGTCGGCTGCATGTAGAAGCCGTCCGCGAACTCACCGTCCTTGACGTTGCGCTGTCCGCCGGTGAGGCACTCGGCCCCTTCCTGCTTGCCGATGTCGACGTAGCTGAGAATCTTCTCCAGCTGCTCGGAGGAAGCCTGCGCGCCGATCATCGTGGTCGGGTCGAGGGGCGATCCCTGGGTGATCGCCTCGACGCGCTTGATCGCCCGCTCCATGAACCGATCGTAGATCGACTCGTGCACGAGCGCGCGGCTCGGGCAGGTACAGACCTCGCCCTGGTTGAGGGCGAACATCGTGAAGCCCTCGAGCGCCTTGTCGAAGAAATCGTCATCCTCGTTGGCGACATCGGCAAAGAAGATGTTCGGCGACTTTCCACCGAGCTCCAGCGTCACCGGGATCAGGTTCTGCGAGGCGTACTGCATGATCAGCCGGCCGGTCGTCGTCTCGCCGGTGAAGGCGATCTTGGCGATGCGGGGCGAGGAGGCCAGCGGCTTGCCGCATTCCAGGCCGAAGCCGTTGACGATATTGAGGGTGCCCGGCGGCAGCAGGTCGGCGATCAGCTCGGCGACTACGAGGATCGAGGCCGGGGTCTGCTCGGCCGGCTTGAGCACGACGCAGTTGCCGGCGGCGAGCGCCGGAGCCAGCTTCCACACCGCCATCAGGATGGGGAAGTTCCACGGGATGATCTGGCCGACGACGCCGAGCGGCTCGTGGAAATGGTAGGCCACGGTGTCGTGGTCGATCTCGGAGATCGATCCTTCCTGCGCCCGCACGCAACCGGCGAAATAGCGGAAATGGTCGATGGCGAGCGGGATATCGGCATGGGTCGTCTCGCGGATCGGCTTGCCGTTGTCCCAGGTCTCGGCCAGGGCGATCAGATCGAGGTTGTCCTCCATCCGATCGGCGATCTTGTTGAGGATGAGGGCGCGCTCGCCCGGTGACGTCCGGCCCCAGGCCTCCTTGGCGGCGTGGGCCGCGTCGAGGGCCTTGTCGACGTCGGCGGCGTCGGAACGCGCGACTTCACAGATGACGCGGCCGGTGATCGGCGAGGTGTTCTCGAAATAGCGGCCGGCGACGGGGGCGACCCATTTGCCGCCGATGAAGTTGTCGTAGCGGGCCGAGAACGGGGACTTGGATCCCGAGGTCAGGAATTCCGGCTTGTTCATCGCGTATCCTCCTGTTTTTTTTGAATGGTCGGCAGACAAGGCCAGACCCTGAGGCAAAGCAAGGGGGACTTTTGGCCAACCCGCTCGCGGGGCGGCATGGTCTCGTCGCTTCGCGCTGCGCGCCGGATGGCGTCTCGGCGCAGAGGCAGGATAGACCCGATCTCGCGCCTTGGCGACCCGACGCTGCGATTAGGGGACCGGCAGCCGGGCGACACGCCGGGCGGTGATCCGTCGCGCCGTGGCTGGATCGATGCGCGGGCCCGACCGGTCGACATCGTCGGCGTGAATCATCAGGCCGGTGGCGCGGCCGTCCGGCTCGATGTCGATGGCGATGCGAGTGCCGTCGGGTGCCGAAAACACCCGGTCGCTTTCCGGCGTCAGCGCGAAACCCGGTAGGCCGGTGGCCTTGGCGAACAGGCGGTCGCCCTCGCGCCGCAGCCGTAGCGTCGAGCGCGGCCCGATGCGATAGAACCCGACATAGCGATCGAGAACCCCGTCAGAGACCGCAATTTCCGTCTCGGGGCGGAGGCCGAAGTACAGGGCAGCGATGGTGCGGGACAGCGTCTGCGCCGGCGTCGTCTCGGTGTTGCCCAAAACCACGATGGTCAGCCCGAGATCCGGATAGGTGTCCTTGATCGCGGCGAACCCGTTGATGAAGCCGCCATGCGACCACAGCCGCTGGCCGTAGGCCGTGCCGAGATACCAGCCGAGACCATAGCCGTGGCCGTTATCGGTGGACATCGCCGCGAGCGAGGCCGGCGCGAGCACCTGCCCCGACAGCAGCGCCCGATCCCACGCCACCAGATCGTCCACCGTCGCGGTAAGTCCACCGGCGCCGGAGGGCGCGCTCGCGGCGAGCGGGGGAGCATTGCGCCATTCGCCCGCCACGCGGTGATAGCCACTCGCCCTGCGTGGGAGTACCGCCCCCGGATCGCTGTCGCCCGTTGCGCGCAGGCCGGCGGGCGCGAGAAGCTCTTGCGCGACATAGGCCTCGAAGCCGATGCCGCTGACCCGCTCGATCAGGGCCGCGAGCAGGATGTAGCCGGTGCTGCTGTATTCGTAGCCGGTGCCCGGCGGGAACAGCATCTCCTCGCCAAAGAGCAGAGCCACCGTTTCCATCGGGCTCCGCTCCAGTCGCGAGAGCACCGATGGATAATCGGGGAGGGCGGTGACGTTGGGCAGGCCCGAGGTGTGGTTCAACAGCATCCGGATCGTCATTCCGCCCCAGGATGCGGGCAGGCCCGGCACGTGGCGGACCACCGCATCATCGAGGGACAACTTGCCGGATTCCGCGAGCTTCAGGATCGCTGCCGCGGTGAATTGCTTGGTGATCGAGCCGATGCGGAACCGCGTCTCAGGGGTGTTGGCGATGTCCCATTCGCGATTCGCCGGGCCGTAGGCGCGCCGGAACACCGGCTGGCCATTGCGTGCCACGATCACGGCGCCGGAGAAGACCTTGGCGCGCGCGGCGGCGTCCACCAAAGCGGCGGCCTTCTCGGCGAAGTCGGACGAGTCCTGCGCCTGAGCCGGTGCGCACAGGGCGAACACGATCAACAAAAGGGCGACGAGTCGCGATGGTGTCATGCCCGGATCGTCCGATGGGGGAGGGCGCTCCCAGGTCTGCCAGACGACGTTCGGCGAGAATTGTGGCGCTCCTACGCACGGCCCGCCGGAGAGCAGCCATGCGAAGCGGGCGGATTGCCGGTCCGTGCGTTGGTGCCCAGTTCCCCGTCAGCTTCCGCGACCACCAAGGATTCATCGGTGACGACCACGCTCGCCCCGGCACGGCCTGCACCGCGCACCACGACTCCGCCCGCCTGGAACGGGCCGGGCTTCGGTGAGTTCGTCGGGCTCGTCGCACTGATGATGGCGGTCACGGCGATCTCAATCGACAATCTGCTCCCGGCATTTCCGGCGATCCAGGCGCAGTTCGCTGTTGCCGATCCCAACAGCCTGCAGCTGCTCATCTACGTCTACATGATCGGCTTCGGCATCGCCCAGATCGGGTACGGGCCGCTCTCGGACAGCTATGGCCGGCGGCGGATCTTGCTGCTGAGCCTGTCGGTCTATGTGGCCGGTTCGTGCCTCGCGATGGTGGCACCGACCTTCGGATGGCTGCTCGCCGCCCGTGTCATTCAGGGCATCGGCGCCGCCGGCGGCCGGGTGCTGTCCACGGCGATCGTGCGTGATCGCTTCGCCGGACGCGAAATGGCGAGCGTGATGTCGTTGGTCATGATGGTCTTCCTCATCGTGCCGATGATCGCCCCGGCCATCGGCGGCGCCATGCTGATGCTGGGCTCCTGGCACTACGTCTTCGTCTCGATGCTGATCCTCGCCGGGGTTCTGGTGGTGTGGTTCTCCGCCCGGATGCCCGAGACCCTGCATCCGCAATATCGCCGCGCGTTCTCGCTCCGAGCCGTGAGCCAGGCGGTGGCACTGACCCTCCGCAACCGGGTGGCGGTGGGCTACGCCACGGCGCTCGGCCTGCTCAGCGGGTGCATCATGGGCTATGTCGGCTCGGCCCAGCAGGTGTTCGATACCGGACTGTACCACCTCGGCTCGCTGTTTCCCCTCGCATTCGGGCTGGTGGCAGGCGCCATGGGCGCGGCGACGCTGGTCAATGCGCGCCTGGTCCGGCGCCTCGGCATGCGACCGCTGTCCCATGTCGGCCTGATCCTGTTCGTCGGCGTCGCGGTCGTTCAGGTGGTGGTCGGACTGGCCTACCAGGGGCATCCGCCGCTGTGGATGTTCCTCTGCGTCCTGGCGCTCAACCAATTCCTGATCAGCTTCGCCATGCCGAACTTCAACGCGCTCGCGCTCCAACCCCTGGGCGAGATCGCCGGCACCGCCTCGTCGTTCCTGGGCTTTTACACCACGATTCTCGGAGCTTTGTGCGGGTATCTCATCGGGCAGGCGTTCGACGGCACGGTGCTGCCGATCGGGATCGGCTACGCGGTTCTCGGCGCGCTCGCGCTGCTCGTGGTCGCCTGGACCGAGCGCGGGCGCCTGTTTCGCGGCGGCGTCTCCGGGTGAGGCGCGCGCCCTTAACGCCGTCTTCAGCGGATCGCCGGCAATCTCGGCATCCCGACGACAGACGGAGCCGACCCTGTGACCGGCCGTACCCAAGACGGACTGCTTCTCCTCGCGCGCCTGCTTCTCGCCGCGGCCCTGCTGCCGACCGGCATCGCGCGCGCGCTCAACGTCTCGGGCTTCGCCCTGACCCTTGCCGCCACCGGCATGCCGTCGCCCAACGCGGTGGCGACGGCGGCCGTCATCGTCCAGGTGTTCGGGCCGCTCGCGCTCATCGTCGGGGTGTTGCCGCGGATCAGCGGGCTCGCGCTTGCCGGGTTCGCCACCGTGATGGCCGTCCTTCTCCACAGCTTCTGGCAATTCGTCGGCCCCACCGCGGTGGCCGAGCGCACCCTGTTCCTGGCCGATCTCGGGCTGGCGGGCGGCTTCGTGATTTATGCGATGACCGGTCCCGGCGCCTGGAGCTGGCAGGGCTGGCGCCGCAATACGCGGACTGAAGCCCCCCGTGCGCAGCCCAAGGCCGCTACCTCAAAGGCCGCTCCGAAATCCGGGGGCCGCGCGAAGCGACCGGTGAGCCGCGCTCCGGCTCGCGCCGCAGCCTGAGGCGGACGATCAGGGTAGGACGGGACGCGTCTCGGTGCGGCGCTGGCCGGACACTTCCGCGCCGGCATCGGCCGACAGGCGGCGGAACGGAAAGAACGAGACGGCCGAGACCAGCGAGACGGTCAGGAAGGCTGGCCAGAAATCGTCAGCCGTGATCGCCTCGCGGCCGTGCCAAGCCGCTGCGCCTTCGAGCGCCAGGGCGCCGATCGAGACGCCGAGGCTCAACGACAATTGCTGGGCGACGCTGGCGAGGCTGGTCGCGGCGCTCATCTCGCGCGGCTCTAACTCGGCATACGCGATGGCGTTGACGCAGGTGAACTGAAGCGAGCGCACGCAGCCGCCGACGAGCAGGGCACAGATGATGATCCCATGCGGGGTCTGCGCCGTGAACAGTCCGTTCACCGCCAGGAATCCGGAAGCGACGACGGCGTTGATCAGCATCACCCTGCGAAAGCCGTAGGTTCGCAGGATGCGCGGGCCGATGAGCTTGATCAGCAGCGCTCCGGCCGCGGCCGCGAAGGTGAGCAGGCCCGATTGCAATGGGTCGAGGCCGAAGCCGATCTGCAGCATCAACGGCAGCAGGAACGGGATTGCCCCGGTTCCGATCCGGAACAGGCTGCCCCCGGTGACCGCAGCCCGGAAGGTCGGGTGATTCAGGAGCGACAGGCGGATCACCGGATGCGCGACTGTGCGCGAATGCCGGAGATAGAGCGCCAGCAACGCGATCCCGGCCGCGAGGCAACCCCACGACACCCCATCCGGTAGCAGGTGGCGGCCCGAGGAGGCGAGCCCGAGCATCAGCGTGGCGAGCCCGAGCCCCGACAGCACGAACCCGGTCACGTCGAGGGGCATCCGCTCGGATTCGCGGACGTTCTCGAAATACAGCGTCGCGAGCCCGATGCCGGCGATGCCGATCGGGATGTTGATGAAGAAGATCCAGCGCCAGTCGAGATAGGTCGTGATCAGGCCACCGAGCGGCGGTCCCATGATCGGCCCGATCAGTGCGGGAATCGTCAGATAGGCGAGCGCGCTCACGAGTTCGCTTTTGGGCACGCTGCGCAGGATCACGAGGCGGCCCACCGGCACCATCATCGCCCCGCCGATCCCCTGGAAGAACCGCGCGGCAACGAAGCCGACGAGGGAATTCGAGGCGGCGCAGGCGAGCGACCCGGCCATGAACACCACCAGGGCCGCTCGGAAGATAGTGCGCGCGCCATAGCGATCGGCCATCCAGCCGCTGATCGGAATGAAGATCGCCAAGCTTACCAGATACGCCGTCAGCGCGAGCTTGAGGGCGATCGGGTCCTCGCCGAGGCTCTTGGCGATGGCCGGAAGCGCCGTGGCGATCACCGTCGAATCGGTGTTCTCCATGAACAAGGCGGTTGCAACGACGAGGGGGACGATCTGGGAGGAGCGCATGGGGACTTCGGGGGAGCGGGCAAGGTGAAGGACCGGGAGGTCCGGTCGGTGTCACGGCGTCGTGGCAAAGGCCGCAACTGTCGCGCTTTTTTGAGGCGGCCAGGATGAAGTGCGAAGGTCGAACGTATCAGCACGGGAGTTGCCCTGGCGCAACAACCGCAGCGTTCGAACCCTTCCGTAGAGCAGTGAGCCTATCCACACGGTCGCGGCGACGGCTAAGCTCTGCTGAAACAAAAGGCCGATCCCCATCACGTCTCGCGGGCTGGCGCGGATCGCCGATACCCCCGTCGACAAGGTCACCGGATGCCCCCGAAGTTCGAACATCGTCTCCGGCTGCCGGGCAACATCGCCGGCCTCGCCGTGCTGTTCACCCTGGCCGGCTGTGGCACCGTGCTCCTCAACGAGACCGGTTCGCTCACGCGCTACGACCGGCTCGTGGCGAGCGAGGAGGTCGCCACCCGCGCCAAGCTCTACCTGGACAGGGCGGTGCTCGCCAATGCCCGCACCGTCCGGATCATCCCGACGCAGTTCTCCGAGGAGATCGCGGGGCCGGACCTGAACGCGGTGGAGCGCCGGCTCGTCGCCAACGCCGCCGACCGCGCGCTCTGCTACGAACTTTCGCTGCGCTACGACGTGGTTTCGAGCAAGAAGGCCGATCTGACCGTGCGCGCCGCGGTGACACGGGTCGGCCTCACCGGACTGCCGGCGGCGGGCGGCACCATCGCGGCCTCGGCGGGCGTCACGGTCGCCTCCCAACTCGGCATCGGCTTTGCAACCGCGGTCGGCCGGGTGCCGATCCCGCGCATTCCGATCGGGCTCGGCAGCATCACCATCGAGGCGGAGGCCCTCGACCGCCATCACCAGCAGCGGGCCGCCATGGTCTGGGGTGGGGCGGCAAACTCCTTCACCAGCCAGCCGCGCTTCTCGCCCATCAGCGACGCCTACGATCTCGCTGGCGAGTTCGGCCAGGATTGGGGTGGCTACCTCGCCACCGGCATCGATCCGTTCAAGGCGCCCCTGGCGATCCCGAACTACGACCGCATCCGCGTCACCACCCTGGGCGAGGCGCCGCTCGACCCCGATTGCGAGGCCTTCGGCCGGGCCCCCGGAATCGACGGAATCCTGTCGGACTATATCGGCCTGCCGCCCGAATCCACCGACAAGGGTGCGGCCCCCCGGATCAATTGAGTCGGTCCCTGAGCCATGCATGGGAAGGATATCCCCCTGCAGGGCGACGATTCCGCCTTTGCGCGGGTCCATCCCGCATGATACTGGCCCGTGCCAACTCGACGACGCCGATACGCTCACTGGGCACGGCGTCTCAGACCCTTTTGGGAGTTGGTACATGGCCCGCATCACCGCAGAAACCATCATCGAGGGCCTGACCTTCGACGACGTCCTCCTGCGCCCCGCCGCGTCCTCGGTGATGCCCACGCAGGTCAGCGTGGCGACCCGCCTGACCCGCTCGATCCACCTCAACCTGCCGATCCTAGCCTCGGCCATGGATACCGTCACCGAAGCTCCGATGGCCATCGCCATGGCGCAGAACGGCGGCATGGGCGTGATTCACCGCAACCTCGAGCCGGCGGAACAGGTCGAGCAGGTCCGCCTCGTCAAGAAGTACGAGTCGGGGATGGTGCTCAACCCCATCACCATCCACCCCGACGAGACGCTGGCCGATGCGTTCTCGCTGATGAAGAAGAACCGCATCTCCGGCATTCCGGTGGTGGAGCGCGGCCCCAACGGTTCGCGCGGCAAACTCGTCGGCATCCTCACCAACCGCGACGTGCGCTTCGCCACCAATTCGTCCGAGACGGTCGCCGAACTGATGACCCGCGACCGGCTGATCACCGTGCGCGAGGGCGTGAACCAGGAGGAGGCCAAGCGGCTTCTGCACCAGTTCCGCATCGAGAAGCTGCTGGTGGTCGACGATCATTACCGGTGCATCGGCCTGATCACCGTGAAGGACATCGAGAAGCAGGTCGCCTATCCGGGCGCGGTCAAGGACGAGCAGGGCCGTCTGCGGGTCGCTGCCGCCACCACTACCGGCGATGACGGTTTCGAGCGCGCCGAGCGTCTCATCGATGCCGGATGCGACGTGATCGTGGTGGACACCGCGCACGGCCACTCGATCAAGGTGCTGGACGCCGTCCGCCGGGTGAAGCAGCTCTCCAACACCGTGCAGATCGTGGCCGGCAACGTCGCCACCCGCGACGGCGCCCAGGCGTTGATCGATGCCGGTGCGGACGCCATCAAGGTCGGCATCGGCCCGGGCTCGATCTGCACCACCCGGATCGTCGCCGGTGTGGGCGTGCCCCAGCTCACCGCCTTGATGGAAGCCGTGGAGGCCGCGGAGCGCGCCGACGTTCCGGTGATCGCCGATGGCGGGATCAAGTATTCGGGCGATCTCGCCAAGGCCATCGCCGCCGGCGCCTCGGTGGCGATGCTCGGCTCGCTGCTCGCAGGCACCGACGAGGCTCCCGGCGAGGTGTTCCTGCACCAGGGCCGCTCCTACAAGAGCTACCGGGGCATGGGCTCGGTGGGCGCCATGGCCCGCGGCTCCGCCGACCGCTACTTCCAGGCCGAGGTCAGCGATACCCACAAGCTCGTCCCCGAGGGCATCGAGGGCCAGGTCCCCTACAAGGGCCCGGTGGCGGCGGTACTGCATCAGCTCGCAGGCGGCCTGCGCGCCGCAATGGGCTATGTCGGCGCCCCGACCATTCCCCAGTTTCAGGAGAAGGCGCAGTTCATCCGCATCACCAATGCGGGCCTGCGCGAAAGCCACGTCCACGACGTCACCATCACCCGCGAGAGCCCGAACTATCCCGGCCGGTCCTGACTCCAGCACCGATGCCCGATCCGCGTCACCTCATCCTCTGGCCGGTGCTGGCGCAGATCGGGCTCACCTTCGGTCTCTACGTCTGGCTCTCGGTGGTCCGCCAGATGGCGGTCCGGCGCGGCGAGGTCGCGTATGGTTGTTTCGAGCTCGGGCGCGACGAGCCACTTCCGATCGCCCGGATCACCCGCAATCTCGCCAACCAGTTCGAACTGCCGGTCATCGTCTTCGCCAGTGTCGCGCTGCTGGTGGCCTTCGACCGCGTGACGGTGGTTGACGTCTGGGCCGGGTGGGTCTTCGTCGCCGGCCGGATTCTCCATACGCTGGTGCAGACGCTGACCGACAACGTGCCTCTGCGCGGGCAGGTCTTTCTCATCAACTTCGTCGGATGCGCGATTCTCGTGGCGCATCTGGCCGCCGTCGCCTGGTTCGGCTGACGCGCGCACGGAACCAGCCATGACCGTCCAGGCCATCCTCGCCCCTGTCTTCGCGCAGGTGTTCCTCACTTTCGCGCTGCTGTTCTGGATGGGGCGCCTGCGATTCGCCGAGGTCGGGGCTGGGAGCGTCAAGGTCGGCGACATCGCCCTCGGGCAGAAGACCTGGCCGGCGCGGTCACAACAGGCAGCCAACGCCTTCTCGAACCAGTTCGAACTGCCGGTGCTGTTCTATGCGTTGGTTCCGCTGGCGCTCTACACCAGGAAAGCCGATTTGCTCTTCGTGGTGCTGGCCTGGATCTTCGTCGCGACGCGGCTTCTCCATGCCGGCATCTATGTCGGCTCCAACCACGTCCCGTCTCGGTTTCGCGCCTACGCCGCCGGTGCGTTGGTGCTTCTGCTGATGTGGATCGTCTTCGCCATCCGTATCCTGTTCGCACCGATCCTCGTCTAAGGCCGCGACGACCCTGGAAACGAAGGCGTCGCATCGGCTAAGGATTGGCGAAACTTCTCAGGAGGGTCGTCCCATGCGCGTGCTCGTCGTCGGCGCTGGCGCCACAGGTGGATATTTCGGGGCGCGATTGGCGCAGGCCGGCCGTGACGTCACCTTCCTGGTGCGCCCCGCCCGAGCGGAAAAGCTTCGCGCCACCGGTCTGAGGGTCAAAAGTCCGCACGGCGACTTCGCGATCGAGGCTCCTAAGACCGTCACGGCCGCCGGTCTCGCAGCGGGCGAGGGCGGGCCGTTCGACCTCGTGTTCCTGAGCTGCAAGGCCTACGACCTCGACGGCGCCCTGGCGGATGTGGCACCGGCCGTAGGGCCGGACACGGCCGTGCTCCCGGTTCTCAACGGCATGCGCCACCTCGAGGCCCTCGACGCGACGTTCGGGCGTGCGCGCGTGCTCGGCGGCACCTGCGCCATCGCGGCGACGGTGGGAGCCGATGGCGAAATCCGCCAGATGAACGACCTCCACACCCTGACCTATGGCGAGCGGGACGGCAGCCGCTCGGCGCGCATCGAGGCCATCGATGCGCTGATGCAGGGGGCGACCTTCGATCCGCGTCTCAGCGAGACGATGGTGCTGGAGATGTGGGAGAAGTGGACCTTCCTCGCGACGCTTGCCGGCTCGACCTGCCTGATGCGCGCCACCATCGGCGATATCGTCGCCGCCCCCGGCGGGCGCGACTTCATCGAATCCCTGATGCAGGAGTGCCGGACTATCGCGCAGGGAGCGGGTTATGTCCCGCGGCCGAAATTCATGGACCGGACGAAGGCCACGCTCACGGCGGAGGGTTCGGCCTTCACCGCCTCGATGCTGCGCGACATCGAGAACGGCGCGCGGATCGAGGCCGATCACATCGTCGGCGATCTGATCGTCCGAAGCAGCGACGCGGCCGCGCATCCGATGCTCGACCGCGTCTACACCCATCTCAAGGCCTACGAGAACCGACGCGCCCGTGAGGCGTCCCCGACGGCGCCTTGAGCGAAGCTCAGTAGCGCGGGCCGGGCGGCGGCGGGGGCGGATTGCCGTATTCGAGCTGCGTCTTGGCGTCGACCCGACGCTGCGGCGGTGTCAGGTCGGGGGCGGCCGGCGCGGTGGCGCAGGCGGCCACGGAGAGCATCACGAGGCTGGCGAGGCAGAGATGGATGACGGGCGACATAGCGTTCTCTAAAGCTCCGTGTGCCGACACCCATGGCCGACGAGCCTGTATGCTGGTCGATCGTGCCGGAAGCTCGGCCGTATTGTGACCGGCCGTCGCTTTAAGCGTGGCCGTATCGCGGCATTCGCCGCAACCGCGAGGACCTTGCCCTGACTCCCCCCGCCCGCCTTTCTGCCGCCATCGAAGTTCTCGCCGACATCGCAGGGCGCCGTCGCCCCGCCGCCGATGCCCTCAAGGATTGGGGCCTCGCCCACCGCTTCGCGGGATCCGGCGACCGTGCCGCCATCGCCAGCCTCGTCTACGACACGCTGCGCCGCCGTGCCTCGGCCGCCTGGATCATGGGCGACGACAGCCCGCGCAGCCTCGTCATCGGGATGCTGCGGCTTCAGTACGGACTGGCCGCGCCGACCGTCGCGGGTCTGTTCTCCGGTGAGCGCTTCGCGCCGGACCCGTTGACCGACCACGAACGCACCCAGATCGATCGGGGCTCGCTGACCGATGCTCCGGCTCATGTGGCCGGCGACGTGCCGGATTGGGTTCTGCCGGCACTGGCGGTCACCTTCGGCGGCGACCTGCTCGACGAGCTGCGCGCACTCGGCCGGCGCGCGCCCCTCGATATCCGGGTGAACACCCTCAAGCGCAGCCGCGATGCCGCGTTGGCCGGCCTCGAGCATCTGGCGTCTGCCCCGACACCGCATGCGCCCCATGGCCTGCGGATCCCCATCGGCGAGGATGGGCGCGGCCCCGCCCTCCACGTCGAACCCGAGTTCATCGACGGCTGGTACGAGATCCAGGACGAAGGCTCACAGCTCGCGAGCCTACTCAGCGGCGCCAAGGCCGGCGAGACCGTGGTCGACCTCTGCGCCGGCGGCGGCGGCAAGACGCTGAGTCTGGCCGCCATGATGAACAACGACGGCCGGCTGATCGCCAGTGACGATGATCCGCGTCGTCTCGCGCCGATCCATGAGCGCCTGCGTCGCGCCGGCGCAATGGCCGAAATCCGTACCCCGCGCGGCGGTCGGGCGCGGACCGACATGCTCGGCGATCTCGACGGTACCGTAGACCGCGTGTTGGTCGATGCCCCTTGTACCGGGTCCGGCACATGGCGGCGCAATCCGGACGCCAAGTGGCGGATGCGGCCGGGTTCGTTGAGTGCACGGGTCACCGAGCAGGCGACGGTGCTCGACCGCGCCGCCCTCCTGGTGCGGCCGGGCGGGCGTGTCACCTACATCACCTGCTCGCTGATGCCCGAGGAGAACGATGCGGCCGTGGCCGGGCTTCTCGCTCGGACCGGAGGGTCGTTTTCCGTAGTGGACGCCGCCGGCAACGTGGCGGCCCTGGCCCCCGACCTAGCGCCGGCCCTGCGGTTCACCGAGCATGGTCTCCAGATGAGCCCTGCGCTCACCGGTACGGACGGCTTCTATGTCGCGACCCTCGAGCGCCGTGGCTAGGAAGACACGGCGAATGGCCCGCACCGGCTGACGCTGGAGCGCCCGCGAGGGTGATGGCATGCGTGAACGAGGCTTCCGTTCGTCGCTGGGGGCCGGTCTTTTCGCCACCGATCCGGGCCCCTTGGATCGACACGAGGAGCCTCGGCATCCCCAGCTCCGTGCGGGCCGCACGGCTCGCGCGCGGACACGTCCGTTGCACGCCGCCGGAGCGTCGTCTAACTCCGGGTCATGAATACCGACCACGACAAGATCCTCATCGTCGATTTCGGCTCCCAGGTGACGCAGCTCATCGCCCGGCGGGTGCGCGAGGAGGGCGTGTATTGCGAGATCGTGCCCTTCACCAAGGCCGCGGAGGCCTTCGCAGAATCCAGGCCCAAGGGCGTGATCCTGTCGGGCGGCCCGGAATCGGTGACCACCGAAGCCTCGCCGCGCACGCCGCAGGTGATCTTCGAATCCGGTGTCCCGGTCTTCGGCATCTGCTACGGTCAGCAGACCATGGCAGCCCAGCTCGGCGGCGAGGTCGAAGCCGGCCACCACGCCGAGTTCGGCCGGGCCGAGATCGAGATCATTTCGGAATGTCCGCTGTTCAAGGGCGTCTGGCACGTCGGTGAACAATACCCGGTCTGGATGAGCCACGGTGACCGCGTCACCAAACTGCCGGACGGCTTCACCACCGTCGCCATGTCGAAGAACGCGCCCTTCGCGGCCGTCGCCGACGAATCCCGGAACTACTACGCGGTTCAGTTCCACCCCGAGGTGGCCCACACCCCGCACGGCGCGCTGCTGATCCGAAACTTCGTGCGCGACATCGCCGGCTGCACCGGCGACTGGACCATGGGCGCCTATCGCGAGGAGGCCATCGCCAAGATCCGCGAGCAGGTCGGCACCGAGCGGGTGATCTGCGGCTTGTCGGGCGGCGTCGATTCGTCCGTGGCCGCCGTGTTGATCCACGAGGCCATCGGCGACCAGCTCACCTGCGTCTTCGTTGATCACGGTCTGCTGCGCATGGGCGAGGCCGACGAGGTCGTTCGCCTGTTTCGCGATCACTACAACATTCCGCTCGTGCACGTGCAGGCGCAGGAGATGTTCCTCGGCGCCCTCGACGGCGTCAGCGACCCGGAGATCAAGCGCAAGACCATCGGCCGGCTGTTCATCGAGGTGTTCGAGGCCGAATCGAAGAAGATCGGCGGCGTCGCGTTCCTCGCCCAAGGGACACTCTATCCAGACGTGATCGAGAGCGTGTCGTTCACCGGCGGACCGTCGGTGACGATCAAGAGCCACCACAACGTCGGTGGGTTGCCCGAGCGCATGAACATGAAGCTCGTCGAGCCTCTGCGCGAGCTCTTCAAGGACGAGGTCCGGGTGCTCGGCAAGGAACTCGGTCTGCCGGACGCCTTCGTCGGCCGCCATCCGTTTCCCGGTCCGGGCCTCGCCATTCGCTGCCCAGGCACCATCACCCCGGAAAAGCTCGAAGCCCTGCGCAAGGCCGACGCGATCTACCTCGACGAGATCCGCAAAGCCGGCCTCTACGACACGATCTGGCAGGCCTTCGCGGTGATCCTGCCGGTGAAGACCGTGGGTGTGATGGGCGACGGGCGCACTTACGACCACGTCTGTGCGCTCCGCGCCGTCACCTCCGTCGACGGTATGACGGCGGATTTCTACCCCTTCGACATGGCCTTCCTCGGCCGGGTCGCTACCCGCATCATCAACGAGGTCAAGGGCATCAACCGGGTGACCTACGACATCACCTCGAAGCCGCCTGGTACTATCGAGTGGGAGTAAGGGCGGTTTTCACCGCCTCTCGGCCGGGTCGGGCTCACGGCCAGACCTTGATCGCCACGGGGCGCCGGACGAGGTCGCGGTCGGAGGTGATGGTGCATCCCTCAGTCCGCAGGGTCGCGTAGGTGAGCAGTGCCGTGTCGCCGACATCGTCGAAGTTGCGCCCCGTCGCTGCCGGATCGAGCAGCGATGGGTAGGCGATCAGCCCGTCGCTGGCCTTGCACGGATCGTCGTAGAGTGTGGCCCCGGCCAACAACAGGCGCGGCTGGTCCCAGGTGAGGAGGTCGCGCGACGTGGTCCAATAGAACCCCGATTGCGCGAAAAGCCCGCCGGCCTTGGCCATGAACACCGCGATCCACGCGCCGCTGGTCCGATGCCGCACCACGGCGCCGACGGGCGCGGGAAACGGAGCGACCGGCTTGCAGGTGTCGGGTCGCTTGAGCGCGCTCCGATAGGGATCGGGAAACGCAGCGGTGAATCCGGTACCGGTCCAGGCGCGCCAGCGCGTCGGATCGGCGGGGTCGTCCGAGCGGAACAGGCAGACGCCCGCATCCTGGTCGCTCCCTGCAACCTCCCACCCGGTGGTCGACGCGAAAAAATAGCGCCAGCGTCCCTCGGAAAATATGTTCGACGGGTTGAAGAATCCGCGATGGCGGCCTTGGCCGACTTCCTGGCGGAACGGAGCGCCCGCGACCACGGCGGGGGGCGACGCACGCAGGAAGCTGCGTCCGCCATCGGTGGAGGCGACGGCGAGCACCGTGTTGTACCAGCACTCGATGTAGACCTTCGAGCGGCAGCGGCCGGGATGCGCATCGGCCTGGAACTCATGATGGACCAGGGCCGCGACATGCGTGCCGTCCTCCGTCCAGGTGGCGGTGATCCAGGAGCGGTCGTCATAGGCCGCCGGATCGGCACTGCCGGCCGAATCGAGCACCACCGTGCAGTCGAGCTTGAGCGCGTCGAGGGTCGGCCCGCGAAACGCCCGGTTGCGATAATGCATCCCGAACACAGCCACATGGCCGGCGGCATCGCGAAAAGCGCGGGCTGAGGCGTCGGGCACATCGGCCCCGTCGCAGGCGTCGCGCCCGGCCTTGAACACCAGCGTCGGCGGCCCGATCAGGGTCAGCGCCGAGAGCGGCGGCTCCGACGCGGCCCGGGCGGCCCCTGTACCGATCAGGAAGGCGAGGATGAGGGATGAGAGGGGGCGCGTCATCGGGTGAGCCTGGACATCGGCCCGAGATTGGGTTTTGAACCGTTACAGTCTGATATCCCGGCACAGCGATGTCGGGGATCATCCACAATCCTGTACGGCGTCCTGCGAAAGCCCCCCATGCTGATCCTGATCCTCGGCCTCGTGCTGTTCCTCGGCACGCACGCCTTCTCCATGGCGCGAGGCAAGCGTGCGCAGGTTATCGGTGAAGTGGGAGAGGGCCGCTACAAGCTCGGATACACCGTGGCCTCTCTGCTCGGCCTGGTGCTCATCGGTTACGGTTTCCACGCCTATCGCGAGGCCGGCTATATCACCGTCTGGGACCCGCCGGTCTGGACGCGCCACCTTGCAGTGCTGCTGACCCTGTTCGCCTTCATCGCGCTCGCCTCGGCCTATCTCCCGGGCCACATCCGCGCCAAGGCCAAGCACCCGATGCTGCTCGCGGTGAAGATCTGGGCGACCGCGCACCTGCTTGCCAACGGTGATCTCGGCTCGATCCTGCTGTTCGGCAGCTTCCTCGCCTGGGCGGTGACCGCACGCATCAGTGCCAAGCGGCGCGCGCTCAGTGCCGGTCAGGTGGTGGCGCAGCATAGCGGCGCGGTCGCCGCGCCGGCCGGCTGGCGCAACGACGCCATCGCGGTGATCGTCGGCGTCGTAGTTTGGTTCGTCTTCGCAAAGTACCTGCATCCGATCCTGATCGGCGTGGCCGCCTGGCCGGGACAGGCCTGAGCGGCGGGCCAAACCGGTCGCCAACGGCCTGGGTCTGTGTTAGGCGCAGGCCTTCCGCTCCACCCAATGGCCGCTCGGTGACCGATCGGCGTGAGACGACATGGCCGAGAACAACGAGTTCATCCGCGAGGTCAACGAGGACTATCGCCGTGATCAGGTCGCCGAAATCTGGCGGCGCTACAGCGGTTTGATCATCGCCGTTGCGGTCCTTGTCGTCGCCGGTATCGGTGGTTGGCGCTATTGGCAGCACGACCAGCTGGTGCGGGCGCAGGCCGCCTCCGAGCAGTTCGAGAGCGCCAACAAGCTCGCCCGCGACGGCAAGACCACCGAAGCCGACAAGGCGTTCGAGGCCATCGAGGCGGATGGCCCGGCGGGATATCGGCTGCTCGCCCGCTTCCGCTCCGCTGCCGAGACCGCCAAGCGCGACGAGAAGGCGGGTGCCGCCGAGTACGACGCGCTCGCCAACGACACCAAGATCAGCGACGGCCTGCGTGATCTCGCTCGCCTGCGCTCGGCCTTGCTGCGCCTCGACGGACCCGAGCCCGATGCGGCCCTGGCGACGTTGCAGGGGCTGGCCGCTCCCAACGGCGCGTTCCGCCATACCGCTCGCGAGATGCTCGGTCTCGTTGCGCTCAAGCGCGGCGACTTCGATGGGGCAGGGCGCTGGTTCGAGCAGATAAACGCCGATCCGCAGGCGCCGCAGAACCTGCGTCAGCGCATCGAGGTCTACGAGGCCCTCGTGGCTGGTGGTCCGGTCACGGTGACGGCGGCGGCACCCGCGGCGCCGGCCGCACCTCTACCGGTCACCCGCTGAATTCGATCCTGATTTTTCTACGCCTTCAACGACTGAATCGAGCACACCATGGACATGCCGACCGTCGCGATCGTCGGACGGCCGAACGTTGGCAAGTCGACCCTCTTCAACCGTCTGGTGGGCAAGAAGCTCGCCCTCGTGGATGACCGCCCCGGCGTGACTCGCGACCGGCGCGAGGGCGATGTCAATTTCGGCGGCCTCATCTTCCGCATCGTCGACACCGCCGGCCTCGAACAGGCCGACTCGGATTCGCTGCTCGGCCGCATGCGGGCGCAAACCGAAGCCGCGATCCTCGAGGCCGACGTGGTGCTGTTCGTCATCGACGCGCGCGCGGGTGTTCTGCCGGCCGATCAGCCCTTCGCCGAACTGGTGCGCCGCGCCGGATGCCCGGTCATCCTCATCGCCAACAAGGCGGAAGGCGGCGCCGGCATGTCCGGGGCCTATGAGGCGTTCTCGCTAGGCTTGGGCGATCCGATCCCATTCTCGGCAGAGCACGGCGAGGGCACCGGTGACCTCCACGACGCCCTTATCGCTGCCCTGCCGAAACAGGAGGACGAGGATGAGGACGAAGACGAGGATCCGGCCAACCGTTCGTTGAAGGTCGCCATCGTCGGCCGACCGAATGCCGGCAAGTCGACCCTCATCAACAAGATGCTCGGTGAAGACCGTCTGCTGGTCGGTCCCGAGGCCGGCATCACCCGGGACTCGATCTCCCTCGACTGGGTCTGGCGTGGGCAGAAGATCAAGCTCCACGACACCGCCGGCATGCGCCGACGCGCGCGAATCGACGACAAGCTCGAAAAGCTCGCGGTTTCGGATGGCCTGCGCGCCGTGCGTTTCGCCGAGGTGGTCGTGGTGCTTCTCGATGCGACGATCCCGTTCGAGAAGCAGGATCTCACCATCGTCGATCTGATCGAGAGCGAGGGCCGCGCCCTCGTCATCGGTCTCAACAAATGGGATCTCGTCGCCGATCAAAACGGTCTGCTGAAGAAGCTCCGTGAGGATTGCACCCGCCTGCTGCCGCAGGTGCGCGGCGTGCCGGTGGTGCCGCTTTCGGGGCTCGCAGGCGAAGGCATCGACAAGCTGATGCAGGCGATCACCGGGGCGGTGGAGGTGTGGAGCACCCGCGTATCCACCTCGCGGATCAACGACTGGCTCAGCGCCGCCACCCAGCGCAATCCGCCCCCGGCAGTGTCCGGCCGGCGCATCAAGATCCGCTACGCCACCCAGGTGAAGGCGCGTCCGCCGCACTTCGCCCTGTTCGGCAACCAGCTCGACGCCCTGCCGAAATCCTACACCCGCTACCTCGTCAATTCCCTGCGCGAAGCGTTCGAGCTGCCGGGCGTGCCGATCCGGCTGTCGCTGCGGACCTCGAAGAACCCGTTCGACAAGGGCTGAGCAAACCGCGGCTTCTACGATTTTTTCCCGCGCTTACTCAGCCCCAGCCGTCGTCCGGGCGAGCCAGTCGACCACGGGTTCGACGCTCTGTCGATCGGTGAGCCCCTTGTCACGCGCTCCGGTGAAGGTCTCAACCTGGGAAGCGGAGCTGGTACCCCGGGCAACGATCCCGCGCGCCGCATCGACCTCGGCACCACATCCCAATGCGTCGGCGTCCTCAGCGATGAGATCGAGCATTCGGCCGAGAATGTCGGTGAAGGGCAGGGCTTCCTCCCGCGCCTCGTCGATCATCTCTGCCCGCGTTCCGTCGTGCTGCGCCCGCCACAGGTTCTCCTGTGCGATCGCGCGCGAGACGCCGTCGAGGCCGGCATTCAAATCCGGCCGGCGCACGGCGCATCGGACGAGGCAGCGGTAGAGGGCCGCGATGGTGATGGCGTCGTCGAGATGCGTACAGGAATCGGCGATTCGCAGTTCCAGTGTCGGAAACTTGATCGAGGGCCGGAGGGACCACCACAGGAAACTCGCATCGGCGATCGAGCCGGCCTGCGTCATGATCCGGACGTAGCGCGCATAGGCGTCCCGGTCGGCGAACAACTCGGGTAGGCCGGTGCGCGGCAACTCGCCGAAGGCACTGAGCCGATAGGCGGCGAGCCCCGTGGGGGCGCCCTGCCAGAACGGCGACGAGGCGGAAAGAGCCAGGAATATGGGCTGGAAAGGGAGCAGCCGGTTCATCAGGTCGACGCGGGCATCCGGATCCGGCACCTCGACATGGACATGCATGCCGCAAATCAGACTGCGCCGCCCGGCCAGACCCACGGCACTCAGAATGCCGGTGTAGCGCTCGCCCGCGGTTGGTACCTGCCGCGCCCACGCGGCCACCGGATGGGTGCCGGCGGCGAAGATCAGCAAGCCGTGCGCCGCGGCGATCCGGGCCAACGTCCGGCGCTGATGGGCGAGGATTCCGCGTGCCTCGGAGGCGTCGGTCGAGGGCGGCGTGCAGGCCTCCACCTGCGATTCGAGGAGTTCGCGCCCAATCTCCGGCAGCGCCGCACCGGCCTCGTCATGAAAGGCGGCGACGGACCGGTCGGGCGTCCCCCGGGTTTCGGAATCGGCGAGAAAATACTCTTCCTCGATACCGAAGCGATAGGATGCGGTGGTCATCGGGAGGCCTTTGGCTGAGCGCCGGATTCAACCCGCAAGACGGCCGGTTTGTGCCCTCAGCCACGCAGAGTTCCGCCCACCAGCCAGGCCGGATCGAACCAGCGATCGGCCTCGCCATCATAGGGCAACCGGGTGACGTCCCAGTTCTGGATGTACTTCGCGTAGACGTTCCACACCGCGATGCCGCCGCCGACGAAGATGCGCCGGCCGGGATAGCGGGCGAGCACCGCCTCCGGGTCCTCGTGGCTGCGGATCACGTCGATGGTCCGGTCCTTGAACGCGAAGTCAGGCACCGAGGCCACGGTCTTCGGGCCGGCGATGAGCACGTGGCCCATGGTAAGCGCGAAGAAACGCGTCACGTCTTCCACGAAGAGCGGATCGGTGTTGCCTTCCCAGGGCAGTTGCCCATTCAGCCCGAGTTGCCCGCGCTGCCCGATGGCACAGATGCAGCGAACGTCGATCATGATGTCATCGCTCTCGTGCGGGGGTCAGACGGCCATCTGCGGCGTCAGCACGCGATCGCTCGGGAAGTCGTAGATCTTGCCGGATTCGGTCCAGTCCGGGCTGGCGAGACGCACGAAGTGCGGCGCGAGATCGTCCGGGGTCTTCAGCGAATCCTGGTCCTCACCCGGCATGGCGGCGCGGCGCATGGCCGTGCGCAGCGGGCCGGGATTGAGGAGCATCGCCCGCACGTTCGTGGTCGCGGTCTCGGCCGCATAGGTCCGAACCAGCGCGTCCAATGCCGCCTTGGAGACGGAATAGGGGCCCCAATAGGCCTTGCATTTCTGCGCCGCCCCCGACGTCACGAAGATCGCCCGGCCGGCATCCGACATCCGCAGCAGCGGATCGAACGAGCGGATCAGGCGCCAGTTCGCCGTGACGTTGATGTCCATCACCTGCGACCAGGTCTTCGGGGTCACATGCCCGATCGGCATCAGGTTGCCGAGGATACCGGCATTGCCGATGACGATGTCGAGGCGCTTCCACCGCTCGTAGAGACCGGCGCCGAGGCGATCGATGGCGTCGTAGTCGGTCAGATCGAGCGGGACCAGGGTAGCGCTCGATCCGGCGGCGCGGATCGCGTCGTCGAGTTCTTCCAGCGCTCCTTGGGTGCGGGCGACGGCGACCACGTGCGCACCGGCCCCCGCCAGAGCGAGGGCAGCGGCGCGGCCGATGCCGCGCGAAGCCCCGGTGACCACGGCGATACGACCGTCGAGCGGCTTTTCGGCGGATGCTGTCATGGTTCGCAGATCAATCCGCTTCGGCCAGCATCGCCAGACGGCGCGGGCCGGCGATAGCGAGGTCGGTCAGGCCGGTCGGGTAGTCGCCGGTGAAGCAATGGTCGGTGTATTGCGGGCAGGCCTCGTTCCGCCCCTCCTCGCCCATCGCCTTGTAGAGACCGCCGATGGAGAGGAAGGCGAGGGAGTCGGCGCCGATGTAGCGGCGCATGCCTTCGAGATCATGGGTGGCGGCCAGCAGCTTTTCCCGCTCCGGCGTGTCGATGCCATAGAAGTCCGGGTAGGTGATCGGCGGCGAGGCGATGCGGAAATGCACCTCCTTGGCGCCGGCCTCGCGCATCATGCGGACGATCTTCACCGAAGTGGTGCCGCGCACGAGGCTGTCGTCCACGAGAACGATGCGCTTGCCCTCGACCACGGCGCGGTTGGCCGAATGCTTCATGCGCACACCGAGTTCGCGCACCGACTGGGTCGGCTGGATGAAGGTGCGGCCGACATAGTGGTTGCGGATGATGCCCATCTCGAAGGGCAGCCCGGTTTCCTGCGCGAAGCCGAGCGCGGCCGGCACGCCGGAATCCGGCACTGGGATTACCACATCGGCGGCGGTGGCCGATTCGCGGGCGAGTTCGTGGCCGATGTTCTTGCGGACCGAATAGACGCTCTTGCCGTTCACCACCGAATCGGGACGGGCGAAGTAGATGTATTCGAAGATGCACGGACGCATCGGCTGCGGCGGCGCGAAGCGGATCGACTCGATGCCGTCTTCGGAGATCACGACGATCTCGCCATTCTCCACGTCGCGAACGAACTTCGCGCCGATGATGTCGAGCGCACAGGTCTCGGAAGCGAGGATGTAGCGACCGTCGAGTTCCCCGAGCACCAGCGGGCGAATGCCGAGTGGGTCGCGGGCACCGATGAGCTTCTTGTTGGTCAGCGCGACGATGGCATAGGCACCCTCGATATGGCGTAGGGCCTCGGTGAAGCGCTCGACGATGCGCGGTGCGCGGGAACGGGCCGCCAGATGCAGGATCACCTCCGTGTCGGAGGTCGACTGCGTGATCGCGCCGTCCCGCACGAGGTCGCGGCGGATCGACAGAGCGTTGGTCAGATTGCCGTTGTGGGCGACCGCCAAGCCGCCACTGGCGAGTTCGGCGAAAAGCGGCTGCACGTTGCGCAGGATCGTGCCGCCGGTGGTCGAATAGCGCACATGGCCGATGGCGGCCGTGCCTTCGAGATGTTCGATGGTCGAGCGATCCGAGAAGGAATCGCCGACGAGGCCGGGGCGACGCTCCGAGTGGAACACGCTGCCGTCGAAGGAGACGATGCCGGCCGCCTCCTGGCCGCGATGCTGGAGCGCGTGGAGGCCGAGCGCCACGATGGCCGAGGCGTCCGGATGGCCGAAGATGCCGAAGACGCCGCATTCCTCGCGCAGCGTATCGCCATCGCGATCGAGTCCGTCCACGACCGCAACAGGGGGACGGGCGCGCGCGCTGCGTACTGACATGGTCGTGTCGATCCCTGGTTGCCCGGCGCGAACCTGCGCCGGCACCGTCAAGAAGCCGTCATGAAAACGGACTGCACGCAGTCGACCTCCATGCAGTCAGCCAGCATGTAGTCGGCTTGGGCGCCGCGACCAAGCGGCACCCTGCGCAGGTCAGCGTCGCGACGCGGGCGTGGCTGGCGCGGGGGCATCGCTGCGCCGCTGCGGCGGCACATCACCCTCCGGCGGCTCCACCGGATCGGCGGGCGTCTCGACCTTGGGCTTCTTGAACTGCTTGAGCAGTCCCTCCGGGTTCTCTGGCAACTGCGCCACCAGCGCCTCACCGGACTTCTCCAGCATCGGACGGGTCCGCGCCTGGGCCGCCCAATCCGGCATCTTGCCTTGGACGAGCCAAGCCAGGAACACCCAGCCGATGACGCAGATCAGGAAGCCGCGCCCGGCACCGAACAGGAAGCCGAGCGACCGGTCGATCGCGCCGATACGCGAATCGAGGATCATGTCGGACACCTTCACGGTGATGATCGAGACGACGATCAACGTGACGAGGAAAATCGCGGCGATGGAGGCGACGAGGGCCACCGTGGCGTTGGAGACGTGCTGGCTCACCGTCGGCAGCAGCAGCGGATAGAGCTTCCACGCAACAGCCGCCGCCGCGACCCAGGCGATGATGGCGAGCACTTCACGGGTCGCTCCGCGGACAGCGGCGAGAAGCGCCGACACCACGACGATGCCGAGGACAACGAGATCGAGGACGGAGAACGGCATCTGCGACGCTTGTCACTTCATGGGGCGGAGCGGCAATGATGGAATGGACCCTGCGACTTCCCCCGGCCGCGGCTTTGTATATCGCGCAGATACTCGGTCGTCACCCTCAAGCGAGGGCCCGTCCCGGCCATCGATCACACTCTCAATCCTCGTCGTAGTCCGGAGCGTCCCGTCCGCGACCTTGACCGACCGGACGCGGCCCGTTGCTGGCGATACCGGCGACGAGATCGGCGATGTGGCGCAGGGCTTCCGTCGGGAAGTTGCCGTCGCCGCCGTCGCCACGCCCTTGCGGCGTGACCGCCTTGGCGAAGCCGAGCTTCAGCGCCTCTTTCAGGCGAGCCGGCGCCTGGGCCACCGGACGGATCGCTCCCGACAGGCCGATCTCGCCAAAATACACCGTCTCGGCCGGAAGGGCCGACCCCGAAAGGGACGAGACGAGGGCGGCGGCTACCGCGAGGTCCGCCGCCGGCTCGGTGATGCGCAGGCCGCCGGCCACATTGAGATAGACGTCGTGGGTGCCGAGCCGGATACCGCCATGGGCTTCGAGCACCGCCAGCACCATCGACAGGCGGTTGGGATCCCAGCCGACGACGGCGCGGCGCGGCATACCGAGGGAGGAGGGAGCTACCAGCGCCTGGATCTCCACGAGCAGGGGCCGCGTGCCCTCCATGCCGGCGAACACTGCGGTTCCCGGCGCCGCATGATCGCGCCCCGCCAAGAACAGGGCCGAGGGATTGGGGACCTCGGCCAGTCCCATGTCGGTCATCTCGAAGACGCCGATCTCGTCGGTGGGCCCAAAGCGATTCTTGACCGCGCGCAGGATGCGGAAATGGTGTCCCTGGTCGCCCTCGAACGAGGCCACCGCATCGACCATGTGCTCGACCACGCGCGGCCCCGCGATCTGGCCGTCCTTGGTGACGTGGCCGACGAGGATCACCGCCGTGCCGGTGGTCTTGGCAAAGC
Source organism: Methylobacterium sp. BTF04 (assembly GCF_010692745.1). Classification (GTDB taxonomy): domain Bacteria; phylum Pseudomonadota; class Alphaproteobacteria; order Rhizobiales; family Beijerinckiaceae; genus Methylobacterium. Next base: position 83,562 of record NZ_JAAHTB010000006.1, read on the forward strand.
GGATCAGGGTCTGAGCCGAGCCGCGGACCTGCGTGACGGTGCCGGGGGCGGATTCCACCGTCTCGGTCCACATGGTCTGGATCGAGTCGATGATGGCAAGGGCCGGCGGCGTCCCCTGCGACAGGGTCTCGACGATGTCCTCGACATTGGTCTCGGCCGCGAGCTCCACCGGCATGTCGGACAGGCCGAGGCGCTCGGCGCGCAGGCGGACCTGGGCCACCGCTTCCTCGCCAGAAATGTAGACGACGCGCTCCCCGGTGCGCGCCATGGCGGCGGTGGCCTGCATCAGGAGCGTTGACTTTCCGATGCCGGGATCGCCGCCGATCAGGATCACCGAACCCCGCACGAAGCCGCCGCCGGTGACCCGGTCGAGTTCACCGATGCCGGAGGGAATGCGCGGGGCCTGCTTGACCTCGCCGGTGAGCCCTTCGAGGGGGAACACGCGGCCCTTCGCGCGGCTCGGGCGCGTTTTGACCGGACCCGATTGCGGGCTGGCGGCGCCGGTCTCCTCGACGATGGTGTTCCAACCGTTGCAGGCTTCGCAGCGCCCGCGCCAACGGTTGTAGACCGCGCCGCAGGACTGGCAGACGAAGGTCTGGTGAAGTTTTGCCATCTTGCGTCCGGACGGGCCTCAGACCGCATTCCCTGTCACATAATGCCGAACATAGCGAGAACCTAGCCCGGTGAGGATCTCGTACCCGATGGTGCCGGCTGCCCAGCCGACGCTGTCGATGTCGAGCGCATCGCCGATGAGGACCGCCTTGGCGCCCCGCATCGCACCGGGAGCGTCGGTGACGTCGAGGATGATGAGGTCCATCGAGATCAGGCCGACGATGGGGCAGCGCACCCCATCGACCAGGGCCGCTCCGCGACCGCTGGCCGAACGCGGATAGCCGTCGGCGTAACCCATGGAGAGGGTGGCGAGGCGGCGCGGCTGTGCCGCCATCCAGCGGCCGTTATAGCCGCAGGTCTCGCCGGCCGCGACGGTTCGGACCTGGGCGATGATCGCCTCCAGCCGCACCACGGGGCGCATCGGATTGGGCGATCCCGGAACCGGATTGCCGCCGAAGAGCGCGTAGCCGGGACGCAACAGGTCGTGGTGGGCATGCGGGCCCAGAAAGACCCCGGAAGAGTTGGCGAAGGAGGCCGGGATATCGGGCAGCGCCGCACGCAAAGCGGCGAAGGCCGCACCCTGCCGGGCGTTGACACCATCTCCGGGCAACTCCGCACTGACGAGATGCGTCATCAGAAGACCGATCCCGGCCTGCGCCAGGATCGGATCGCCGGCCAGCGCCAGTGCGTCGGCGACCGACAGGCCGAGCCGATTCATCCCGGTATCGACATGCAGGGCTGCCGGTCGCGGCGTGCCCAACTCGGCGCAGAGCGCGGCCCATTCCGCCAACTCGTCCCGCGCGCCGAGAACCGGGCGCAAACCTTTCGCGATCAGGGCAGGGCCGGTGCCAGGCAAAAGCCCGTTGAGCACGTAGAGCACCGCCTCGGGCATCAGCGTCCGGGCTTCGATCGCCTCGCTCAGATGCGCCACGAAGAAGGTCCGGCAGCCGGCCTCCCACAGGACCGGGGCGACGCGTGCGAGTCCGCAGCCATAGGCATCCGCCTTGACCACCGCCGCACACCCGATCCCAGGTGCCTGCGCCGCAAGACGCTGCCAGTTCGCCGCGATGGCGCCGAGGTCGATGGTGAGGCTCGCACCGTAGCTCGGCTCAGACGTCAAGTGCCAGACTGCCTAATATTTGCATGGAGCTGGTCATCACCTTGATTCAGGAACGAAGCCGCTTCCTCAAGACCAGGGAAAGGCTCGGTTGAGGATTTCATCGAGCGTATAGGGACAGGCCTCAGGAAAGATCCGCTCGGCCAGTCCGGTCTCATCCGCCGCCTCGATGCGTGCTTTTCGGTAGGCGCGCGTCATCAGTTGATCGACCTGCGCGGACAGGCTTGGGCTGTCTTCGAGACGTTCCAACGCCGCGAGGCGCTGAACACGGATCGACGTGCTCCAGCTTCGCGTCTGATGAGAAGGCTGGTGATCCCATTTCAGCATGTGGAGAAGGATAATGCGAAATGCGCTCGTCAGGGCGTTTCGCTCCGTGCGGGCCACCGCTTCGACCTCTTCGATCAGATTTGACAGGTCGAGCTTCGACCAGGCGCGAGCACGGAGATACGACGCCTGCTCCAGTGCCCACGCCGCGAGATCGGCTTCATAAGGCGCATCGGCGCCGTCCTGATTCGCAACGCGCTTGGGATGTGCCACGGTCGCGTCTCCAAACCCCGGTATACGTAGCCGCCAGAAGTCTCAGTTATACAGGGATGTTCGATCGTAGGCGACCAGAGCGTCCATCCGCCCGGTCTCTCCCGCATGGCAGGTTTGGGCGTAGGCGAGTAAGAGGCCGGCCGACCCCACGGTCCTTCAATACATCTGCTCGGGCGTACGGTCCGACTGCGCGAGATTCGAGAATCGGGTGATGTTGGCGTCGAATTGCAGTTCGACAGTGCCGGTGGGGCCGTGGCGCTGCTTGCCGAGGATCACCTCGGCCTTGCCGTGGACGCGGTTCATCTCGGCTTCCCAGGCGAAAAACTCCTCGGTGCCTTCGCGGGGCTTCTTGTTGTTGACGTAGTATTCCTCGCGGAACACGAACATCACCACGTCGGCATCCTGCTCGATCGAGCCCGATTCACGCAGGTCGGACAGTTGCGGGCGCTTGTCCTCGCGGTTCTCGACCTGACGCGAAAGCTGCGACAGGGCGATGATCGGTACCGAGAGCTCCTTCGCCAGGGCCTTCATGCCCGTGGTGATCTCGGTCATCTCCTGCACGCGGTTGTCGCTGCGCTTGCCCGAGCCCGACAGCAATTGCAGGTAGTCGACGATGAGGACGTCGAGGCCCTTCTGGCGCTTGAGCCGGCGGGCGCGAGCGGCGAGCTGCGCGATGGAAATACCACCGGTCTGGTCGATGTAGAACGGGATCGTCTGCATGTCCCGGGCCGCGTCGGTGATCTTGTAGAAGTCCTCCGGCCGGATGTCGCCGCGGCGGATCTTGTAGGACGGCACGCCGGATTGCTCGGCGATGATACGGGTGGCGAGCTGCTCGGCCGACATTTCGAGGGAAAAGAACCCGACGATGCCGCCGTTCTTGGTCTCGATCCGGCCGTCCGGCTGCTTCTCGCCCTTGTAGGCCTTCGCGATATTGAAGGCGATGTTGGTGACGAGCGAGGTCTTGCCCATGGCCGGGCGGCCGGCGAGGATGATGAGATCCGACGATTGCAGCCCGCCCATCTTCGCGTCGAGGTCGGACAGGCCGGTGGCGATGCCCGAGAGCTTGCCTTCGCGCTGATAGGCCTTGGCGGCCATGTCGACGGCGGTGGTGAGCGCGTCGGAGAATTTCTGGAAGCCGCCGTCGTACTTGCCCGATTCGGCCAGTTCGTAGAGCCGGCGCTCGGTGCCCTCGATCTGGTCGCGCGGTGAGGATTCCACCGGCGCCTCGTAGGCGCCGTTGACGAGATCCTCGCCGATAGTGATCAGCCGGCGGCGGATGGCGAGATCGTAGATGGTGCGGCCGTAATCGCCGGCATTGATCACCGTGGTCGCTTCCGCGGCGAGGCGGGCGAGGTACTGCATCACCGTTTGGCCGCCGAGATCGGCATCGCCCAGATAGGTCTTCAGGGTGATCGGGGTGGCGAGCTTGCCCTGCTTGATCAACTGCGAGGCGACCTCGAAGATCTTGCGGTGCACGTCCTCCATGAAGTGCTCGGCGAGGAGGAAGTCCGAGATTCGGTAATAGGCGTCGTTGTTGACCAGGACGGCGCCGAGCAGTGCCTGCTCGGCATCGATGTTGTGCGGCGCGACGCGGAATTCTTGGGTGACCGGTTGCAGGTTGGCCGTCAGGGCATTGGGCAGGGCCATGGTCCGACTCGAAGCTCCGACTTCTCACATGCGGGCGTTCGGGAGCCCGCCTCATAGGGTCTAAGGGCCCACCATGGCGCCGCCATGGTTAAGCCGGTCCTTCACTCCGTGCCCGGCCGACGCCGGACATGGAGACGCCCGCGACTCGGGAAGAGGCGCGGGCGTCCATGCTGGAACAAACGAGGAACGTGTCAACCCTTGTGGGTCGTCATCCCCGTTGTCCACCGCCGTGACGGCGATGTGTGGTCCGGCTTACTCGCGGTCGTCGCCGGCCTCGGCCAGGGCCGCACCGACTTCGAGGCCGAGATCGTCGAGGTTGAACGCCTCGCGCTCGGTGGTGGACTCGCCGCGGGCCTGACGCTCGGCCTCTTCCGGCGAGCGGGCGACGTTGACGGTGACGGACACCTCGACCTCGGGGTGGAGCACCACCGGAACGGTGTGCAGGCCGAGGGTCTTGATCGGCTGGTTGAGGGCGAACTGGTCGCGGCCGACGCTGAAGCCTTCCGCCGTGACGACATCGGCGAGATCGCGGGTGGAGACCGAACCGTAGAGCACGCCGGTCTCGCCCGACTGGCGGATCAGCACGAAGCTCTTGCCCTCGAGGGTTTCGGCGACGGCCTGGGCCTCGGACTTGCGCTCGATGTTGCGGGCTTCGAGCTGCGCACGCTGCGTCTCGAAGTGCTTTTTGTTGCCCTCGGTGGCGCGCAGGGCCTTACCGCGGGCGAGAAGGAAGTTGCGGGCGTAGCCCGGCTTGACGTTCACGGTCTCGCCCATCTGGCCGAGCTTGGCGACGCGCTCGAGAAGAATCACATGCATGGTCTTGGTCCTTGTCTGTTGGTGTCGAAGAATATCCGCAGCGCATCACGCGAGGCGGGGAGTCAGGGTCGGCCGGCCGCGTCCTTGGGACGGCGCCGGTCGAGGGCGGTGTCGGCGATGCCGAACAGCGTGAGGGCCACCAGGGCGACGCCCTGGGTCGCGAACAGGATGACGTAGAGGCCAACCAGCAATCCCAGCCGGGCCGGGCGGCCACGACTGCGGTCGTGGAAGGCGCAGAGCCCCTGGATGGCGAAGGCCGCGCTGAGCGCACCGACCAGCGCGACGCCGAGCACGCCGGGATAGCCGGGCACGACGGTCAGCACGAAGCCGGCGCCGAGGACGCCGAGCACACGGCGCGGCATCATCGTGGACGGCAGGTCCGGCCATGGCCGCGGCAGCCGCCCGGACACCCGGACGATCCGGGCCGCCGCCCAGAGGTAGAAGGTCAGCAGGACGGCGAGTCCCTGCGCGGCGAGACCCGGCGCGATGGCGGCCAGCGCGTTGGCGACCTCACTTTTCGGGTCGGACGCTGTACCGGGGGCGCCGTCCTCGGCCTTGTCGGCCGGTGTCGTCGGAGCGGCAGGCGGGGTCGGCGTAACGGCGCCGCCCTGCGTCTGGATCTGAACGATCGAGCGCGTCATGCCGCGCAACTGGCTCTGGAACGTCTCGTAATTCGGCGATGCGATCACCGCGATGGCGACGAAGGCGAGGGCGGCAGTGCCGGCGGTCCAGGCGAGCAGGCGGCCGGTGGGGTACCATTCGAGGCTGCCATCGGCATTCGGACGGCCGAGCATCGCCAGATAGGCGAGCCACCAAGCCGGCAGAGCGAGATAGGCGAGGAAGCCGATGCCGAGGAAAGGCTGCACGACGCTGAGCGCGAGACTGCCCGATATGGCCGCGACCAGCGCGGCCTTGTGGCTCCAGCCGAGCCCCACGATCAAGATCGGGAGCGGGGCGAGCAGATAGAGCAGGATCGCGAGCGCCGTCCCTTTCAGCAACACGCCGAAGAGAAGGGCGGAGACGAGGCCCGCGCCGATGCCGATACCGAGAAACTGAACCATCGATCCCGCTGTCCCACTGTCCCGATCACGGGCAGGGTTAGAGGCGAAACACGTCGCCCCAACGACTCCCGGCCACGTTGGCGGCCGGTACGAAAAGCGCCTCGGTCCGGCATGAGCCGGGCCGAGGCAGCGTGACTTACTCGGTCACGCGAGGCTTACTTGATCACGTAAGGCAGGAAGCCGAGGAAGCGGGCGCGCTTGATCGCCTGGGCGAGCTCGCGCTGCTTCTTGGCGGACACCGCCGTGATGCGCGACGGCACGATCTTGCCGCGCTCTGAGACGTAGCGCGACAGGAGCTTGACGTCCTTATAGTCGATCTTGGGCGCGTTCGCGCCCGAGAACGGGCAGGTCTTCCGACGACGGAAGAAGGGACGGCGACCACCGCCCGCACCACCACCTGCACCAGCTCCGCCAGCGGCGGGAGCACCGGGTCCAGCACCAAATGCCATGACTTAAGCCTCCCCGCCGAAGCTGCGCTCGGGGCGGTCGCCCCGGTCGCCGCGATCACCACGGTCGCCGCGATCGCGGTCACCGCCGAATCCACCACCACCACCGAAGCCTTCGTCGTCACGACGACGGCCGCGCTCGCGATCCTTGCGGTCGTCGCGGTCGCGCTTCTGCATCATCGCCGACGGCTCGGACTCGAGCTCTTCGACGCGGACGGTCATGAAACGCAGGACGTCCTCGGAGATCTGCATCTGGCGCTCCATTTCGGCCAGGGCGGCCGGAGGGGCGTCGACGTTGAGGAGCGTGAAATGCGCCTTGCGGTTCTTCTTGATGCGGTAGGCGAGGGACTTCACGCCCCACATCTCGATCTTCTCGACCTTGCCGCCATTGGCTTCGATGACGCCCTTGTAGGTCTCGACCATGGTCTCGACCTGCTGGGCCGTCACGTCCTGGCGCGCCAGGAAGACGTGTTCGTAGAGAGGCATTAACGGGCCCTTCATGTCCAAAGGGGCCCGACGGCACGGAAGTGCTGGGAGAAACGTCGGGCCGGTTCGTACGCAGTTCACCCGGCGCCAAGCCCTTCGAGCCGTTTGAAGGCCCGAGCGGTTGATCGAAGGCGGAGACACGGGACGATGGAAAACATCCGTTCCAGGATCTTTCCCTATGCCGGACAAAGCCGGCACCGTCCGTTCAGCCCCCAGCCGGAGCGAACGCGAGGTGCGGCGCATAAACGACTTCCGACACGGTGGCAAGTTTTCGTCGGTAATCTGTCCCGGTAGAAGGATTGTTCAGACGGCCGTTGGGCGCGCTGACGATGCCGGGCTGTGCGCGCAGCCATCCCACAAGGTCGTCGACGCTGTCGCGGGGAACCTGGGCGATGGACGTTTGTCGAGACCATCCCTTGCGCAGGCCACAGTTTGATTCCGCGCGGCACCCAACTGTCCGGCTTCCTCGGGAGGTGGGATTGCCGCTCGGCGCCTTGTGACAGCCCTTACCTTCCCGATGGCCGTCCACACCGCTTCTGCTTGGCCGGAACAGCAGTCATTCGATCCGCACTGGGAACCGTCGCCTAACGGATCGAGGCGGCGATCGCCTGCTGGATACCGAGGATATTGGCGCCCCGCTTCACGGTTTTCTGGATCGGCTCGGCTCTGCCGGACACCCAGATCTTGAGTTCGGATTCGAGGTCGAAGCTCCCGGCGGTCTCCACCGAAAAGCAGGTGATCGCCCGGTAAGGCACCGTCATGTAGGCGACCTTCCGCCCGGTTATTCCTTGCTTGTCCACCAGGATCAGGCGGCGGTCGGTGAAGACGATGAGGTCGCGGATGATCCGGAAGGCGATCTGAACGCTTTCACCCTCGGTGAGGACGCCGGCGAGCTGCTCGTTCACGTCCGCCGGCGAGAGGTCGCTGCCGTGACCCAGCAGGCCATCGAGAAATCCCATCGCGCGCCGTATCCCCGTTCCGGTATCGGACGACTATGTAGGAAGGCAGGCGGCCGATCGAAATGGCTGGGCTCGGTCTTGGCCCGCCCGGTATCCGGCCACTTCCCCAGGGATCGCGTACGGAGTCCGCCCAAGATGTCACTTCGTCCACTTCGCCTTGGCGTGAACATCGATCACGTCGCCACGGTGCGCAACGCGCGCGGCGGCACATATCCCGATCCGGTTCGGGCGGCTCTGATGGCGGTCGAGGCCGGTGCCGACGGCATCACCGCGCATCTTCGCGAAGACCGCAGGCATATCCGCGATTCCGACATGGAGACGCTCGCCCGCGTGCTCACCGTGCCACTCAACTTCGAGATGGCGGCCACCGACGAGATGGTCGCCATGGCCCTACGGCTGAAGCCGCATGCGGCCTGCCTCGTGCCGGAGAAGCGCGAGGAGCGCACCACGGAGGGCGGCCTCGACATCGTCGGCGGCCACGCTCACCTCCGACCCCGCATCGCCGCGCTGTCCGGGGCCGGGATTCGGGTGTCGCTGTTCGTCGAGCCCGATCGGGCGGTGATGGATGCCGCCCGCAGGCTGGAGGCTCCGGTGGTGGAGCTCCACACCGGCACCTATTGCGAAGCCGTCGCGGCAGGCGACACCGCCCGGATCGCGTCGGAACTCGTCCGAATCGCCGAGGCCGCCGCCTACGGGACCGGCCTCGGACTGGAGGTGCATGCCGGGCATGGCCTCGCCCTCGACAGCGTCGGCCCGGTGGCCGCCCTACCGGAAATCGCCGAACTCAATATCGGGCATGCGCTCATCGGCGAGGCGATCTTCGTCGGGTTGCCTCAGGCGGTGCGCGACATGCGCGCCGCGATGGATGCGGCCAGAGTCGGGGCGTGCCGATGATCCTGGGAATCGGCTCAGACCTCTGCGACATTCGCCGCATCGAGAAGTCGCTCGGTCGCTACGGTGACCGCTTCACCCATCGGGTCTTCACCGATGCCGAGCGGGCCAAATGCGATTCGCGCGCCGCCAAGGCGCCGTCCTACGCCCGGCGATTCGCCGCCAAGGAGGCCTGCGCCAAGGCGCTCGGAACCGGCATCAGCGCCGGCGTGTTCTGGCGCGACATGGAGGTGGTGAACCTTCCCGGCGGCCGTCCGACCCTCAGGCTCACCGGTGGCGCAGCGGCGCAGCTGGTCGCGATGACCCCGCCTGGCCATGCCATCAAGCTCCACATCACGCTCACCGACGATCCGCCGATGGCGCAAGCGTTTGTGATCATCGAGGCGGTGCCGCTCGGCACGGGGGAGAGTTAGCCGGCGCCCCCTCGCGTTGCGGCTCCTCCCCGCATGGTCTATGCCGCCGCTCATCGTCGGCGGCGAAAGAGGCACGGATTCCGGGCTCTCGCGTCGAATCCGGAAGATGGCAGCCAGATGGAACGTGCCCGCGTGGACCACCAGACGAAGCATGACTTGAAGGCGGCCCCGACCGGGACCTGGGCCAGTATCAAGGAGACCTTGAAGGTCGGTGGTCAGGCGCTTCTGATCGCGCTGGTGGTGCGCACGCTGCTGTTCCAGCCGTTCAACATCCCGTCGGGCTCGCTCGTGCCGACGCTGCTGATCGGCGATTATCTGTTCGTTTCGAAATATTCCTACGGCTATTCGAAATATTCGCTGCCCTTGAGCGAGTATCTCCCCTTCACTGCCGATGGGCGGGTGTGGGCGGCGACCCCGAAGCGCGGCGACATCGCCGTGTTCAAGCTGCCCAAGGACAACGCCACCGACTACATCAAGCGGGTCATCGGCCTGCCGGGCGACAAGATCCAGATGAAGTCCGGCCTGCTTTACATCAACGACGTGCCGGTCAAGCGCGAGCGCATCGAGCCGTTCGAGACCACCGGTCCCTACGGCGAGCAGGCCAAGGCCGAGCAATACCTCGAGACGTTGCCGAACGGCGTCACCCACCGGGTGATCGAGCGGGATGGCGACAACGGCTACTGGGACAATACCGAGCCCTACACCGTGCCGCAGGGCCGCTTCTTCATGATGGGCGACAACCGGGACAATTCCACGGATTCGCGCGATCTCGCCAGCGTCGGCTTCGTGCCGTTCGAGAATTTCGTCGGCCGGGCGGAGATGATCTTCTTCTCCATCGACGAAGGCACGCCGGCGTGGCAAATCTGGAACTGGCCGGCGAAGGTCCGCTGGGGCCGCCTGTTCACAACCATTCACTAGGACGTATCGAATCGTGGACGAAGAGGCGCGTCCCTCCAGCCGGGCGCGGCGCGCGCCCCGTCCGAAGCCCGGCCTCGCCGTGCTCGAAGCGCGGGTCGGCCATGCCTTCACGGATCAGATGCTCCTCGTCCTGGCGCTGACGCATGTGAGCAAGGCCGGCGGCAACGGCCGCCTCGGCAGCTACCAGCGCCTGGAGTTCCTCGGCGACCGGGTCCTCGGCCTCGCCATTGCCGAACTGCTCTACGCGGCGTTTCCCCAAGCGGACGAGGGCGATCTCTCGCGGCGGCTCGCCGGCCTCGTCCGGCGTGAGACCTGCGCGGCGGTGGCCGCCGCATGGGATGTCGGACCGCATCTGTTGCTCGGCCCCGGCGAGATCCAGAGCGGCGGCCGCCGCAACCAGACCATTCTGGCCGATGCCTGCGAATCGATCCTCGGGGCGGTTTTCCTCGATGCCGGATACATCGCGGCCAAGGCCATCGTCGAGTCCGCCTTCACGCCCGGCATCGATACCGCCGCACCGCGCGGACGCGACGCCAAATCCGCGTTGCAGGAATGGGCCATGGGCCGTGGCCTGCCAATTCCGATCTACGACGTTGTCGAGCGCTCCGGCCCGGATCACGCTCCGGTCTTCCGAATCGCCGCCCGCGTCGAGGGCGTCGATCCCGGCTTCGGCACCGGCCCCTCGAAGCGCCTCGCCGAGCAGGAGGCCGCCCGCCTCGTGCTGGAGCGCGAAGTGCTCGGTTTGACCCCCCCTGTAATCATGGAGACGTCGGCGGACGTCGGTGAAGGAAATCGCCCCGATGTCTGACGATGATTTTGACGATGGCCCCGAATTCGAGCCCCTGACGCCGCTCCCCGCGGTACGGATGCCGGACAATACGACCGCCGGATTCGTGGCGCTGATCGGCATTCCCAATGCGGGCAAATCGACGCTGCTCAACAGCCTCGTCGGCACCAAGGTGTCGATCGTCTCGCGCAAGGTGCAGACGACCCGGGCGCTGGTGCGCGGCATCGTCATGGAAGGGACGGCGCAGATCATCCTGGTCGATACGCCCGGTATTTTCGCTCCGAAGCGTCGCCTCGATCGCGCGATGGTCCACTCCGCCTGGAGCGGCGCGTCGGATGCCGATGCGATCTGCCTGCTGATCGATGCGCGCAAGGGCGTCTCCGAGGAGGTCGAGGCGATTCTCGCCAAGCTTCCGGACGTGAAGCGGCCCAAGGTGCTGATCCTCAACAAGATCGACCTGATTCCGCGCGACCGCTTGCTGGCGCTCGCCGCCTCGCTCAACGAGCGCATTCCTTTCGTCCACACCTTCATGATCTCGGCGCTGAACGGCGACGGCATCGACGTGTTGAAGGCGACGCTGGCCTCCATGATGCCGAAGAGCCCTTGGCTCTATCCGGAGGATCAGGTCTCCGACGCGCCGATTCGCATGCTCGCCGCCGAGATCACCCGCGAAAAGCTCTACGACCGCCTGCACGAGGAACTTCCCTACCGCTCCACGGTCGAGACCGACCAGTGGCAGGTGCGGACCGATGGTTCGGTGCGCATCGAGCAGACCATCTTCGTGGAGCGCGAGAGCCAGCGCTCCATCGTGCTCGGCAAAGGCGGCCAGACCATCAAGGCGATCGGTCAGGCGGCGCGACACGAGATCGCGGAGGCCGCCGAGCAGAAGGTGCATCTCTTCCTTCACGTCAAGGTGCGTGAGAACTGGGCAGACGATCCGGCACGCTACCGCGAGATGGGTCTGGAGTTCCCGCGCGGCTGAGCATCGGCTATGTAAGACGCAGGCCGGCGCGCGACTCGGGATTCGTCGCCGTCCGGCCCTCTCAAACGCTCCCTGTCACGCCAAAAGCCGTCGAGGCGCGCGCGCCGTCGCGCCGGATTCGTCACGATGCCAGCCATGTCTTTTTCGGATGCGTCTCTCTCGGAGGCCGTTTACGGCCAGCCGCCGCTCGAACTCGCGGAAGTGCCGGACGATGCGGTCCAGCTCTCGCCGCTGATCCCCGGCTCAGCCCGGCTGGAAGACGTCGCTCCGGCGAGCCTCGAGCGGCTCGATATTCTGGCGCCTGCCGGCACCATCGAGCGCCGTTACGTGCTCGCTCTGGCCCTCCGCGCCCTGCGTCCGGGCGGTCGGTTGACCGCGCTGGCACCCAAGGACCGGGGCGGCGCGCGCATCGCCAAGGAGCTCGCCGCTTTCGGCTGCGTACCGACGGAAAGCGCCCGTCGACACCATCGCATCAGCGTCCTCGATCGTCCCGAGACCCTCACGAATCTCGAAGAGGCGATCGGCGAAGGGGGGCCGCGCCACATCGACAATCTCGCCTTATGCACGCAGGCCGGAATCTTCTCGTATGACCGGCTCGATCCGGGCTCGGCCCTGTTGCTGGCCAACCTGCCGCCGCTCTCCGGCCGCGGCGCCGATTTCGGCAGCGGCCTCGGTATACTCGCGCGTGCCGTCCTCGCCTCGCAGAAGGTGACGGAGCTGACGCTCATCGATATCGACCGGCGCGCCGTCGAGATGGCCGCCCGCAACGTCGGCGACCCCCGCGCGATCCTGCGCTGGGCCGACATCCGCGCCGGCGGCCTCGGCCTCGCCCGCCTCGACTTCGTGGTGATGAACCCGCCGTTCCACGATGGCGGCTCCGAGGATCAGGCGCTCGGCCAGTCCTTCATCACCCGTGCGGCCGAGGCCCTGCGGCCCGGCGGCATCTTGTGGCTCACCGCGAACACCCATTTGCCCTACGAGGCGCCGCTCAACGCCGCGTTCAAGGCCGTGGCGCTCAAAGCCTCGGCGGGAGGTTACAAAGTCTACGAGGCGCGCCGGTGAGCAAGGTCGCCACGCTTCGCCTCGACCGCATGCTCGCCAATATGGGCTACGGCTCGCGCCGCGAGATCGCGCTCCTGACCCGCGCCGGCCTCGTCATCCTCGATGGTGCGCCGTTGCGCGATGCCGACCAGCGCATTCCGGTGACCCCCGATCTGGCGCAGCGCATGGTCGTCGACGGTGAGGCCCTCGACCCGCCGCCCGGGGTCACGCTGATGCTGCACAAGCCGCTCGGCGTCACCTGCTCGCACAAGGAGGCCGGCCCGTTGGTCTACGGGCTGCTGCCCGAGCGCTGGCGGCGGCGCGACCCGGCTCTGTCCACGGTGGGGCGGCTCGACAAGGAGACCTCCGGCCTCCTGCTGCTCACCGACGATGGCGCGCTGCTACATCGAATCATCGCGCCGAAATCCAACGTCGCCAAGCGCTACCAGGTCACCCTCGATCGTCCGCTCAAGGGCAACGAGGGCGCGATCTTCGCCTCCGGCACGCTCATGCTGGAGGGAGAGGAGAAGCCGCTGCTTCCCGCCGAGATCGAGGTCCACGACGAGACCCACGCCGCCGTCACCCTTCACGAAGGCCGCTACCATCAGGTCCGGCGGATGTTCGCCGCGGTCGGCAACCACGTCACTGCCCTGCACCGCGACCGCATCGGCGGACTGACTCTGCCGACGGAGCTCGATGCCGGATCTCACAGGATCATGGGCGCGGCTGACATCGCCGCGGTGTTCACCGGATCGTAGCCCGGATCGCCGCGTTGCGCGCCGAAAACCTTGCCTTCCCAGAAACCCTCTGGTAAGGCCCCGCCCATTCCACACGCGGAGTTGGCCTCATGCCTGAATGAGGCGTTTCCGGTGGTCGTTGCTCGTAAGAGCGCGATCGCTTCCTCCGCGGCGGCATCAACCGGAGAGTAAAAATCATGGCCGTCGACTTCACCATGCGTCAGCTTCTCGAAGCCGGAGCGCATTTCGGACACCAGTCGCATCGCTGGAACCCGAAGATGCAGTCCTACATCTTCGGAACGCGCAACAACATTCACATCATCGATCTGGCCCAGACCGTGCCGGCGCTCCATCAGGCGCTGCAGGCTGTGAGCGACACCGTCGCCAAGGGCGGTCGCGTGCTGTTCGTCGGCACCAAGCGCCAGGCGGCCGACACCATCGCCGAGGCGGCCAAGCGGTCGGCCCAGTACTACGTCAACTCGCGTTGGCTCGGCGGCATGCTGACCAACTGGAAGACCATCTCGGGCTCGATCGCGCGCCTGCGCAAGGTCGACGAGACCCTCGACGGCGGGGCCCAGGGCCTCACCAAGAAGGAGCGTCTCATGCTTGGCCGCGAAAAGGACAAGCTCGAGAAGGCCCTCGGCGGCATCAAGGACATGGGCGGCGTGCCCGACCTGCTGTTCGTGATCGACACGAACAAGGAGCAGCTCGCCATCAAGGAGGCCCAGCGCCTCGGCATCCCGGTGGCCGCCATCGTCGACACCAACTGCAACCCGGACGGCATCACCTACGTGGTCCCGGCCAACGATGACGCCGGCCGCGCCATCGCCCTGTATTGCGACCTGATCGCCCGCGCTGCCATCGACGGCATCTCGCGCGGCCAGGGCTCGAGCGGCGTCGATCTCGGCGCGTCCGAGGAGCCCACCGCCGAAGAGCTTCCGGTTCACGAAGAGGCCGCAGCGTCGATCGAGTCCGGTTCGGTCACGCAGGCCGATGTCGCGGCTCTGGTGGACTCCACCGAGCATTTCGAGCTGCTGTCGGCTCCGCGCGGTGCGCCGGATGATCTGTCGAAGCTCCACGGCGCCGGTCCGCAGATCGTGCAGAAGCTCAACGAAGCCGGCATCTACCATTACTGGCAGCTGATCGCGATGAGCGAAGCGGATGTGGCCAAGGTCGATTCCGACCTCAAGCTCAATGGTCGTATCGGCCGTGACGGCTGGATCGAGCAGGCCCGCGGCTTCGCCGAGGCTGCCGCCACCGCGTAAGGCGCGACGGCGGCTCGTCAGCGGGCCGCCACCGACGGAACTGAAAACCCATCTGAAGCCCGGCGCTTTGCTCAAGCGCCGGGCTCCTTCACTTTTTGAGTCACGGAAAGGACAGGCCATGGCCAACATCACCGCCGCACTGGTGAAAGAGCTTCGCGAAAAGACCGGCGCGGGCATGATGGACTGCAAGGGCGCGCTCAACGAGACCGCCGGCGACATCGAGGCCGCGGTCGACTGGCTGCGTAAGAAGGGCCTCGCCAAGGCTGCCAAGAAGGCCGGTCGCGTCGCTGCCGAGGGCCTCGTCGCCGTCGAGTCGTCGGGCCATCACGCCGCGATCGTCGAGGTGAATTCCGAGACCGACTTCGTGGCGCGCAACGACAGCTTCCAGGCGTTCGCCCGCGAGGCCGCCAAGCTTTCGCTCGACACGGATGGTACCCTCGAGGGTCTCGAGACCGCACATTTCCCGGGCTCCACGACCACGATCAAGGAGACCCTGTCCCACCTCATCGCCACCATCGGCGAGAACATGACCCTGCGTCGTGTGGCCAAGCTCGACGTGACCAAGGGCGTCATCGCCTCCTACGTCCATGCCCAGGTCGCCGACGGCCTCGGCAAGATCGGCGTCCTGGTGGCGCTGGAATCCGAGGGCGACGTCGAGGTCCTCTCCACCCTCGGTCGCCAGATCGCCATGCACGTCGCGGCCACCAATCCGGTGGCCTTGGATGCGGCCGGCGTCGATCAGGCGACCCTCGATCGCGAGATCAACATCCTTCGCGAGAAGAATGCCGGCAAGCCCGAGAACGTGCTTGCCAAGATCGTCGAGAGCGGCCTGAAGAGCTACTACAAGGAGGTCACCCTCCTCGAGCAGCCTTTCGTCCATGACGGCTCGAAGACCATCAGCCAGGTTCTCAAAGAGGCCGAGGGCAAGGCCGGTGCCGCCGTTAAGCTCACCGCCTTCGTGCGCTACGCGCTCGGTGAGGGCATCGAGAAGGACGACGGTCCGGACTTCGCCTCCGAGGTGGCTGCCGCTCGCGGCTGATCGCGTACGCGTCGCGACTCACAACCAACGAAGTCCGGAGGGGCGGCGGCAGCGATGTCGCCGCCCCTCGACGTTCCGGCCCGGCTTGGGCTAGACACCCTCCGCTTCCGATTGGCTCTCCGTCCTGTTTCAGGTCGGATCAGAGGGGACTGGCTCGATGCCGGAGACCACACCGTTTCGCCGCGTCCTCGTGAAGCTCTCGGGAGAGGCCCTGGCCGCCCCCGACGGCTATTGGCTGCATCCGCCAACCCTGGCCGGCATCGCCGACGACATCGCCCGGACCCTCGAGGCGGGCATCCAGGTCGCCCTGGTGGTGGGCGGCGGCAATATGATTCGCGGCGCACGCATCTCGGCGGCCGGCTGGATCGACCGCGCCACCGGCGATTCGCTTGGCATGATGGCGACGGTGATGAACTCGCTGGCGCTCGAGACCGCGTTGAATGCCGCCGGCGTCCCCGCCCGCACCATGTCGGCGGTGTCGATGCCGACGATCTGCGAGACCTTCGCCCGCCAGCCGGCCCTGCACCACCTCGACAAGGGACAGGTCATCGTGCTCGCCGGCGGCACAGGCAATCCGTTCTTCACCACCGATACGGCCGCCGTCCTGCGCGCGGCCGAACTGCGCTGCAACGCGGTGCTGAAGGCGACGCAGGTGGATGGCGTCTATTCCGCCGACCCCAAGACGGATCCCACCGCCACGCGCTACGACCGCCTCACCCATGACGAGGCCATCGCCCGCGATCTCAAGGTGATGGACACGGCCGCCTTTGCGCTGGCCCGCGAGGCCCGCCTGTCGATCGTGGTCGGCTCCGTCCACGCACCGAGTTCGATCAAGGCGATCCTGACCGGAGCGGCGCCTTCGACACATGTCGTACCCTAAGGTGCGTAATCGTTAAGTATCGAGCGCAACATTAAGACCCGAGGGTCGGTCGTACTGCTTGAAATGGGCGTCAGAATTTCTTGAGGATTTTGGCGTCAACTGTGGTCACGATTGCTTCGCCGCGGGTCTGACGCGGCTTTCGAGTGTGTTCGATGTCGTTGTCGCAGATCATCTTCTACAGCCACAACCTCGTGAACCTGACCGGCGGCTCGATGCGCGACATGGTCAGGGACATCCTGGCCGCGTGCAACCGCTACGATCGCGGCTCGGGCCTCACCGGGGCCCTGGTCTTCAACGAGCACTTCTTCCTGCAGGCGATGGAGGGGGAGGCGTCGAGGATCTCCGAGCAACTCTGGAAGCTCGCGGCGGACAATCGCCACAACAGCATGATCCTGCTCTCCGCTCGCCCCGTACACGAGCGTGACTTCCGGGGTTGGATGGTCGGCTATGCCGGCCATTCGGAGGCCCTTGATGCCCTCTACCTGCGATACGGCCCGACGGCCAAGCTCGACCCCTCCGAAATGCAGATTCCGGGGATCGTCGGCTTGCTGCGCGCCTTCGCGGACCTCGACGGAAGTCACTTCGTCCAACACTCGGGCATGCCCTCGCCCGCCGGTGTTCAACCGCAACCGCGCAAGGCGACCGCCTGAGCGGCAGACGCGTGTCGATTTGAGGTTGGGTGGGCGGGAACGCCATTTGCGAGCCACCGGGTTTTGGTTCATTGAGGCCGGTGAACGGACCCTTGTGGTCCCACATCGCTCCTTCAGTTGGCGTCTGGACACGTACGCATGGCAACCCTTCCAGAATTTGACCTCAGCGATATCAAGCGCCGCATGCAGGGTGCCGTCACCGCGCTGAAGGGCGACCTCGGTTCGCTCCGCACCGGCCGCGCGACCCCGAGCATCCTCGATCCGATCCAGGTCGATGCCTACGGCGCCAAGATGCCGATGTCCCAGGTCGCGACGGTGAGCGTACCGGAGCCGCGCCTCCTCAGCATCTCGGTCTGGGACCGCGGCATGATCGCCGCCGTCGAGAAGGCGATTCGCGAATCCGATCTCGGCATGAATCCGCAGACCGAAGGCCAGACCATCCGCCTGCGCGTGCCCGAGATGAACGAGCAGCGCCGCAAGGAGATGGTCAAGGTCGCCCACAAGTACACCGAGGAGTCCCGCATCGCGGTTCGCCACGTGCGCCGGGACGGCCTCGACCACCTGAAGAAGCTGGAGAAGGACGGCGCCATCAGCGAGGACGACGAGAAGCGTCAGGCCGCCGATGTCCAGAAGGTGACGGACCAGCACATCGCCGAGATCGACGAGGTTCTCGCTTCGAAGGAGAAGGAGATCATGCAGGTCTAGGATCGAGAACGCATGATCGCCGGGTATGAGGGATGGGGGGAAGCGCGTTGAGTCGCTCAGAGGCCGCGCGTCAAGTCGAGACGGCGATGACGCACGACGTCGATGCAGTGACGTTCGCCATGACTTACTCCATCCCGGAGGGCGTCGCCATGGCGACGCCGCCTCTCCAATCCGAGACCGGCCCGCTGGCGGCGCCCGCCCATGTCGCCATCATCATGGACGGCAATGGCCGCTGGGCGGCGCGGCGTGGTCTCCCACGGGTCGAGGGCCATCGTCGCGGGGTCGAGGCCGTACGGCGGGCCGTGCGGTCCGCCATCGAGCTCGGCGTGCGCTATCTGACGATCTACAGCTTCTCGTCTGAGAACTGGCGCCGGCCGCCGGCCGAGGTCGCCGACCTCATGGGCCTGCTCAAGCTGTTCGTCCGCCGCGATCTGACCGAGCTTCATCGCAGCAATGTCCGCGTCCGAATCATCGGTGATCGCGAGGGTCTGAGCCCCGACATCGCCGGGCTGCTCGACGAGGCCGAGGAGCGCACGCTCGGCAATAGCGGGCTCACCCTCGTGGTGGCCTTCAATTACGGCGGCCGCCAGGAAATCCTGCGGGCCGTCCGCACCCTGGCCGAAGCGGTGGCCGATGGGCGGATGCGCCCGGCCGATATCGGCATCGACGCGATCGCGGGTGCGCTCGACACCACCGGCATCCCCGATCCGGACCTTGTCATCCGTACCTCGGGCGAGCAGCGTCTCTCGAACTTCCTCACCTGGCAAACGGCCTATGCCGAGTACGTGATCGCGCCGGAATTCTGGCCCGACTTCGACCATGCCTGCTTCAGGGCCGCGCTCGACGAGTATCACCGCCGCGACCGCCGCTTCGGTGGCCTGAGCGGCAAGGCCGGGTGACCATGGCGCCCATCGAAGCGGCGCCTGCGCCGCAGCGCGGCCCGTTCGGCGGCCGCGAATTCCAGGCGCGTGTCGTCTCGGCCGTATTGCTCGCGGCCATCGTCGTTTCCGCTCTGGTGCTGGGCGGATGGCCGTTCGCCGTCATCTGGCTCGCTGCGGCGATCGTCGGCGCCGCCGAATGGATCGGCATGAGCCGCACCGCGCCACGCCGCCTGATCCTCGCAATCACGGCGATCACCGTCGTCGGTCTGGCGGTTTGCCTGCGGGAGGATGCGCCACTCGCCCTCTCCCTCGGGCTCACCGCGCTCGGAGTGGTTGCCCTCTGCGTCGCGGCCAGGACCATACCCGCCCGGGGCAGGGCCTTGGCCGGCCTTTTCGGTGCCATCGTCGTCGGCCTCGTTCCCACGGCGTTGCGTGACGATCCGGGCATCGGCATCCTCGGCCCCGCCTGGATGTTCGCGGTGGTGTGGTCCACCGACATCGTCGCCTATTTCACCGGCCGGACCTTTGGCGGCCCGAAGCTGATGCCGCGTGTCAGCCCGAAGAAGACCTGGTCCGGCGCACTGGGCGGACTCGCGGCCGGAACCGCGGCCGGCCTGGGCCTGGTGATCGTCGCGCGCGATCACGGCTGGAGTATGCTGGCCGCCACGCCCCTCGGGGTGATCGCCCTGACGAGCGCGGTCGCGTCGGTGATGAGCCAGGGCGGGGACCTCGTCGAATCGGCCCTGAAGCGCCGATGCGGCGTCAAGGATTCGGGTCGCGCCATTCCCGGCCACGGCGGCGTCATGGATCGTCTGGACGGATTCTTCGCGGTGGCCCTCCTGGCGGGGCTGTACCTCATCGTCCGCCGCCTGCTCGCGGCCTGAAGGAAACCTCACCGTTGCTCACCGTCTCCATCCTCGGCGCCACCGGCTCCATCGGTCGCTCGACCACGGATCTGCTGGCGCAGCACAAGACCCGGTTTCGCATCGGTGCCCTGGTCGGTGGCCGCGATGCGGTGGCTTTGGCCAAGCTCGCCCGCGAGATCGGCGCCGATTTCGCCGCGCTCGCCGACGCGTCGCAGGGGGCGGCCCTGCGCGAGGCCCTGTCGGGATCCGGCATTCCCAACGGGGCCGGCGAATCCGCGGTGCTCGAGGCAGTGGCGCGTGAGGCCGATATCGTGGTCGCGGCAGTGAGCGGCGCGGCGGGGCTGCGCCCGACCCATGCCGCGCTCCGCCTCGGCCGCACCGTGGCACTCGCCAACAAGGAAAGCCTCGTCTGCGCCGGCGACGCCTTCATGCGCGACGCCGCCCGCTACAAGGCTCGCCTCCTGCCGGTGGATTCCGAGCATAACGCGTTGGCCCAGGCCCTCGGTGACGGCGTCGTGGCGGACGTGTCGAAGATGACGATCACCGCCTCCGGCGGCCCGTTCCGCACCTGGACCGCCGAGCGCATCGCCGCGGCCTCCCCCGAACAGGCGGCGGCTCATCCGACCTGGTCGATGGGCATGAAGATCAACATCGATTCGGCCTCGCTGATGAACAAGGGCCTCGAGCTGATCGAGGCGCATCACCTGTTCGCCATCGAGCCCGAGCGCCTCGACGTCATCGTCCACCCGCAATCCATCGTGCACGGCCTCGTGTACTGGCGTGATGGGGCGGTGACGGCGGGCCTCGCCATGCCCGACATGCGCGTACCGATCGCCCATTGCCTGGGCCTCGGTGAGCGTCTGACCGTTGAGCGCGGCCGCACGCTCGATCTCGCGGCGGTGGGAAGCCTGACCTTCGAGCCCGCCGACGAGGTGCGCTTCCCGTGCCTGCGCATCGCCCGCGCCGCGCTCGCCTCCGGCGGCGCCGCGCCGACGGTGATGAACGCCGCCAACGAGATCGCTGTGGCGGCCTTCATCCGCGGCGCAATTCCGTTCTACGGCATCGCCGAACTGGTCGAGCGCACCTGCGAGCACTTCGCGGGGACCTACCGCACCGCTCCGGCGGATGTGGACGAGGCTCTGGCCATCGATGCGCATGCCCGCGCCTGGAGCGCCGAAGCACTCGGCGAACGCCGCGCGGCCGAATAGGTCTCGCGGTTCGGCGTCCGCTCCGATGGCCGACGCTCTACGCGATCAGGCTTCCGGGGCGTAGCCGGCCATGAACACCCGCACGGCTTCGATGACGCGGTACTCGATTTCCCGATTGGTCACCGGACCCCCGGCCGCGAACAGCAGGCGGGTGAGGAGCCCGGCTTGGCACAAATGGAGAAAGTGCTTGGCGGCGAGTTCTGTATCCGCCTTGCGCAAGCGTCCGGCCGTCACCTGCGCGGCGAGATAGGCGCCCAGGCGCGCCACGCCCTGGACCGGCCCGGCCTCGTAGAACGCCTGACCGAATCGCGGAAACTTCTCCGTGGCGCCGATCACCATCCGGATCACCGTGACGTGTTCCGGGCGTGCCATCTCGGTGAGGTAGCTGTTGCCGAGGCGGGTCAAGGCGCCCCTGACATCGGCGTCGTCCGCGTCGAGATGGAACAGCACCTCGGCAAGTCCGCGCTTGGCCTCAAGCGTCAGCGCCTCGAACAGGCTCTCCTTGCTCTCGAAATACACGTAGAGCGTCCCCTTCGAGACTCCGGCCGAGCGGGCGATCTCGCCCATGCTCGCGCCGTCGAAGCCCGACGCCATGAAGACCGAGCGCGCGCCGTCGAGAATCTGGCGCCGTTTGTCGCTCTCGGCACTTGTCCGCAGCGAGGGATTGTCGAGGACTGGGATGTCCACGCTCATGCAATGTCTCTGATTGACCGAACCGTTCAGTCATAATATCTAACGAGCCGTCCACCCGCGCGTCAATCCGGGTCGACAAATGACCGAACGGTTCGGTCAAAATTGTCTGGTTCGGGAAACCACGATGACACTCCGCGACGAGAGCGAGCGCCCGGACGATACGGCCCATCAGCGTCGGGTGTCCGAGTCGCCAACGCTCGGTGCCGAGGCCGCTGCATCGGTGGTTCCGGCCAGTAGCGGGACGCCGTCACCGGCAATCGGACAGGCCTCCGCATCCGTCGTAGTGGTGCCCGAGCCGGAGAGTGCCGTGAAACCGCGCAGCAAGAAGCGGCTCGTCCTGCTGGCGCTTCTGGCGGTGGCGATCGGGGCCGGGGGCTACAAAGGCTACGACTGGTGGACGGTGGGGCGCTTCTTCGTCACCACCGACGACGCCTATGTCCAGGCCGACATTTCCGTGCTCGCCGCCAAGATCCCGGGCTACCTCGCGGCGGTGCCGGTGATGAACGGACAGACCCTGCACAAGGGGGATGTCGTCGCCCGGATCGACGACGGCGATTATCGCCTCGCCCGCCAAGCCGCCCACGATAAGCTCGTGACGCAGGAAGCGGCCATCGTCCGCATCGGCCGCCAGATCGAGGCGGCCCAGGCTCAGATCGTCCAGAGCGCGTCGCAGATCGACGCCGCAAAGGCCGATTCGGTGCGCGCCACAGCCGATTACGCGCGCCAGCAGCAACTCGAGAAGGTCGATTTCGTCGCCAAGTCCCGTATCGAACAGGCGCGGGCCGACCGCGACCGCACCGACGCGACGGTGAAGGGCGCGGAGGCCTCCGTGATCGTGATGAGAGCCAATGTCGACGTCCTGCGTGCCCAACGTCAGGAGGCCGAAGGGGTGGCCGCCGAGCTGCGCACGGCGGAAGCCCGCGCCGCCCGCGACCTCGACTTCACGATCATCCGTGCGCCGTTCGACGGCGTCGTCGGCAACAAGGCGGTGGAGGCGGGCGCCTACGTCTCGCCGGGTTCGCGCATCGCCGCCCTGGTGCCGCTGGAGAGCGTGCGGATCGACGCGAACTTCAAGGAAACGCAGGTGGAACGGATGCATCCGGGCCAGCGCGTGCACATCGCCGTCGACGCCTATCCGGGCCGCGATATCATCGGTGAGGTCGAGTTCCTGTCGCCGGCCTCGGGCTCGGTCTTCAGCCTGCTCCCACCCGACAATGCCACCGGCAATTTCACCAAGATCGTCCAGCGTCTGCCCGTGCGGGTTCGGGTGCCGGCGGACATCGCCCGCGAAGGCGTTCTCCGTCCGGGGCTGTCCGTGACGGTGCGGGTCGATACCCGCGACCCCAAGACTGCGGCGGCACCGGAAACGGATCGCCAGCGTACGGCCTCGGCTCCGGAATAAGGCCCCGGCCATGGCAGCCACGGCAGCGATCTCCGCACTCCCCAGAGCCGCCGAACCTCCACTCGACCGCCGCCGCATGGTGGCGTTCGTCTGCATGGTGTTCGGGATGTTCATGGCGATCCTGGACATCCAGATCGTCTCGGCCTCGCTCGCCGAGATCCAGGCCGGCCTCTCGGCCTCTGGCGACGAGATCCCCTGGGTCCAGACGAGCTATCTCATCGCCGAGGTGATCTCGATTCCGCTGTCGGGCTTCCTCTCGCGGGTGATCTCGACGCGGTGGATGTTCGTGATCTCGGCCGGCGGCTTCACGCTGATGAGCCTGATGTGCGCCACCTCGACCTCCATCAACCAGATGATCGTCTGGCGCGCCCTCCAGGGTTTCATCGGCGGCGGCATGATCCCCACCGTGTTCGCCTCGGCGTTTACGATCTTCCCACCCTCGAAGCGCTCCATCGTTTCGCCGATGATCGGCCTGGTGGCGACCCTCGCCCCGACCATCGGACCCACCGTGGGCGGCTACCTCACCGACCTGTTCGATTGGCACTGGCTGTTCCTCGTCAACGTGGTGCCGGGCATCTTCGTCACCGTCTCGACCTACCTGCTGGTCGATTTCGACGAACCGAACTTCGCCCTGTTCAAGCGCTTCGACTGGTTCGGCCTCGTGTTCATGGCACTCCTGCTCGGCTGCCTCGAATACGTGCTGGAGGAGGGGCCGAACCACGACTGGCTCCAGGACGAGGCGGTCTTCGCCTGTGCGGCGGTCTGTATCGTCGCCGGACCGGCCTTCTTCTGGCGCGCCTTCACGGCCCCCGAACCGATCGTCGACCTGCGCGCCTTCGCGGATCGCAACTTCGCCGCCGGCTGCATCTTCAGCTTCGTTCTCGGCATCGGCCTCTACGGGCTGACCTACCTCTACCCGGTCTATCTCGGCAGGGTGCGCGGCTACTCGGCCCTTCAGATCGGCGAGACGATGTTCGTCTCTGGCCTTTGTATGTTCGCCACCGCCCCGATCGCCGGCCGGTTCTCCGGCAAGGTCGATCCGCGCATCCTGATGGCGATCGGTTTTACCGGATTTGCCGCCGGCACCTGGATCGTCACCGGGCTGACCAAGGATTGGGATTTCTGGGAATTGCTGCTGCCGCAGGTGCTGCGCGGCTGCTCGCTGATGCTGTGCATGATTCCGATCAACAACATCGCCCTCGGCACGCTGCCGCCGACCCGGATGAAGAATGCGTCGGGCCTCTACAACCTCACCCGCAACCTCGGGGGCGCAGTCGGGCTCGCCCTGATCAATACGGTGCTCAACGACCGCTGGGACCTGCATCTGGCTCGCCTGCACGAGCGCTTCACCTGGACCAACACCGCGGTGCTCGAACGCCTGGAGATGACGCGACGTCAGTTCGAGGTGATGGGCGGCAATGCCGATACCATGGCGCTGAAGGCGATGATGAACACCGTGCGCATGCAGGGGCTGGTGATGGGCTTCGCCGACGTGTTCCTCGTCCTCACCGGCCTGTTTTTGGCGATGGCCTGTGCCGTGCCCTTCATTCGTCGCCCGCGGGCGGCAGGCGCCGGCGGGGGAGGGCACTAGAACCGGGGTCTTCGAGCGGAAACCGCGAGAGGGCGTTCACCGCTTGGCGTGGACAGCGGGGACAAGCCCGGTAGATCGACAGGGCTGCGACGTCTCATCCCGTACCTTGGGTTTGCGTTGGCGCGCATCCGCTCCGATCTGCTAAAGGGCAGTTGAGAGGCCCCCGCGCGTGGCGCTGAAGGATCGACGATGGACTTTCTGAACGCCATGGGTGGAACGGCGGCCGGGTTTTTCGGTGCCGTCATCCCGTTCCTCATCGTGCTGAGCATCGTGGTGTTCGTCCATGAGATGGGACATTTCCTGGTCGGGCGCTGGTGCGGCGTCGGGGTCCATGCGTTCTCGCTCGGGTTCGGGCCCGAGCTGTTCGGCTTCAACGACCGTCACGGCACCCGCTGGAAACTGTCGGCGATCCCGCTCGGCGGCTACGTCAAGTTCCACGGCGATGCCAACGGCGCCAGCGTTCCCGATCCGGAGGCCGTCGCCCGGATGAGCCCGCACGAGCGGGCGATCAGCTTCCCGGCGCAGAGCCTGCCCAAGCGCGCCGCGATCGTGGCCGCAGGCCCGATCGCGAACTTCATCCTGGCCATCGCCCTGTTCGGTGGCGCGATCTATTTCGGTGGCCGCTACGAGATGCCGGCCCGGATCGAGGCCGTGGTGCCCGGCTCCGCCGCCGATCGCGCCGGCTTCCTGCCCGGCGACGTGATCCGCTCCATCGGCGGCTCGTCGATCAACAGCTTCAGCGACATGCAACGCACCGTCTCGGGTGCGGCCGGCTCCAGCCTCGCCGTTACCGTCGAGCGCGCCGGCGAGACTAAGGATCTGGTGGCCGTCCCCGACGGCGTCGAGGAACGCACACCCTTCGGCCGCCATCGGTTCGGCCGTCTCGGCATCCAGGGGCCGAAGGCCAGCGAGGCCAAGCTCGTCCATTACGGACCGATCCAGTCCCTCGGCCTGGGAGTCTATGAGACCTACTTCGTCGTCGACCGCACCATCGACTACATCGGCAAGCTCGTCACCGGACGCGAATCCGCCGATCAGCTTTCCGGGCCGATCGGCATCGCCCGGGTGTCCGGAGAAGTCGCCAAGGTAGGCGGCATCGGCGGTCTCATCGGCCTGGTCGCGCTGCTCTCGGTCTCGATCGGCCTGCTCAACCTGTTCCCGGTCCCGCTCCTCGATGGCGGCCACCTGCTGTTCTATGCGTTCGAGGCCGTGCGCGGCCGCCCCCTGAGCGAGCGGGCGCAGGAGATTGGCTTCCGTATCGGGCTCGCCCTGGTTCTGTTCCTGATGCTGTTCGCGGCCTGGAACGACATCCTCAACCTCGGGGCATCGTGGGGTGCGCGCGGCACCTGATCACTGGGGTCGTCGGCCTCGCCTGTGGATTGTGGGGGGTGGCCGCGAGGCCGCCGTCATCACCGGCCAGAGAGACCGACGAAAGGCCGGGGCAATCGCCAAGTCGTTGTTTTTGAACATGAAATATCGAGTGAGCGCGGGACCCACGGTTCCGCGCTTCATGTTTTCTTGACCACGTTCGGCGATTGTCCGGAACCATTAAGTGACCGGAAGGCCACGTCTCCGCAAAATCCCCTTTGAGCGGCCCTCCGCAGCGTTTGCTTCGAGGGGGAAACTCGATAGAAGCTGGGCTGGGACCAGACGACGGGACGACCGGTAAACGGTCGCTTGTCTGCGGGTGCGAACCCGTACTGATGATAAAAGAGACGGGCGATTACATGATGTCGATGACGGGGAAGCGCCGGCGTAAGTCGGCCGAACAGACCATCGTCCTAGTCGCCGCTGCGGCGGCGGGCCTTGTTCTGGGCGGCGCTGCGCAGGCTCAGCAGATCGTTGTCCAGGGTAACAAGCGCGTTGATTCCGATACGATCCGGTCCTACGTGACCGGCACAGCCTCCGGTTCTCCGGAGGAAGCCCGCCGCAACCTGCTGGCGAGCGGCATGTTCTCCGACGTGAAGGTCTCGCGCAGCGGCGGCGGCACCGTCGTCAGCGTGCGTGAGAACAACATCATCAATCGGGTGGTGTTCGAGGGGAACAAGAAGGTCGAGAAAGGCACGCTGGAAGGCGAGGTCGAGGCCAAGTCGCGCGGCCCCTTCAGCGAAGGCATCGTCAAGGCCGACATGCAGCGCATCCGCGACGTCTATCGTCGGGCAGGTCGCGGCAGCGCCAAGGTCACCTTCCGCACGGTGGATCTGCCCAACGGTCGGATCGACGTGATCTACGTCATCGACGAGGGCGACAAGACCGGCATCAAGGCGATCAACTTCGTCGGCAACCGGGCCTATTCCGAGAGCAAGCTCAAGGAGCTGATGTCCTCGTCGGAGATGAACTTCCTCTCCTTCATCAAGACCTCGGACGTCTACGATCCGGACCGCATCACCAACGACCTCGACGTGGTGCGTCGCTACTATCTCAAGAACGGCTACGCCGATTTCCGCGTCGTCAACGCCGATTCCCGCTACGTCGAGGGCGAGGGTGATGCCGGCTGGGTGATCACCGTCACCGTCGAGGAAGGCGAGCAGTACACCGTCGGCGCCGTGGCGATCGACTCGCGTCTGCCCGGCCTCGAGACCCAGAACCTCGACGGCGAGGTCCGCACTGCGATCGGCGACGTCTACAATGCCGAGGACGTGGAGAAGACCCTCAACGGCGTGACCAATCAGGTCGCTCGCCAGGGCTATCCCTTCGCCCAGGTGCGTCCCACCGGCCAGCGCGACCGCGCCACCCACACAGTGGCCCTCGGCTTCGTGGTCGAGGACGGCCCCCGCGTCTACGTCGAGCGCATCAACATCCGCGGCAACACCCGCACCCGCGACTATGTCATCCGTCGCGAGCTCGATATCACCGAGGGCGATGCCTATAACCGCGTTCTCACCGATCGGGCCGAGCGTCGCCTGAACGGCCTCGGCTTCTTCAAGAAGGTCCGCTTCTCGAACGAGCCGGGCTCTGCCGCCGATCGCGTGGTGATCAACATCGATGTCGAGGATCAGCCCACGGGTTCGTTCTCGGTCGCGGGTGGTTACTCGACCCAGGACGGCATCATCGGCGAAGTCTCGGTCTCCGAGTCCAACTTCCTCGGCCGCGGTCAGTACGTCCGTGTCGCCGGCACCGCCGGCCAGTACGCCCGCGGCGTCGACTTCTCGTTCACCGAGCCGTACTTCCTCGGCTACCGCTTGGCTGCCGGCTTCGACGCCTTCTACAAGTACAGCGACCAGACCCGCTACTCGCGCTACGAGACCACGGTCTACGGCGGCCAGCTCCGCGTCGGCCTGCCGATCACGGAAGAGTTCGGCATCACCCTGCGCTACTCGCTCTACAACACCGAGCTCAAGGTCCCGAACACCATCAAGCGGCCGTACAACGACTGCTCGAACCCGATCCCGGGCTACACGGCCGTCTATCCGACCGGCACCTTCACGGCCAGCGGACAGAACGTCAGCGGGCTGGCAGCCTACCCGAACTGTGCCCTCGACGGCGAAGCCTCGATCGCGCTCAAGGGTTCCCAGGGCAACACGCTCACGTCGCTCGCCGGCCTGACGCTCGCCTATTCGACCCTCGACAACCTCGCCCTGCCGCGGAACGGCCTCTACGCCGAACTCAAGCCCGACATCGCCGGTCTCGGCGGCGACTCGAAGTTCTTCCGCGTGACCGGCGATGCCCGTTACTACAAGGAGCTTTACGAGGACGTGGTCGGCTTCGTCCGCCTCCAGGGCGGTCACATCTCGGCGCTCAACAACGAGCCACTGCGGATCACCGACCAGTTCTTCCTCGGACCGTCGCTCGTTCGCGGCTTCGCCCCGAATGGTATCGGCCCGCGTGACGTCGGCATCGCCGACAGCCGCTCGAACGCCATCGGCGGCACCACCTATGTCGGCGGTACGGTCGAAGTTCAGTTCCCGCTCTACGGCGTTCCGCGTGATCTCGGCCTGAAGGGCGCGGTGTTCGCCGATGCCGGTACGCTGTTCGGCTATCAGGGCCGCACGCAGTTCAACGTGAACGGCGATGCCTTCATCAACGGCATCGCCCCGGGCGGTGGTTGTAACTTCAACTCCGCGACGATCGCCGTCGAACCCGAGTGCGTGAACGTCCGCGACAAGGCGACCATCAGGTCATCGATCGGTGCATCGATCCTGTGGAATTCTCCGCTCGGTCCGATCCGGTTCGACTATGCCTACGCCCTGACCAAGGATGAGGGCGTCAAGGTCGATCTCGGCAACGGCAAGTTCGGCCATATCGGCAAGGATCAGCTCCAGGCCTTCCGCTTCTCGGGCGGCTCGCGGTTCTAACGAAAGAGGCGCCGCCCCTTTAATCGGGGCGGCGCGTTATCGGTCCATGACTGATCCGATTTTCTTCTCTTCGACCGTCACCCTCAGCCTCGGCGTCATCGCCGAGGCTGTCGGCGTTTCATTGCCAGAGGGCGTCGATCCGCTGACGATCGTCACCGGCGCCGCGCCGATCGAGAGCGCCGGGCCCGGTGACGTCGCCTATATGGACAATGCCCGCTACGCCGACGCGCTGGCGCAGACCCGCGCGAGCGTCTGCCTGGTATCGCCGCGCTTCGCCGCCCGCATCCCGGCCGGTACGGTCGGTCTCGTCCTGCGCGATCCCTATCGCGCCTACGCCGGTCTCCTTGCGCGTCTGCATCCCGAAGCGATGCGTCCGGTCTCGCTGTTTGCCGCCGCCGGCGTGTCGTCCGGGGCCCACGTGCACCCGGAAGCGCGGCTCGAAGAGGCCGTCCGCATCGATCCGGGCGCCGTCGTCGGTCCGGGCGCCGAGATCGGTTCGGGAACCGTGATCGGTCCCAATGCGGTGATCGGCCCCAATGTCCGCGTCGGGCGGGATTGCTCCATCGGTGCCGGATCGACCCTGACCCACGCGTTTCTGGGCAATCGCGTCATCGTTCATCCCGGCGCTCGCATCGGGCAGGACGGCTTCGGCTTCGCCATGGGGCCGGGCGGCCATCTCAAGGTCCCGCAGATCGGCCGGGTGATCATTCAGGACGATGTCGAGATCGGCGCCAACACCACCATCGATCGCGGAGCCAGTCGCGATACGGTGATCGGAGAAGGCACCAAGATCGATAATCTGGTGCAGATCGCTCACAACGTCGTCATCGGGCGCCATTGCGTCATCGTCTCGGGTGTCGGGATCTCCGGCTCGACGACGCTAGAGGATTACGTAGTCCTCGGCGGCCAGGTCGGCGTGGTCGGCCACGTGCGGATCGGCATGGGTTCGCAGATCGCAGGGTCCTCGAACGTCAACAGCGACGTCCCCGCCGGCAGCCGCTGGGGTGGAACTCCGGCCAAACCCGTCCGCGCCTGGTTCCGGGAGCTGACGACGCTCGCCCGGCTGGCCGAACGATCCGGCAAGGACAGCGATCCGGCCTGACGCGACGCTCTCAGATCATCGGCGGACGCGGCAATCCGGAATCGATACCGCAAGCCGACACGCTCCTACGCGGCTGAAGTTTCTTTGAGGTGGAGATAGTCCGCGCGAAAATCGGCGAGCCTGCGCAACTCGGCCGGGTCGAGGATCGTCAGGGCTCGACCCGCGAGGGTGATGAGGCCGCGACGGCGCAGTTCCTGGAGCGTGCGGTTCACGTGGACGCTCGACAGACCGGTGGTATCGGCGAGGTCGATCTGCGTGATCGGCAGTTCGTAGCGGTCTTCGGTGGCGAGGCCGACCACCTGCAACCGCACTTGCAACTCGCAGAACAGATGAGCGATGCGCTCCAAAGCTGGGCGCGACCCGATGTTCACCAGCCATTCGCGCAGGGTCGCTTCGTCCACGAGGGTGGTCTTGCGAAGCGCCTCGGCAATGGAAGTGTAGTTTCGCGTCAGATCGAGGACGGTGTGTCGCGGAATCTGCGTCACCCGCGCCGGCGTCAGCGTCATGATGGCGTGGTCCATCCGGCTCAGGAGGGCCACATCGAGGTCGCAGAAATCACCCGGTAGCATGAAGGCGGTGATCTGGCGCCGGCCGTTGCTCAATTGGCGGTAGCGGCACGCCATGCCCTCCATCACGAGGAAGACGCCACCAGTCGGATCGCCCTCCCGGATCAGGTCGGTCCGCGGGGCGACGGGAACGGGCTCGGCGCTCACCCGCTGCAGAATGGCTTCGTCGAGGTCGGACAGGGTCACGAAGCCCGCAAGCTTCCGAACGAAGGGATTCACCGCCGCCATCCGCGATCGGCTTCCGTCTGGCCGCGTGGGCGGTTCGATGGCGCTGGTCGACGCGACCGGCAACGGCCGTTCCGCGTTCTCCTGACCCGCCGCGAGGGCGCGGGCGATCACCGCCGTCAGTTCTTCCAGCACCCTGGCATCTTGCGCATCGAAGTGCTTGCCGACCTCATGATGGACGAGCCAGACGGTGCCGAGTGCGACTCCTCCCAGGGTATAGATCGGCGCGATCAGTCCTTCCTGAACGGGCTGCGTCGCAGCGTTCATGTACTCGAAGGCCGCGAAAGGCCGTTGCACCAGGATCGTCGCGCCGGCATCGAGACAGAGGCCGCACGGACTGAAATGGCGCGGCGCGCCGCCGCCGATATGGATCTCGAGTGGGCCCGACAATTCGTCCCAGCGGAACCACAACACGCCGTCGGACCCCGGCTCCAGCAGGCTCAAGCCCGCAGAACCGGCGTCACAGAGATCGATGGCCCAATCCAAGGCCCGTTTGACGGCGTGACGCGGATCGATGTCGATCAGGGCGATGATCTCACTCAATGCTGCGGCTTGCGCGTCGGCCCTGGGCGCCTTCGACTCCCGCGACGCAAGGTAACGCGTGACGATGACATCCGTCGGCCGCATTGCAGGGGCGTTGCTCTCGAACTCGGCGGTCTGGTCTCGTGCTGCCGCACCATTCCGGTCGGAAAGCCCGGATTCGTTCGAGGTCATTTCGTGATGGTCTCTGAGGAGGACACGGTTTCTTGGCCCAGCGCGATGATGAGCGATAGAGATCTGGCTTATCGCCGTGATGCGTCAAGCCTAAGTCCCCCATCCTTTCAGTCCGTACACGATCGATCCGTTCCGCTCGGTGTGGAGTTCCGTAGCAACGAGGGCACGGATGAGCGCGCCGCCGCCTCGCAGTCTGGAGGGGGCTTGCATCCCTTGGGTTTTCTGCGGAAAGAGAGCCCTTCCACCATGATGACGGGTTTGGAAAACGGGCGGGGGCGTCGGAGGCGACGACGCGCAGTGGAGTGATTCGATCGATGAACGAGATGCCGCGCGAGCTCGGCTCGGCCGATATCCAGAAGGTTCTGGAACTCCTGCCGCACCGCTATCCCTTCCTGATGATCGACCGGATCGTGGATATCGACGGTGACAAATCCTGTATCGGCATCAAGAACGTGACGATCAACGAGCCGCAATTCACCGGGCACTTTCCCGGGCTCCCGGTCTTTCCGGGTGTCCTGCTGATCGAGGGCATGGCTCAGACGGCTGGTGCCATCTGCTGCCGACACATCATGACCGACGATCTGCGCGCCAAGCAGGTGTTCTTCATGACCATCGACAAGTGCAAATTCCGCAAGCCCGTCGTACCGGGTGACACGGTGCGCTATCATATGACCAAGATGAATCAGCGCCGCACCATGTGGTGGTTTCGCGGCGAGGCCCGTGTCGGCGAGACCCTCGTCGCAGAGGCCGAGATCGGCGCCATGCTGGTGACGGAATGACCATGTCGGGCCGAAATCCTGCGGGAACGATCCATCGGAGTGCCATCGTCGAGGATGGCGCGACGATCGCGGATGGCGTGACCATCGGCCCGTTCTGCCATGTGGGGCCGGACGTGACCCTGGGTGAGGGCTGCGAACTCGTCAGCCACGCGGTGGTGGCCGGCCGCACCCGAATCGGCGCGCGCACGCGGATCTACCCGTTCGCCTCCATCGGTCACCCACCGCAGGATCTCAAGTTCCGCGGCGAGGTCTCGACGCTGTCCATCGGCGCCGATTGTCTGATCCGCGAGGGCGTCACCATGAACCCGGGCACCGCCGGCGGCGGTCTGGAGACGGTGGTCGGCGACAACTGCACCTTCCTCGCCAATTCCCATGTCGGGCATGATTGCCGGGTCGGCGACGGCGTGGTGTTTTCCAACAACGTCATGCTCGCCGGCCATTGCAGTGTCGGCGATTACGCGATCCTGGGCGGTGGTGCTGCCGTGATCCAGTTCGCCCGCGTCGGGGCCCATGCCTTCGTCGGCGGTCTCTCGGGACTGGAGAACGACTGCATTCCCTACGGCATGGCGCTGGGCAACCGGGCCTACCTCTCCGGCCTCAACATCATCGGCCTGCAGCGCCGCGGCTTCGCGCGTGAGGACATCCACGCCCTGCGCCGGGCCTACCGCCTCCTGTTCGCTCCCGAAGGCACGTTGATGGAGCGCGTCGAGGACGTCGCCGCGGAATTCGACGCGCATCGCGGCGTGGCCGAGATCGTCGCGTTCATCCGTGCGGGCGGGAAACGCTCGATCTGCACGCCGCGCGAGAATTCGGGCGCGCCTTGACCGCCGTGCCGGCGCCGCTCGTCCTCGTCGCCGGGGCAGGGCGCCTGCCGGAACTCGTGGCGGCATCCCTCGACCGTGCCGGCCGCCCGTTCCGGGTTATGGCGATCCGGGGATTCGCCGAGCGCGCCATGCGGTCGCGCGCCGAGGCCACCGTCGATCTCCTCGACATTGCCGGCGTCCTCGGCATCCTGAAGGCATGGGGGCCGGTGAGCGTCGTGCCGGCCGGTGGCGTCTCGCGCCCCAACCCCGCTGCCATCCTCAACGCCGCGGCCGCCTTGCGCAATCGCGATGCCCTCAAGGCCATCGCGGGTGGGGGGGACGACCGCCTCCTGCGGGGGGCCCTGACGTTGCTGGAAGAGCATGGCCACGCCGTCGTCGGAGTCCACGAGGTCGCGCCGGACCTCCTCAGCCCCGAGGGGATCATGGGTCGCCATGTGCCCGATGCCGCGGCGCTCGCCTCCATCGCCACCGGCCGCGCCCTTCTCGGGGCGCTCTCGCCCTACGATGTCGGACAGGCCGCCGTCGTCGTAGCGCAGCGCGCCCTCGCCGTCGAAGGGCCGGAGGGCACCGACCAGATGCTCGCCCGTGCCCGTGCCCTGGGACGCAAGCCCTTCGGGTACGGAGCACCACACGCCGGTACCGTCTTAGTCAAGCTGGCGAAGGCGGGTCAGGATCTGCGCGTCGATCTGCCGGCGGTGGGGCCGCGCACCATCGCGGCGGCGGCAGCGGCCGGTTGTGTCGGGCTCGCGCTGCAAGCCGGTTTCACCCTGATCATCGACCGGCCCGCCACCGTCGCCGCCGCCGACCGGGCCGGCCTGTTCCTCGTGGGCTTGAGGATCGACGCATGAGCGATGGCGGTGCGGACAGGAAGATCTGGCTGGTGGCCGGCGAGGATTCCGGAGACCAGCTCGGTGCCAAACTGATGCGCGGACTCGTCACCCTCTCGGACCGGCCGATCCGGTTCGGCGGTGTCGGCGGCGAGGCGATGGCGGCGCAGGGCTTCGCCTCGCTGTTTTCCATCGATGACGTGGCGGTGATGGGCTACCTGCCGGTGGCCGCGCGTCTGCGCACCCTGCTGCGCCGCATCCGCCAGACCGTGCGCGACGTGGTCGCGGCGCGGCCCGACGTACTCGTCATCATCGACAGCCCAGGCTTCACCCACGCGGTCGCCTCGCGCGTCCGCAAGCAGATGCCGCAGCTGCCCATCGTCGACTACGTCTCGCCCAGCGTCTGGGCGTGGCGCCCGTGGCGGGCGGCCAAGATGCGGCCGTTCATCGACCACGTCCTGGCGTTGCTGCCCTTCGAGCCCGACGCCCATCGCCGTCTCGGCGGCCCGGCCTGCACTTATGTCGGCCACCCGCTGATCGAGCGTCTGTCGGAATTGCGGCCCGATGCGCGCGAGGCTCTGGCACGGGAGGCGTCACCGCCGACCTTGGTGATCCTGCCGGGGTCGCGTCGCTCGGAAGTCGAGCGGCTGATGCCGGTCTTTGGTGCCACCCTCGCGCGGTTGACCGAGAGACTCGGACCGATCGAGGCGGTTCTGCCGGCCGTGACCCGCCACCGCGCGCTCATCGAGCGCCTGGCGCTCGCGTGGGATGCGCCGGTTCGCCTCGTCCACGGGGAAGCGGCCAAACACACCGCCTTCCGACGCGCGCGCGCGGCGCTCGCGGCCTCCGGCACCGTCACTTTGGAACTGGCGCTCGCGGGCGTGCCGATGGTGGTGGCCTATAAGGTGTCGCGGATCGAGGAGGCGGTGGCTCGTCGCCTGATCCAGGTACCGACCATCGTGCTGCCGAACCTCATCCTCGGCCAGAACGCCATGCCGGAATTCATCCAGGCCGAGTGCACGGCGGCGCGGCTCGCCGCAGCGATCGAGCCGCTGCTCGACGGCGGGGCCGCGCGCGATACGCAGGTGGATGCTCTATCGCGGATCGACGGCCTGATGCGCCTGCCTGGCAACGAAGAGCCGAGCCTGAGCGCGGCGCGCATCGTGCTGGACGCGAAACGCGCCGCCTGATGCGATCCCGGTCGTCCGCCGAGAAAAAAGGCCCTGTCCGGATCATCGGACAGGGCCTTCTCGCTCAACCGCGCTGGTCGATGGGGATGTATTCGCGCTTGTCCGGGCCGATATAGAGCTGGCGCGGGCGGCCGATCTTCTGCGACGGATCCTCGATCATCTCGGCCCATTGCGCGATCCAGCCGGTGGTGCGCGCGAGCGCGAACAGCACCGTGAACATCGAGGTCGGGAAGCCCATCGCCTTCAGGGTGATGCCCGAATAGAAATCGATGTTCGGATAGAGCTTCTTCTCGATGAAGTAGTCGTCCTTCAGCGCGATCTGCTCGAGCTGAACCGCGACTTCGAGCAGCGGATCGTCCTTGATTCCGAGCTGGCCGAGCACCTCGTGGGTGGTCTTCTGCATGATGCGCGCGCGCGGATCGTAGTTCTTGTAGACGCGGTGGCCGAAGCCCATCAGGCGGAACGGGTCGTTCTTGTCCTTGGCCTTGGCGACATACTTCGCCACGTTCTCGGGGTGGCCGATCTCCTCGAGCATCTTGAGGGCCGCCTCGTTGGCACCGCCATGCGCGGGGCCCCACAGGCAGGCGATTCCGGCAGCGATACAGGCGAACGGGTTGGCGCCCGACGAGCCGGCCAGACGGACCGTCGAGGTCGAGGCGTTCTGCTCGTGATCGGCGTGCAGGATGAAGATCCGGTCGAGCGCCCGCGCGAAGATCGGGTTTACCTTGAAGTCCTCGCACGGCACCGCGAAGCACATCCGCAGGAAGTTCGACGTGTAGTCGAGGTCGTTCTTCGGATACACGAACGGCTGACCGATGGAGTATTTATAGGCCATCGCCGCCAGCGTCGGCATCTTGGCGATCATGCGCAGAGACGCGATCATCCGCTGCTGGTCGTCCGAGATGTCGGTGGAGTCGTGATAGAACGCCGACAGCGCACCGACGCAGGCGACCATGATCGCCATCGGGTGGGCGTCGCGGCGGAAGCCCTGGAAGAAGCGGTTCATCTGGTCGTGCACCATGGTGTGGCGCGTGACCCGGTAGTCGAAATCGGCCTTTTGGGCCGGGGTCGGCAACTCGCCGAACAGCATCAGGTAACAGGTCTCGAGAAAGTCGCCCTGCTCGGCGATCTGCTCGATCGGGTATCCGCGATAGAGCAGGATTCCGGCATCGCCGTCGATGTAGGTGATCTTCGATTCGCACGAGGCGGTAGAGGTGAAGCCAGGGTCGAAGGTGAACTTGCCGGTCTTGGCGTAGAGCTTGCCGATGTCGATGACGTCTGGGCCAATCGTGCCGGTCTTGATCGGCAGTTCGACCGAATCGTCGCCCACGGTAATGGTGCTGGATGCGCTCATGGAGACGTGGACCCTTTCTTGAAGCGGGCAGACCCTGCTTGGAGGCGTGCAGATCCTGCTTGGAGGCGGACCGGTCTTGCTTGAAACGGACGTATCTTGGCAGCGGACGGCGGCGGCCCGCGTGGCGCTGGTTCAGCCACCCGGTTCCGGGTCGCAATTGCGGCGAATGCTGCAGTTGCTCACACGGGTATCGGGTTAGCGGATCGGCCGACCGCCATCAACTGACGCCCTGCCTCTCGACGCACGCCTAGCGAAATCCAGGCCGGAATGTCATCGGTTTCGCCTGCCGCGCTCAGGCCGGGATGGCCTGATCACGCAAGCGGCCGAGGCATTCCTCGCGTCCGAGCACCGCCATCACGTCGAACACCGGCGGGGAGGTCGCGCGTCCCGTCAGTGCGGCGCGCAACGGCTGCGCGATCTGCCCGAGCTTGCACGCTGCGGTTTCGGCGAACGACCGCACCGCACCCTCCGTCGACGCGGCGCTCCAGTCCGGCAGGGCTTCGAGGGCCGGAAGGATGGCGGCGAGCCGCGCCCGCGCCTCGTCTCCGAGCAGGCCGGTCGCCTTGTCGTCGAGGGCGAGAGGCCGGGCCGCGGTGAGGTAGTAGGCGCTGTCGAGCAGTTCGACGAGCGTCTTGGCGCGCTCCTTCAAGCCCGGCATCGCCGCCGTCAACTTGGCCCGCAATTCGGGAAAGAGCGGCGCCGTGATCTGTCGCGACGGACCGAGTGCCGGCAGAACGCTCTCGATGGCATCGACCAGGTCCGCATCGGCGGCGGCGCGGATGTAGAGCCCGTTCAGGTTCTCCAGCTTGGCGAAATCGAAGCGCGCTGGCGAGCGGCCGATCGCCTTGAGATCGAAGGCCGCCACCATTTCCTCGGTGGAGAACACCTCCTGGTCGCCATGGCTCCAGCCGAGACGCACGAGATAGTTGCGCAAGGCGCTCGGCAGGTAGCCGAGGTCGCGATAGGCATCGACCCCGAGCGCCCCGTGGCGCTTCGACAGCTTGGCGCCGTCGGCTCCATGGATGAGCGGGATGTGGGCCATGGCGGGGGCGGTCCAGCCGAGGGCATCGGAGATCTGGCGCTGGCGCGCGGCGTTGGTGAGATGGTCGTCGCCGCGGATGACCTGGGTCACGCCCATGTCGTGGTCGTCCACCACCACGGCGAGCATGTAGGTCGGGTTGCCGTCCGACCGCAGCAGGACGAGGTCGTCGAGATCGCGGTTCTGCCAGACAACGCGCCCCTGCACGCCATCCTCGACCGCGGTCTCACCTTCGACAGGCGCACGCAGGCGGATCACCGGCTTGACCCCGGCCGGTGCCTCGGAGGGATCGCGGTCGCGCCAGCGCCCGTCGTAACGCAGAGGCCGGCCCTCGGCGCGCGCGGCCTCGCGCATCGCCGTCAGCTCCTCCGGCGTGGCGTAGCAGCGATAGGCGTGTCCCGACGCGAGCAGGCTCTCCGCCGCCTCACGGTGCCGATCGGCGCGCGCGTATTGGTAGATGACATCGCCATCCCAATCGAGGCCGAGCCAGCGCATCCCGTCGAGGATCGCGTCGATGGCGCCTTGCGTCGAGCGTTCGCGGTCGGTGTCCTCGATACGCAGCAGCATGCGGCCACCGAAATGGCGGGCATAGAGCCAGTTGAACAGGGCCGTGCGGGCCCCGCCGATGTGAAGGTAGCCCGTGGGGGAGGGCGCGAAACGCGTGACGACGGCTGACGACATCGATCCTGGCTTGAACTTGCGCTGGTGAAGTGGACGAGTGCGAACTTGGCAGTGGAGCAGGCGAGTGGAGGATCGACCGGTCCGAGAGCGCGCGTGTAGCATGCGCGGAGGCAGGCGTTAAGAAATCGTCTTGACGCGCCCGGCGTAGGCGCGCGCGCGGCTTTTGCCGCGGCCAGGACCTGGATCGAAGCAGAGACCGGATGGCGCAAAGCGGCTCACGGGTTGCGGGTGGGCGGATGTCGCGCCTGGTCTCCGGCCGTCTGCCGGCGCCGTCCCTGTGGCTCGTGTGGCTCTGGAACGGCCTCGTCGCCGGCCTCGAACAGGAGGCCACGAAGCGCCGGCTGTTTCCCTGGCTCGCAGTGGCGTTCGGCCTCGGAATCCTGGTGTTCTTCACTGGCACGACCGGCGCTCCGATCCTTGCCGCTCCGATCGCGCTGGCGGCCGTATTGGCGGGCGCCTCACCGTTTCTCGGAGCCCGGCCGGTGGCACTCGCCTGCGTGCTTGTCGGGATCGCCGGCCTGCTCGGCTTCGCGGCAGCGGCGATCCGCGTCGCGCAGGTGGCGAGTCCGATCCTCGCCCGCACCACCATCGCGCCGCTCACAGGGCTGATCGAGGCTCTCGACGAGCGCGAGGAGGGCGCACGGCTCATCGTGCGCGTCGAAAGCTTTGGGACTCTGGGTCCC
This sequence comes from Methylobacterium sp. BTF04, assembly GCF_010692745.1. Classification (GTDB taxonomy): domain Bacteria; phylum Pseudomonadota; class Alphaproteobacteria; order Rhizobiales; family Beijerinckiaceae; genus Methylobacterium. Next base: position 122,471 of record NZ_JAAHTB010000006.1, read on the forward strand.
GACCTGCGGCCGACGCGGGTGCGGGTGTCCTACAAGAAGGCCCAGGCGCTGAAGCCCGGAGATTTCATCGCCGCGACGGCGCGATTGCTCCCGCCTCCCGAGGCAGCACGGCCGGGGGGCTATGATTTCGCCCGGGACGCGTTCTTTCGGGGAATCGGCGCTGTCGGTTCCCTCGTCGGCCGCATCGAGGTGCGTCCCGCCCCAAACCCGCTCCCCGTCTCGGTTCGCCTCGCCGCGGCGATCGACGACGCTCGCAACGCCCTGACCCGGCGCATCACCGATGCCAATGGCGGCCAGGCCGGTGCCGTGGCCGCCGCCCTCGTCACCGGCAAGCGCGGGCTGATCAACGCCGAGACCAACGATGTCCTGCGCGCCGCCGGAATTTATCACGTCGTGTCCATTTCCGGGCTCCACATGGTGCTGGCGGCCGGCGTGGTGTTCTGGCTCGTGCGGGCGGGCTTCGCGCTGTTTCCCTTCGCGGCCCTGCATTGGCCGATCAAGAAGATCGCCGCGCTCTGCGCCATGGTGGGCGTCACCGCCTATTGCGTGTTCTCCGGGTGGGACATCGCGGCCGAGCGATCGCTGATCATGACCCTGATCATGCTCGGCGCGATTCTCGTGGACCGGCCAGCTCTGAGCATGCGCAATCTGGCGCTCGCCGCCCTGATCGCGTTGGCGCGTGAGCCGGAGGGCCTGCTCGGCCCGAGCTTCCAGATGTCGTTCGGTGCCGTGGCCGGCCTCATCGCCTGCGCGTCCTATCTCGGCGGGCGCTTCACCCGCGACGAGAATCCCGGGCGGATCGGCAGGGCGGTTTCCGTCATGGTCGCGGCGGTGGTCGGCACCCTGGCGACGACCCTGGTGGCGCAGATCGCCACGGCACCGTTCGCCACCTACCATTTCCAGACGGTCCAGCCCTTCGGGATCGTCGGCAATGCCCTCACCCTACCGCTGGTCTCCCTCGCCGTGATGCCGGCGGCGGTTCTGGGCATCCTCGCCTATCCGTTCGCCCTCGATCAGCCAGTGTGGTGGCTCATGGGGCTGGCGGTGCGCGGCATGCTGACGATTTCCACCTGGATCGCCGGATTCGGGCGCGCCACCGTGGTGATCCCCGCCTTCGGCCCCGGTGCCCTCTCCCTCTTGGCGATGGCGCTGATCATCCTGACGCTGCCGGTGTCGCGGCTGCGCTGGATCGGCCTGCTGCCCGGATTGGCCGGGTTCGCGCTGGCGGCGGCCCCGATGCGCTACGACATCTATGTGGACCGCGAGGGCGCAGGCGCAGCGATCCGCGACCGCAGCGGGCGCCTGGCAACCCTCGGCCGACCGCCGAACTTCGTCCTGGAGCAATGGCTGAAGGCCGATGGCGATGGGCGCAAGGCCGGCGACGTCACGGTGGCGGAGGGCGCGCGTTGCGATCGCCTCGGCTGCGCGATGACGCTCGGCGACGGGCGCAAGGTCGCGCTCGTGACCGACAAACGCGCTCTGGCCGAAGATTGCGCCCGAGCGAACATTCTCGTCACCCGCCGCGACGTGCCGCCAGGCTGCGCCGCGTCACTGGTGATCGACCGAACTTTCCTGGCCGCGCACGGCGCGACTGCGATTCGCTTCGCGCCCGACGGGCCGGTTCTGGCGACGGCACGCCGTCCCGGCGAAACGGTGCCGTGGCGTACGCAGCCCGTCGTCTCCGCAAAGCCGATCGCGGAGACCGTCGGCGATCCGGCGAAACCCACTGAGGGCGTTTCCGCGGAGCCCGATCCGCCCTCGGATGAGCCCCTCGAGCGTCCTCAGTAACGCCGAACGAGACTGACGAGGCGTCCCTGGATCTGGACGCGATCGGGCCCGAGCACGCGGGTCTCGTAGGCCGGATTGGCGGCTTCGAGGGCGATGGACGATCCACGACGGCGCAGCCGCTTCAAGGTCGCTTCCTCGTCGTCGATCAGCGCCACGATGATATCGCCGGTATTGGCCGTGTCCTGCTTGCGAATCACCACGAGGTCACCGTCGAGGATGCCGGCATCGATCATCGAATCGCCGCGCACTTCGAGGGCGTAATGCTCGCCGCCGGCCAGGAAGTCCGGCGACATCATCACAGAATGGCTCTGCTCCTGGATCGCCGAGATCGGCGTACCGGCAGCGATCCGCCCCATCACCGGGATGCTCACGGCCCGACTTGATTCGTCCGTCGCCTGGGTCATCCGTGCGGATGTGGTCCGCACCGGCGGCGCCTTACCCTTGCCACCCTCGACGACGCTCGGTGTAAACCGCCGTACCTCAGCGGGCGCCACCTGCGGGACATGGCCTCCGAGGGTCTCGGGCATCCGGATCACCTCGATCGCTCTTGCCCGGTTGGGCAGGCGACGCAGGAATCCACGCTCCTCCAGGGCCGTGATCAGCCGGTGAATCCCGGATTTCGACCTGAGGTCGAGCGCGTCCTTCATCTCGTCAAACGAGGGTGGCACGCCGCTCTCGCGCATCCTCTGCTGGATGAACTGGAGCAGATCCAGCTGTTTACGCGTCAACATGCCGAACACTCATCTTCAACGCGGCGAGGAACCGCAGAAACAAACCACGAACACGTTAAACGTTCCGTAAGTGTTCTGCAAGGGTTCTCACGACCCTTCAGGCGCGCGCAGACTATCGCGCCCGATAGCCTGTCGCGCGCCGCGCTCGCCAAGGTGAGGGCACGACAAACGCCGGATCGGCCGGCGCTCAGCCCTGGTCTGTCGCGTCGGTGAGAACGAGGCCGACCCAGGAGCGGTCGCCGATGGCTGCCAGGGCCTTGTCGATCCGCCCGTACTGGCTCTGCCCGTAGCGCGCCGTCACCAGGATCGCGGTGACGCGGGGATCCGCCGCGAGACGCTCGGCAATGGCGTCGGCGCCGATCAGGCCAACATGGATCACGATGAGATCGAACGTCTCCTGCGCGCCGAGGATACGATCGACGTAGCCGCGCAGGTCCGAGCGCACGGTCTTGCCGTCCTGGGGCATCAGCGCCATTCCGGAGCGGTGGCGGACTAGCACTTCGGAGAGCGGGGCCCGGCCGGCGAGGATGGCCGGCGTGTCCTGACGCGGCGGAAGGCCGACCTCGCGCGTCACCGTCCCGTCGGCGGATGCGTCGACGAGGAGGACGCGCTCGTTGTCGAGGGCCGCCGAGGTCGCGTAGTCGAGGGCCAGCATCGAGCGGCCGGCCGGATCATCGGCCGATGTCACCACGATCACGTGCGGCCGCTGGCTGGGCAGGTCCCGGCGCAGGCGGTTGCGCAGACGGGTGATCGCCACCTCGTAGGCATCGCCGGTGAGGCGTTCCTTGCCGCCGCCCCGAGCGGTCCCGATGACGGGCAGCAGGCCGACGATCGACCGGCGCGTCCGGCGTTCCAGACGGGCGCGGGAGCGCACGCGTCCGCTCAACTGCTCGGCGGTGAGACCACTGCCCACGCCGAGTCCGAGACCCGCGATCAGCGCAGCGGCCAGCACCAGCGGAGCCGCCGGCCCCTGTCGGCGCGCCGCCGGCAGGGCCGGGGAGATGATGCGCGCGGTGGAGGTGTCGAGCTGTTGCTGCTCCTGGAGTTCGCGGGTCCGGACGAGGAACGATTCGTAGACGGCGCGGCGCGCCTCGACCTGCCGCTCGAGTTCGCGCAGCTTCACGAAGCTGTCGCCGACCTTCACCGCATCCGCCTTGCGCTTCTCGAGCGCCTGGCTCAGCTCGGTGACGTTGGCGAGGCTGGCCCGGTACTCGTTGCGAATGGCCGCGGCGATGCGCTTCACCTCGCCGTCGAGCTGGGCGCGGGCGCTACGCACCTGGACGTCCGAGGCGTACATCGCCGGGTGGCGCTCGCCGAGGCTGACGGCGGCGTCGGCGCGCTGGCGCTCGGCTTGGGCGAGCTGGCCGCGCAACTGACCGATGGTCTGGGACTGCAGCACCTCCTGGATCGAGTCGAGCTTCGCCCCGTCGCCGCCGGCGGCGGCTTCGAGCTGCTTGAGCTTGGATTGCTGCTCGGCCGCGCGGGCGCGGGCGGCGCCGAGCTGCTCGCTGAGCTGGCCGAGCTGCTGCTCGCTCACCAACTGGGTGCGGGTGCCGACGAGGTTGTTCTTGTTGCGAAACGCTTGAGCGGCCGCCTCGGCCTGCTCCACCCCATCCCGCAACTCGCCGAGCCGGCTCGTGAGGGCGGTGCGGGCCCGGCCGATCACCTGGGACCGATTGGTTGCCTCCGCCCGCAGGTAGGTTTCGGCGATCCCTTGCGCCAGACGCGCGGATTTCTCGCGATCGTCCGTGCTCATGGTGACGTCGACGGCGAAACTGCGCTCGAGGCGACGCACGGTCAGGCGGTCGCGCAACACGCGCAGGGCCGTCAGGCTCGGATCGGCGGCGGCTTCCGGCGAACGGCCGAGAAGCCGCTGCACCGCATCGCGCACCCGGTCGAGCACTCCGACGCCGACGAAATCCGGGTCGGTGTCGAGGTGATAGGTCGCCACCACCGTGCGCAGGACTTCGTCCGAGGACAGCACGCGCAACTGGCTGTCGACCAGCATGAGTGTCGCCTCGTTTGCCTGGCCTTGCGGATTAGCCTCGTCCTTCAACAGGGCGAGCCCGCGCGGATCGATGAGCATCTGCGTGGTCGCGGCATATTGCGAGGGCGTGCCGAGATAGGCGACAGCGGCGAGCCCGAGGAGCAGCACCGGCAGCACCACGAGCAGCCACCGCCGCCGCAGAACCCGGCCGACCTCACCCATGTCGAGGACCCACGGCAGATCGCTCGTGCTCTCCGGCTCGCGAGCCAGGGATTGGTAGACGACCGCAGGCGCTCGTTCGATGCTGGCCATGGAGGCTTCCCGTTACGCGTTCGGCGCCCTGCGGACCCGGATGACGCACCATCCCGTTCCGGGACACTGCACCTCCGAACACCCACGCGGCGGCGTTCAATTCGATCCGTTCTGACCCGTTCCGCGACACGGAGGGGTCTATTCGCTGATCCGTTTCACGAAGTGCGCCAGCCTGTCGGCGTCGCCCGGGTGAGCGGCGCTTGAACGGCCGCCCGCACCACCTTCCCGTCGAGGGGGACCTGCGCGCGGATGAAGGCGAGGAGGCCGGCAAAGGCGAGCACGTTGGCGTTCCAGTCCTGGAACAGGCCCGGTGTGGTCATGCCGTTGAGCACCAGCATCAGCATGCAGGTGACCACGAAGCGGCGGCCGCTCGAATCGAGCTTCAGTCCCCAGGTGATCGTCGTGAGGATCACCGTGATGGCAAAGCCGACCCCGATCATCCCGGTCCCGGCCCAGGCACTCAGGAACATGTTGTGCGAGCTCGTATAGAAGATCCCCTCCTGGCCGCTGGTCTCGGCGAGGGCCGTAATCGGGATCAGGAGCTGGATGAAGCGGTCGCCCGCCGAGAAGCCCGAGCCGGCGAGATGATCGCGCGTCGCCTCGATGAAGGTCGGCCAGAAAGTGGCCCGCCCGGTGCCGTTCGCGAGTTCGATGGCTGGCTTCTGCAGGATGGTGGCCAGCAGGTCGAGGAGGGCGGGAAAGGCGGCGAGGTCGAGCATCAGCCCGACGAAGATCACCACCGCGACGATCGCGGCCGCGACGCCGATACGTTGCAGGCTGGCGTTACGTGACGCGATGAGCATCGCCGGGCCGGCCGCCACCAATGCTCCCGTGCTCGCCGCCGATCCGGCGATGGTGAAGCCCACGAAGGCCAGGGCGAAATAGGCCCAGCGCCGCCGCGGCGGCGGGCGGAAGATCACCAGGAAGCCGAGCATCGCGCAGACGAACGGCATCATGTTGTTCTTGGCCGCCGAGAACACGATCCCATGGGCCAAGCTATCGGCGATGATCGGTGCCGTCGCGGCCAGCCATGCGAGGATGAAGATCGCGAGCAGATCGGCGAGGCGTCGCTCGATATCGGTCCGGTCGAAGATCAGGATCGAGGCGAAGAAGAACACGAACAGCTCGATCGAGCGGTAGATCGTGTAGGCGGGAACGATCGACCACAGGGTACTGAGGGCATTCATTCCGATCATCAGGGTGAAGGGCAGATAGGGCATGGCGAAAGGCAGCAGCAGAACGCGCCGTTCCATGGCCACCTGGGCCAAGAGATACAGCGCCGTCAGCCCCGTGAGCAGAAGGGTGATGACGTTCGAGGCGGTGAGCCCCTCTTCGAGCACCGCATTGCCGTCGTCGCGCGAGACCGTGAAGACGAGGGGCATGAAGGCGAAGGTCGCCACCAGGATGATCGGCAATACGGTCCGGGCGTCGACCGGCTGAACCAAAGTGGCCAGATGCCGACGGGCCAGAGGATACAGCATCGCGAACCAGGTGAGGATCGCAATGAAGAGCAGCAGATTCAGCATGGCCACCCCGTCATGAGAGGGTCATCACAACGATCTTTCACAACACGCAGATCACTTCAGCGAACACGAGATCTGCCCCGACCGTACATTGCATCGATGGCGATACGCTGATCACGCAAGGTGTTTCATTGCGATGAATCATGACCGGATGTGGGTGCTTCATCACCAAAACACGATCGTTATCGTAAACGTCGCTGTCTCGCGGTCGCACACGCTGGCGCCTGGATGGCCTTGCATCGAATTGCGAATCCGGATCGGGATCGGACCGATTTCAAGGTTTTACGGTCGCGGAATCGGTTTCTCGCCGATGGTGACGCGGCGCATTGCAGCAAACAGCAGAAAGGCCGCAGACGTCCCGTGCCCGATGGCGATGACCAGGGCGGTACCGGTCACCCCATACCTCGCGACCAGCGGGTACATGATCGCCAGCGAGACCAGGAGGCTCACTACGAAGGCTCGGAAGACGATGTTGGTGTCCTGCATCGCGCGGAAATACTGGGTCGCCATATCCCGCAGGAAGATGAACACTACCCCGACAGCAAGGATCTGGACGCCGGGTGCATAGGCGGCGAACGGCTCGCCGAAGACCAGCCGCAGCCAGATATCCGCCGGAAGTGCGATCGCGAGCAGGAGAAGGCCGAGGATCGGCGCCGTCGCCAGGGTCGCCCTGCGAAGGTAGGCGCGCAACGCCACTTCGCCTCCGGTTTCGCGGGCGCGGGCGGCCGCCGTCGGAATGACGTTCTCGGTGGCGGTGAGGAGCAGGAGAACCAGGCCCACCAGATATTGCGCGGCGCGCAGTCCACCGATGGCCTCGTCGCCGAGGACGATGCCTGCCAGGATCCAGGCCACCTGCTCCTGTCCGAAGGTGACGAAGACGACGGGAAACAGCCAGCGGGCGATGGTCCAGTGACGACGGGCGACCGGGCGTAGACGCAGACTCCGGCGCCGCGCCCGCCATACCGGCCAAGCCAGCGGCGCGGTCGCGGCCAACGCGGTACCCGCCAGCAGCCAGGCCACAGACGCTGCGGACAGAGGTAGGCCAAACAGCCATGCGGCGGCGAGCACCAAGGGGAAACTCGTGGCGCGCGCAGTGTCCATCGCCAGGGCCGTCAGCCCCCGGCCTCGGGCAAACAGCATCCGGCGTATTGTAAATTGCAGGTTCTGGGCGAAGGCGAGGGCCGCGCCCCCCAGCACGACGCTGGTCTGGGCGTCCTCGTGGCGCAACGCGAAGATCGCCACCAGCGCCAGCGCGACGCCGCTCGCGGCGACCAACGAGAGGACCGCCGCACCGGCCAGCACCGAGGCATCGTAGGTGGGCGCCGCCCGCGTCCCGGAACCGGCGAGCGTCATCATCGGCGCCGTGACAAGGGCGTTGTGAAGCCCCTGCGCGAACGCTGTGACGATGAGAATGAGCACGAAGAGACCGAACTCCTCGATTCCGACGGCCCGCGCCGCGAGAATCCCGGTCAGGAAGCCGAAGCCGCTCACGACGGATTGATCGAGCACCGAGGCCAGCGCCGGGCGGCGCCACAATCGTCGCAACGGGCCGCCGCAATCCTCGATGGTGACCACGGATCGCCTCACGTCGTCTCCATCGGAACCGGTCATGGCGGGCTGCGGACGTCGACTTACCCAATCGTTCGCATCGGATATCCTCCGCGTCAGCGAAACGCCAGGAAGGCTCCCACCGCGTCGCGCAATCGTGGTGTGCGGCAATAGATCCAGCGCGGACCGCTCGATACCAACGTCTTGCTGAGTCCGTGCTTGAACTCGAAAGTGCCGCGATTCTTGCCGGGATCGATCCCGCCGAGATCGAAGAACCGCACACCCTCGGCATGGGCCTGTTCGATGAAACGCCAGACCGCCAAGGTCGGGGCGCCGCAGGCGCGGGCCCTGTCGTTCGATGCCGTATAGAAGTCGGTGAAACGCTCGGCCGAAACGTGGGCGATCCGGACAAGGATACAGGTGCCGTTCTCACGGACCTCCAGAATGCGGTGATGCGGATCGTTCGCCACCAAATCACGAAACGCAGTCCCGTCGAGGGTGTCGCGGAACCCCTTGCGGGCCTGCAAGGCGCCGTACATTGTCCAGAAAGCGTCGAACGCGGCCAGACGCTCGCTCGGGTCCGTCAGGAAGCGCGTGGTCAGTTCGGCGTTGCGCTCTGCCTTGCGCAAGGCTTTGCGCCAGCGCTGATCCATCCCCTGGAGGATCGGTTCGGTGCCACGCGCCAGGTCGAGTTCCAGGGTGTAGTACTTGTGGGATTGCACCGGTACGAAATGATGCCCGAGCAGCGCGATCAGAACCGGATCGCTCTGGGCATGCTCGAAGCTGATCACCAGGAGATCGAATCGGCCCAGCGCCAAATGCTCGACGAAGGCGCCCATCGCGGCCTCCGCGTGCTTTTCACCTTTCGGCGTCAAGAGCGGGCCGCCCTGAACCAGTACGGACCGCAGGAAGCCGCGCACGCGCACCTGATACTGGATCAGCGCCACCGGATCGCCGTTGGCGTCGCGGATGATCAGCCGCGTCACCGTCCAGCCGATGCGAGACTTGTACGCCCCCCACATCCACGCCGCGAAGATGTTGCCGCGGGCATTGGCCCAAATGGCCGCGTCCCATTCGGACGCGACCGTGCAATGGCTGATCGTCAACGCCGCGCTCATCGATCCATAGCCTCAATGGACGTCCGCGCCGCTTCAGGCGCAGCGCCTCATAACTCAGACCGGGAACGCGCGAAGGAACGAAGTCGCAGTTATCCAGCGGCGATCGTCAATACGAGGCTTAAGACACCTCTAAGTTAACGAAGTTCCGTCAATATTTCGGGGTGATCTATCAACCGGATATTAGTCTGGAAATTTCCGTGATAGAAGCGCCGCATGCAACCCGCGATAGCCATGCTGCCAACGATCAAGTCGATGATCCGAGATACGCCGCTGCTGCGCGAGACAGCGTTGCGATTGCGTGCCATCACCCATTCGGTCGCGACGGCGCCGTCCGGCCTCTACGTCCTGTGCTACCATCACATTCCCGCCGCGTGGCAGGCCCGGTTCGAAGCGCAACTGCGCTTCCTCGGCCGCCACGGCACGTTCGTCGATGCCGATCGCGCCGCCGACCTCGTCGCGACGGGGGGAGCGGCGACCGGTCGCTTCTTCCTCGTGAGCTTCGACGACGGCTATACCGACAGCTGCGACGTCGCTCTCCCGGTCCTGACCGCGCTCGGTATCCCGGCGATCGTCTTCCTGGTCAGCGACTGGCTCGATGCCCCGCCGGTCTCGGCCGGGCGCCGCGATGGCTACATGACGCGTGCCGATGTCGAGACGTGGTGCGAAGCGGGCTTACAGATCGGCTCTCACTCGGCGACACACCGCAACCTGAAGCATCTTACGCCTGACGCGATCACCGAGGAAATGACGCGCTCCCGCCATGCCCTCGAAGCGCTGACCGGGAGGCCGATCCGGCACTTCGCCTGTCCCTGGGGCGTCGCCGGCCGGGACTTCGATCCCGCCAGCGATCCTGCACTTGCGGCGGCGGCGGGCTACCGCACCTTCCACACTACCCGGCGCGGGCAGGCGCGCTCGGCCGCCGATCTGCTGCTGCTGCCGCGACACGTCCTCGAGCCCCAGTGGGATCTCTACCAACTCGATGCCCTGCTCGGTGGCCGCGCGAACCATGCCGGCCATTGACGCGCGCAGGCCCGGCCCCGTCGTCATTCTCGTCGGAGCGCTCGCGCCTTACACGCATCGCCTCTACGAGCGGGTAGCGGCGGAACTCAACCGGCCGCTCCACGTCCTCGCCTGCACGGCGCGTGAAGCGGCGCGGCAATGGGAACTGCCCGGACAGCACGCCTACCGGTTCGAGGTGCTGCCGGGACTGCGCTGGTATCGCAGCGCGCTCAGCAACGTCTATCTGAACCCTGCGGTGCTTCCCCGCCTGCGCGCGATCCGGCCTTCGGTGCTGATCGTCAACGATTTCGCGCCGACGATGCTGCTGGCGGCGGCGTTCGCCAAAATCTCGGGTGTTCCCTACGGCGTGCGAACCGACGGTGTGCCGGAAACCGATCCCGGATTGCACTCGTTGCCGCATCGCCTGGTACGCCGGGCTTTGCTGCCGGCCGCCGATTTCGGCATCGGCGCGAGCGAAGGCAGCCGCGCGCTGTTCGCCGCCTACGGGCTGGACCGGTCGCGGACGGTGGTGGCGCCGCTGTTCCCGGCCTGGGAGCCCGAGGCGCCGATCCGTGACGAACCGAGGCCCTACGATCTGCTGTTCTGCGGCATGCTGAACGACGATGTGAAGGGCGCCCGATTCTTCACGGACGTGGTACTCGGCTGCCGCGAGCGCGGACGCGCGCTTTCGGTCCGCGTGGCCGGCGATGGACCGCTCCGTGCCGAGATGGAGGGACGCTTCGTAGCGGCCGGCATCACCGCGCATTTCGACGGCTTCGTGCAGCAGCAGGATTTGCGGTCCGTCTACGCCTCGGCGCGCCTGTTCCTGTTTCCGAGCCGCGGCGACGTGTGGGGCATCGTGGTGCAGGAAGCGCTGCAGAGCGGCACGGCGGTTCTGGCGTCTCCCCATTCCGGGGCGGCACGTGAACTTCTGGAGCCCTATGCCTGCGGCATGGTTCATCCCCTCGTGGTCGAGACCTGGGTCGAGGCCGTGTTCCAGCTCCTCGATGATTCCGAAGTCAGAGCCGCCATGGGCAAACGGGCGCAGGTAGCGCTCGATCGGTTTTCCCTCGCCACGGCCGCCGACGCCTATCGGCAGGTCCTGCGCACCGAGCGACGATAGGACCTGCCTGGGCGCGAATTTTACGAAATGCCGTAGGGGTCGCCGTTGCTGCCGCGAGCAGCCAAAGGCCCCGCCGCCGCTACGTCCGCCGGATCGCCTCTCGCAGTACGATGGCGATGAAGCGGGGGACCACGGTGGCGTAGCGTCGCGACAGGCGACGCGGTTCGCGGATCAGCCGGTACAGCCATTCGAGCCCGGCACGCTGCAGGACCTTCGGCGCCCGTGGGATCGCGCCGATGTTCACGTCGAAGGCCGCGCCGACACCCATCGCCACCGTTCCGGGCAGGTGCGGCGCGTGGGCATGCATGAAGAGTTCCTGCTTGGGCGTCCCGAGACCGATCCACAGGACCTGTGCGCCGCAGGCACCGATCTTCGCCCGCATCGCCTTGGTTTCGGCGTCGGTCAGCGGACGAAACGGCAGGGTCTCGTATCCGGCCACCGCCAGGCCCGGCACCCGCACCTGCATCTCGCGGGCGAGCGTTTCCGCGACGCCGGGGCCTCCGCCGAGGAAGTAGTGGCGCCAGCCGTGCGCGAGGCCCGCCCGGCACATGGCTTCCACCGATTCGATTCCGGGCACCTGAGCGATGGCGTCGTGCCCGCGCAGGCGGCCGATCCAGGCGAGCGGCCGGCCGTCGGCACACACCAGGAGGGCGGCCTCGTGCGCGTCGCGCAACACGGCATCGTCCTGTGCCCGCACGATGCCGTGGGCATCACGGAAGACCACGAACGCGCCCGGCACCGCCCGGCCGCGGGCCAGCCGCCGGGCGAGCGCGGCGGAGAGGCCCTTCATATCGGTGATCGAGACCGGCACGCCGCCGAGCCTGTAATAGGCAATGCCGGGATCGTGCCCACGGGCCGGTCCGTGCCGTTCGGGTTTCTGCAAAACGATGTCTTCGCCCTCTGACACGGAGGAGATATCGGCCATGGCTCGGTCTTCTCCCGTCATCGCGTCGAAATCGGTTGCTCTGCGGCGCGGGCCGCAATCGCATCCCGGTAGATCGTGAGCGCCTGGGCGGTGACGGATGCCTCCGTCCAGGTCCGCTCGTAGGTCTCCCGCGCCGCGGCCCCCATCCGGGCCGTGGTGTGCGGTTCGTCGATGATCCGATCCAGCGCGCGCGCGAGATCGGCGGGATCACCGGCCTCGGCGTGGAGACCGGTGACGCCGTCTACCACCAGGTCGGCGAGGGCACCGATACGCGAGGCCACCACCGGGGTCGCGACGGCGAACGCCTCGGCGATCACCATCGGCAACCCCTCGTAGCAGAGCGAGGGCACCACGAGGGCGGCCGCCGCCTCCATGGCTTTGCGGACCGCATCACGATCGCGGTAGCCGATGAGCGTGAGATTGGGGACATCGCGCAGCATCGCTTCGAGGGGCCCTTCGCCGATGACGCGGATGGGTGCCCGCGTCAGCGCGGCCGCGGCGATCAGCGGCGCGATCCCCTTCTCGGTGCTGAAGCGGCCGACGAAGAGAATCCCCGAACGGGGACCGTTTTTCGGCACACCCGGATCGGCGAGCCCGTTGGGCTTGACCCTGATCCGGCTGGCCGGGACCCCTGCGGCAAGAAAACGGTCGCGTGCAAACGCACTCAAGGCGATGAAGCGGTCGACGTCCCGCGCCCACGTGCCCCTGCGACGATGGACGTCGATCATCCGGGCCACCGCCAGCGAGCCGAGCCGCGAGCCGCGATAGCACCGGTAGCGCACGGCATTGTAGGGCGATCCGTCGATGCACCGTTCGCACGGGGCGGAATCCCGCATCATGATGCCGTTGGCGCAGGTGATGCGGAAATTGTGCAGCGTCTGCACCGTCGCGGTACCGGTCGCCCGGATCGCGGCATGCACTCCGGGCGAAATCAGCGGAAACACGTTGTGGATATGGACGACGTCCGGCCGAAAGGCACGGGTCGCTGCCACCACGGCCGCAATGCCGCGTGGTGCCTGCGGCGCTTCCCAGGCGGTGCGCAACCGGTCGAGGGTGGTCTCGATCGATGCGTTGTCGAAGAAGAGGGTTTCCACTGTCTGACCGGCGCGACGCAGGCTCTCGACCTCCTGCTCGACCACCGCGTCCTCGCCGCCGCGGATCTGATAGCGGTTGTGCACCACGAGGATACGCAGCGGCGGCAGCGGGGCGTCGAACCGAATCAGGCGGACGTCATCGGGTGCAATCGGATTCATCGTGGCGTGCTCGATTACACGGCCGGGCGGACATCGATGCAGCGGCACCGAACTGCCCTATCGGAATCCACTGAACGAGAAACACCCGTCGACAACATGCCGTGCCTGTCTGTGCGCCGCCCGAGCAGCGTGAACGATGAAACGCGAAGGCCGGCTTGAGTGAGACGACCGAAAATCCTGACTTCAGCTAAGTGAACTGTCCTGATAAAAAAATCGCTTTGAACTCAAAACAAACAGCGCCGAAGGGTCTGACTTAGTTCATAGCAAGATGAACGGTTGGTTATATCACAGCGCGACGTTTTGTATGATTTTATACAATGAGGGTCAATCCGCACCGCACGCCGATGGAAGGCCGCGTTTCGAACGTCAGGCGGTGACCCGAAAAATCGGGGAACCCTGGGGCCGCACGCCGAGGCGGCACGACGCAGGCCTTTCGCAATGATCGGCTCGGATTGGCCGCGTACGAAGACAAGACCCAGCCGAGGCGTGGCGTTCTCCGATCCGGTGAGAACCTACCCACACAGAACGTTGCATTCGAGGAACACCGCGCGGCGCCTGTCGTTGTTGGGTGTGAACGGCCCTGCGGCAGGCGTCTACGCCCGACCCAGGACGAGACGGTCGCCCAACGGACGCGAGAAAATTCTCAGAATCCCGCGGCGGCCTTCCTGAGAGACAGAGGACTCACCATGGCAGACAAGGCGAATAACGGTCGTCAGCGCCTCCACGAGACGCAGAACGGCACCAAGTCCAATGCAAAGCGCGTGTCCATCGACGTGCTGTCGGCGCGACTTTCGGACGGAATCGACCTCGCGCTCGACGTCAAGCAGGCGCACTGGAACCTGAAGGGTCCGCAATTCATCGGCATCCACGAAATGCTCGACGGGTTCCGCACCGAACTTGACGATTACAACGACAAGGTCGCGGAGCGCATCACGCAGCTCGGCGGCACCGCGCGCGGCACCGCCGTCTCGGTGGCTGCCGATTCGAAGCTAGCGCCTTATCCCCTCGACGCCTACGCGGTCGCCGATCACCTCGCCGCGCTGATCGATCGGTACGGCGCCTATGCGAACTCCGTACGCGAGAACATTGACGAGACCGATGAAGCCGGCGACGCCGGAACCGCAGACCTCCTCACCGAGGTGTCACGCGGCGTCGACAAGCAGCTTTGGTTCCTCGAGGCCCACGTCCAGGAGCCGACCGGCACCATGCGTGACGGCGACCACGCCGGTAAGCGCTGATCCTATCGAACTGATGTTGATGGGGTGTCGTATCGCGACACCCCATTTTTGTATCAGCGACCTCATTCGAGCGGGTGCTGAGAAAAGAATCGTTGCCGGTCCCAGGACCGCTACAGCGAGAACCGCGGCCTTTACAGGTTAAGGGCTGAGATTGGTCTATCGCTCGAAAGCGCGCGGCTGAGCGGATCGGGTCGGGATTATACCCCCGACGCGGCCTCAAGCTTCGTGGCCGCGAACTCGCGTCGAACGAACCTGCCGGCGTGCATTGTCGGGAGAAAATGACTGGTGCCGCAAGAGGGATTCGAACCCCCGACCCCCTCATTACGAATGAGGTGCTCTACCAGCTGAGCTATTGCGGCGAGATCCAAACGGAAGAAGCTTCCGGGGCGGACCGTTCGGTGAGCGTCATATCGCTCCGATCCGAGTCTGGCAAGATGCGAGTTGGCGCCGGATCAGGGCGGAAGACGATGCAGCGCGGACACGGTGACAGCGTATCTCAGTCTCGCCCTGCGTAGGAGCAGTCCTGTTGCTTGACGGGCCCCGGCCCGGACTCAAAGGGTTGTGACGTTCCAGAAGGATCGTCATGTCGCTGATCACCCGCCTTCGCGCCTACGCCGCCGACGCCTTCGGCATCGCCGGGCAACCGGACGTCGCGGAGGAGGCCGACGAACGCCTCGCGGCGATCGCACTGCTGGTTCATGTCGCGCGCGCCGACGGCGTTCTTGCGCCCGTGGAGACCGAGCGCCTGGCGCGGCTCGTCGAGGGCCGTTTCGCGCAGACGCGGGTCGAGGCCGAGGCGCTGATCGCGCGCGCGGCCGCCTTCGACGCACAGACTCGCGACATGGCGGTGCTGGTCGAGATGATGGGGCATGAGCCCGATGCCGAGGCGCGCCGGCGCCTCTTGGCGATGGCCTGGTCGGTCGCCAATGCCGATGGCGTCATCCACGAATTCGAGGAGGCGTTGGTCTGGCGCCTCGGGCGCCTGCTCGGCTTCGACGATGCCGCCATCGGGCAGGCTCGCGAGGGCGTCGGCGACGGTCGCGGCCTCACGGCGCCATCCGCCCAATGATCGTCAGCCTGACCCTGATCCTGGCCGCCCAGCTTCTCGGGGAGGCGCTGACGCGCGCCCTCAACCTGCCGGTGCCAGGGCCGGTACTGGGCATGGCGCTCTTGCTGGTGTTCTTCATCGTCCGCGACCGATCGCTGGCGGTATCGCGAAAAATCCTGCCGCCGCCGCTGGTCGATGGGCGCCTGGAGGAAACCGGGAAGACCCTGCTCGCCAACCTTTCGCTGATGTTCGTGCCGGCGGGCGCCGGCATCGTCGGGCGCCTCGACGTCCTTGCGGTGCAAGGGACCGCCCTCGCCATCGTGGTTCTGCTCTCGACGCTGATGACGCTGGCGGCGACCGCGTTCACCTTCGTCGCCGTATCGCGCTGGCTAAAGCCGGGGGAGGGCCGGTGACCGGCGAATTCGCCGTCTGGGTCTACCTGTCGCGCACGCCTCTGCTCTGGCTGACCGTCACGCTGATGGCCTACGTGGTGGCCGACCGGATCGCCACGGCCACAAACCGGCATCCCCTCGCCAATCCGGTGCTCATCGCCATCGCGATCACGGCCTGCATCCTGAAGCTGACCGAGACGCCCTACGCCACCTATTTCGAAGGCGCGCAGTTCGTCCACTTCCTGCTCGGCCCGGCCACCGTCGTCCTCGCGATTCCGCTCTACGAGTATCGCGCCACCGTCGTGCGCTCGCTGGTGCCGATGCTGGCGGCGCTCCTCGTCGGTTCGGTGGTGGCGCTGGCCTCGGCGTTGATCCTGGCGAGCGCGCTGGGGATCCCGCGTGACGTCATCGTTTCGATCGCACCGAAATCGGTGACGACGGGCGTGGCCATGGGCATCGCCCAGACCTTGGGGGGAGACCCGACCTTGGCGGCCGTCATCGTCATGCTCACCGGCATGACCGGAGGCATCCTGGTGACGCCGCTGATGAACGTCCTTCGCATCAGGGACATGCGCGCGCGGGGCTTTGCCGCCGGACTCGCCGCACATGGGGTCGGCACGGCGCGCGCCTTTCAGGTGAACGAGGTCGCCGGTGCCTTCGCCGGCATCGCGCTCGGGCTCAACGCCTTCGTCACCGCGATCCTGGCGCCGGTCGCGGTGACGTTCTTGCGGTAGGCTTTGGGGCTACTCGGCGGCTGCCGGCACCGGCGTCGGCACGAAGCGGCCGTCATTGGCTACCCGCATGTCGACGCGCCGGTCGTGCAGGGCATGCAGGGTCGAACGATGGCCGATCGACACGATGGTAGTGCCGGGCAGGCGCTCGCGCAGCATCCGGTAGATCGCCGCTTCGCTCGGCTCGTCGAGGGCCGCGGTGGATTCGTCGAGGAACAGCCATTCGGGCTTGGCCAGGACCGCTCGGGCGAGGGCCAGACGTTGCTGTTCGCCCCCCGACAGGCGCTGATCCCAGGCATCGATCTCGTCGAGGCGATCGGCGAGTTGCGGCAATTGGGCCGCCACCAGTGCGTCGCGGATCTGCGCGTCGGAAAACTGGTCGGTGGTCGCCGGATACACCACGGCACCGCGCAGGGTGCCGAGCGGGATATAGGGCCGCTGCGGCAGCACCAGCGCCGACTGGCCCGCGGGCACGTCGATGCGGCCCTTACCGAACGGCCAGATGCCGGCGATCGCCCGGAACAGGGTCGATTTGCCGGATCCCGAAGGACCGGTGAGGAGGGTGGCGCCGCCCTTGGACAAGGTCAGCGTGTCGGCGGCGACGATCTCGCGGCCATCGGGCAACCCGATGGTCAAACCCTGCGCCGTGACGTCGGCCGTCGTCGCATTACCCTGGGCGAGACCGTAACCGGCACCGGAGAGGGCCTCCGCCTTGGTCATCGCCCGCTGGAACGAGGACAGACGATTGGTATTGGCTTTGTAGGCCGCGATCGTCGTGTAGGCGTTGATGAAGAACGACAGCGACGATTGCACGTTGCTGAAGGCGTTGATCGTCTGTTGAAGCGCTCCGAAGGTGATCTTCTTGGTAAAGTAGGACGGGGCGGCGATGACGAGCGGTACGATGGTGCTCGCTTGCGCGTAGCCGAAGCTGAACGCGATCAGCTTGATGCGCCGGTAGATGATGTCGACGTAGTTGCCGATGATGTCCTGGAAGAGCGAATGCAGCCGGACGGTCTCGGCGCGCTCGCCCCGCAGAAGCGCGATCTGCTCACCGTAGATTCGGCTGCGGGCGAGGGAGAAGCGGAAATCCGCCTCGACCCGCTCCTGCCGGAAATCGAGCCCGATGAGCGGACGTCCGATGACGTGGGCGAGCCACGTTCCGACCACCGCATAGGCGATGACCGCCCAGACGAGGAAGCCCGGCACCACCGTATCGGTGAACGGCAGTACGAAGTCGCGCGACAGCGTCCACAGGATGACGATGAATGACACGAGCTGCGCCGCCTGCGACAGCAGACGGGTCGAGAGGCTCGCAGTCTGTGAGATGAAGGCGTTCACGTCCGCCTGGATCCGCTGATCCGGGTTGTCCGCGCTCTCGTCGGTGAACGGAATGCGGTAGTGCGTCCCGTTGCCGAGCCAGCGCTGGTAGAAGCTGCGCGTGAGCCAGGTCCGCCAGCGGATGTGGAGGGACTGATCGACGAACACATCGAACATCCCGATGCAGACGTTCAGGATCGCGAGCGGTACGAACACCCAGGCGATCTGGTACCAGAAGACATCCAGATTGTATTCTTGGATCGCGTTGAAGAGATCGCGATACCAGAAGTTGAAGCGCAAGGTCAGCGCCACATCGGCGAAGCTGACGAAGATCGACAGGGCCACGAGGCGCTGGCCGACCTTACCCTCGGTGCGGCCGAACCAGCGGAACAGGCCGATCTCGCGCGTCGGTGCGTCCCGAGTGGCGAAGTACGGATCGGCGATGAGCGTGATCGCCTGGATCGGCTTGAGGTGGGAAACGCCGAGCACGATGGCGGCGAACACCACGGCGCCGGTGGCGGCGAAGGCCGGGGGCAGCAAGGCCGCAAGCGTCGGCGGGAGCAGACCGAACGCGGCAAGCTGTTTTGCGCCGGCGAACAGCAGATATCCGATGCCGTAGACCGAAACGAAGATCTTGAGATAGGCCGAGAGCCGGCTCGATGCGAGCAGGATGCCCACCATGGCGAGGCCGCTCAAGCCGACATAGAGCGGCGGTGCGGGTTCTCCGGGGAAGACCAGAAGCACCAGGGCGAAGATCGCCGTGACGGCGGCCTGTAGGCCGAGACCCGTCTTCAATACGGCCACGCGCGTCTCCTTTGCCCGATCTTTCGCTCTGCGGTACTCCGCCGGGTTCGGGACCCCACGCGGCATTGCAGGCGGGTCGTGGCGAGATCGTGGCGCGCGGCTCAGCAGATCATGAGCGGGCAGGCACCTACCAGTCCCAGTCGCTGAACTCCGGATCGCGGCATCGATAGCCGATCGGGCATTCCATGTTGTCGCGGGTGGGTACGAAGCGCAGCTCGGCGATCTCGGTCATGTCGCACTGAGAGCGATCGCGCACGAACCGCTCCAGGGTCGGACCGCCGGCCATCAAGAGGATCGCGCCTTTCGCCTTCACCAGCGCCATGGCCTCGGAGCAAGTCATCCGCTGCGTCGACGATGCCGGATTCTGTGCACTCGCCGACGTCGCAAGGACGACGCAGAGGGTAAGGGCGAGGCGTCTCGTCACGATGGCTCTGGGCCGTTCATTGTTGCTGATACGGCCAAGCATGGCAGTTTCCGCGTGTGCCGGAAAGGTCTTGCCGTCCCGTTGCCGCAATCGGGAGGTCTATCCACCGGCATTGCACCCGATTGGGGGTGCGCCAAAACCACGCGCGATCGAGGCCGGTCCTCGGTTCGCTTGCCGGGACGTAGGGCCAGCCATGTCGGGACTGTCGATCCTCAACCTCGATGCCGTACGCGCCGCGCCGCTGGCACGCGAGCCCTACAGCTATTTTCTCGGCAACGACGTGCTCAAGCGCGAAGCCATCGATGAGATCCGCCAGGATTTCCCCGCCATCGCCAAGCCCGGCTACCTCACCGTCGACGAAGTCGGCCTCAAGGGCCGCTTCAAGGCGCTGATCGACGAACTCGAGAGCGACGAATTCTCCCGCATTCTCGGCGAGAAGTTCGGTATCGATCTCGTCTCGTGCCCGCGCCTCACCACGATCATGAAGCGGAGCCAGCCGAAATACGGCTCGATTCACACCGACGGCCCGTCGAAGGTGATGACGCTGTTGATCTACATGAACGACGCCTGGGACGCGCCGGCCGCCGGGCGCCTTCGGGTGCTCTACGACGGCAAGAACTATGCGCCCTTCGCGGTGGAGGTGCCGCCGACCATGGGCACCATGTTCGCCTTCCTGCGCTCCGACAATTCCTGGCATGGGCACGAGCCGTTCGAGGGTGAACGCCGGGTGGTCCAGGTCGCCTGGGTGAAGGACGCCGCCGAGTTGGAGCGCAAGAAGAAGCGCAACCGCACCGCGCAGTTCCTGAAGGGGATCTTCGGCCGCTAGAGCATCGCATCAAAAAGTGGGTGCCGCTTGTCGGTAAAAAGCGGTTCACGAACAAAACCTTAGAGCAGTTTTCCGGGCGTTGTGTGCCGGCTCGCGTGGCGACCATGCGACCCGACGAAGCGGCTCTACCGCATTATCCCGAGAACCAGGAGATCAGGTGCGGGATCGCGCCGGTCCCCCAGGGCCCGCGGATGTTCACGACGGGCTTCTCTCCGAAAGCCGTGCCTCTGGACATCGGCGAGCGACTTCATCGGCAGCATGTCGGCCAGGCGCCGATGGCCGAAGCGCGAGAGCCGATAAGCAGCCGTCTCATTCCGAGGATCTGGATCTCGCTACGACCCGGAGATCTTCCCGGGCGGATCGCCTGATCGCGGGTGTCGTTACGCCATCTCGGGACCGGTCCCGGCGCCTGAAAGCCGTGCATATTCAAGGTTGCATGACTTTGCGGCCGCGCCGACAGATTCGGCGCGAAACAAGTCATCGACCCAATGGAATTGATTTCGAATATTAACCGAAAGATTCCGTTAGAGAATCTTTGCCATCGTGGATTGTGCGGGCAGGTAAATTTTTTAAATCCAAGGTAATCGTATGCGCATGGCATGGAGACCTACTGAACAACGGACGGGATTATTAAATTGCGCACAAGGTAGTTCTGCCGTCGAGTTCGCGCTCCTAGTTCCTATCCTACTCATTATTTTTGCCGCGATTATGGTCTTCGGCATCTATCTTGGCGCATCGCACAATCTGAGACAGCTCGCATCGGATGCCGCACGTGCGTCCATTGCAGGCGTCAGCGATCAGGAGCGTGGTGTCTTGGCGCGTCAGCGCGTCGCCAGCGCTCTTGCCGACGGGGCGATGTTCAAACCTGGAACCGTGGACGTGCAGATCGGGTCCGATCCGGCCGATTCCACGCTCTACACCGTCACCCTCAGCTTCGACGCACGGAACCTGGGGTTCTCCGGACTCTCGGGTCTGGTGCCGATTCCGCCGGATCTCATCCGCAGCAGCGTCAGCGTCCGCCGAGGTGGGCTGTGACGGGCGGCTGGCTCTCGGATCGGCGCGGATCCGTCGCCGTCTTCACGGCCCTCGGCTTCACAGTACTCCTGGGGGCGGCGGCACTCGGGATCGATATCGGCGCGATGGTGGTCGCACGGCGCAAGGCGCAGGGGGCCGTCGATATCGCGGCAACGCTCGCGGCTGCGAATCCCGCCTTGGCCGATGTCCTCGCGCGTCGCTCGCTCTCGGATAACGGCTACGGCGCCAATGCGACGATCACGGTGCAGGCCGGAACTTATGCCGGGGATTCCAAGGTTCCGGTCGATCAACGCTTCGTCGTGGGGGCTTCGCCGGCGAGCGCCGTGCGTGTCGCCATGCAGACCGCGACCCCGACGTTCTTCGCACCCGCGATCGGCCTCGGCCGTGAGGCCGCGATTGGGGTGAAGGGCATCGCCGCCTCGGCCCAGTTCGCATCGTTCACCATCGGCTCCGGCCTCGCCAGTCTGGATGCCGGAATCGCCAATGCGATCCTCGGGGCGATGCTCGGCAAGCCGATCTCCCTGTCGGTGATGGATTACAACGCGCTCGCATCGACCCGGATCGACGCCTTCCGCGTGCTCGACGCGTTGGCGCCGACGCTGAATCTGCAAGCCGGCAACTACACCGATATCGTGGCCGCCAACGCCACGGTCGGGCAGATCGCCGCCGCGCTTCAGGTCGCCTCCAATGGCGTCGTCGACGGCAGCGGGGCCGCGTCCGCGTTGGCGCAGATCACCTCCGCTCTGCGCGGTGGCGGAACGCCGGTTCACGTCGGACAGGTCATCGACCTCGGCGATGCCGCAGCCCTGACGCCGGGCGCGGGCACGAAGGGGCCGATGATCAGCGCCATGGATGCGCTCTCCGACGCCATTTCGCTGGGTAACGGTCAGCGTCAAGTTTCAGTGGATCTGGGTCCCGCGATCCCCGGATTACTGCGCACGCAGATCACGCTGGGGATCGGCGAACAGAAGCAGAGTTCGGGCTACGTCCAGCCGGGGAGCGCCAATTCCACGGTGATGACGGCGCAGACGCGTCTGTTGATCGAGTCGACGATCGCGCTGCCCCTGGGGCTCGGCTCGGTCACCCTGCCGGTCTATCTCCAGATCGCGATGTCGCGGGCGAGCCTGCGTTCGATGAGTTGCCCGTGGTCGTCCCAGGGGCGGCGTCAGGTCGTCCTCGACGCCCAACCCGGCGTCGCAGACCTCGCCATCGCCGACATTCCGAAGGCACTGATCGATCCGGCGACCCAGCCCCCCGACCTGTCGCAGCCAGCGACACTTCTACGGGTGGCGCCGGCCCTCATCGTGACTGGCCGCTCGCGCGCCACGCTGGCGAGCCCCTACATGCAATCCGTAACCTTCAGCGACGACGACATCACCAGGCATACCGTCCGGACGGTCTCGTCCTCGGGACTGGCGCAATCGTCGGTGGCGAGTCTGGTCCAATCGCTGACCCTGAGCGTGAACGGCCTCGGCCTCCTCGCACCGGGTCTCGTCACGGCGACGCTCGGTACGGCCCTCGGCGTCGCCGCACCGAGCATCGATGCGGTGCTCGACAACACGCTGCGCACCATCGGCATCCGTGTCGGCACCGCCGATCTGAGCGTCGACGGCACCCGCTGCGATCAGGCGGTTCTGGTGCAGTGATCCGGGCGATCGCAACGAAAAAGGGGCCGCCTCGCGGCGACCCCTCTGCGTGTCTTTGGATGAGCCGGACTTCTTAGAAGTCCATGCCGCCCATGCCGCCGCCCATGCCGCCACCGCCCATCGGGGCGCCGCTGTCCTTCTTGGGAGCGTCGGCGATCATGGCCTCGGTGGTGACGAGGAGACCAGCAACCGAAGCCGCGTCCTGAAGCGCAGTGCGGACGACCTTGGCCGGGTCGACGATGCCGGCCTGGATCATGTCAACATACTCTTCGGTCTGCGCATTGAAGCCGAAGGTGATCGAGTCGGTGTTGTCGGTGATCCGGCCGACCACGATCGAGCCCTCGACGCCGGAATTGGCGGCGATCTGGCGGATCGGGGCTTCCAGAGCCTTCAGCACGATCTTGATGCCGGCCTGGACGTCCGGGTTGTCGCTCTTGAGGACGCGAACGGCCTCACGGGCGCGGAGAAGGGCGGTGCCGCCGCCGGGGACGATGCCCTCTTCCACCGCAGCGCGGGTGGCGTTGAGCGCGTCGTCGACGCGGTCCTTCTTCTCCTTGACCTCGACCTCGGTCGCGCCGCCGACGCGGATGACCGCGACGCCGCCGGCAAGCTTGGCCAGACGCTCCTGGAGCTTCTCACGGTCGTAGTCAGAGGTGGTCTCTTCGATCTGAGCCTTGATCTGGCCGACGCGGGCTTCGATCTCGGTCTTCTCGCCGGCACCGTCGATGATCGTGGTGGTCTCCTTCTCGATGCGGATGCGCTTGGCGCGGCCGAGCATCGGGAGGGTGACGTTCTCGAGCTTGATGCCGAGGTCCTCGGCGATCATCTGACCCTGGGTCAGGATCGCGATGTCCTCGAGCATCGCCTTGCGGCGATCGCCGAAGCCGGGAGCCTTGACGGCAGCGACCTTGAGGCCGCCGCGCAGCTTGTTCACGACGAGCGTGGCCAGAGCCTCACCCTCGATGTCCTCGGCGATGATGACGAGCGGCTTGCCGGTCTGCACCACGGCCTCGAGCACCGGCAGCATCGCCTGCAGCGACGACAGCTTCTTCTCGTGGATGAGGATGTAGGGGTCCTCGAGCTCGGCGACCATCTTCTCCGCGTTGGTGATGAAGTACGGGGAGAGGTAGCCGCGGTCGAACTGCATGCCCTCGACCACGTCGAGCTCGGTCTCGGCGGTCTTGGCCTCTTCGACGGTGATGACACCCTCGTTGCCGACCTTCTGCATGGCATGGGCGATCATCTCGCCGATTTCCTTGTCGCCGTTCGACGAAATCGTGCCGACCTGGGCGACTTCCTCGGACGAGGCGACCTTCTTGGCGCGGGCGATGATGTCCTTGACCGCAGCCTGCGTGGCGAGGTCGATGCCGCGCTTCAGGTCCATCGGGTTCATGCCGGCGGCGACGTACTTGGCGCCTTCGCGGACGATGGCCTGGGCCAGAACGGTGGCGGTGGTGGTGCCGTCACCGGCGATGTCGTTGGTCTTCGAGGCCACTTCGCGCACCATCTGGGCGCCCATGTTCTCGAACTTGTCGGCGAGCTCGATCTCCTTGGCGACGGTGACGCCGTCCTTGGTGATCCGGGGAGCGCCGAAGCTCTTCTCGATGACGACGTTGCGGCCCTTGGGGCCCAAGGTCACCTTGACGGCGTCCGCGAGAATGTCGACGCCGCGCAACATCTTCTCGCGGGCCTCAGAGCCGAAGCGTACTTCTTTCGCTGCCATGTTGGATCCTCATGAGGTTTGAAAGCCCCGAGTCGCCGCGATCGGGGCGCTCGAAGGGCTCGAATGGGAAGAAGGAAGAGGGCGGTTCGCTTTAAGCGACGACGCCCATAATGTCGGATTCCTTCATGATCAGGAGGTCCTGACCATCGATCTTGACCTCGGTGCCGGACCACTTGCCGAACAGCACGCGATCACCGGCCTTTACGTCGAGCGGATTGATCCGACCGGCTTCGTCACGGGCGCCGGGACCGACGGCGATGATCTCGCCCTCTTGCGGCTTCTCCTTGGCGGAATCCGGGATGATGATGCCACCCTTGGTCTTCTCTTCGCCTTCGATGCGGCGGACGACGACACGGTCGTGCAGCGGACGGAACTTCATGAGCTGCCCTCTTGCTTCAAATTCGTTGATGGCGTTGATGCGGCGCGGAAGCGCGCTCAACCCTGGCCGTTAGCACTCTCATAGGGTGAGTGCTAACGCTGGCGCCGAGTTAGGCGCGTGACCTTCGGGAGTCAAGGGTTTCGCACGTTCCGGCGACGGTTCGGCGACAGGATCATCCTCAGTTTTCGGCTCAGAACGGAACCGCTTTCCCGATGATCAATCTCCATGGGCCACAGGGCGCGGTCGACGCCGGGAGCCGCGACGCCGCCGAACCTCTGCCGCCGCACGCCGTCTGGATCGACCTGAACGATCCGAGCGCCGAAGAGGCGCAAAGGATCGAGGACGGCACCGGCATCCGCGTGCCCTCGCGAAAAGCCCTGAGCGAGGTGGAGAATTCGAGCCGGCTGCGGCGGCTGAAGAACGGCTTCTCGCTGTCGACGCCGATGATCACCTTCGACAAGGTCGACTCGCTGCTGATGCCGCTCGGCTTCGTCCTGACCAAGGACCGTCTCGTCACCGTACGCTTCCACGAGATGCGCGCCTTCGCCGAGGTGCGGAAGCGCATCGATTCCGGGGACGACCGCGGTACGACGAGCACCGAGATCTTCCTGCTGCTGGTGGAGGAGCTCGTCGACAGCCTCGCCGACGCGCTCGAGGAGATGGGTGCCGATCTCGACGCGCTGTCGACCCGGATCTTCGATTTCGACGTGCGGGCGAAAAGTGGTGGCGACGAGGCCCGGACCAAGTCGCCCACACCCCGCCGCCGCGATCTGGCGCTGCGCCGAATCCTGCGCGGCATCGGCCGGCGCGGCAAGGCGCTCGGCAAGATCCGGTCGAGCCTGCTCGGGCTGGAGCGCATCGTGCCGTTCGTCGCCGGCGAGTGCGAGCACCTGCTCGGCGCCGAGCAGGTGCCGCGCTTCGAGGCGGTGCGACGCGACATCGCCTCCCTCGACGAGTTCGAGATTCGCCTGTCGGAGAACGTCCAGTTCCTCCTCGATGCCACGCTGGGGCTCATCAGCATCGAGCAGAACAACACCTTCCGGGTGTTGACCGTGGTGTCGGTGGTCGGCGTGCCGCCGACCCTGATCGCATCGATGTACGGCATGAACTTCAAGCACATGCCGGAACTCGACTGGCTCTATGGCTATCCCTACGGCCTGTCGCTGATTGCGATCAGCGCCCTGGTGCCAATCCTGTTCTTCCGGCTGCGCGGCTGGTTCTGACTGGTTGACGGAATCTTGGGAGCTTCGCACTAATCAGGCCCGGAGCGTCGCCACTGTGCCGGCGACCGAGGATGCCCCGTCCGCGCCATGGCCGTGATCGCCGCCTTCATCCTCAATGCCGGGCTCAACTTCGTTCTCGGCCTGCTCGTCGCCAAGTTGCTCGGGCCCGCCGATTTCGGCCTATTCGCGTTGGCGACGGCCGGGGCCATCGTCGCCAACACCCTCCTGTTCGAGTGGCTGCGCCTGTCGGCCACGCGCTTCTATTCGGTACGGGTCCGCGCGGAGGAGCCCTGGATCCGCCAGGGTCTCGACCGCGCCTACGTGATTCTCGCCCTCGCGCTCTTCGCCGCCGCCGGCCTGTGCGCCTGCCTCGGCCTGACCATCGAGGGCAGTGCCGAGGGCCGGCTGGCGATCGCCGCCGGCGCGGCGGTGGCCGCTCTGGGGATCGGCGTGTTCGATTATCACGCCGCGCTCGCGCGGGCCCGGTTCGACGGCGGTCTCTATCTCGGCCTGGTTGCGGCCAAGAACCTCCTGGCCCTCGTCCTGATGGGGGGAGCCGCGTGGTACTTTCCGCAGCCGGTCTGGGTGCTGGCCGCGGCGGGTGTCAGCCAGTTGCTCGCGGTCGCGCTGCTCTATCGCCCGCTCGCCGACATCCCCATCCCGGTGGTCCGCGTACGCCTGCGCGAAACGTGGCGGCTGTTCATGCTCTACGGCCTGCCGCTGATCGCCGCCAACGCCGTCTACCAATTGATGCCGTTCCTCAATCGCGGCACCATCGCGGCCGGCTCGGGTCTGGCCGAAGCGGGCTACTTCGCGCTGGCCGCCGACGTCACCACGCGCAGCATCGGCACACTCGGCACCGCCCTCGATCTGCTGCTGTTCCAGCTCGCCGTGCGGGTGGAGGAGGAGCATGGCCGCGTCGCCGCCGAGGCGCAGGTGGCGCAGAATGTCGGCATCGTCGTTGCCGTGCTGCTGCCTTGCGCAGCCGGGTTTTGGGTCATCCTGCCGGCGCTCCAGGCCCTCGTGGTGCCGGAGGCCTATCGCGGGCCGTTCGCAGCTTATGCCGGGCTGATGATCCCCGGCTTCTTCTGCCTCGCGATGATGAACTTCGCCCTCAACCCGGTCTTCCAGATCCGGCGCCGGACCATGCCGGTCATCGCCGCCGCTGTCCTCGGGCTCGCGGTCAACGGCGTCGGCCTGTGGCTGCTGCCGCCGTATTTCGGCCCGGAAGGAATCGCCCTGGCTCAGACCGCCGGGCTCAGCGCGGCCACCGCGATGCTGGCGCTGCGGGCGCTCACCGGTGCCCAGCGCCTGCGCCTGCCATGGTGGGATCTGCTGGCGGCCGGTATCGCGACCCTGGCGATGACGCTCTGCCTCGTGCCCCTGCGCCATCTCGACCCGGGCCGGGCGCTCGCCCTCTGCCTGCCGCTCGGCATGGTCGTGTATGCGGGGCTCGTCTGCGTGTTCGACATCGCGGGCCTGCGCGGCCTCGTGCTCGGCCGATTTGGGCGGCGGGCCCCGGTCGCAGCCGAGTAGTCGCGAACACGGGTGCAATCCCGTCCGATCACCCATAAAGTCGGCGGCACGTTCAAACATGAAGGGTGCCGAACGAGCACCCGCCACCGGGCAGGACACGATGCGTTTTTACGAGCCTCACGACGAGGACGAGGCGGCCGGCCTCGTCCGCGAGGCTGCGGCCACATCCGAGCGGCTGCGGCTCGTCGGCGGCGGCACCAAGGCCGGGATCGGCCGTCCCGCCCAGGACGAGGCGACGCTCTCGGCGGCCAGGCTCTCCGGCATCACCCTGTACGAACCGGCCGAGATGGTGGTCTCCGCCCGCGCCGGCACGCCGCTCGCCGAGGTCCAGGCATTGCTGGCGGGGCGTGGCCAGATGCTGCCGTTCGAGCCGATGGACCATCGCCGCCTCATGGGCACGCACGGCGAGCCGACCTTCGGCGCGGTGGCCGCCACCAACAATTCCGGTCCGCGCCGGATCAATGCGGGGGCGGCGCGCGACAGCCTCATCGGCGTACGCTTCGTCAATGGGCGCGGGCAGGCGATCAAGTCCGGCGGCCGGGTGATGAAGAACGTCACCGGCCTCGACCTCGTCAAGCTGATGGCCGGATCGTGGGGGACGCTGGGCCTCCTCACCGAAGTCACGTTCAAGGTCCTGCCTGTGCAGGAACGCGTGGCGACGCTCGTCTTTTCCGGCCTCGACGAGACCCGTGCGGTGGAGGCGCTGGCCGCAGCCCTCGGCTCGCCGTTCGAACTCACCGGCGCCGCACATTTGCCCGCGGGGATCGGCGCTTCTGCAGCGCGCACCCTGATGCGGGTCGAGGGATTCTCCACCTCGATCGACTATCGCCTGGGCGAGTTGCGGACGCTGCTGAAGCGCTTCGGGCAGGCGGAGATCGTCGAAGGGGAGGCCGGCACCGGCCTCTGGACCGACATCCGCGATGTCGTTCCCCTCGCCGACCCCGCCGCGGCGGCGATCTGGCGCATCTCCACCGCCCCGAGCCAGGGCCCCGCGCTCACCGCAGCGATCGGCGCCGAGCGGGAGGCGCGCTGGTTCTATGATTGGGGCGGCGGCCTGATCTGGCTCGCCACGTCCGCCGACGGGGATGCCGGCGCCGAGGTGATCCGGAAAGCCCTGCTCGGCCCCGGCGGCCACGCGACGCTGGTACGGGCACCCGATGCGGTGCGCGCGGCGGTGGCGGTGTTTCAGCCGCTCTCCGCGCCGCTGATGCGGATCACGGCCGGTCTCAAGACCGCGCATGATCCCAACGGCGTATTCAATCCGGGCCGGATGTATGCCGGCCTTTGAGGCGGACACCGTGATCGGCGCCGCCGGATTTGCGATGGAAGTCGTGTGCGGCGACGCGAGCCGCGACACTCCCACGCTCGACGTCCTCATGCCGTCGGATACGTTCCCGGCTATCAAAACCTGGCCGGCCGGTGGTTAGAGCTGTTCCAAAGGCTCGGCAGGCGAACTGTTTGCCGTTAAAGCTCCAAGGCAACAGATCGGGCCGACACGGATATTCCGTGCAACGGCACCGCGAGGGTGAAACCAGGATCACGCCGTGCAGACCAATTTCAGCCTGACGCAGCTCGCCGACCCGGCCATGGCGGCGTCGGAAAAGATCCTGCGGACCTGCGTCCATTGCGGCTTCTGCACCGCCACCTGCCCGACCTACCTGTTGCTCGGCGACGAGCTCGATTCACCGCGCGGGCGCATCTACCTGATCAAGGACATGCTCGAGGGCGGCAAGGCGGCGGTGCCGGAGGTGGTCAAGCACGTCGACCGCTGCCTGTCCTGTTTGTCCTGCATGACTACCTGCCCCTCGGGCGTGCATTACATGCACCTCGTCGATCACGCGCGCAGCCATATCGAGGAGACCTACCGGCGCCCCTGGGATGACCGGCTCCTGCGGGCGGTGCTTGCCTTCGTGCTGCCCTATCCGAACCGGTTCCGGCTGGCGCTGCTCGGCGCCAAGCTCGGTGCACCGTTGCGGCCGCTGGTGGCGCGCATGCCGCGGGTCGGCAATCGGCTGGCGGCGATGCTCGATCTGGCCCCCGCGCAGCTGCCCAATCGCAATCCCACCGACCGGCCCGGCACCTTTCCGCCGGAGACCCGCGCGCTGGAGGCCAGCGCCGCCCTACACGGCACCACGGCGCCGGCCCGCACCGGCCGTATCGCCCTCCTGCGCGGCTGCGCCCAAAGCGTCCTGCGTCCGGATTTCAACGAGGCGGCGATCCGCCTTCTCACCCGTCACGGGGTCGAGGTGGTGCAGGCCAAGGGGGAGGGATGCTGTGGAGCGCTCACCCATCACATGGGCAAGGCCAAGTCCTCTCACGCCCAGGCCAAGCGCACCATCGACGCCTGGATCGCCGAGATGGACGGCCCCGGTCTCGACGCCATCGTGGTCACGGCGTCGGGCTGCGGTACGACGATCAAGGATTACGGCTTCATGTTCCGCGACGACCCGGCCTATGCCGACAAGGCGGCGCGGGTCTCCGCTCTCGCCAAGGACGTGACCGAATACGTTGCCGGCCTCGGACTGATGCCGTCCATCATCGCGAGCGACCTCGTGGTGGCCTACCACTCCGCCTGCTCGATGCAACACGGTCAGGGCATCCGTACCGAACCGAAATCCTTGCTGAAGACCGCGGGCTTCACCGTGAAGGACGTGCCCGAGGGCCACATCTGCTGCGGCTCGGCCGGCACCTACAACATCCTCCAGCCCGAGATCGCCGGGCGCCTGCGCGAGCGCAAGGTCGCCAATATCGAGCGCATGCGTCCCGACGTCATCGCCACCGGCAATATCGGCTGCGCGACGCAGATCGGGAAGGGCACCGCGATCCCCATCGTCCATACGGTGGAGTTATTGGATTGGGCGACGGGAGGGCCGATGCCGGCGGTGCTGGAAGGGCTTCCCGATAGGCTGGTATTGGCGGCGGCCGAGTAGAGACCGGACGGCGGGGATCAGGGGTTGGCGGACCGGAACGCCGCCAGGACGAAGACCCGGATCGCGGATGACAGATTCTGCCCGTCCCGCCCGGCATCGATCGCGCCGATCAACGCCTGCACAGACTGGCCCCGGTCCTCGGCGATCTGACGGAGCGCTGCCCAGAACGGGTCCTCCAGCGACACGCTCGTGCGGTGGCCGGCGATCATCACCGACCGCTTGGTGATGCCGGCGTTCATCGTGCTCGAGCCCTCCCCTGGCTGCGGGAGAGGGTCAATCGCGGCCGGTGTCACTGGTCGGAATCCGGCCCCACGAGCTTGTGGCCCTCGTGGCGCGAAAACTCGATGGCCTTCTTGGCCTCGGCCAGGGTCTTGGCCTTCTTCGGGCGTCCGAACGCGATGCGGTTGTCGTCGGCTTTCACCGCCTTCGCGTCGCGCTCCTTGGCCTTGCGGACTTGGCGCAGGTTGATGATCTCCGCCATGGCATCACCCCTCGTCAGTCGGCGCTGGGCGCCAGCATCGTCTCCGGGCGCACCACGCGCTCGAATTCCTCTTCGGTCACGTAGCCGAGGCGCAACGCCTCTTCCTTGAGGGTGGTGCCACGCTTGTGCGCGGTCTTGGCGATCTCGGCGGCCTTGTCGTAGCCGATGGAGGGGGCGAGCGCCGTCACCAGCATCAGCGAGCGGCTCATCAGGTCGGCGATCCGATCCTCGTTGGCCTTGATGCCGACGACGCAATTGTCGGTGAAGCTCACCGCCGCATCCGCGAGCAGCCGGATCGATTGCAGCACCGCGTTGGCGATGACCGGCTTGAACACGTTCAGCTCGAAATGCCCCTGCGAGCCGGCAAAGCTCACGGTGGTGCCGTTGCCGATCACCTGGGCGCAGACCATCGTCAGCGCCTCGCACTGGGTCGGGTTGACCTTGCCGGGCATGATCGACGAGCCGGGCTCGTTCTCGGGCAGCGACAGCTCGCCGAGGCCGGAGCGCGGGCCCGACGCCAGCAGGCGGATGTCCTGAGCGATCTTGAACAAGCCGGCCGCGAGCGCCGAAAGCGCGCCTTGCGTGAACACCAGCGCGTCGTGGGTCGCCAGCGCCTCGAACTTGTTCTGCGCCGAGGTGAAGGGCAGGCCGGTCAGTTCGGCGACCTTGGCGGCGAATTTCTCCGCGAATTCGGGATGGGCGTTGAGGCCGGTGCCCACCGCCGTGCCGCCCTGCGCCAGCGCCAGAACGCCGGGGAGGGTGGCGGCGACGCGTGCCCCACCCAGGGCCACTTGCGCGACGTAGCCCGAAAATTCCTGTCCCAGCGAGACCGGGGTCGCATCCTGAAGGTGGGTGCGGCCGATCTTGACGATGCCGGAGAACGCATCGGACTTGGCCTGCAGCGCGTCGTGCAGATGGGTCAGGGCCGGCATCAGCCGATCGTTGATCTCACGCGAGACCGCGATGTGCATCGCCGTCGGGAACACGTCGTTGGAGGATTGGCCCTTGTTGACGTGATCGTTGGGATGGACCGGCGACTTGCCGCCGCGCTTGCCGCCCAGGAGTTCGTTGGCGAGGCTTGCGATGACCTCGTTGGCGTTCATGTTGGACTGGGTGCCCGAGCCGGTCTGCCAGACCACGAGCGGGAATTCCTGGTCGTGCTCGCCCGAGACGACCTCGGCGGCCGACGCCGCGATCGCTTGGGCGACCTTCGCGTCGAGCCCGCCCAGATCCTGGTTCACCAGGGCGGCGGCCTGCTTCACGATCCCGAGGGCGTGGACGAGGGGGGCCGGCATCCGTTCGGTGCCGATCTTGAAATTCTGGATCGAGCGCTGCGTCTGCGCGCCCCAATAGCGATGCGCCGGAACCTCGATCGGCCCGAAGGTGTCGGACTCGGTGCGGGTGGGGGGCGTCTCGTCGTGCGGCGACATCGTGGCCTCTTCGTCTGGCTGCGGCGCACCCTACTTAGACCGGGTGACCCAAAACCGCGATGGTGCTTTGCGAGAGCTGCACGCGAGTGTCACGCAAATCGCCCCCTCCCGCTCTCGCAGCCCTCATCCGAGGAACAGCCTGCCCATGCCGAGTGCCACCACCCTGGACGCACCGTCGATCGGCGAGCGCTTTCGCCCGCCTGTGCCCCGCCCCATGCGCGACCAGCTCGGCCTTCTCTCGTTCCTGAAGGCCGCCCGCGCCAATCCGGTGACGACGTGGCTGTCCGTGCATTTCGAGAAGCCGGTGGTGGCGGCCGAGGGCGCCATGGGCCGGGTGACGGTGGTGAGCGATCCGACCCTGATCCGCTATCTCTACGTCGAGAACGCCGCCAACTACCGCAAGGACGACCTGCAGCGCCGGGTGCTGGCGCCGGGCCTCGGTAACGGCCTTCTCACCGCCGAGGGCGAGGAATGGAAGCTGCAGCGTCGCACGCTGGCGCCGATTTTTTCGGCCCGGCACGTCCTGAGTTTCGCCGCCCCCATGAACCTCGCCGGCGCCCGCATCGCCCGGCGCCTCGCCCGTCGCGACGGCAAGGAGGTCGATATCGGCCTCGAGATGACCCGCGTCACCCTCGACGTTCTCGAACGCACGATCTTCACCAACGGTCTCGCCAGCGATCCCGACGCCTTGGGACGGGCGATCACCCGCTTCCTCGAATCGGTCGGGCCGATCGATCCGCTCGACGTGTTCGGCGTGCCGGGCTTCGTGCCGCGCATCGGCCGCTTCCGGGCCCGCCCGGCGATCCGCTTCTTCGCCGAAATCGTCGACGAACTGATCGCGCGCCGCCGCGTCCTCATCGACAAGGGCACCGCCCCGGCGGATCTGCTCACGCTGCTGCTGCAGGCCCAGGACCCGGAGACCGGCAAGGGGCTCACCGACCTCGAGGTGAAGGCCAACATCGTCACGTTCATCGCCGCCGGCCACGAGACCACGGCGAACGCGCTGACCTGGGCGCTCTATTGCTTGTCGCAGGACCCTGCAGCCCGCTCCCGGCTGGAGGCCGAGGTCGATGCGGTGGCGGGTGACGATTTCGACGCTGACGCTCTGCCCTTCACCAAGGCGGTGATGGAGGAGACCATGCGGTTGTTCCCGCCGGTGCCGTTCATGAGCCGCACCGCGATCGCCGACGATCGCATCGGCCGCATCAAGATCCCGCGCGGCTCCTTGGTGATGGTGGCGCCCTACGTGCTTCACCGCCACAGCACACTGTGGGACGATCCGGCGGCTTTCGTGCCGGACCGGTTCCTCGGCGAGAATCGCGCCGCGATCCCACGCTTTTCCTACCTGCCATTCGGCGCGGGACCGCGCGTCTGCATCGGTCAGAGCTTTTCGTTGCAGGAGGCCGTGACGGTTCTCGCCCACATCGTGCGCGCGACTCGGTTCACGTTGGCGGCGGACCATCCGCCGGTGACGCCGCTGCACCGGGTGACCCTGCGGCCGGAGCACGGCCTGCGCATGAATGCGCAGAGCCGGGCGCCGACAGGGGCTTGATCAACTTTTCTTGCGGAATGCGTCGAGACTGACGACTTCGGCGCTGGTCTCTGACGCCTCGCCACCCTCGGCCTTCTTCGGCTTCAGCTGATCCGAATCCTTACCGTCCTCCGCCTTGGCCGCGTTCTGCGCGGCCGGGGCGCCCATGACGAACTTGGGAACAGCGCTGCCGATCGCGGCCACGCCCGTCCCCTTGGGCTTCATCTCGCTCGGCTCAGACCCGGCACCGCGAGGTGCGGTCTTGCCGACGATGGAGGGTACGTCCGCATCCTGCTCCTCGGCGACCTCTTCCGAGCCCTCGCTGAGATCGAACTTGAGGCCGAACTGAACGGACGGATCGAAGAAGCCGGTGAGCGCATCGAACGGCACCAGCAGACGCTCCGGCACACCGGAGAACGACAGCCCGACCTCGAAGGTGTGCTCGTTGACGCCGAGATCCCAGAACTGATGCTGCAGGACGATGGTCATGTCCTGCGGATACTTTTCGCGCAGCCGTTGCGACATCCGCACGCCGGGCGCCTCGGTCCGGAACGACACGTAGAAGTGATGCTCGCCGGAAAGCCCATCACGGGCCGCATCGGTCAGCACCTTGCGCACGACGCCGCGCAGGGCATCCTGCACCAGAAGATCGTAGCGGATCAGATCGTCTGCCATCGGCGGTCGCTTATGCCCGGTGTCTGCCCGCCGTCGCGCGCCATCGCGGCGCACCGGTTCGGATGAAAATCGACTGGAAACGCCCGTATCCGGTGCTCCCAGAACCTTGCCTGAACGGTATCGCCCGTCAGGACTTTCGTCATTCGCCTCGCCGGGGCGCACTCGACCGGAGAGAAACGGCCGACCCACCCATCACGCGCAGCCCATTCGAGCTTCCGCCAAAACCCACGCCCTGTCGAGCCCGCGGACATTGCGTCCAAAAGCCCGTGGTCCAGCGCGGCCGTGGCGTTTACCCTCTTCAATCAGCACTTCAGACATAGTGGGAGTCCCGACGCTTTTGAAGCCTGATCTTGGTCTCCCCATGCCTGTAGATCGGGCGCCCGCGCCGCGGCCGGACCCCGTGGATGTCGTGGGTTCGCGGAGCCGTATCCGCAGGGCCGCCAAGGTGGTCCTCGCCATCGCTGAGCTCGCGCTCTCGGCGATGCTGTATCTGGTCGCGGCGAGCCTCGTGGCACTCCTGATCGTCCGCGTCGGGTCCGACTGGATCGATGGCACGAATCCGTTGGCCGGCGCTGCCGAGCGGCCGCGGCTCTATCCGCAGCAGATCGCCATGCGCGAACTCGCCCTCGACGTCCTCCGCCAGATCTGTCTCGCCGGCCTCGTCATGGGCATCGGGCGCTGGCGCATCGGACCCGGATGGCGCGGCACGCTCGCGCTCGGTTGGCGGCCGGGGGAATCCTGGCGGCTCGCCCCCGTGACTTTCGGGGCGATCCTGCTGGTCTGGCCGGTCCTCCACATCGTCTGGGTCACCGGAACGGCGGAGTTCTTCCACGCGCCCTTCGGCCGCCATGTCGGGCTGTCGCCCTTCCTGAGCACGACGGCCACCGTGGTCTGGCTCGCCTACGTGGCGATCCTCGCGCCCATCGCCGAGGAGTTGCTGATGCGTGGAGCCATCTTTGCGAAAGGGCTTGCGCCCCTCGGTCCGGCCGGCATCATCGTCACCAGCGCGATCCTGTTTTCGGGGGCGCATGTCACGCCCGCCGGCTTCGCGCGGCCGGTCTCGCTGGTGCCGCTGGCGCTGGTGCTCGGCTGGCTGCGGTGGCGCAGCGGCCGGCTTTGGCCGTGCATCCTGCTTCACGGCTGGAGCAATCTTGCGATGGTGGCCTACGTGCTCTGGCCCACCGATATCTGAGGCCACGAACATGTTGACGTCTCCGCGTCGCCACCTCGCCTCCGACCGGGGTTCGGGCTATCGCAGGGCGTCGGAGCGGAGCCGCGATGCAGACCTACCATCAGCTTCTCGAACGCATTCTTCGTGAGGGTATCCGCAAGGACGACCGCACCGGCACAGGCACGCTCTCGGTCTTCGGCCACCAGATGCGGTTCGACCTCGGCGCCGGATTTCCCGTGGTCACCACGAAGCAGCTGCACCTGCGCTCGATCATCCACGAGTTGCTGTGGTTCCTCACCGGCGACACCAACGTGCGGGCGCTCCAGGCCAATGGCGTGAGCATCTGGGACGAGTGGGCCGATTCCGATGGCGATCTCGGTCCGGTCTATGGCCGGCAATGGCGGTCCTGGGCCAAGCCCGATGGCGGCAGCGTCGACCAGATCGCTTGGGTGGTCGACGAAATCCGCCGAAATCCCGATTCCCGCCGACTCATGGTCTCGGCCTGGAACCCGGCCGACCTCGACCGGATGGCGCTCGCCCCCTGTCACTGCCTGTTCCAGTTCTACGTGGCCGAGGGTCGACTCTCGTGCCAGCTGTACCAGCGCTCCGCCGACGTCTTTCTCGGCGTCCCGTTCAATATCGCGAGCTACGCACTCCTCACCGCGATGATCGCACAGGTGACCGGGCTGACGCCGGGCGACTTCGTGCACACGCTGGGCGACGCCCATCTCTACGTGAATCACCTGGAGCAGGCCCGCCTGCAGCTCACCCGAGAGATCCGCCCCCTGCCGCGCCTCGTCCTGAACCCGGAGGTGGCGTCGCTGTTCGATTTCCGCTTCGACGATATCGCGCTCGAAGGGTACGATCCCCATCCCGCCATCCGCGCAAAGGTGGCCGTCTGATGAACAGCGCCGTGACAGGGCATCCGATCCGCATCACGCTCCTGGCCGCAGTGGCGCGCAATGGCGTCATCGGCCGCGACAACGGCCTGATCTGGCGGCTGCGCAGCGACCTGCGTCGCTTCAAGGCGCTGACCCTCGGCAAGCCGCTGTTGATGGGGCGCAAGACCTACGATTCCATCGGTCGCCCATTGCCGGGGCGACGGACCATCGTCCTCACCCGCGACACCACGTTTTCCGCACCCGAGGTCACCCCTGTTCACGACTGGGCGGGAGCCTTAGCCGCCGCCGGAGAGGCCGAGGAATTGATGGTGGCGGGCGGCGGTGAGATCTACGCCCTGGCCCTGCCGCACGCCGACCGGATCCATTTCACCGAAGTCGACCTGGCTCCCGACGGAGACACGATCTTCCCGGCCTTCGACCGGCAGGCGTTTCGCGAAACCCATCGGGAAGCCCACCCAGCCGGCGAGCACGATGCGTGCGCCTTCAGCTTCGTCGATCTCGAACGCATCGCCTGACGCCGCCCGCGACGCATTGTTCAGCATACGCTCGCGCGGTTGTGTTTCGAGGTCGCGATGCCCAAGTGCCAGCCTTGACAGGACTGCGTGGGGCCACGCAGGTGCGATGGACCGCTTGAGACCGGAGAGGACGCCGACGTCCGCCCGGTCGGGATACGGTGTACGCCGCGAGAGCGGCAAAACCGGATTGAAGGAGCGGTCTTCGGACGCGACGAAGACGCTGCTCGAACAGGAGATATCGGCAAGCATGCCTTGGAGCAATCAGAGCGGCGGCAGTGGCGGCAACGGGGGAGGGCCCTGGGGCCGGGGCAGCGGCGGCAATGGCGGCGGCGGTGGCCCCTGGGGTGGCGGTGGCGGTGGCGGCAAGACGCCCCCCGACCTCGAAGACCTGCTCCGGCGCGGTCAGGACCGTCTGCGCGGCGTCATGCCGGGCGGCACGATGGGTGGCGGCAAGGGTATCCTCATTGCAGGCGGCCTCGTGATCCTCGGCTGGCTGGCCACCGGGTTCTACAAGGTCGAGCCGCAGCAGGTCGGTATCGAGACGATCTTCGGGCGCTATACCAACACCACCGGCCAGGGCCTGAACTACATCTTCCCCTATCCCATCGGCGCGGTGACCAAGCCGAATGTCGGGCAGGTGAACAGCATCCAGGTCGGCTATCGCGCCGGCATCGGCGCACAGGGCCGTGGCCGCGACATGCCCGAGGAGAGCTTGATGCTCACCGGCGACGAGAACATCGTCGACCTCGATTTCGAGGTGCAGTGGCGCGTCAATCCGCTGAAGGCGTCGGATTACGTCTTCAACCTCGAGAACCCCGAGGGCACGATCAAGGCCATCGCCGAGAGCGCGATGCGCGAGGTCATCGGCCGCCGCAACATCCAGGCGATCCTAACCAACGAGCAGTCGAGCGTCGCCCAGGAGGTCAAGGAGATCACCCAGAAGGCGCTCGACGAATACGGCGCCGGTGTCCGCATCGAGGTCGTCCAGCTCGTCAGCGTCAACCCACCGCCGGAGGTGCGCCCCGCCTTCATCGACGTGAACGCCGCGCAGCAGGATGCCGAGCGTGCGCAGAACGAAGCCCGGACCTACGCGAGCCGCGAGGTTCCGCAGGCCAAGGGTAAGGTCGCGCAGATCGTCCAGGCGGCGGAAGCCTACAAGACGCAGGCGACCGCCGAGGCGACCGGCCAGTCCGCACGCTTCAAGCAGGTCTACGAATCCTACAAGATCGCGCCGGCCATCAGCCGCGAGCGCATCTTCCTCGAAACGATGGAGCGGGTCCTGGGCTCGGTCAACAAGGTGATCATCGATCAGAACGGCACCGGCGTGAATGGCGCCGGCAATACTTCTGGTGTCGTGCCGGTGCTTCCTCTGGCCGAATTCGGTCCCCGCAGCGCCACCGGTGGAGCGGCCCGATGAACAATCCCACCATCCGTACCGGCGCCCTCATCGTCGCCGCGGCCATCGTCGTCGCGCTCTATGCCGCCGTCTTCACCGTCGGTCAGATGCAGCAGGCCCTCGTCCTGCGGTTCGGTGGCATCCGCGCCGTCCTGAACCAGACCGGCACCGACAAGCCCGGCCTATACTTCAAGATTCCGTTCATCGAGAACCTGGTCATGTTCGACAAGCGGGTGCTCGACCTCGATCTGCCGGTTCAGACGCTGCTGACGGCCGATCGGCAGAACCTCGAAGTCGATGCCTTCGCGCGCTACCGGATCACTGATCCGCTGAAGTTCTATCAGTCGGTCAACAACGTGCCGCGCGCCAACACGCTGCTGGCGAGCTTCACCAACTCGTCCCTGCGCAACGTGCTCGCCCGCTCGACCCGCGACGCCATCGTGCGGACCCAGCGTTCGGATCTGATGAACCAGATCCAGGCGGAGGTGAATCGCCAGGCCAAGGATCTCGGCGTCGAGATCGTCGACCTGCGCATGACGCGCGTCGATCTGCCGGCTCAGAACAGCTCGGCAGTCTACAAGCGCATGACGACGGAGCGGAATCGCGAGGCGGCGGACATCCGTGCCAACGGCGACCAGATCGCCGCCACCATCAAGGCCAAGGCAGATCGCGACGTCACGGTGCTTCTGTCGGAAGCCAACCAGACCTCGGAGACCCTGCGCGGCCAGGGCGACGCCGACAAGAACCGCATCCTGGCGGAAGCCTATGGCAAGGACGCGGACTTCTTCAGCTTCTACCGGTCGATGCAGGCCTACGAGACCGGGTTGAAGGGTTCCGAGACGCGCCTCGTGATCAGCCCGTCTTCGGACTTCTTCCGCTACTTCAGCGATCCGCAGGGGCGGTCACCGGCGACTGCAGCGCGCGGCGCGACTGCGCCGGCTCGCGGCACGTCCGATACCGGCACGACCGGATCGACGGGTCAGCGTCCTTGACGCCCTGATCGCGCGACGACGACCGACACCGTAACGGCCGGCCCGCTTCCCGCGTGCCGGCCGTGCCCTTGATCGTGCGTCCCTGCGGACGATCTAAGGTCATCGTTCCAGCCAAGAGGTCGACCATGGTTCCCGTTGCGAGCGCCGTCCGGGCGCGACCTTCCCGAGCGCTCCACCAGTCCATGCGTTCGCTCCTCGCGGCCGCGACCTTCGCGACCTCGGTGGCTTTCGTCGGCCTGCCGCAGGCAGCCTATGCCAAAGGACCGGAATCGCTCGCCGATCTCGCCGATCAGGTCACCGACGCCGTGGTGAACATTTCGGCGTCCACCACCGTCGAGGCTCGCCCGAGCGCCCGCACCGGCCCGCAATTGCCGCCCGGCACGCCGTTCGAGGACCTGTTCGAGGAATTCTTCAACAAGCGTGGCCAGCGCGGCGGTGGCGACCGCAGCGAAGGGGATTCCCCGCGCCAGCAGCCGCGCAAGTCGAACTCGCTCGGCTCGGGCTTCATCATCGACGCCTCCGGGATCGTGGTCACCAACAATCACGTCATCGGCGATGCCAACGACATCCAGGTCATCCTGCACAACGGCACGAAGCTGAAGGCCGAGATCATCGGCAAGGATGCCAAGATCGATCTCGCGGTGCTGCGGGTGAAACCCGATGCCGATAAGCCGCTGAAGGCTGTGCCGTTCGGCAACTCCGACAAGATGCGACCCGGCGACTGGGTCATCGCCATCGGCAACCCGTTCGGTCTCGGCGGTTCGGTCTCGGCCGGCATCGTTTCGGCGCGGGGCCGCAACATCGAATCCGGCCCTTACGACAACTACATCCAGACGGATGCGGCCATCAACAAGGGCAATTCCGGCGGTCCGCTGTTCAACATGAACGGTGAGGTCATCGGCATCAACACGGCGATCCTGTCGCCCACCGGCGGCTCGGTCGGCATCGGCTTTGCCGTCCCATCCGACACCGCGAGCCCGGTCATCGAGCAATTGCGCGAGTTCGGCGAGGTCCGCCGCGGCTGGCTCGGCGTGCGCATCCAGAACGTCGACGACGCCACCGCCGACGCGCTCGGCCTCAAGGGTGGCGCCAAGGGCGCGCTCATCGCCGGTGTCGACGAGAAGGGTCCCGCCAAGGTCTCGGGTCTCGAGGTCGGCGACGTCATCACCAAGTTCAACGGCAACACCGTGAAGTCGTCGAGCGACCTGCCGCGCATCGTCGCGTCGACCCCGGTGGGCAAGACCGTGGAGGTGATCGTGGTGCGCAAGGGCGCCGAGTCGACGAAGTCCGTCACCCTCGGACGCCTGGAAGACAACGAAAAGCCTCAGCTCGCCAACGCCAAGCAGCCGGAAGCCGAGAGCGCGATCCGTCAGGCGCTCGGCCTCAACCTGTCGAGCCTTACCGACGAGTTGCGGAAGCGCTACAGCATCAAGGACACCCTCAAGGGCGTCGTGGTGACCCGCGTGGACCCCAACTCGACGGCGGCCGACAAGCAGATCAAGCCGGGCGAGATCATCGTCGAAGTCGGGCAGGAAGCCGTCAACGCACCGGCCGACGTGACCAAGAGGATCGATCAACTGAAGAAGGACGGTCGGAAGTCCGTGCTGCTGCTGGTGGCGAGTGCGTCCGGCGACGTGCGCTTCGTGGCGATCGGCCTCGAATAACGCGCGATCGCGCTACGTCCACCACATCGAAGGCCGCCGCCCGGATCGGGCCGGCGGCCTTTTTCAGTTCACGAACTCGCTCGCGGAAAACCCCTGGAGATAGAGCAGGGCGGTGAGATCGCCGTGGTCGATCCGGACATCCGCCGCCGCCGCGACCTTGGGCTTGGCGCGGAAGGCGACCCCGAGTCCGGCCTCCTCCAGCATGGCGAGGTCGTTGGCTCCGTCGCCGACCGCCAGCGTGTCGGCCGGGTCGAGGCCGAACCGGCTGCGGAGCGCCACGAGGGCGGCGCGCTTGGTCTCCTGGCCGACGATCGGCTCCTCGACGGCGCCGGTGAGACGTCCGGCCCGCACGCCGAGGGTCGTCGCGTGAGCCTCGTCGAAACCGATCAGCGCGGCGACCGGCCCGGTGAAGAGCGTGAATCCGCCCGAGACCAGGCAGGTATGGGTGCCGTGCGCCTTCATGGTCCGCACCAGCGTCCGGCCGCCGGGAGTGAGGGTGATGCGGTTGGCGATCAGGTCGTCGACGACCGCGACGGGCAGGTCGCGCAGCAAAGCCACGCGCTCGCGCAGAGCCGGCTCGAACGCGATCTCGCCGCGCATGGCCCGCTCGGTGATCGCCGAAACCTCCGCCTTCAGGCCGATCGTATGGGCGAGTTCATCGATGCATTCCTGCTCGATCATGGTGGAATCCATGTCGGCGAGGAACAGGCGCTTGCGCCGGTGCGGGCCGGCGGGCAGCACGGCAATGTCGAGGGGTTCCGAGGCCAGGGCCGCTCTCAGTCGCCGTGCCAGCGCCGGCGCGTCCTGAGGCGCGCCCGAGACCAGGATTTCGGCAGCGACCTCGCCATGCAGGATACGCGGCTGATGGTCGGTGCGCAGCACCGCGCGCGTCTCGGCCAGCACCGCATCGGTGATGGCGGGGCGGCTCTCGTTTGCTATCAGGATCGCGACGAGGGACATCCGGGAGCTTCCACGCCTTGCCGCCGCTCACCACTACGACGCAGACGCGAAGCCGGCCGGCGGCCATCCTCATCGCAGGGCCGACAGCCTCGGGCAAGTCGGGCCTCGCCCTCGCGCTGGCGCGCGCCTTCGACGGCGTCGTGATCAATACGGATTCGATGCAGGTCTATGCCGACCTGCGCCGTCTCTCCGCCCGGCCGTGCGACGCCGAGGAGGCGCAGGCGCCCCATCGTCTCTACGGCCATGTCGACGGCGCAGTGAATTTTTCCGCCGGCCATTTCGTCCGCGAAGCGGTTCCGCTTCTTGCGGCACTTCAGGCGCAGGAGCGCCTGCCGATCTTCGTCGGTGGCACGGGCCTGTATTTCCGTGCTCTGGAGGAGGGGCTTTCGAATCTGCCGGCGGTCCCGGATGCCGTGCGGGCTGAAATCAGGCTGCAAGCCGAAGGCCGTCCGACCGAGGCGCTCCATGCCGATCTCGCGATCGTCGATCCG
Source organism: Methylobacterium sp. BTF04 (assembly GCF_010692745.1). Lineage (GTDB taxonomy): Bacteria > Pseudomonadota > Alphaproteobacteria > Rhizobiales > Beijerinckiaceae > Methylobacterium. The sequence continues at coordinate 165,238 of NZ_JAAHTB010000006.1, forward strand.
GCCGGCGCCGAAATCCTGCGTCCGAGCGACCGCGCCAGGGTGATGCGCGCCCTCGAAATCTTCGCCGCCACCGGCAAGCCGATCTCGGCTTTCCACGGCCAGCGCTTGCCCGGCCCGCTGATGGGGCTGCCGCTGTTGAAGCTCTTCCTCGCGCCGGAGCGCGACACGCTCCGGCAGCGCATCGATGCGCGTTTTATCAGTATGATCCGGGACGGCGCCCTCGACGAGGTTGCCGCCCTGCGCGAGCGACGCCTCGATCCGATGCTGCCGATCATGCGGGCGCATGGGGTGCCGGGCCTGATCGCCCATCTCGACGGGGCGATCTCCCGTGACGAGGCGATCCTTCGCGGGCAGGCCGATACACGCCGCTACGCCAAACGTCAGTTCACCTGGTTTCGCCACCAGATGGGCGCGGACTGGCTGTGGACTGCGCCCGAGGCGTCTCTCGCCCTCGCCGAGGCGCGACTCACGTCTCCAGGCGGGCGATGAGCGAGGAGGTATCCCAGCGGCTCCCGCCCATGGCCTGGACGTCTGCGTAGAACTGGTCGACGAGTGCGGTCACCGGTAGGCGGGCGCCGTTGCGGCGCGCTTCCGCCAGCAGGATGCCGAGATCCTTGCGCATCCAGTCGACGGCAAAGCCGAAATCGAACTTTTCGGCATTCATCGTCCGGCCGCGGTTCTCCATCTGCCACGAGCCGGCGGCGCCCTTCGCAATCACGTCGAGCACCGCATCGACGTCGAGCTCGGCGCGCTTGGCGAAGTGGATCGCTTCCGACAGGCCCTGTACGATTCCCGCGATGGCGATCTGGTTGACCATCTTGGTGAGCTGGCCGGAGCCGGACGGCCCCATCAGGCGGCTTGCCTTGGCAAAGCACAGGATGGCGGCCTCGACCTTGGCGTAGTCGGCGGCGTCACCGCCGCACATCACGGTGAGGGCGGCATTCTCGGCGCCGGCCTGTCCGCCCGAGACCGGTGCGTCGATGAAGGCGAAGCCGGCGGCCTTCGCGGCCTCGGCCAGTTCGCGCGCCACTTCGGCCGACGCGGTGGTGTGGTCGACGAAGATCGCGCCCGTGTCCATGCCCGCGAAGGCGCCGTCCTCGCCGAGCGTCACGCCGCGCAGATCGTCGTCGTTGCCGACGCAGGCGAACACGATCTCCTGGCCCTGGGCCGCCTCGCGCGGGGTCTTGGCCGATCGACCGCCATGCGCCGTCACCCAGGCCTCGGCCTTGGCGGCGGTCCGGTTGTAGACGGTGACGTCGTGGCCTTTTTTGGCGAGATGTCCGGCCATCGGGCCACCCATCACACCGAGGCCCAGAAACGCGACCTTCGCCATCATCCGTCTCCCAATCGTATCGAGGATCAGGGCGGTCTAGGTTCGATGGCCCCGGGGGTCAAACCATCCGGAGCATCAGCCCCCGGTCACGCTCATGTGACGCGGCACGGCGGCAGGGCGCGCCCGCTCGATGACGAAATCATGCCCCTTCGGCTTGCGGGCGATGGCGTCGATCACCGCTTGCGTGACGAGGGCATCGTCCGGCGAAGCGCGCAGTACGGAGCGCAAATCGGCGGCGTCTTCCTGCCCGAGACACATGTAGAGCTTGCCCGTACAGGTCAGGCGCACCCGGTTGCAGCTCTCGCAGAAATTATGGGTGAGCGGCGTGATGAAGCCGAGGCGTCCGCCGGTCTCGGCAATGTGGACATAGCGTGCTGGACCGCCGGTGCGGTCGGGGAGCGGCGTCATCGTGAAGCGCTGCTCGAGCCGGGCGCGCGCCACCGAAAGCGGCAGGAACTGGTCGGTCCGGTCACCCTCGATCTCGCCGAGCGGCATCACCTCGATCAGGGTCATGTCCATGCCATCGCCATGGGCCCAGGCGATCATGTCGGCGATCTCGTCCTCGTTGACACCTTTCAGCGCCACCGCGTTGATCTTGACCTTGATGCCGGCTTTCCGAGCCGCCGCGATGCCGTCGAGCACCACCTTGAGATCACCGCGTCGGGTCACCGCCCGGAACTTGTCCGGGTCGAGGGTATCGAGGGAGACGTTGACCCGCTTCACGCCGAGATCGGCCAATTCCGGGGCGAAGCGTCCGAGCTGCGTCCCGTTCGTGGTCATCGTCAGCTCTTCGAGCGCGCCGGTGCCGAGGTGGCGCGAGAGACGGCGGAACAGGTGCATGATGTCGCGGCGCACCAGCGGCTCGCCGCCGGTGATGCGGAGCTTTCGCACGCCGCGGCCGATGAACACCGCGCTGAGCCGGTCGAGTTCCTCCAGCGTGAGCAGGTCACGCTTGGGCAGGAAGTTCATGTCGTCCGACATGCAATAGACGCAGCGCAGATCGCAGCGATCGGTCACCGAAATCCGCAAATAGGTGATCGCCCGCTGGAACGGGTCGATCAGCGGCGCCGGTGCAGAGACAGCGTTGATGTCGCGGGGACCCCACATGCGGGACTCTGAACTCGTCTGTGAGGAAGAAACTGCGGCGTGGTCGCGTGACGAACCTAGCATGGATAGGCATATGAGGTCTTGCACCCCCGCGGGCAAGTTCGTTGACGATGCGGTGGGATCATGCCTGTGAGGAGTTTGCCATGAGCCAACACTTGGCCGGGAGCGCGTCGGCCGTGAACGAAAACGTGGCTGCGGCGCCCGAACGCTGGCCCACCGAGATCCGCCTCACCGGCAACAAGCGGACGCTGGTGGTGGCCTTCGAGGATGGTGGTCGCTTCGAGCTTCCCGCCGAGTATCTGCGGGTGTCGAGCCCGTCGGCGGAGGTCCAGGGGCATTCGCCGGCCGAGCGCAAGGTGATCGGCGGCAAACGCGACGTGGCGATCCTCGCCGTCGAGCCGGTGGGCAACTACGCAGTGAAGCTCACCTTCGACGACATGCACGATACCGGCCTGTTCGGCTGGGGCTACCTGTACGATCTCGGCCGCCAGTACCGGAACCGCTGGGCGACCTATCTCTCGGAACTGGCGGAGCGCGGCCTGACGCGCGACACCACGGCCAAGCCCGCCAAACCCGCCACCGGCGGCGGTAGCTGTGGCAGCGGATGCGGTTGTCACTGAGCCGAACCACGGATGATCCACGGACAGGGCACCACGCCGGCTTCGGCAACGAGCCGGCGCGTCCTCGCGCTCGCACTGCCGATGACGCTCGCCAACGTGACGACGCCGCTCCTCGGCTTTGTCGGTGCGGCGGTGATCGGCCGGCTCGGCGACGCCGCGCTGCTCGGAGCGATGGCACTCGGCGCCGTGATCTTCGATGCGATCTTCTGGTCGTTCGGCTCACTGCGCATGGCCACCGCCGGCCTGACCGCGCAGGCGGTGGGCGCGCGCAACGCCGGAGAGGTCGACCGGACGCTGGCGCGCTCGCTGGCCGCCGGCGTGCTGGTCGGGCTCGTGATCGTCGCGCTTCAAGTGCCGCTGGGCCGGGCCGCCTTCGCGGTGAGTGGGGCGAGTCCGGCGGTGATCGCCGGCCTCTCGGCCTATTTCCACATCCGGATCTTCGCGGCCCCGTTCACGCTGGCAAACTACGCCATCCTCGGCTCGGTGCTCGGGCGTGGCCGTACCGATATCGGGTTGCTGCTGCAGGTCGCGATCAACCTGACGAACATCGCCCTCACGCTGATCCTGGTGCTCGGCGCCGACATGAGCGTCGCGGGCGCCGGCCTCGCTACGCTGCTGGCGGAGGCTGCCGGCGCCGGTCTCGGGCTTTTCCTGCTCGGGCGTCTCGGGTCGCGGCCGTTCGCGGTGCCGTTGCGGGTCGTGCGCGATCCCCGGGCTTTGGCCCGCATGCTCAGCGTCAATGCCGACGTGATGGTGCGCACCCTGCTGCTGGTCGGCTGCATCGCTGCGTTCTCGGCGCTCGGAGCCCGCTCCGGCGACGTGGTGCTCGCGGCCAATGCGGTCCTGTGGAATCTCTTCATGATCGGCGGGTTCTTCCTCGATGGCTTCGCCACCGCTGCGGAGACCCTGTGCGGGCAGGCGGTGGGCGCCCGCGACGAAGCCGGTTTCCGGCGCGCCGCCCGCCTGAGTCTGCTGTGGTGCCTCGGCTTCGGTGTGGTCATCGCCGCAGGCTTCCTGCTGATCGGGCATGGCTTCATCGCTGCCGTGACCACGAATCCGGAGGTGCGCGCGATGGCCGGCGCCTATCTCATCCCGGCAGCACTGGCCCCGTTGGTGGCGTCGGTGCCCTTCGCCTATGACGGCATCTATATCGGCGCCACCTGGACGCGGGCGATGCGCAACCTGATGATCGCGGCCACCGCCGGCTACGGTCTCGCCTTGGCGGCCGCCCACCTGCTCGGGCTCGGCAATGCCGGGCTCTGGCTCGCCTTCCTGATCCTGCTCGGTGGCAGGGGCCTGAGTCAGGCCTGGGCTTATCCCAGGCTCGTTCGCCGGACTTTTTCCACAGCCAGCCTCGCGGGACCGAGTCCACATTGAGCGTTGTGGAGCCGCGAGGTCACGCGATTTGGTCTCCTCGCAACTGACTCCCGTCGTATCGCCGCTGAGGAATACGATCGAGACCGAAGCTTATTCGGTCATCGGAAGCGGCGCTGTTCTCACCAGACCGGATCAATTCTTAGTTTAGAATTGTTCTGATTTGAAAATGTGACGAATAAGCCTCTTTGCTTGTCTTTGCGGCTGGTTTACCCGCTTGCCACGATGCGCAAGAATTTCTCCCCCGCCCTGCTCGTTGCCGGCCTGCTCCTGGTCGCTGCGCCCCTCCACGCCGTGGCGAAGGAGACGCCGATCGGGCCGCATGTGACCCAGAACGGACTCGAAGTCGGGGCCGTCTACCTGCAGCCGATCGAGATGGACCCGCCGGATATGATGCGCGCCGCCGCGCAATCCGACATCCACCTCGAAGCCGACATCCATGCGGCCAAGGACAACAGGAACGGGTTCGCCGAGGGCGATTGGGTGCCGGCCCTCGACGTGACCTTCGAGGTGGTGAAGCTCGAAGGCGATGCGCCCACCGGCCCCAAGGTCGCCGGAACGCTGATGCAGATGGTGGCCAATGACGGCCCGCATTACGGCGACAACGTCAAGCTGTCCGGCCCCGGCCGCTATCGCCTGAAGATGACTGTGGCGCCCCCCGGCGCGCATGGGCATTTCGGTCGCCATGTCGACAAGGAGACCGGTGTCGCCGAGTGGTTCAAGCCGTTCGACGTGATCCAGGATTTCACCTTCGCCGGCATCGGCAAGAAGGGGGCGTATTGAGCGCCATGCCCGACCGCATCATCAGCTTCGGATCCCGCCGCCTGCCCCGCGCCCTGATCGGCGCCGGGCTCGGTGCGGCCCTCCTCGTCGCCTGCGTCCCCTCGGCGCGGGCGGAAGACCTGCCGGTGATCAAGCTGGAGATGCGCGACGGCGTGTTCGTGCCGGAGGTGATCGAGGTGCCGGCCAACACCCGGTTCAAGCTCGAAATCACCAATACCGGAAAGAGCCCGGTGGAGTTCGAGAGTGCCGAGTTGAAGCGCGAGAAGGCGCTTGCCTCCGGGGCCACCTCGTCGATCGTGTTTCGCACGGTCGATCCGGGGACCTATCCGGTGTTCGACGACTTCCATCCGGAGTCCAAAGCCACGCTCGTAGCGAAGTAGGCCGAGCATGGCGGCCTCCGCGTCCCCCCACCCGAGCGAGGTCTGGATCGACGCCAGGCTGGCGGAGTTCGGCCAGTGGCTGCAGCGCCACGGCGGGATGATCCGCAAGGTCCAGTGGGCGGTGATCGCGGTCTATCTCGTCCTGGTGGCGGTGCCGGCGTTCCTGCCGCTGCCCGATCGCAGCGCGCATCTGTGGAACGACCTCACGGTGTTCGCGCAGTTCTGCTTCTGGGGCATCTGGTGGCCGTTCGTGCTGGTGAGCATGGTGGTGGTCGGGCGGGCCTGGTGCGGCATCCTCTGCCCGGAAGGCGCGCTCACCGAGTTCGCGAGCCGCTGGAGCCTGGGGCGCGCCGTGCCGCGCTGGATCACCTGGGGCGGCTGGCCGTTCGTGGCGTTTGCCGGCACCACGGTCTACGGCCAGATGATCAGCGTCTATGGCTATCCGAAGCCCGTGCTCGTGGTGCTCGGCGGCTCGACGACGGCCGCGATCGTGATCGGATTGCTCTACGGCCGCAACAAGCGGGTCTGGTGCCGTTACCTGTGCCCCGTGAACGGGGTCTTCGCGGTGCTGGCCAAGCTGGCGCCGATCAGCTTCCAGGTCGACAATGCCGCCTGGGCGGCCTCGCCCAAGCCCCGCGGCGAGAGCTTCAACTGCGCCCCGCTGGTGCCGGTGAAGACCATGCGCGGCGCCGGGGCCTGCCACATGTGCGGGCGCTGTAGCGGCTATCGCGGTGCCGTGCGCCTTGCCCGTCGCTCGCCCACCCACGAGATCGTCAACGTCGCCGGCTCCGAGCCGAGCCTCGACCAGACCGTGCTGATCCTGTTCGGCATGATGGGTCTGGCGGTCGGCGCGTTCCAGTGGTCGGCGAGCCCGTGGTTCATCGACGCCAAGCTGATGCTGGCGACATGGCTGATCGAGCACGGCATCACCTGGCCGCTGGAGGCCACGCTGCCGTGGTTCATCCTCACCAACTACCCTGAGCACAACGACGTGCTCAGCCTCCTCGACGGTGTGTTGCTCCTCGCCTACATCGCCGCCGCCGCGCTGATCCTCGGCCTGTCGCTGTCGGCGCTGGTGGCGCTTGGCACGCGGGCCTTGGGGGCATGGTCGTGGGACCGCTTCCACCATTTGACGCAGACCTTGATCCCGCTGGCGGGCTGCGGCGTCTTTCTCGGACTTTCGGCGCTCACCGTCACCTTCCTGCGTGGCGACGGCTTCGTGCTGCCCTACGTCTCCGAAATGCGCGGAGCGCTCCTCGTCGGCACCAGCCTGTGGAGCATCTGGCTCGCCTGGCGCGTGTCCGGCCTCTACGGCGGCACGCTTCGGCGGGCCGGGGCGACGCTCGCCATCTCGGCGGCCTGCGGCCTCTCGGTCACCGGCTGGGTCTTGCTGTTCTGGATCTGGTAATCCGCGCGGCTCTTGCGCGAACATAGGGACATCTCCGCATGATCGGAGCCTTCGTCATCGCGTTTCGCGAGGTCATCGAGGCCGGCCTCATCGTCGGTATCGTGCTCGCCGCAACCCGCGGCATTGTCGGCCGTGGCCGCTGGATCGGTCTGGGCATTGTCGGCGGTCTCGCCGGCGCCGCCCTGATCGCGCTGTTCGCCGAAAAGATCTCCGACGCCTTCGAGGGTGCCGGGCAGGACATCCTGAATGCCTCGGTCCTCATCGTCGCGGTGCTGATGCTGATCTGGCACAATACCTGGATGAGCCGCCACGGCCGCGAACTCGCCGGGGAACTGCGTGCCGCCGGCAATGCGGTGCGAACCGGGCAGAGCACTTTGGCGGCGCTCGCCCTCGTGGTCGGGGCCGCGATCCTGCGCGAAGGCGCCGAACTGGTGCTGTTCCTCTACGGGCTGGTGGCGTCGGGCGCGTCCGGCGCCGAGCTGCAGATCGGCGCACTCGCAGGCGTCGCCGTCGGTGCCCTCGTCTCCTCGGTGAGCTATTTCGGCCTTGCCGCCGTACCGACCCGCTACGTGTTCTCGGTGACGAGCGCGCTCATCATCTTCCTCGCCGCCGGCCTCGCGGCGCAGGCAGCACAGTTCCTGTCCAATGCCGGGTTGATCACGGTGCTCGACCGGCCCCTGTGGAACACCGCCGGCATCCTGCGCGAGGACAGCATCGTCGGCCGCGTGTTGCACGCCCTCATCGGCTACACCGACCGGCCGACGGCCCTTCAAGGCGTCGTCTATCTGGGGACGATCATCGTCATGATCGGCCTGATGCAATGGTCGGCCGCCGACAAGCGCCGGCAGCTGCGCACGGCCTGATTGGCCACTGCGTTCGGCCTCATCAGCGACGAGCGGCGCCGTCGACCCAGGCGTCGAGACGCCCGAGGATGACAGCTGCATCGCCTTCGAGCACGAGCAGCTTTTGCCGCCCCGTCTGCCCCGATGCGATCCGGATATCGGATTTCCGCAGGCGCAAGGCATCGGCGAGATAGGCGACGAGCGCGGTGTTCGCCGCGCCGTCCACAGGGGCTGCGGCCACCCGTATCTGGAGGGCGACGCGGCCGTCGGCGCCTGCGACGAGGCCGTCGAGGCCAGTGCGGCTCGCGCGCGGCGTCAGGCGCACGGCGAGCCGCACCCCGTCCGGCCCGGCCGCGTAGGGCCGGGCGGGTCCGTCGCTCACAGCTGGCCGGTGCGGCATGGATGTCTCGTCGTTCGCGGGAAGGCGATGACCGGTTCATGGCCTCGGACGGCGCTCCCGCATAGCGCGCGCCCTGCGTTCCGGCATCGATCCGCCCGGATAACGTGGCGTTTCCCGCATCCTCGGGGTGCCTCGGCCGCCATGTTGCATTAGGGTTCAGCGGTCTCCACAGGAATGCTACATGTCCGATCTCCGCCTTCGTCGCAGTGTGCTCTACATGCCCGGTTCGAACCAGCGGGCGCTCGACAAGGCCAAGACTCTGCACGCCGATTGCCTGATCCTCGACCTCGAGGACGCAGTGGCGCCCGAGGCCAAGGAGCTTGCGCGCGAGCAGGTCTGCGCCGCGGTCAAGGGCGGCGGCTATGGCGATCGCGAGATCATCATCCGGGTCAACGCGCCCCAGACGCCGTGGGGCGAATCCGACCTCAAGGCCGCGATCCAGGCTCGTCCCGACGCGATCCTGATGCCGAAGGTCTCCTCGCCGGCGGTGCTGGAGAGCATCGCCAACCATCTCGAAGCGCTCGAGGCCCCCGACAGCATCGCGGTCTGGGCGATGATCGAGACACCGGCCGCCATCCTCAACATCCAGGAGATCGCCAAGGCGCAACGCGATCGGCGCACCCGGCTGACCTGTTTCGTGCTCGGGACCAACGATCTCGCCAAGGACACCTGGGCGCAGCTCGTCCCCGGCCGTGTGCCGATGCTGCCCTGGATGATGTTCACCCTGGCCGCCGCCCGTGCCGAGGGTCTCACCATCCTCGACGGTGTCTACAACGACATCGAGGATGTGCAGGGCTGCCGAGCCGAATGCCAGCAGGCACGCGATCTCGGCTTCGACGGCAAGACGCTGATCCACCCCAACCAGATCGAGCCGGCCAATACCTGCTTTGCCCCCTCCGACGAGGAGGTGCGCCGGGCGCGGATGGTGATCGATGCCTTCGACAAGCCCGAGAACTCCAATCGCGGCGCGATCAAGATCGAAGGGCGCATGTACGAGCGCCAGCATATCGGCATGGCGCGCCGCGCGGTGACGTGGTCGGAGGCGATCGGCGCCAGGGGTCAGTAAAGCTGCTGCGAAATCCGCAAGCGACCACATAGCCACCCCGTCCAGGGCTGATAAGCGGCTCGGACCTGATCGATCATCGCGTTCGGGGTGGTCGGAAGATCGATAGGCGTGTCACGCCGTCCGGCGGTCGCCCGGGCCATGGTCCCAGGGGCCGAAGTGCCCGCTCCGCGATCACCCGTGTAGGTGACCGAGCACGGACAGTCCGGTCTCCGTGGCCGCGTAATGCGTGCGCTGGGTACGCTCGTTGCGCGTGGTGACGGAGATCAACCCCACGTCACCCACCAGCGTCTCGACACCCCGCAGGACCAGGGCGTGCTCCACCCCGAAGATGCGGGCGAAGCTGCGGCTGTCGGCGGCCAGGCGGAGATGCAAGGCCGCGAGGATACCGGCCTCCAGGGTCGAGAGGTCGGGCTGGAGCGCCACGACGGAATCGGTCACCGCCAGGAAGGTATCGGCGTCGGCCGGCGGCTCGCTCACGCGGTCGCCGGTGCGCGCAGGGACACCATCACCGATTTCGAGGTCGGCGTGTCGCTCTCCCGGCCGAAGGTGGAGAGTGGCACCAGCACATTCAGCTCGGGGTAGTAGCCGGCCAGATTCCCGCGCGGCATGTCGAACGGCACGAGGCGGAAGCTTTCGGCCACGCGGGTGACGCCGTCGTCATGGGTGCCGACGATGTCGACCCGATCGCCGGTCACGGCACGGATTTCGGCGAGATCGTCCGGATGCGCGAACACCACCCGCCGCTCGCCGTAGACGCCACGGTAGCGGTCGTCGAGGCCGTAGATCGTGGTGTTGTACTGGTCGTGGCTGCGGAAGGTCTGCAACACGAAGGTGCCGGGCATCTTGCGGGCTCGCTGGTCTTCGGTCGCGTCGGGAAGCGCGTCGGCGGAGAAGTTGGCCCGGCCTGTCTCCGTCTCGAAGTTGCGCTCGGCGGCGAGGTTGCGCAGCATGAAGCCGCGCGGGCGCCTCACCCGGACGTTGTAGCCGGTGAAGCCGGGAATCGTGCGCTCGATGAGCGTGCGGATGCCGTCGTAATCGTCGGCGAGCGCTGCCCAATCGACCTTGTCCGATCCCACCGTGGCAGCGGCCATGCCGGCGATGATCGCGATCTCTGAGCGCAGTTCGGGGGAGGCCGGCTTGTTGATGCCGCCCGAGCCGTGGACCATGCTCATGGAATCCTCGACCGTGACGATCTGGGTCTTGCCCTTCGAATTCCGGTCGATCTCGGTCCGCCCGAGGCAGGGCAGCAGGTAGGCGATACGGCCCGGCACGAGGTGGGAGTGGTTGAGCTTCGTCGCGATCTGCACGGTGAGTTCGCAGGAGGCCAACGCCTTGGCGACCACCGCCGTATCCGGCGTCGCTCTGGCGAAGTTGCCGCCCAATCCGATGAACGCCTTCGATGAGCCGTCGAGCATGGCGCCGATGGCACCGAGCACGTTGTGGCCGTGCTTGCGCGGCGCGGTGAAGCCGATCGCGCGGTCCAGCGCGTCGAGGAGGGAGGCCGGCGGCTTCTCGTTGATGCCCACCGTGCGGTCGCCCTGCACGTTCGAGTGGCCGCGCACCGGGCACAGGCCAGCCCCTGGACGCCCGATATTGCCCCGCAGCAGCATCACATTGGTGAGTTCGCGCACGGTGGCCACGGAGTGCCGATGCTGGGTCACGCCCATCGCCCAGGTGACGATGGCCTTGTCGGCCCCGAGATAAACCTCGGCCGCCGTCTCGATGTCGGCGCGGGCAAGGCCAGATTGATCGAGGATCGCGTCCCAAGTCGTCGCGTCCACGACGGCCCGATAGGCCTCGAACGCATCGGTGTGATGGGCGAGGAAGGACCGGTCGAGCACCGAGGGCTGGCCGGCGGCGAGCGCCGCGTCGTCGGCGGCGAACACCGCCTTGGCGATACCGCGAAACGCCGCCATGTCGCCACCGAGGCGCGGCTGATAATAATGGCTCGCCACCGGTGCGCTCGCACCGCGCAGCATCTCGACCGTATTCTGCGGATCGGCGAAGCGCTCGAGGCCGCGCTCGCGCACGGGGTTGAACACCACCACGCGGGCACCGCGCTGGGCCGCGCGCCGCAGGTCGCCGAGCATGCGCGGATGGTTGGTGCCCGGATTTTGCCCCACCACGAAGATCGCGTCGGCCTTCTCGAAATCCTCGAGCAGGACCGTGCCTTTGCCGACGCCGATGGCCGCCTGCAGCGCGATGCCGCTGGCCTCGTGGCACATGTTCGAGCAATCGGGAAAGTTGTTGGTGCCGTAGAGGCGAGCGAACAACTGGTAGAGATACGCGGCCTCGTTGGAGGCGCGGCCCGAGGTGTAGAATTCGGCCTGATCCGGACTGTCGAGGGCGCGCAAAGCGGCACCGATGGCCGCGAACGCTTCGTCCCAGGTCGTCGGCACGTAGCGATCGCTCGCCGCATCGTAGCGCATCGGATGCGTCAGGCGGCCTTCGCCCTCCAGGGCGTAATCGGTCCAGCCGCGCAATTCGGTGACGGTGTGCTTGGCGAAGAACTTCGGCGGCGTGCGCTTGTCGGTGGCCTCCCAGGAGACCGCCTTGACCCCGTTCTCGCAGAACTCGAACGATGAGCCGTGCTCCGGGTCGCCCCAGGCGCAGCCGGGACAATCGAACCCGTCCGGCTGGTTGGCATTCAGCAGCGCTCTGGCGCCCGAAAACGGCGCCCGACTGCTGAGCAGATGCTTGCCGCAACTCTTCAAGGCACCCCAGCCACCGGCAGCGGACGAACGCTTCGGAGCCGCGTCCTTCTGAGACGAGTCCTTCTGAGACGCGGCCGGGTGATCCATGGACGATCCTGAAGAGGGGGGGGGCACTGGGCGGTCCAGCCGCTCCGTCGATCGGGGATACCGCAACGCACAGCGTCCTCTCAATCCGGCAAAAACGCAGGCCAGTCATGCGCTTGGCATCGGCCGAGACAACGCGCGATTCCGATTCGGTATTAGGGCGCAAACGCCAAAAGCGGTCTAGGCGGTATCGGCCATGACGAACGCGGCGGGCAGGGCGTCGGCCTGCGGGGGCGTCACCCTTCTGGCCTGCCGTGAGAGCGAGGCGCACGGGGCAACCGAGGCC
>NZ_JAAHTB010000007.1 GCF_010692745.1 Methylobacterium sp. BTF04
GAGTTCGCCGTCGTCCGCGCCGGCCTGAACTACAAGTTCGGCACGTACTAGGACCTGACCGGCGCCCCATACCGGGCGCCATCGGGCCAGATGTTCGAGACCACGACAACGCAGAGAGCCCGGCCGAAAGGCCGGGCTCTTTCGCGTTGAAGGCGGATCGATGCATCCGGAATGGCAGAGTTTGCGTTGAACCCCTGACAAAAGCCCGCGGCATCCCCCATCTCTGAACCGCCTGCGCGGTGACGACGCCGCCGGCTTTGCCTTAGGAGGACGACTCCCATGAACAGCGAAGAACGCGACGTCATCGGTGGCATTTTCCAGCGTCTGGAACAGGCTTCGAGCCAGCCCCGGGACGCGGATGCCGAGCGTTTCATTGCCGAGAAGCTGCGCTCCCAGCCCTACGCTCCCTACGCGATGGCGCAGCTGATCTACGTGCAGGAAGAGGCGATCAAGAGCCTCAACCAGCAACTCGAGCAGGCCCGGCAGAGTGCCCAGCCGCAGCAGGGCGGTTCCGGCGGCGGCGGTTTCCTGTCGAGCATCTTCGGCGGTGGATCGCGGCCCGAGCCGCAGCGACCGGCCGGTCAGCCCTGGGGCAATCAGGGCGGTCAGCAGCCGGGATACGGGCAGCAACAGCCGGGATACGGCCAGCAGCAGCAACCCGGCTACGGACAGCAGCAGGGCTTCGGCGCACCGCAGCAGGGCGGTCCATGGGCTGGACAGCAGGCGGCGCCGGCACGCGGCGGCGGCTTTCTCGCGACGGCTCTGCCGATGGCCGCCGGTGCGGCGGGTGGTATGCTGCTCGGCAGTGCCCTGTCGAACGCCTTCGCCGGCGGTCACTCCTCGTTGGGGAGCTCGGCAGCGGCGGGGCTCGGCGGCGGATCGGTGACCGAGAACAACTTCTTCGGGTCGGATAGCAGCAACCAGGATCTCGGTTCGGCCCTCGGCGGCGGAAGCGACCTTCAGGGTGCGTCGTTCGACAACGATCCCGGTGAGGATTTCGGCGGCGACCTCGGTGGCGGCGGAGACGACGACTGGGTCTGAGAATCATCGCCCGGCGTCGTTCGACACGACGCCGGGCGGACGTTCTAAGCGGGCGCGGTCAGAGAACCTCGACGCGAGTCCCCACCGGCGTGCGCTCGTAGAGGTCGATGACGTCCTCGTTCATCATGCGGATGCAGCCGGACGAGACGTTCTGGCCGATCGTATGCGGCTCGTTGGTGCCGTGAATCCGGTAGAGTGACGAGCCGAGATAGAGAGCCCGAGCGCCGAGCGGATTGCCCGGCCCGCCCGACATATGCCGCGGCAGGTCGGGCCGCCGCAGGATCATCTCCGACGGCGGTGTCCAATCCGGCCATTCGCGCTTCTGGCTGATGGTCTTGAGGCCAGACCATGCGAAGCCGGGGCGGCCGACGCCGATACCGTAGCGGATCGCCCGGCCGCCGGGCTGAACCAGATAGAGAAACTTCGACGGGGTATCGACCACGATGGTGCCGGGACGCTGGCTTCCTTCGAAGGCGACGACCTGGCGGCTATAGCGTGGATCGGGCGCACGGGCGATCGCTTCCACCGGGCGGTCCTGAAGCGGCTCGCGAGACAGTGCCGCCTGACGCATCGGCGCTTGGGCAGGCACCGTGTAGCTCGGTTCCGGAACGCGATCTCCGGACGACAGCATGCGCTCTCCGACAAATCCGTAGGCCGCTCTCTGGTGTCGCGGCGCACCCGCATCCATCAGCGGATCGCCCGTCCGTACAGACTCCTGACGCCGTACCGGGGCGGGTTGGCTCGCGCCATTGACGAGCAACTCGAGGAAACCGCCGCCATAGGCGCCCGGGCGGGCATAATCGCTCGATCCGGACTGAGCCTGCGCAACACCTCCGGTTACTGTAACGGCAAGGCAGGCGACGGCGACACACCACTCGACACGCATGATCCCTCAATCCCCTCAGGGCGGCCCGATGGTCCGCATGGGAACGAAGGATCGGCGCTGATGGCGCGATTTCGGTGAAAGAACGTGGTGAATCGTTCAGGAAACCGAATACGGCGGCGGCAACGCGGATTCATCGTGAACGGCCCGTAAAGGTTGCCGAGCGGTTTCAATGTTCAAGAAATGGCAACCTGTTTGATGGATGTTCGGAACGTGACCTCCTCAGCCGGCTGATTCTGACCGATGACCATCAAACGTTACCGCATCGAAGACAGCCTCGGCCTTGCAGTCAATGCGCCGCCCGTCGCGGAAGCGGCCAACGTGGAGTCGGCCAACCTCAACAGCGCCAAGCTCGACGAGATCATGAGCGCGATCCAGAATCTCCAGCGCGTCACCCAGAGCAGCACGGTGGAAACCATCGATGCCTGCCGGCGCGAGCTGAGCGAAGCCTTCGCCATGCGGTCGGAACTCGACATCATGAAGGAGGCGATCACCCGCACGAAGCAGGAGATCGCCACGCTCTACCGCTCCGAGAATACCGGCAAGGGGATGCGCCGGGTGGCGGGTGAGCTCGATGCCGTGGTCGATTCCACCGAACAAGCGACCAGCACGATCCTGGGTGCCATCGAGGAGATCGAAACCAACGCGAGCATGCTGCGCGCCATGACCACCACCATGGCCGGACGCGAGAATATCGATGCGATCCTCGAGCGGGTCGTCGTCGCCTTCGAGGCGTGCAACTTCCAGGATCTCACCGGCCAGCGCATCAACAAGATCGTCGGCGTGCTGAAATTCATCGAGGAGCACCTCGACCGGATGATCGACGCGTGGGGCGGCCTCGACACCTTCAGCGAGATGCTCGGCGTCAACGCCGGCAAGATCGACGTCGACGACGAAAGCTCGCTGCTCAACGGGCCGCGACTCGGCGACGACCCCGGCCATGTCGACCAGGGCGATATCGACGCCTTGTTCGATTAAGCGGGCGCGGCCACGGTCGCGGTGCAGTCTCCGTTCCTAACCCCCCCTTCCCTCGCTAATGCCCGCGGCTTAAGTCAGCGGCATGAGCCGCGACACCGCGAAAGCCCCTCCCCCGAAAGAGCCGTCCCGGAAAGATCTGCCTCCGGACGGCTTCGACGAGAGCGAAGACGACGAGGGCGCTCTCGAGGTCTCGGCCGCGGACGATGCCCCGGAGATCGACTTCGATTTCGAGGATGGCGCAGTCAAGGCCGGCACCGAGATCATCCGGCGGTTCTGGACCACCCTGCCGACCTCGCCGGGCGTCTACCGGATGTTCGACGACAAGGGCGACGTGCTCTACGTCGGCAAAGCCAAGAACCTGAAGGCGCGCGTCGGTTCCTATGCGCGCGGGCAGGCGCATTCCAACCGTATCGCCCGGATGATCTCGCAGACGGCGGCGATGGAATTCGTCACCACCGCCACCGAGACCGAGGCGCTGCTGCTGGAAGCCAACCTCATCAAGCAGTTGAAGCCGCGCTTCAACGTGCTGATGCGGGACGACAAGTCGTTCCCCTACATTCTGGTCACGGGGGATTCGGAAGCACCGCAGATCATCAAGCATCGCGGTGCACGCCGCCGCAAGGGCAGCTATTACGGTCCGTTCGCCAGCGTGTGGGCGGTGAATCGCACGGTGAATGCACTCCAGCGCGCGTTCCTGCTGCGCACCTGCACCGACAGCTACTACGAGAACCGCACCCGGCCGTGCCTCTTGTACCAGATCAAGCGCTGTGCCGGCCCCTGCACCGGCGAGATCGACCTCGGCGAATATCAGGCCCTGGCGGAGAACGCGAAAAACTTCCTCTCGGGTAAATCGAATGCGGTGAAGGACCGCATGCGCGACGAGATGCAGGACGCGTCGGAAAAGCTCGAATTCGAGCGCGCGGCGCGATACCGCGATCGGATCGCCGCGCTCTCGGCGATCCAGGGAACGCAAGGGGTGAACACCCAGGGCGTCGAGGAGGCCGACGTCTTCGCGCTCGACGAGCAGGCCGGGCAGTTCTGTATCGAGGTGTTCTTCTTTCGCAACTTCCAGAACTGGGGCAACCGCGCCTATTTCCCGAAGGCCGACCGGTCGATGACGCCGGACGAGGTGCTGGCCTCCTTCATGGGCCAGTTCTACGACGACAAGCCGGCCCCGCGCCTAGTTCTTGTGTCGCACGTCATTGAGGATGCCGAACTCCTCGCCGCCGCTCTGTCGAGCCGTACGGAGTACCGCGTCGACATCCACCAGCCCCAGCGCGGAGAGCGCAAGAACCTCGTGGACTACGCCCAGCGCAACGCCAAGGAGGCCCTCGGGCGCCGGCTGGCCGACACCGCCTCGCAGGGCAAGCTGCTGGTGGCGCTCGGACAATCCTTTGGACTCGGTGCCACCCCGCGGCGGATCGAGGTCTATGACAACTCGCACATCATGGGCACGAACGCGGTGGGCGGGATGATCGTCGCCGGGCCGACCGGGTTCGCCAAAACGCATTACCGCACCTTCAACATCAAGTCGGAAGAACTGACGCCGGGTGACGATTACGGGATGATGCGCGAGGTGCTGCAGCGCCGGTTCAAGCGGCTGGTGAAGGAAAACCCACGCGATACGACCGAGCCCGCAGCGGCGCTCGGCGACGCCTCCGAACCGGTCCCTGAAAGCGACACGCTCCCGGCCTGGCCCGACCTCGTGCTGATCGACGGCGGCAAGGGTCAGTTGGACGCGGCGCGCACCGCGTTGGAAGAGATCGGAGTCATCGACGTGGCTTTGGTGGGAATCGCCAAGGGCCGCGACCGCGATGCCGGTCGCGAGACCTTCTTCGTGCCGGGTCGGCCACCGTTCAAGCTGCCGCCGCGCGACCCGACCCTGTATTTCGTCCAGCGCCTGCGTGACGAGGCGCATCGCTTCGCCATCGGCACCCACCGGGCCAAGCGCAAGCGCGAGATGATCAGCAACCCGCTCGACGAGATCGCCGGGATCGGACCAAGCCGCAAGCGGGCGCTCCTGCACCATTTCGGCACCGTCAAGGCGATCCAGCGCGCGGCGTTCGAGGATCTCGCCAAGACGCCGGGGGTCAATGCGGCCACCGCGCGGGCGGTCTACGACTTCTTCCATACCAATGCGTGAGGAGATCACGGTGCAGGAGCGGTTGACCCCCGACCCGGTGCATGGTTTCACCGCGCCGATGAATCCGGTCCTCACCCGACGCCGCTCGCCGGCCTGGACGCTGGCGAACTGCCTGACCTACGGGCGGCTCGTGGCAGTGCCGGTCGTCGTCGGCCTACTGTTCTGGCCCACCGAGCACACGGCGCGCTTCGCGGCGCTGGGAATCTACATCGCGGCAGCGATCACCGACTATCTTGATGGCTATGTGGCGCGCACCTACGACCAGAGCTCGGCGCTCGGGCGGATGCTCGATCCCATCGCCGACAAGCTGCTGGTGGCCGCCTGCCTACTGATGTTGGCGGCCGACAACACCATCCACAGCTGGAGCCTCTGGGCCGCCATCGTGATCCTGTGCCGAGAAATCCTGGTCTCGGGCCTGCGTGAATATCTCGCCGAGCTGAAAGTCGGCGTGCCGGTGAGTAAGGTCGCCAAGTGGAAGACGACGCTGCAGCTCGTGGCGATCGGATTTCTCGTGGCCGGCCCTGCCGGGGAGACCATCCTGCCCGGTACGATCTGGACCGGAACCGTTCTGCTGTGGATCGCTGCCGCGCTGACGCTCTATACCGGCTGGGACTACATGCGCGCCGGGATCAAGCACGTCATCGACGATCCCCGCTGACAGGACCACGCGCGATGAAGCTCGTCTATTTCGCGTGGGTGCGCGAGCGGGTCGGCAAGGCCGAGGAAATCGTCGACCTGCCGCCCGGCGTCACCACGGTCACTGATCTGGTCGAATGGCTCAAGGGCCGGGGCGAGGAATACGCCTACGCCTTCGAGACCAATGGTGTGGTCCGGGCCGCCATCGACAAGGTCCACGCCAAACCGGACGCCGCCATTGCGGGTGCGTCCGAGATCGCGTTCTTCCCGCCGATGACCGGCGGCTGAGCTTAGCGCTTGTTCAGCGCGGTTTTGAACGCTGCGAGATTGTTACGCATCATCGCGAGGTAGGTCGGCGCCGGGCCGTCCGGTGCCGACAGGGCATCCGAATAGACCTTGCCACCGATCACCGCACCGCTCTCGCGGGCGATCTGCTGCATCAGGCGCGGATCGGCGATGTTCTCCAGGAAGACGGCCGGGATCTTGTCGCGCCGGATCTGGCGGATGATCCTGGCGACGTCGCGCGGGCTCGCCTCGCTGTCCGTGGAGACGCCCTGCGGGGCGATGAAGGTGAGCCCGTAGGCAGCGCTGAAGTACCCGAAGGCATCGTGCGTGGTGATGATCCGGCGGTGCTCGGGCGGGATGCCGGCGATGGCCGCGCGGACTTCGCCGTCGAGGGCGTCGAGCTTGGAGAGATAGGCCGCCGCATTGGCGGCATAGGTCGCCGCCCCTTCGGGATCGACCTTCGCCAGGCCGTCGCGGATGTTGCCGACATAGATCTTGGTGTTGGCGATGCTCTGCCAGGCATGCGGATCGGAATGGTGACCGTGGCCGGCTGGCTCGTCGTGCGTGTGAGCATCGCCTTCCTCCTCGATCGGCTTGACGCCGCTGGACGCCACCACAAGCGGCGCCTTGGCGCCGGAGGCCTGGATCAGCCGGTCGATCCAGCCTTCGAGGCCGAGGCCGTTGACCACCACGAGGTCGGCCGCCGCGAGGGTGCGGGCGTCGCTCGGAGCCGGGGTGTAGCCATGCGCGTCGGCATCGGGACGGACGAGACCCGTCACCGCGACCCGGTCGCCACCGACCTGGGCGACGAGATCGCCGAGGATCGAGAAGCTGGCCACCACCCGCACCGGTACCTGTGCGGCGAGCGCAGGGACCAGCCCCAGCAGCACCAGCACGCCCGCCCCGATGGCCTTCTTCACAAATCGCCCGCACGGCATCCGCCTGTCTCCCATTCGTCCCGCCGGAATGCCAGTAATGTAACATTATCACATTTCCAAGCCCGTAGCCGCTTCGTGGTCCGGAGGCTTTCGCTTGATCTCGAACGAGACCGGTCGCAAACACCGCCAACAGGCGCCGCGACTAGCGAACCCCAGCGGCGCGGGACAACGAACGGATCAGCATGGCGCGTCGGCCGCTTCTGAGGGGCGAGACCCTTCCCCTCCTCGGCCGCGTGTGGCGCGATTGGCTGTCTCCTCACCGGGCGACCCTCGCGGTGGTGCTGGTGCTCATCGCCATCGTCGGCGCGGCCACTGGGTTCTACCCCGCCCTGATCAAGGGCGCCTTCGACGCCTTCGATAACAAGAACAGCGCGGCCCTCGCCTACGGACCGCTCATCGTCATCGCCATCACGTCGATCCGGGGCTTTGCGCTGTTCGGGCAGACGGTCCTGACCAACCGTGTGGTGACGCGGGTCGAGGCGGACATGCAGGCCGCGCTCTACGCCCACCTGATCGATTCCGATCTCGCTCAGCTCGGCCGCGAGAGCCCGGCGGCGTTCACCCAGCGTTTCACCACGGACTTCGCCTTCATCAAGGAAGCGCTCACCCGCATCTCGACCGTGCTCCTGCGTGACATCGCCATGCTGATCGCCCTGGTGGCGGCTCTGGTCTGGATGGACCCGCTGCTGACCCTGGTCGCCGGAGTGACGGTGCCGTTCGTCGCCGGCCCGATCGGGCGCGTCGGCAAGAAGCTGCGCCGCGTCTCGACGACGACGCAGGAGCAGATGGGTGCCACCGCCAGCCTGATCACCGAGAGCCTGCAAGGCGCGCGCGTCGCCAAGACCTACGCCCTGGAGGGCTACCTGAAAGGCCGCGCCGCCGACGCCTTCGACAAAGTGCGTCGCCTCAAGATGAAGGCGGCCAATGCCCGCGGCCGCCTCGACCCGCTGCTCGAGATCGGCGGCGGATTCGCGGTGGCGGCGGTGCTGGTGCTCGTCGGTCAAAGGGTGATGTCGGGAGAGCGCACGGTGGGCGATTTCACCGGCTACGTCGCGGCGCTCCTCCTGGCGGCCCAGCCGGCCAGGGCGCTCGGCACCCTCAACGCCATCCTGCAGGAAGCCGGTGCGGCCCTGCAGCGCTACTTCACCCTGATGGACGAGCCGCCGCTGATCCGGCAGGCCGCCGACGCATCGCCGCTCCGTGTCGTAGGCGGAGCGATCCGCTTCGACGACGTACGCTTCCGCTACCGCGACGATGCGCCGGCTCTGGAGGGCATCGATCTCACGGTTCCGGCCGGCGCCACCGTGGCCCTCGTCGGCCGCTCGGGCTCGGGAAAATCCTCGCTCCTCAACCTCGTGCCGCGGCTCTACGACGTCACGCATGGCCGCGTGACCATCGACGGACAGGACATCCGCGCGGTCACGATTCCGTCCCTGCGCGCGGCGGTGGCGGTGGTCTCGCAGGACGTTGTGCTGTTCGACGACACGGTCTCCGCCAATATCGGCTTCGGCCGCCCCGGCGCGAGCCAGGCTGAGATCGAAGCGGCGGCGGAGGCAGCCGCCGCGCACGGCTTCATCAGCCGATTGCCGGAGGGCTATGCGTTCCGCGTCGGCCCATCGGGGGGACGCCTATCGGGAGGTGAACGTCAGCGCATCTCGCTCGCCCGCGCCTTCTTGAAGGACGCGCCGATCCTGCTCCTCGACGAGGCGACGAGCGCGCTCGATTCCGAATCCGAGCGGCTGGTCCAGGCCGCCCTGCTGCGGCTGATGAAAGGGCGCACCACCCTGGTGATCGCCCACCGCCTGTCGACGGTGCGCGATGCCGACCTCATCGTCGTCATGGATGCGGGCCGCGTGATCGAGACCGGCACCCACGACGCCCTGATCGCGCACGGTGGCGGTTATGCCCGCCTCCACCGGATGCAACTCTCCGGCGACGCGGCCGAGCTGTCGCTCACGCCCTAGGGCGAGAGCGGACCACCCGGCCCGCTCGCGCGTTGAGCGCGACAGTCTCGAACGAACGGGCACGCGATGGCACCGGAATCCTTTGGCCGGACAGGCGGTGGCGAGACCGTCACGCGCTACACCCTCCGCAGCGCGCACCTCTTGGTCCAGATCCTCGATTACGGCGGGATCGTCGCGCGGATCGATGCACCCGATCGCACCGGCTCCCGTGCCAATGTCGTGCTCGGGGCCAGAGACCTCGCGGGATACGCGGCGAGCGATGCGCATTTCGGCGCGATCATCGGCCGGTACGCCAACCGGATCGGCCAGGGCCGGTTTGCCCTCGACGGGCATGTCTACCAGCTCTCGCAGAACGAGGGCCGCAACAGCATGCATGGGGGCGCACGCGGTTTCGACCGGCATGTCTGGCGCGTCGAGGCCGCGGAGGATAGCCGACTCGTCCTCACCCTTCGGTCTCCGGATGGCGAGCAGGGCTTTCCCGGCACGCTCGACCTGCGCGTCACCTACAGCCTCGACGACGATACGCTGGTGATCGACTATGCTGCCCGGACCGACGCGCCGACGATCCTCAACCTCACCAATCACAGCTACTTCAACCTCGCGGGCGAGGGAACCGGTAGCGTGCTCGACCACCGGGTCGAGATCGACGCGGATTCCGTGCTGGTGGTGGACGAGACCCAGGTCCCTACCGGAACGCTACTCGATGTCACCGACACGCCCTTCGATTTCCGGAACCCGACGGCTCTCGGCGCGCGCATCCGCAGCCCCGACGGCCAGCTCGCTTTGGCGCATGGCTACGACCACACCTACGTCTTGCGTTCGGGCGATGGCCTGAAGCGGGTGGCACGCGCCACCGATCCGTCGAGTGGGCGGAGCCTGGAGATCGCGACGACGCAGCCCGGTCTGCAACTCTACACGGCCAACATGCTCGATGGCACCGTGACGGGATCGGGCGGCGGCCTCTATCGCTCCGGCGATGCGGTCTGTTTCGAGGCCCAGGGCTTCCCCGACGCGCCCAACCACCCGCATTTCCCTTCCACCGTGCTCCGGCCCGGGGAGGATTTCGCGGCGCGGACCACCTATCGCTTCACGGTCGCCCCATGACCTTTGTGATCTTCGCGGCAGCGTCCCTCGCGGAGATCGCCGGGTGCTTCGCGTTCTGGGCGTGGCTGCGGCTCGGCCGATCGGCGTGGTGGCTGCTGCCGGGCGGCGTATCGCTCGCCCTGTTCGCGTATCTGCTGACGCGCGTCGACAGCGAAGCGGCCGGGCGTACCTATGCGGCCTATGGCGGACTCTACATCGTCGCGTCGCTGCTCTGGCTCTGGCTGGTCGAGAACCAGCGCCCCGACCGATTCGACGTGGCGGGGGCTACCCTCTGTCTCGCCGGCGCGGGCGTTATCCTGTTCGGGCCACGCACCTGAAAAGGCCGGCGCCCGATGCGCCGGTCCGTTCCTGGGAAGATCAGTCGAGACGGACCCGCCAGATCTCATCGGCGTATTCGCGCATGGTGCGGTCGGACGAGAACCACGCCATGCGCGCGGTGTTCAGGATCGCCTTGCGCCACCACGCCTTCGGGTCCTTCCAGGCGGCGTCGACCGCGCGCTGCGCCCGCCAGTAATCGTCGAAATCGACGGTGAGCAGGTAGCGGTCGTTGTGGCGCAGGTCGTCGACGATGGGCCGGAAGCGGGCGCGGTCGTCCGGCGAGAAGCCGCCCGAGCCGATGAAATCCAGCGCCGCGGCCAGGCGCGGCGAAGCGGCGATGGCCTTGGCCGGATAGTTCGTCTCGGCCATACGCGCCTGCACCCCGGCCGCATCGAGGCCGAAGATGAAGATGTTGTCGGCGCCGACATGGTCGCGGATCTCGATGTTGGCACCATCGAGCGTACCGATGGTCAGCGCGCCGTTGAGTGCCAGCTTCATGTTGCCGGTACCGGACGCCTCCATGCCGGCGGTGGAAATCTGCTCGGAGAGATCGGCGGCCGGGATCATCGCCTCGGCCAGACTCACCGAGTAGTTCGGCAGGAACACCACCTTGAGCCGGCCAGCCACGTCGGAATCGTCGTTGACGAGCTTGGCGACGTCGCAGGCGAGCTTGATGATGAGCTTGGCCTGGACGTAGCTCGGCGCAGCCTTGCCACCGAAGATCTTGACGCGCGGGGTCCAGTCCCTGTGCGGCTCGGCCTTGATCGCCTGATACAGCGCCACCGTCTCGATGACGTTGAGGAGCTGGCGCTTGTACTCGTGGATGCGCTTGATCTGAACGTCGAACAGGGCAGCGGGATCGATGACGATGCCGGTGCGCTCGGCGACCACCTTGGCGAACGTCTCCTTGCGGGCGTGCCGCATGGCGGCATAGCGGCGCTGGAAGTCGGCATCCTCGGCGTGATCGGCAAGGCCGAGCAGCGCTTCCGGCTCGTCGAGCACGCGCGCGCCGACCATCTCAACCGCGAGCTTGGTGAGTTCCGGGTTGGCGTTGTGCAGCCAGCGCCGGAAGGTGATGCCGTTGGTCTTGTTGACGATCTTGTCGGTGTCGAGGGCGTGCAGATCCTTGAACACCGTCGAGCGCATCAGGTCGGTGTGCAGCGCCGAGACACCGTTGACGCGGCGGGCGCCGAGGAAGGCGAGGTGGCCCATCCGCACGCGCCGGCCGTGGGTCTCGTCGATCAACGAAACCGAAGCGAGTTGCGCCGCATCCGCCCGGCCATGGCGCCCCTGCTCCTCGAGATGCATCCAGTTGATCAGGTAGATGATCTGCATGTGGCGCGGCAGCACCCGCTCCATCAGGCCCACCGGCCACGTCTCCAGCGCCTCGGGCAGCAGGGTATGGTTGGTGTAGCTGAGGGTGTTGGTGGTGACGTGCCAGGCATCCTCCCAGGTGAAGCCGTGGTCTTCGAGCAGGATGCGCATCAGCTCGGGGACGGCAATGGCCGGATGGGTGTCGTTGAGCTGGATCGCGGCGTGATCGGCCAGCGTGCGCAGGTCGCCGCGCTCGGCCATGTGCCGGCGGACGAGATCCTGCAGCGACGCCGAGGTGAAGAAGTATTCCTGGCGCAGGCGCAATTCCTGGCCGGCATCGGAGGAATCACTCGGGTAGAGCACGCGCGAGATCGCCTCGACGCGGGCCCGGTCGGCCACCGCGCCGACATGGTCGCCGCCGTTGAAGCGAGCGAGTTCGACGGGCGATTCCGCCTCCGCCTTCCACAGGCGCAGGGTGTTCACATGGCGCCCGCGCCATCCCACTACCGGCACGTCGTGCGCCACCGCCTTGACGGTCTCGGCCGGGTGCCAGTGGCGACGGATCACCCCCTCGCTCACCGACGACATGGTGACGGAGCCGCCAAAACCGATGGTGTAGGTCGCCTCCGGGCGCACGAACTCCCAGGGGTTGCCCTCGGCGAGCCAGGTCTCAGGGGCCTCCTTCTGCCAGCCATCCTCCAGGGACTGCCGGAACAGGCCGTGATCGTAGCGGATGCCGTAGCCGATGGCCGGGATCGAAAGGCTCGCCATGCTGTCCATGAAGCAGGCGGCCAGGCGCCCGAGGCCGCCATTGCCGAGCGCCGCGTCGGGCTCGGCACCCTCCACCGTGTCGAGGTCGACGCCGAGCTCCTTCAAGGCGGCGCGGGTGGTCTCGACGAGGCCGAGATTGTTCATGGCGTCGGAGAGGAGACGGCCGATGAGAAATTCGAGGGAGAGGTAGTAGACGCGCTTGTTCGGCACGGCGTCGCCGGCCTCCATGCAGGCGTCGACGATCCGATCACGCAAGGCGAGCGCAGTAGCGGCGAACCAGTCGCGCTCGCGCGCGGAGGCCGGCGTCTTGCCCACCACATAGGCGAGCTTGGCGAGGATCGCTTCGCGCAGATCGGTCACCGCATGCCCCGACGCGGCCTTGTGCGGCAGGCTCGGAACGCCGTTGGCCCGCTTCGCGCCACCGTTCGCTGTGGCATCCTCGGCGGGATCGCGTTTCATCAGAATCTCGTTCAACACGTCTGAAATCCCCCTCCTGACCGGGACATCGCGTCAGGTCAGCCCTGGGGGCCGTCCCTGTGCGCGTCTGCCGACTCCGGTCCGTTTCGCGACGGCGTCGCCAACGTCCTGCGTGCGGTCCCATATCCATCGAGACGCGGCGGCGACCTCGGGCCCTGCAATCCCCGTCGGTTCGGTCCGTGATCGAACCGACTTCAGGATACGCGCGCCCTTGCCGTCATCCCCCGTATCGAGGCCATCTCGCCGCGATCACCGCGCTTCGACACGATCTTAGCCGCGTTCGCAGCACGAACCTTCCACGCAATCCGCACAGCATTGAGACGGGATAACGTTGAAGTTTCACTGAACGCGGCGAAATAGCGTCCGATATCCCGGCAAAAAACGCGCGACGACGCCCAGCGTCAGTAAAAATTAAGGATGAACATGGCCTGAATTGTGCGATGCAGCGGAACCGTTCAACAGGGTGGGGCGCTCACGATGCCGACGTCGGTCATGAGCCTGCCCGCCGAGTTTTCCACCACCGCCCGACGCGGGGATGATGTGATGAGCTTGCTGGAGCGCACTGCTTCCTTCGACATGCAGGGCAGCCTGAGGCCCCGTTCGCAGCTTCAGCCCCGCATCCTGTTCGCGACGCCGGAAATGTCCGATTTCGTAAAGACCGGCGGGCTCGGCGAAGTCGCCGGGTCGTTACCGCGTGCACTGCGGCGGCACTACGACGTCCGCGTCCTGATTCCGGGCTATCGTCAGGTGGTCGACCGGTTCGACCATATCCCGGTGGTCGCACACCTGCCTGGTCATGCCGGCATCCCGCCATGCGATCTCGGGCTGATCGAAACCGGTGACGGCCTTCAGGTCTATATCATCCTCAACGCCGAACTGTATCAGCGCGATGGTACGCCCTACGGCGATGCGCAGGGCGACTTCCACGACAACGATCTTCGTTTCGCCCGTCTGAGCCTCGCCGCCGCCGAGATCGCGCGCGGCATCGATCCGTCCTGGGCCGCCGACCTGCTGCACCTGAACGATTGGCAGGCCGCCCTGGCGCCGGCCTATCTCGCCTGGTCGGGCGTGCGGGTACCGAGCATTCTCACGGTCCACAACCTCGCCTACCAGGGGCTGTTCCCGCGCGATTCGCTCGGACGTCTCGGTGTGCCCGACACCGCGTTCCAGATGGACGGCGTCGAATTCTACGACCAGATCTCCTTCCTCAAGGCCGGCATCTTCTACGCCTCGCAGGTCACCACGGTGAGCGAGACCTATGCCCGCGAGATCATGACGCCGGAAGCCGGCTGCGGGCTCGATGGCTTGCTACGCACCCGCTCCGCGCAGGGGCGGCTCGCGGGAATCCTCAACGGGATCGACGAGAGCTGGGACCCGCGAACCGACCCACACCTCGCCACGCGGTTCGAGGCCGATGACTGGAAGGGCAAGCGCGCCAATGCCGAGACGGTGCGGCGCCAGTTCGGCCTCGCCGTATCGCGCGGGCCGCTCTTCGCCATCGTCTCACGCCTCGTGCACCAGAAGGGGATCGACCTCAGCATCGCCGCGGCCGAGGCCATCGTGGCCGAGGGCGGCCAGCTCGTGGTGATCGGACAGGGCGAGACCCGGTTCGAGGGTGCCCTGCGCGAGCTCGCCCGCCGCCACCCGGCTTCGGTCGGCGTCCATGTCGGTTTCGAGGAGAAGGACGCCCGTCGGATGTTCGCCGGCAGCGACTTCCTGCTGATGCCGTCGCGTTTCGAGCCATGCGGCTTGGCGCAGATGTATGCGCAGCGCTTCGGCTCCCTGCCGATCGTGCACCGCACCGGCGGCCTGGCCGACACCGTGGAGGACGGCGTGACCGGCTTCACCTTTGGCGAAGCCTCCTCGCGCGGGTTCGGCGGCGCCATCCGGCGCGCCTTCGACACGTTCGGCCAGAAGAAGCGCCTCAACGCGATGCGCCGCACCGCCATGTCGCGCTCGTTCGGCTGGGACAATGCGGCGATGAATTATTCGGCACTCTATGCCCGCGCCTTCGGCAACGGACACGCTCTGCGGGCACGCGCCGCTTAACGCTGCTCTACGGATCGCGACGGTAGCTGCGGCTAAAATCCACGATGACGGATGCCCATCGCCCGTGGCGATTCCGGGTAGACTTGCGAACGCCGGGAAAACGGGCCGCCTGATGCTGTTCGTGCATGTTCAGGCGGGGCGCCCACTGAACACCTCGTCCTGCGGCGGCGCGTCAGCGGCCTCGAAGGAGTCCTCCAGTGCGCTCTGCGATCCTTGAAGCGCATCTCACAAGGCCTTCACCCCGCTGCGGCGCCTCAGAACCAGACTATCGCTGGAAATAGACCATCCAATCGAGCGGGCCCGTCTGGGAGCGGCCTCCCAGACGGGCCCTCGGTCAGCTCATCCTTCGCGGACGAGGATCATCGTCGCGAGCGGCGGGATGGTGAGGGACAGCGAGTAGGGCTGGCCGTGACTCTCGATGGCCTCGGCGTGGACACCGCCCATGTTGCCGATGTTCGAACCGCCATAGCGCTCGGAATCCGAGTTCACCGCCTCGCGATAGAAACCCGCTTCCGGAACGCCGATGCGATAGCCGTCGCGCGGGACCGCGGTGAAGTTCGCGACGACCACGGCGACCTCGCCGGCCTCCCGGCCCTTTCGGGCCCAGGCGATGACGCTGTTGTCCTGATCGTCCGCTACCAGCCACTGGAAGCCACCGGCCTCGGTGTCGCGCGTGTGAAGCGCGGGCGTCGCCGCGTAGAGATGGTTGAGATCGCGGATCAGATCCTTGACGCCCTGGTGCATTCCGTCTTCGAGGAGATGCCAGTCGAGGCTCTGATTGTGGTTCCACTCCTTCTCCTGGCCGAACTCGCAGCCCATGAAGAGCAGCTTCTTGCCGGGATGGCCCCACATGAAGCCGTAATACGCCCTCAGATTTGCGAATTTCTGCCAGCGATCGCCCGGCATCTTGCCGAGGAGCGAGCCCTTCCCGTGCACCACCTCGTCGTGGGACAGCGGCAGGATAAAGTTCTCCGAGAAGGCGTAGAGCAGGCCGAAGGTCAGGTCGTGGTGGTGGTAGCGGCGATGGATCGTCTCCTTCGAGACGAAGTTCAGGGTGTCGTGCATCCACCCCATGTTCCACTTGAAGCCGAAACCGAGGCCGCCGGTATAGGTCGGGTGCGAAACCCCCGGCCATGAGGTCGATTCCTCGGCGACCGTCAGGGTACCCGGCGCATGCGCGTAGGTCGCCTCGTTGGTCTTGCGCAGGAAATGGATCGCGTCGAGGTTCTCGTTGCCGCCGTACTGGTTGGGGATCCACTCGCCCTGGCGACGGGAATAGTCGAGGTAGAGCATCGACGCGACGGCATCCACGCGCAGACCGTCGAGGTGGTAATGCTCCAGCCAGAAGCGGGCATTGGCTGCGAGGAAGGACGACACCTCCGTACGGCCGAAATTATAGATGTAGGTGCCCCAATCCTGGTGGAAGCCCTGGCGCGGATCGGCATGCTCGTAGAGATGCGTTCCGTCGAACTGGCCGAGGCCATGCGCGTCGAGGGGGAAGTGCCCCGGCACCCAATCCAGCATCACGCCGATACCGGCCTCATGCGCGGCATCGACGAAGGCGGCGAAGTCGTCGGGCGTGCCGAAACGGCTGGTGGGGGCGAACAGCGATACCGGCTGGTAGCCCCATGAGCCATCGAACGGGAACTCGGTGATCGGCAGCATCTCGATATGGGTGAAGCCCATATCCTTGACGTAGGGGATCAGCCGGTCGGCCAGTTCCTGATAGGTCAGGTAGCGGTTGCCCTCTTCGGCCACCCGCGCCCACGAACCGAGATGGACCTCGTAGATCGAGATCGGCACATGGCGCGGGTCCTTGGCGCCACGCCTGGCCATCCAGGCCTCATCGTGCCAAGCCGGCTCGCTGGTGCCCTGAAGAACGGAGGCCGTCTCTGGCGGCTTTTGGGCAGCAAACGCCACAGGGTCGGCCTTGAGCGGCAGGATCGTGCCGTCCGCGCCGCGTATTTCGAACTTGTAATGGGCGCCGGCGGTGAGACCGGGGACGAACAACTCCCAGATTCCGCCGCTCTGCCACAAGCGCATCGGGTGGCGACGACCATCCCAACCGTTGAAATCGCCGACGACGCTGACGCGGCGGGCGTTCGGCGCCCAGACGGCGAAACGGAAGCCCGCGATCCCGTCGACGGTGCGCGCCTGCGCCCCGAGAATGCGGTAGGTGACGTCGCTTCCGATCTCACGCAGGGCATCGATGTCGTGCTGCTGCAGCGACGAGCCGAAGCCATAGGGATCGTGGCGCGAGCGCTCGGTGCCGTCCCAGAACTCGACGGAGAGCTCATAGAGCGGGCGTCCCTCGCTCGGCACGCGGGCGACGAAGAAGCCGTCGGGGTGTTTGCGCTCGAACGGAATGCGCTTGCCGCCGACGAGCAGGTTCGCCGACTTGGCCTCGGGGAGAACCACGCGCACCTCCCAGCTTCCCGGCCCGACTTGATGCGGGCCGAGGACCGAGAACGGATCACCGTGATTTGCCGCCATGATGGCCGCGACGGCATCGGGGTGAAGGCTCACCTCCGGTGCCGTCGACCTGGCAACGGGCGGAACGTCCGTGGACCCGGAGCCTTCGGATATGCGCCCGGTCTTCCCCGCAAACGTCTCGTCGATGCCCATCATTCAAACGCCTCTCTTGATCTCATCCAGAATGGTGAGAACCCCCCGGGCCGGGATTTCGATCCAGTCGGGGCGGTTGTTGGCTTCGTAATCGACCTCGTAGAGGGCCTTCGTCAGCAACGAGAGCTTCAGAAGCCGGCTCTCGGTCTCCGCATCGGTCACGGCGGCACTGCTCACGGAGACGGCCTCGCGGTAGCCGTCGAGGAACGCCGCATCGATCATGCCGCGCCACTCGATGGATGCCCGGCGTGCCCGCTCCTCGGAATCGGCAAAGCGCACCGCGATCTCGCGGGTCACGGTCTCGGCGCCATAGGCGAACGAGCGCATCATGCCGGCGACGTCGCGCAGCGGCGTCGACTTCATCCGGCGCTCGTCGGCGGGCCGCGACGGCTCACCCTCGAAATCGACGATGATGAGATCGTCATCCGCCGCCAGCACCTGCCCGAGATGATAGTCGCCGTGGATGCGGGTCTTCATGGCCCCGATCGGTGCGCGGGCCGTGAGCGCTTCGACGGCGTCTTCGACCTCGCGGCGGCGTCCGGCGAGTTCCGTGCTCGCCACGTTGGCACTGCGCCCGGCCAGACCATCGAGCCCGCGGAAGGCACGCTCCGCCTGCCGCCGGGTGTCCTCGCCGAGCGCGATCAGGTCGTCATGGTCGAACGGCTCGGCGGCGAAGGCCGGATCGTCGGTGGGCGTCGCGAAGGCGTTGTGCATCTCGGCCGTCCGCCGTCCGAGCAGGATCGCCCAGCGCAGATGCGTCTCGAAGGCCTCGGCCGGGGTCGGAGCCTCGCTCTCGGGGGCGAGCACCACAGTGTCGAAGTCGCGGCGCAGGCCTTCCAGCATCAACGTCCAGGCATCGCCCTGGTTGGGCACGAAGTTCTGCAGCACGGCGAGTGCGGTGCGGGTCCCAGCCTCGTCGACATGCTCGAGCACGCCGAGCAGCGCCGGGGTGTTGCCGAACTTCGCCGTCTCCGTGAGGAAGCGCCCGACCTCGATCTCGGGATGGATACCGGTCTGCAGCCGCCGCAGCAGCTTCAGCATCATCTTCGAGCCGATGGCGATGGAGGTGTTGCTCTGCTCGGCGTTGAGCGCGCGCACATCGCTCGCCTCCAACGTGACATCGGGATCGAACGCCGACGTGGTCGAGAACACCAGCTTACCGCTCTCGGTGGAGATTTCGCGTCCCTCGCGCATGCCCTCGATCATCGAGATCACGAACGGAGCCGATGCGGCTGCGCCGAACAGCAGGCCGGTGCGCGGCCCGCGGCGGACGCGCGCCACCGCATGCTGCATCATCGCCTCGTCCTCGCGGCCCTCGTCGACGGCCACGGGTACGAAATAGTCCTGGCGCTCGCCGGAGGCGAGGTGGACGGCGACGCGGGGCAGCAGGAACTTGGCCTCGCCGGACGCATCCTTGAGCGCGGCGCTATCGATGACCTGAACCGACTTGATGCGCGATCCCTTGGCGGCGAACCATCGGCGGGTTGCGATGAAGCGCGGCGCCACGGTGCGCTCGAAGGCCGTGCGCTCGCGACCAGCCATCAGGGTCTCGATCCCGCCGGTGAGCACGAGCGTGAAGAGCTCCGGCGCCTCGGGCTGCGGCCCGACGGTGCCGGTATTCGCGGCACTGAGCGAGAACCAGTAGAAGCCATAGGCCGGCAGCGTCAGCAGGTAGGGCAGTTCGCCGATGGCCGGGAATTCCGAGCCGCCGGTCAATTCGATCGGCACGGCGTTGCGCAGTTCCGACAGGTCGAGTTGCACCGCCTGTGGCGCCCGCGACAGGTTGGCGACGCACAGCACCCGCTCGCCCTCGAACTCACGGATCCAGGCGAGCACCTTGCGGTTGCTCGGATACAGGAACTGCATCCCGCCCCGGCCCAGGGCCGTGGAGTTGTTGCGGATGGCGATCATGCGCCGGGTCCAGTTCAGCAGACTGGTCTGCGACTGGGTCTGCGCCTCGACGTTGATGGCGTCGAAGCCGTAGATCGGGTCCTGCACCGAGGGCAGGAACAGCTTGGCCGGGTTGGCCCGCGAGAAGCCGCCGTTGCGATCCGGGGACCATTGCATCGGTGTCCGCACGCCGTCGCGGTCGCCGAGATAGATGTTGTCGCCCATGCCGATCTCGTCGCCGTAGTAGAGCACCGGCGTACCGGGCATCGACAGGACGAGGGACTTCATCAGCTCGATTTTACGCCGATCGTTCTCCAGGAGCGGAGCCAAGCGGCGGCGGATACCGAGATTGATGCGGGCGCGGCGTTCCGCGGCGTAGAACGACCACAGGTAGTCACGCTCCTCGGCGGTGACCATTTCGAGGGTCAGCTCGTCATGGTTGCGCAGGAAGATCGCCCATTGGCAGCCCTCGGGAATCTCCGGGGTCTGACGCATGATGTCGGTGATCGGGTGCCGGTCTTCCCGGGCGATCGCCATGTACATGCGCGGCATCAGCGGGAAGTGGAACGCCATGTGGCATTCGTCGCCGTCGCCGAAATACTGCGCCGTCTCTTCCGGCCACTGGTTGGCTTCCGCCAGCAGCATGCGGTCGGGGTAGCTCGCATCGAGGGCCGCGCGGATCGCCTTGATGACCGTGTGGGTCTCCGGCAGGTTTTCGCAGTTCGTGCCGTCGCGCTCGATCAGGTAAGGGATCGCGTCAAGGCGCAGCCCGTCGACACCCATGTCGAGCCAATAGCGCATGACCTCGATCACGCCCTCGAGCACGGCCGGGTTGTCGAAGTTCAGGTCCGGCTGATGGCTGTAGAACCGGTGCCAGAAGTACTGCTTGGCGACCGGGTCCCAGGTCCAGTTCGAGGTCTCGGTGTCGAGAAAGATGATGCGCGTGTCGGCGTACGGTGTGTCGGTGTCCGACCAGACGTAGAAGTCGCGCTCCGGCGATCCGGCCGGCGCTTCGCGGGCGCGCTGGAACCAGGGGTGCTGGTCGCTGGTGTGGTTGATGACGAGTTCGGTGATCACGCGCAGGCCACGCTCGTGCGCGGCGTCCACGAACTTCCGGAACTCCTCCATCGTCCCGTAGGAGGGATTCACCTCGCGGTAGTCGCCGATATCGTAGCCATCGTCCCGCAGCGGCGAGGGATAGAACGGCATCAGCCAAATCGCCGTGACCCCTAGGTCGCGGACGTAGTCGAGCTTCTGCGTCAGGCCCTCGAAATCGCCGATCCCATCGTTGTTCGAGTCGAAGAACGACTTGACGTGGATCTGATAGATGATGGCGTCACGGTACCATTGCGGATCGCTGCGATCGATCATCGCGTCGTTGCCTCATGCGTCGGTTTCAAGGGCGTGTCCGGCGCGTCGGCTGTCATCCCCAGAGAGGGGAGAACGCGCGCGCCGTCCGTGGGTGGGGTAGGCGCCGACACTGAGGCGACACCGCGACGGTTGGCCATATCCGTCGGATTTTTTGCTGACACGCGCACGCGGTTTACGCAACCCGGCGTGGTGCCCGCAGCCGCCATACGATGGCCGAGCGTTCCGCCGGGTCGAAGGCGATGCGGTGCGATTTCCCGCGCAGCTCGAACGTGTAGCCGAGCAGCAGGTCCTCGACCTCCACGGCACCGTCATCCGGCTGGCCGACCAGCCATAGCGGCACCTCGTAGGTGCATTCCTGCCGGTTCTTCGGATCGAGATTGACCATCACGAAGATGCAATTGTCCGCCTCCGGCGTGGTCTTGGCGTAGGCGATGATCTGGTCGTTGAAGGCGCCGGTGAAGACGACGTTCCGGAAATCCCACAGGGCTGGATTGTCCTGGCGGATCCGGTTGAGCTTGATCACGTGCTCGCGGATGTTGCCGGGCCGGTCGTAGTCCCAGGCCTTCAGCTCGTACTTTTCGGAGTTGAGATACTCTTCCTTGCCGGGATACGGTGCGGCCTCGCAGAGCTCGAAACCGTTGTAGATGCCCCAGACGCTCGACAGGGTGGCGGCGAGCGTCGCGCGCACTACGAACCCGGCCCGTCCGCTGGTCTGCAGGTAGATCGGGTTGATGTCGGGCGTGTTGGCGAAGAAATTCGGGCGGTAGTATTCGCCCATCTCACCGGCCAGTTCGGTCGAATAGGCGATGAGTTCCGCCTTGGTGTCGCGCCAGGTGAAGTAGGTATAGCTCTGCTGGTAGCCGGCCTTGGCAAGCTTCTTCATCATCTTGGGCCGGGTAAAGGCCTCGGCGAG
The DNA here is from genome assembly GCF_010692745.1 of Methylobacterium sp. BTF04. Classification (GTDB taxonomy): domain Bacteria; phylum Pseudomonadota; class Alphaproteobacteria; order Rhizobiales; family Beijerinckiaceae; genus Methylobacterium. The sequence continues at coordinate 21,701 of NZ_JAAHTB010000007.1, forward strand.
GAAGATCACGTCGGGATAGTGGCCGTTCACCTGCGCGATCATCCATTCCCAGAACGGGATCGGCTTGGTGTGCGGATTGTCGACCCGGAAGATGCGGGCGCCCAACGCCGCCCAGCCGAGAACGATGTCGCGCAGCTCGATCCACAGCGACGGCAAGGCGCCGCTGTAGAAATGGACGTTGGAGATATCCTCGTATTTCTTCGGCGGGTTCTCGGCGAACTTCAGGGTGCCGTCGGGGCGCCACTCGAACCACTCGGGGTGGTCCTTGATCCAGGGGTGATCCGGCGAGCACTGGATCGCGAAATCGAGGGCGATCTCCATGCCATAGGCGTGACTGGCGGCCACCAGCCTGCGGAAATCGTCGAGCGTGCCGAGATCGGGATGGACCGCCTCGTGGCCACCCTCCGCCGAACCCACCGCGTAGACCGAGCCGACATCGCCCGGCAGCGCCTTCAGGGTGTTGTTCTTGCCCTTGCGGTTGGTCTTTCCGATCGGATGGATCGGCGTGAAGTACAGCACGTCGAAGCCGAGTTCGCGGATCTGGGGAAGACGCGCGATCACGTCGTCGAAGGTCCCGTGGCGGTTGACGTCGCCCGATTGCGAACGCGGAAAGATCTCGTACCAAGCCGAGAACCGCGCCGCGAGCCGGTCGGCGATCACCGGGACGTTGACGGGGTAGCGCGAGAGATTCACCCGTGGCGCGTAGCGGCGCACCAAGGCTGCGGTCTCCGGTGCCAGGATCAGGTCGAGTTGCGTCGCCGAACCGGTGCCCTCGGCGGCGAGCGCCGAGACGACGGCGAGAAGCCGGTCGCGGTCGCGCCCTTCCGCGAAGTCGGCCGCGCCCTGGACGAAGGCGATCCCCTCCACGGTCTCCAACTGCACGTCGACGCCGGCGTCGCGCTTCTTCAGGGTGTCGCGCATCCAGGACGAGAACGCATCGCGCCAGGCCCGGATCGTGAACTCGTAGCGGGCGTTGTGCTCGAGCGGAAATTGGCCGCCCCAGCGGTCGTTGTCGATGAACACCATCGGATCGGAGGCCCAGGCCTCCTCGCCGACAACGCGCGACAGGATTTCCGCGTCGATGATCTCGTGGCCATCGCTGAAGATGTCGGCGGTGACGCGCACGCTCTCGCCGACCACGCGCTTGACCGGCGAGCGGCCGCCATCGAGTTCCGGCATCACCGCCTCGATCACCACGCGTCCCTCGCCGCTCGGCGTTGTCAGGGCAGGGCGACGGGCCGGCTCAACGCGTGCGGCGGCCAGAATGCGCACCTCGCCCGGCACGAGATCGAGGCTGATCCCGGGATGGAAGGCGATGGGATCGACCTCGGGCGTGCGATCCTCGAAGGCGCCGAGCATCCCGCCGGTCCGGGCCAGCAACGCACCGGCATCGACGGCGACGGAGGCCTGTGTCGGGTTGTGCAGCACTAGCGTCGCGTGGCGAGCTGAGGCGCCGTGGCCTGTATCGAAGCGAAGGAGCGCCACGAAAGCCGCGTCCGGTGCCGAGATGCGCGCTTGCGCACCCTCGACGTTGGCGGCGGAAAGTTCGACCCGCAGGGCGTTGATCGCGGCGACGTAGCCAGAGATGTCGATGCCGGTGTCGGATTCCCGCGAATCGGGCGTGGTGTCGACCACATGCAGGGCTTTCGCGTAGCCCCATTCGTAGCCGATCGGCATCAGAACGCCCGCCGAGAAGAATGCCGCGAGCGCATAGCGCGCCTTCAGGTGGCGAGCGATGGCGGCCGCATCACCATCGAGGTCCGCGGCGAGGCGGGCCATGTCGTGGTTCTCCGGGAAGGCGATGGAGGGTGCGACCACGCGCAGGCGGTCATACTGTTCCAGAGCCCATGACGCCTTGAGATCCCACCACGCGAAGCTGTTGAACAGGTAGTCGAATCCGGCGCCGGCCGTGGCCTGGGCCTCCTCGAAGGTGCAGCCCAGGGTCTCGGCGGCGAATAGGCAGTTGGGCTCGACGGCCTTGGCCGCGCCGATGAGATCGCGCCAGACCAGTGCTGGGACCTTGTAGGCCGCATCGCAGCGGAAACCGCCGACACCGAGATCCTGAAGGCGATTGATGTAGCCCGCCCAAAGCGCCGTGAGCTCATGCCGAGCGGCTTCCGAGTGATAGTCGAGTTCGGCGAGATCGCCCCAGACCGTGCGGATGCTCGGATCATCGGGGTCGACGGCGTAGGGGCTCTCGATCTCGCCATCGGCGTCGCGCAGGAACAGATCGGGCCGGTCGCGGGCCAGCGCGCCATCCTTGGCGGTGTGATTGACCACGAGGTCGGTCATCACGTTGAGGCCGAGCGCCCCGGCTGCGGCGCAGAAACGACGGATCTGTTCGTCGTCCGAGGTCCCGTCAGCGTCGCGAAAGCGCGCATCGAGCCGGTCCGTGTCGGCCACCGCATAGAGGCTGCGCGAGCCGCCGGTCTGGTGAAACGGGTTCAGGTAGACCCAATCGAATCCGAGATCGGCAATGCGCGGCAGTTCCGCGGTCCAGGCCGAGACGCGGCCCACCAAGAGCGGAAACAGATTGTAGATACGCGGCCCCTCGGCGCGGGGCGCGAGGGAGGCCGGAAGCGGCACCATACCGGCTTCGGTCCGCTGAGCGGCGGTCGTTGCGAGGTTCGGTGCGTTCATGAATTCTCCATTCCGTAACAATTTTTCGCAGTCTCCCTCACCCCTCTTCGCGAGCGAATGGCCCGCTCAGGCGGGTCGGGAGAGGCGCACGCTTTTTCGAACGAGGTCATCCCCTCGTCCGGTTGCGCCGCGGCGACCCTCCCTCGGATTCGAGGAAGGATCGTGAGCCGGTTCAGCGGGTCCGCTTCAGGACCGCATAGGGCAGACGCGCGAACAGGCGGTCGAGTTCGATCCGTCCGTCATGCCCGTCTACCGGTTCTCCGGTGACGAGGTCGATCCAGGCGCTGTCCGCCGGCACCGGCAGAACCGTTCCGGCGAAAGCCTCTCCCGTCCAGACCGCGTCTCCCACCAGCCGCGATACGAGCCGAGGCACGGCCACCAGCAGGTCGCCCTGAACCACCGTCGCATCCGAACGTGTGAACGCGATGACATGGTCGGCGAGCGCGCCGTCCGGCACCACAGCCTGGTAATCGGCAACGGCGTAGAAACCCGGACGCTCGGTCCGGTCAGTGAGCAGGCGAGCGAGGGTGGCCTGCTTCACGCGGCCGTCGGTCCACTGCGCCAGAAGGTCGGGCACCGCGCCACCCTCCTCCAGTGAACGGGCCAGAGCTTGATAATTCACCGGGCGGCGGTTGTCGGGATCGACGAAGGAGAAGTCCCAGAACTCGGTGCCCTGATAGGTGTCGGGCAGGCCCGGCAGGGTCGCCTTCAGCACGGTGCGGCCGAGGCCAGCGATCATGCCGAGATGAGCGAGTCGCTTGGCGAAGGGACGCAGCTGCGCCAGGAACTCCGAGCCCGGCACGATGAGCTTGGCAAAGAGCGCGTGGACCGCGCCCTCGTAGGCCTCGTCGACGTTGACCCAGCTCGACCGGCGCTTGCCTTCGCGAAGGGCCTTTTCCGAATAGGCGTCGAGGCGCTTGCGAAAATCTTCGATCGCGCCGGCCTCGTCCGTATCGAGCAGCTCGAGCGGCCATGCACCGAGAATGGCCTGGAAAAACATCCACTGGTCGTTGGCGTCGGGCACAGCCTCGTCGTCGCTGGTGGTGAGGTGGGGCTGTGCCAGCGCGCTCCACATATCCCATGCCCGCGCCCAATCCTCGGGCATCTCGGACAGAGCGAGCAGCCGCGACCGGGCATCCTCGCCACGCTTGGTATCGTGGGTCGCCGTAGCGATCATGGCGTTGGGCCAGTCGCGGGCACGCGCCGCCTGGAGCGCGTGGAAATGCTCGCCGTCGATCCCGTATTCGCCCGGATCGCCGCCGACCTCGTTGAGGGCGAGGAGTTCCGAGAACCGGTAGAACAGCGTGTCCTCCAGGCTCTTGGCCATCACCGGGCCGGTGAGCTGCTGGAAACGGCGGCGGAAGCGCAGGATCACCTCCGGATCCGGGCGTCCCGGCCCGGTGACGTCGATCCGACCGAGCATGGCGTCGGCGGCGAAGTCGTGGACCGAGCGGTCCGGCAGGGCACTCCAGCGCTTGGCCTTCTTCACCGCCGTCTCGATGAGACGGACATCTTCGTCCTCGACGTCGCTCTCGTCGAGATCGCCGGGCAGGTAGCTGCGATAGGTCGGGAAACGGGCGATGATTTCGATGAGCGCCCGCCGGATCGCGTTCACCGAGAAGTCGCGGGTGCGCCGGTCGGCATCGGCCACCGCCTTGAGGTCGGAGGTCATCACCTCGAGCTCGGAGGCGAAGCTGATCTCGAGGATCTCGGCCTTGGCTGCGCGCAGCAGGAACTTGTAGGGCTCGTCGTAGTCGGTCCGGCTCTCGTAGAGCGCGCGGATCTCCCGGCGCTGGCTCTTGTCGACGAGGATGCCGTCGAGCTGGTTCAGCACGTCGTAGCCGGTGGTCCCGGCGACGGGCCACGGCCGCAGACGCTCGCCCGGCTCGAGGATCTTCTCGACGACCACATAGAATCCGGGGCCGACGGCGGCCTGGAGCGCCCGCGAATAGCCGAGCGGATCGGCCAGCCCGTCGATGTGGTCGATGCGCAATCCGTCGATCCGGCCCTCGCGAATATGGCGGAACACCGTCTCGTGCGAGCGCCGGAAGATGTCGGACTTCTCGACGCGCAGGCCCGCCAGTCCGTTCACATCGAAGAACCGGCGATAGTTGATGTCGCTGGCCGCAACCCGCCAATGGGCGAGCCGGTAGGATTGCTGTTCGAGCAGCCGGTGCAGCGGGCCGAAACTGTCGGCATGGCCTTTGGCGCCGTTCAGCAGCCGCAGGGTTCGGGCGATCGCCGCCGCGATGGCGGGCGAGGCCGCTACCGCCTCGACCAGCCGCTGCTTCAGCTCCTCGGCCTCGGCCGGGAAGTCGAACCGCCGCTCCGCGTTGGTCTCCTCACCCATGAGACGCAGCCGCTCGGAAATACCGAGGACTTCCAGCGCCGCCGCATTCTCGATGTCTCCCAGGGCCGCGAGCGAGCGGTTGAGGATGGTCGGATATTGGCGCGGGCAGATCGGGAATTCGTGCTCGTAATGCCAGACGCTGAAGGCGCCCTTGTCGGCATCGAACTTCAGTTCGAGCGACCCCTTCTCCAAGGCTTCGCCGTAGCGGTCGCCGAGGAACGGCACCACCAGCTTGTTGTTGGCGCCGAGGCGCGACCAGTCGATGTCGAAGGCATCGGCCGAGGGCGACAGCCCGCCCCATTCGAGCACCGACAGCCACCACGGGTTGTCCGCGCCGCCGACCCCCATGTGGTTGGGGACGATGTCGAGCAGCAGTTTGAGGCCATGGCCGTGCAGGACCTCGGAGAAGCGGACGAAGCCCGCCTCGCCGCCGAGCTCCGGATTGATCGTCGAATGGTCGACGATGTCGTAGCCGTGGGTCGAGCCCGGCCGCGCCTTCTGGATCGGCGACGCATAGACGTGGCTGATTCCGAGCTTGGCCAGATACGGCACGATCTTTTCGGCGTCCGCGAAGGTGAAGTCCTTGTGGAATTGCAGGCGGTAGGTGGCACGCGGCGGCGGCGAGGCGAGGCGGGCAGCGCCGGAGCGCGGGCCGCGCTCTTCGGCCGAAAGCGACGCGGCCAGCTTGGCGAGCGGACCACCGGGAGCGGCGATCGCCTCCAGGCTGCGGTCGAGCTTGCGCCGCCAGTTCGGGTAGCCCTCGGTGGAGCCGGGCACGTTGGCTTGAGAGAGTTCGGAGACCACGTCCTCGTACTGCACCGCCGTCAGCATCGACGGCGCGCGGCCGAGATAGCGCGCGGCAGCTTCGAACGGCGCCGCCTCCGGTGGGTCGTAGCTCGGCAGCAACTGCTCGGCGGCCAGCGCCTCGGTGAGGCGGGCGCGCTCCTCGACGCGCTCACGGCGCTCGGCTTCGGCCCGCTCGGCATCGTAGAGCCCGAGCGCCTGCCGGGTATCGGTATCGACACCGCGCCACCAGCCGACGAAGGTCGGCAGATCATGGGTGGTGATGGCGGTCAGCGCCTCGCGCGGATACGCCCCCGGCGGCTTGAACCGGGCCCCGTGCTCGCGCTCGAATGCGAGGATGCGATAGCTCAGGATGCCCGCCTGCATCAGCGCATCGGAGAACCCTTCGGGCGCGGTCCCGAGGTCCTCGGCGATGACGAGACACATGGCGCGGTGGCTCTCGAGGCGCAGCACGGCCAGCATCGGCTCGAACGGCATCGCCACGTAGGCGCCGGCCTTGGCCGAACCGCCGAGCGGGATCAGGAACAGGCGCGCCAGCTGGAAGGCATGGTCGATGCGGATCGCACCGGCATGGCGCATGTTCGACACCACCAAAGCCCGGAAGGCGGCGAGCCCGTCACGCTCCATCTCCAGGGGGTGGAAGGCGGGCAGGCCCCAATCCTGGCCCTTGGGTGCCAGGAGATCGGGCGGCGCGCCGATGGAGACGCCATTGGCGAACCGCTCGGGATGCGACCAGATCTCGGAGCCGCCGCGATCCGCGCCGACCGCCAGATCGCGGTAGAGGCCGAGACGCATGCCGGTGGCGAGGGCTGTGTTCGCGGCGTCTTCGAGCTGCCTGTCGGCGAGGTATTGCAGCCAGACGTGATAGGTCACCGCCTCGGCGTTCTCGGACGCGAAGGCCTTCACGGCGTCGGTGCCGTTGCGCTGCATTTCCTCCGGCCAATCGCCGAGCCACTGCGCGCCACGTCCCTGAAAATGTTCGGCCAGGGCCTCGAATGTGCCGTGCGCCTCCAGATCCTCGCCCCCGGCGGCGCGGAAGGCGGCAAACCCCGCATCGGTGCCATCTCGGGCGGCGGATTCCTGCCAGAACGCGCGCAGCACCGGGGAGAGCACGCCCCAGATGCCGGCATGTTCAACGAGCTTGGCCTCGCGCAGGGCCTCGACCCGCGCCGACATCGAGGCGAGGAGCGCGGCGGCCTTGGAACCGACGAAGCCGGGCAGCACGCCGGGCTCGATGTACAGGGTCTCCAAGAACAGGCGCGAGGACGGCGAGTAGGGGGAAATCTTGGTGCGGTCGGTGGCAAACAGCGCATGGACCGGGCTGAGGCCGAGGAACGAGGCGCCCCGCAGGCCGGCATCGTGAGCGGCCCGGCCGGCATCCGCGTAGGAGCCGATTCCGAGATTGTCGGGCGAGCGCAAGCCGTAGAGCTGGGCGGCAAGGCCCCAATCGCGGGCGCCCTCATCCGCATAGGCGCGGGGGCGCCAGCAACGCTGCGGCGCGGAGATGACCCAGGCTTCGGCGCGCTCGTCGCCGAGCGTCGCGGTGAGCCGGTGATAGCCGGGCGTCAGCGGGGGTAGCTCGAACCCCGCCTGGGTGTCGGCGCCCAAAGCCACGCGCCCCTCGCGGGTGTGGCCGCGCTCGTCCACGAGGCGCCACGCCACGGTACCGGCGACGTGGCCCACGCGCAGCGGCACGAACGCGGCCCGGCGCGATTCGGCCGGAAGCAACGGCGGGATCAACCCTTCGCGCACCGCAGCGACCTCGCGCAGGCTCGCTGCGATTTCGTCATCGGTGCCGACCGGAAAGCCCAGGGCGGCGATCATCCCGCGGCGGGTGTCGAGGGACGTCTCCACCGGCTGGCCGAAGGCGTCCGTATAGCCAGGAGCGACGCCGAGCAGGTCGGCGAGACGTTCGAGGTCGCGGCTCATCGATTCACACCCGTCAGGAAGAGACCCGTCCAGGACGGGAGTTCGAACGTGTCGTTGGCGGGATCACAATCGGCCCCGTTGCACCACACCACCTGCCCGCCAGCGCGCAAAACCGGCAAGGCCGTATCGCCGAAATTCGCGACGAAGCGGAGCCAGCCGCCCTCGTACGTCCAGGTGCAATCCACCGCATCCTTCCGCGGCAGGGTCGCTTGGCTGCCGAGGTAGTGGGTCTTGGTCAGCGGCACGACGGTCTGATGCCGAATCTGGAGGAGATTGCGTGTGTCGGCCAGCACCGCGCGATGCGGCGCGCGCTCCCGCTCCGACCAATCGATCCGGGAATCCGCAAACGTCTTCGCCTCGGTGGGATCGGGGATCACTGACGTATCGTCGGCGAACGCCGCGAAGCTCTTGAACTCGCGCCGGCGCCCCTCGCGCACAGCCTTGTTCAGCTCCGCGTCCGGCGCGAAATCGACGAAGAACAGGAACGGCGCCGTGGCCGACCATTCCTCGCCCATCCACAGCATCGGGATCTGTGGGCTCAGCAACAGGCCGGCCCGGGCGAGCGCCAGCTTGGCCGGATCGCTGAGCGCATTCAGCCGCTCCCCGAGTGCCCGGTTCCCCACCTGATCGTGGTTCTGCAGGAAGGTGACGAAAGCCGAGGGCGGCAAATGGCCGGACGACTCGCCGCGCGGATGGTTGTCGAGGCTCGGGAACGGCTCACCCTGGTAGGCGAAGCCCTCCGACAGGCAACGCGCCAAGTGATCCACCGGCTTGTCGGCGAAACTCGCGTAATATCCGGCATCCTCGCCGGTGAGCAGTACGTGCCAGCAATGGTGCAGATCGTCCGCCCATTGCGCGTCGTGCTGAAGCGCCTTGCCGTCGGGGCCACGCTCCAGCCAGCGGGCCTGATTGGCCTCGTTCTCCAGCACGAGGTGGATGTGCCGACCGGGCAGGCGCGCGCGGATGGTCTCGGCCAGTTCGCCGATGAAGTGCTTGTCGGAATCGTCGAGGATGGCGTGAACCGCATCGAAGCGAATGCCGTCGAAACGATATTCCTCCAGCCAGTACAGCGAATTCTCGATGAAGAAATCGCGCACCACGCGCCCGCTGGTCTCGCCGTCGAAGTTGATCCCGGCGCCCCAGGGCGTCTGATGACGCTCGGTGAAGAACGTCTTGGCATAGGCGTTGAGGTAGTTCCCAGCCGGTCCGAAATGGTTGTAGACCGCGTCGAGGAAGACCATCAGCCCGAGGGAATGCGCCTTGTCGATCAGGTGCTTGAGGTCGTCCGGTCGGCCATAGGCGGCATCCGGCGCGAAAGGCAGCACACCGTCGTAACCCCAGTTACGGGTTCCCTTGAAGTCGGCGAGCGGCAGAAGCTCGATGGCGGTGATCCCGAGATCGCGAAGGTCTTCCAGCTTGCCTTCGAGGGCCGCGTAGGTGCCCTCCGGTGTCGCGGTGCCGACATGGAGCTCATAGAGGACGGTTTCCTCCCAGGGGCGCCCGGCCCATTCGTGATCGGACCAGCCATAGGCCCGTGCGTCGATCACCTCACTCAAACCCGAGACGTCGTCAGGCTGAAAACGCGAAGCCGGGTCGGGCACCACGAGGTCGCCATCGATGCGATATCCGTAGCGGGCCCCCGCGTGCACACCCGGAAGGGTCAGGCGGCGCCATCCGTCGCCGACCTCGGGGATCACGTGATCGGTGCCATCGACCACGAGAGTGACGTCCTTGGCGGTGGGCGCCCAGAGGGCGAACCGCGCGCCGTCCTTCACCATCTCGCTGCCGAAGGCCATGGTATGGGCTCGCCGCATCAAGGCTCCGTCTTTCGTCATCTCGAGAATTTCGATCCGCCGCCACGCTCGCCGACATGTCAGAAGGCCATCCGCAACGCTCTGGTTCCCTCATGGCGAGGTAACGCAGCGCAGCGTGCCGACAACCGCCCAGCTTCGAAGATTTGTGCGATGCGGGATTGCGAGGAATTCGAGCATCGACGCGGTCCGACAGCCTGCTAGGGTGCAGCGTTGAGACGGGAGGCCGTGATGCGCGAACCCGACGAAAATCTCGTTCTCGCCCGAGCAAAACTGAATTTCGCGTGCAAGAGCCACGGCGAACGATGCTGGGACGGCATCTTCTCCGACAACGTGAAAACCTATGGACGCCCGGTTCTGGTTCTGAGCGAGAACGAGCGTGCCGAATTTCTCGAACAGGCCCGGCACGAGTTACGCCACGAATCCGGCGACGCCTGACTTCCGGCGCGTGGCGGGCAAGTCATCGTCGGCGCGTGGAAACGGACCTCATGATTATACCAACGGTCCGGTACGGCATCGACTGTCGTCGCGCGGACGCGCATCTTGACGACTGTCAACAGGGAGAAAATCGATGAGTCGTGGATTTCCGTCGATGACGGCATTGCTCGGAATGCTTGCGGTGGCAGGCTACCAGAACAGGGACAAGATCACCGAGATGCTCGGTAATCTGACCAAGGACGCACCGGCACCATCCGGTGCCAGCGCCTCTCACACCACGACGACGTCCGCGACCGCAGGAGGCCTCGGCGGGTTGCTCGGCGGGCTCGGAGGCGCAGGAGCGGGGGGCCTCCTCAGCGGTGGGCTCGGCGAATTGGTGGATCGCTTCACCCAGAACGGGCACGGCGACACCGCGTCGTCCTGGGTCGATCATGGTCCGAACAAGGAGATCGCACCCCAACACCTCGAACAGGCGATCGGCCCCGACGTGCTCGCTACCCTGACGCAACAGACTGGCCTCTCGCGAGAGGAGTTGCTGTCGCGGCTCTCGCGCGACCTGCCCGAGGCGATCAACCAATATACGCCGGACGGCCGGGTCCCAGCACACGGCTGATTTCCCCTCATTTTACGTCGGCGGCCGCTTTCCGGGGCGGCCGCAGCCGGACGAAAGCCTTCGGAGAATGGACGACGCAGTCACGCGGCTCGGACGGCAATTGCTGGACGATGGCTTGGCCCAGTTCTCGGAGCGGGAGCAGCGGGTGATCGCGCTCATCGCACGGCGCAGGCCGATCGCACGCAGTGCCGACGAGGCTGCGGCGGAGACCGAGACCGTCGGCGACCGGATCGCCGACAAGGTGGCGCAGTTCGGCGGATCATGGGCCTTCATGATCGGCTTCATTGCGATCCTGATCGGATGGATCGTGGTCAATACGGTGATCCTGGCGCGCTATGGGCGCGAGTTCGACGCCTACCCGTACATCTTCCTCAATCTCATGCTGTCAATGGTCGCCGCCTTGCAGGCCCCCGTGATCCTGATGTCGCAAAACCGTCAGGCCGCCCGCGACCGGGTCGCCGCCAGCCTCGATTACGAGGTCAATCTGAAGGCCGAGATCGAGATCATGGCGCTCCACGAGAAGCTCGATGAGATCCGCATCCATCACCTCGAAGGCGTCCTGCACGAACAGGGCGAATTGCTTCGGACACTCGTGCGCCAAACCGAACGCGCCGGGACGACGCAGCCGGTTCCGGCCACCGCGACCCGATAGACTCCGTCACGGAAAAGCGCGCGCCGAAGACGGGCGCCGGTTGACGACCGCGATGGGCACGGGCGCAGCAGGCACCCTCTCCGGTTTGAGAGAAGGCGCCCGAGTGTGCAAGAAACCGACGGGATCAAGCCTCAGCGGCCGTAGCTGGCCGGGCGCGTCCGCAGCACGTAGAGCGAGCGGGCATCGAGACGCATTCCGGCGCCGGCCGGGAACAGCGCCTGCCCGGCGATGACCGCACCGGTCGGTTTCGTCGTGTCGAACACGACGCTCCACGGACCGCCGATGACGGGTGCGAGGGTGAAGTCGCAGGGGGTCTCGGCGGCGTTGACGAGGACGAGAAGGCGGTCGGCATCCGGCAGGTCGTTGCCGATCTGCATGCCGAAGGCCTGGCGTCCGTCATCGGCCCAGGCGTCTCCGTCCATTTCGGCGCCGCAGGGTGAGAGCCAATGCACGTCGCGCAGCGGTCCGCCATCGACGGCGGCACCGGTGAGGAAGTGGCGGCGACGCAAGGCCGGCTGCTCGCGGCGCAGACGCGTCAGGTTGGCGACGAATGCCGTCAAGCCGGGATCGGGATCGGTCTGCCAATCGACCCAATTGGTGGCGTTGTCCTGCGCATAGGCGTTGTTGTTGCCGCCCTGGCTGCGTGAGCGCTCATCGCCCATCAGGATCATCGGCACGCCTTGCGCGAGAAGGATCGTGGCGAGGAGGTTGCGCTTCTGCCGCGCCCGGACCGCCAGGATCGCCGCGTCCTCGCTCGGTCCCTCGACGCCATAATTGCGCGACAGGTTGTGACCGTGGCCGTCGCGATTGTCCTCGCCGTTGGCGTGGTTGTGCTTGTCCTCGTAGGCGACCACGTCGGCGAGGGTGAAGCCGTCATGGGAAGCGGCGAAGTTGATGCTGGCCAAGGGCGAACGGTTCGAGGCGGAAAAGATCTCGCGCGAGCCCGACAATCCCTGTGTGAGCTTGGGCAGCGTACCGCGGTCTCCGCGCCAGAACCCCCGCACGCTGTCGCGGAACTGGTCGTTCCACTCGCTCCAGCCGACCGGGTAGCCCCCGAGCTGGTAGCCGCCCTGGCCGATATCCCAGGGCTCGGCGATCATCTTGACCTGCGCCAGCACAGGATCCTGTGCCACCGCCTGGAAAAACGCGGCCTTGGCGGTGAAGTCGTGCGGCGCGCGGCCCAGACTCGTCGCGAGGTCGAACCGGAAGCCCGCGACACCGTAGGCCGTCACCCAGTGACGCAGGGAATCGAGGACGAACTGCATCACCCGCGGATGGTCGAGATCGAGGGTGTTGCCGCAGCCGGTGCAGTCGATATCACGGCGCGGGTTGTCGGGTTCGAGCTTGTAGTAGCTGGCATTGTCGATGCCGCGGAACGACAGGGTCGGTCCGGTGTGGTCGGCCTCCGCCGTGTGGTTGTAGACCACGTCGAGGATCACCTCGATGTCCGCAGCGGCGAGTTCGCGGATCGCCGATTTGAGGCCGCCGATCCCGGCCGGGCCGCGATAGCGCGGATCGGGCGCGAAATAGTTGAGCGGCGAGTAGCCCCAGAAATTGACGAGCCCCTTTTCCACCAGGAACCGGTCATCGGCGAAAGCCTGGATCGGCAGGAGCTCGATGGCGGTGACACCGAGCTTCGTCAGATGTTCGATGATCGCCGGATGAGCGAGGGCCGCATAGGTGCCGCGCGCGGCCTCGGGCACGTCCGGATGGGTCTGGGTCAACGCCTTGACGTGGGCCTCGTAGATCACCGTCTGGGCGAGCGGCCGGCGCACGGGACGCAGCGCGAGATCCGGCACCTCGGGCGCCGTGACGACGCCGCGCGGCATGAAGGCGGCGCTGTCTCGCCGATCGATCTGATCCTCGCGCTGGATGCCCCGGCGATGGCCGTAGAGCGAATCGTGCCAGCGAATCCGGCCGTGGATTTCGCGGGCATAAGGGTCGAGCAGCAGCTTGGCGGGATTGAAGCGGTGCCCGTGCGCGGGGTCCCAGGGACCGTGCACGCGGTAACCGTAGAGCTGGCCCGGAAAAACGCCGCGCAGATAGCCGTGCCAGATGTCGTCAGTTCTGCACGGCAGGCGGATACGCCGTTGCTCATGCCGTTCGCCCGGCTCGAACAGGCACACATCCACCGCGGTGGCATTCTGCGAAAACACGGAAAAGTTGACGCCACGGCCATCGAAGTGAGCACCGAGCGGCGCAGGAACGCCGTCGTCGATGCCGATCATGTCGTCGTTCACACGCACGTCCGTCTGAGAAGATCGAAACCGGACGCAAGCCGCCCCGTCACGATGCTTGCAAGGTCTATTCCGCCGCCGCAGCGGCGCGGGGTGGCTGACGCTCGACGGTGCGGAAGTTTTCCAGCTCCGTCATGAAGTTGCGCGCCCACCAATCGACATCCTCGCGGGTCATGCGCTCGACCATCGGCTTCCAGCGCTCGAGGCGCTCGCCCCGTGGCATGTAGAGCGCGGTCCGAATCGCCTCGGCCACCTCGAAGCGGTCGTAGGGATTGACGAGGAGTGCCTCGGGCAGCTGACGGGCCGCGCCTGCGAACTTCGACAGCACCAAGACGCCGGGGTCCTCGTCCGATTGGGCGACCACGTATTCCTTGGCGACCAGGTTCATGCCGTCCCGCATGGGCGTGACGAGCCCGACCCGGGCGGCCCGGTAGAGGCCAGCGAGAACCGGACGCGGATAGGCTTTCGTCACGTACTGGATCGGGGTCCAGTTCGGCTCGCCGAGGGTGCCGTTGATCTCGCCCACCGTCTCGTTGACCTCGCGGCTGAGCTCCTCGTACTCGGGCACTTCGGTGCGCGATTTCGGGGTGATCTGCAGATAGACTACGTTGCCGCGCTGATCGGGGTTCGACGCGAAGAAGCGATCCACCGCCTCCATGCGCTCGGGCACGCCCTTGGAATAATCGAGGCGGTCGACGCCGATGAGCAGCTTGCGGGTGCGCAAGCCCGCCATGGTCTCGCGGACGGTGCGGTTCGAGCCGGCGTTCTCGGCCGCTTCCTTGAAGCCGGCCACGTCGATTCCGATCGGGAAGCTGCGGATCCGGGTGCGGCGCCCATCGACCATCAGCGAGCCGCCGCCCAGCGGAATCGCCCGCATTTCGTCGATGAGATTGCGTGTCAGATTGTGGACGTCGGGATCGGTCTGGAGGCCGATGAGGTCGTAATCGGCAATACCGCGCAAGAGATCGTTGCTCGCAGGCAGCGTGTTGAACACGTCGGCGGCCGGCCACGGAATATGGTGGAAATACCCGATCGGGTTGGCGATCCCGAGGCCGCGCAGCTCCGAGGCGAGCGGCAGCAGATGATAGTCGTGGACCCAGATGATGTCGTCGGGTTCGATCAGGTTCGCGAGAGCCCGCGCAAAAATCCGGTTCACGCGCTGATAGCCGGCATAATCGGAGCGCGAGAAGCTGCCGAGGCCAAGCCGGTAATGCATGATCGGCCACAAGGCCCGGTTGGCGAATCCGCTATAGTATTCGCGATGGTCCTGGGGCGACAGATCGACGACGGCGTATTGCACGCGGCCCCTGTCGATCAGCGTCGGCTCCTCCGCCGGGTTCTCGACGACCTTGCCGCTCCAACCGAACCACAGCCCTTCATAGGCGGTGAAAGCCTCCTTCACCGCGACCGCGAGGCCACCGGCTGCGACGGCTTTACCCCCTTCGTCGGGGATAGCGACGCGGTTCGATACGATGACAAGACGTGCCACGAAGCCGGCTCCGGTCCTCAAGACGTGGCGCGAGGATCGCGCCCGACCAGGATGATACAGTGGGTGAACGCGCGGAAGCCGAGCGCGATCCGTCGGTTGTAGCCAAGCGCGTTCGGGTCACCCGGGTCAAGGGGTGAAGTCTCGACTCTCACTGTCAAAAAGTCCGGTTGGGAGGCATCATCCATCGGTTTGGTCGGGATCGAGACTGCACCGAAGTGCGAAACGTCGCACCGGTGACCGCAATACCGCCAAGCTCTGCCGAAGGTAGGCGGTGAAACCTGAACCAAAGCTGATCCGTCCGGGATGTGTCCGACGCGTTTGCAGCGAAGGTGGCACCCTCCACCGCAATGCGGAACCGTGGCTCTTCGGCGGATGTTGAAGAGCCGCAACAGCGATTTTCGAATATGTTTCGAGGAGTTTCACCGTGAGCGCCAATCACCCCCTTGGATCGACCGGCGCGGATGCGGCCGAGCGCGAGACGGCGGACTGGAAAGCCCTCAAGGGCGATGTCGAAGGGATCGCGGATGTGGCGGTGGAGCGCGGACGCGGCTTCGTCGATGCGGCTCGCGCCCATGCCACCGATTACGTCGATCAGCGTAAATCGGACGCAGCCCGCTCGGTGACGGACCTCGCCAAATCGGTGCGGGACTCGAGCAAGACCTTCGACGACCGGCCGAACATCCGCGCCTTCTTCGACAGTGCAGCGGAAGGACTCGAGCAGCTCGGCAGCTCCATCGAGAAGCGCAGCTTTTCCGAGTTCTACGAGGACGCCGAAGCTTTTGCCCGCCGGGCACCGGTCGCGGTGGCCGTGGCGACCTTCTTCACCGGTTTCGTAGTGGCGCGCTTCATCAAGTCGACGAGCGCGGCTCCGTTGCCGGATTCGCGCACCGACTATCGCGCTTGAGGGCTGGGAACGATGTCGAACGGCTCCCCCTCCAGCATTCAGGGCCTCATCGGTGATGCCCTGCGTGAAACCAACGAACTCGCCCGGAAGGAGATAGCGCTCTTCCGCAACGAGATGACCAGCAACGTCCGGTCGCTCTTCATCGGTCTCGGCATGCTCGTCGGCGCCGCAGTGTTCGGTGTCGTCGCCCTCTTCGTGCTGGTGGACGCCCTGGTGAAATGGCTCGCCACGGTGGTGCACTCCGAGGCGCTCGCTGCCCTCATCGTCGGCGGCGTCCTGCTGGTTGTGGCGATCGTGCTCGCCCTCCTCGGACGCAATGCCATGTCGCTGTCGACCTTGGCGCCGGTGCGGACATCGCGCCAGGTGCTCCAGGATGCCCGCGCGCTGTCTGAAAGGGTTTCGGGATGAGCGGTTCGCTGAATGAACTCGAGAAGGACATCGAGGCGAGCCGCGCCCGTCTCGACCAGACCATCGACCAGATCCAAGAACGTCTGTCGGTGTCCAGCATCGTCGACGAGATGCTGGGCAACGCCCGCCAGACTCCGCTGAGTGGGGTCTATGACGGCGCCCTCGCCGCTGTCCGACGCAATCCCGTCCCGGTTCTGCTCATCGCGGCCGGCGTCGGTTGGCTCATGCACCGGATGTCGAAGGACGGCACGGCGACGCCCGACAGCCGCCGGATTCGGCGCCTGGTCGATGATCTGCCCGTGGTGAAGACCGGCGCCGACCGGGTCTACGACCCGGACCTGCCCACGCGCCACCCTGTCAAGGATCTCGCTGAAGAGACCCAGATCTGATTGCACCGACTGCGACGGCCACCAGAATTCAGGAGCATCCCATGAGTTTCCCATCCAAGCCCGGCGATCAGCCGCACGCGCTGCCCGAGGATATCGCCGCTGCTGCCGGCATGCCGCGTGGGCACCTTGCCGACCGCGATCTCCATGACGAGGTCGACTCGGCCGCACGCGGCGTACGGGCGAAAGCCAATGACCTGCAGGATCGAGCGTCCGATGCTGCCGATGACATCCGTGACCGCGCCGCAGAGGCGACGCACCATGTTCGCGCCCGTGTCAGCGACACCGTCGACGATGCGCGTGATTGGGTCGCCGATACACGCGACACCGGTCGTCGCCGGATCGAAGATCTGAGCGACCGCGGCGCGGAGCGTTTCCACGACGGCAAGTCGGCTGTGGAGGCCTTTGTCACGGAGAACCCGCTTCTGGTCGGTGTGGTCGGGCTCGCGGCCGGCCTCCTGCTCGGCGCGCTGCTGCCGCGCACCCGCAGCGAGGACAAGGCGGTGGGTCCCTGGGCGGACGAAGTTCGCGACCAGGGTCTGCGCTACGCCCGCGACGTGACCAATCGCGGTCGCGAGTTCGTGGCGAGCGCCCTCGATCCCGATACGCTGAATGCCGCCGTGCAGCGTGCTGCTGAGCAGGCGGGCACCGCTGCACACTCGGAAAATCCGGCGTCCCGTCCACACTGATCCAGGCTGCCATCGATCGACCGACCTTGTCACCGAAGGGCGGTACCGTAACGGTATCGCCCTTTACATATCGAGGGTCCGGATGAACGGTAAGGCGTATCGCGCGTGAGCCCGTCCCCGATCCGCCTGCTCTGGTGTGGCGATTCAGCCCTCACGGTTGAGTTCGGCGACGTGATCGACGCTGGCGCGAATGCGCAGGTTCTGGCGCTCGATGACCGCCTGCGCGTTGCCGCTATGCCCGTCATCGTCGAAACGGTGCCGACCTACCGATCCCTGACGATCCATCTCGATCCCGTTCGCCTCAATCCAAACGCACTCGAGGCGGCTGTCCGGAAGCTCGCCGAAAACACCATCCCGGAGCGTCCGCCTGCCCGAATTTGGCGTGTGCCCGTGGTCTATGGCGGCGAATACGGGATCGATCTCGTCGATGTGGCGCGCCATCACGGACTCGCCCCCGAAACTCTGGTGGCGCGCCATTCCGCCCCCGAATATCGGGTGGTGATGATCGGCTTCCTGCCCGGCTACGCCTATCTCGACGGCCTCGATCCGGGGCTCGCCCTCTCGCGCCGGACGAGCCCGCGCGCATCGACACCGGCCGGGACGATCTCCATCGGCGGGGTGCAGGCCCTTATCGCCAGCATCGCCGCCCCGAGCGGCTGGCACCTTCTCGGGCGTACGCCGGTGCGATCCTTCATGCCGGGACGCGATCCGGTCTTCCTGTTCCAGCCTGGCGACGGAATCCGTTTCGAGCCGACCGCGCCAAGCTGTTGGGATGCCCTCGACAAAGCCGCGGCGGCCGGCGAACCCGTTGCGGAGCGGGTCGACGCGTGAGCCCGGTTCGCCTCGCCATCCGCGATTGCAGTGGCGCGGTCGGCCTCCAGGATACCGGCCGCGTCGGCTACCAGCGCCAAGGGCTCTCGGCGTCCGGCCCGGTGGATTCGCTCGCGATGGCGGCGGCCAACGTCCTGGTGGGCAATCCCGCAGGGACCCTCGCGATCGAATTCGGGCTCGGCGGCGGAATCCTGCGGGCCGAGGGCGGCCCCATTCGCGTCGGCATCGCCGGAGCGCCCTGCGTGCTGCGTGTCGATGGAACCAACATGCCGTGCCATCGCAGCTTCGTTCTGCCGGATAGCGCCGATCTCACGGTCGCTCCACCGCGCGAAGGCATGTTCGCCTATCTGGCCGTGGCGGGTGGCTTCGCGGTTTCCGCCATCCTCGGTAGCGCCGCGCTGCATCGGCGCGCCGGTCTCGGCGGCCTCGACGGACGCGCCTTGCGACGGGGCGACATTCTCGACCTCGCCGCGTCAGATCGCGCGTGGGACCCGGATCGTGGCATCGCGCCGCTCTCCCTCGATCTCGCCGAACCGATCCGGATGCTTCTCGGACCGCAGGCGGACCATTTTTCAGAAGCCGGCCTCGCCACCTTCCTCGGCGCGGCCTTCTCGGTGTCGCATCGCGCAGACCGGATGGGCTACCAGCTCGATGGGCCGACCATCGCCCACGGCCCGCAGGGCTACAACATCGTCTCCGATGCGACGGTCGACGGTTCGATCCAGGTGCCGGGTTCGGGGCTGCCCATCATCCTCATGGCCGATCGGCAGACCACAGGCGGCTATCCGAAGATCGCCACGGTGGTCTCGGCCGACCTGCGCCGTGTCGCCCAGCGCCGGCCGGGCGACACCATCCGCTTCGCAGCGGTCTCTCTCGATCGGGCGCTCGAACTCGCTCGCGAACGCGCCGCCCGGATCGCAGGGCTCGCGCGGCGACTGCAGGACATCGCTCAGTTCGATGCCGACCGTCTGGCCGGCGCCAACCTTGCCGGTGAGGCCACGGACGCGTTGCGCGATCTCTCCTGAAGCGACGACCTCGACGCGCGCCGTTCGAGCCGCTATCGGAGCAACCCATGAAGCTTGCCGATTGCGATGTCCTCATTCTGCCGGGCTATGCCGGCTCCGAAACCGCGCACTGGCAGGCACGCTGGGCCGAGCGGATCTCCACCGGGCAGATCGTCGCCCAGGATGACTGGCACCACCCCGATGCCGCCGCGTGGCGCGCCCGGATCGTTACGGCCGTGACGCAGGCGACGCGGCCGGTGATGCTGATCGCGCACAGCCTCGGCGTGGTCGCCGCCGTACAGGCCGCCCCCGACTTCCCCGCCGGGGTGGTGAGGGGCGCGCTCCTCGTGGCCTTCCCCGACGTCGAGCGAACCCCGGACCTGCCGGCGAGCGTCACCGCCTTCGCGCCGGTGCCACGCGATCCCCTGCCCTTCCCGTCCCTGGTGGTGGCGAGCCGGAACGATCCCTACTGCTCCTACGACCGGGCGGAGGATTTCGCCTATTCCTGGGGCGCGGTGGTGGTCGATGCCGGAGAATCGGGCCACATCAACGTGGCGAGCGGCCACGGACCGTGGCCCGAGGGCCTGATGCGCCTCGCCGGGTTCCTCAAGAACCTCTGAGCGGACCGAGCGAAGGACAGATCTGGACACCAAGGATCATCCCAATCGATACCCTCATCCTGAGGTCATGATCTGGGCAGAGGCAGAGCTTCTTTTCAGCGTTTCTTTCACGCCTCATCCTTGAACGGCTTCAGCAGCTCGCCCGCGACATCCGACAGGCGCGGCGGCGCCTCGCGGACGAACGGGAGCGGGCGACACACCGCCAGCGCTGCGAGGCCGAACCGGGCGGTCATCAGGCCGTTGAGCACGCCCTCCCCGAGCTTGGCCGACACCTTCGCGGCGATGCCGAGGCCGAGCACCTGCTGGATCATGCTCTCGCCCACCGCCATGCCGCCCGTCACCGTCAGGTGGGCGAAAGCCGAGCGCGCCAGGCGCAGGAAGCCGAGGAAGCCGGGGCGGCCGCCATAGATCGTCGCGATCCGCCGCAGCAGGCGCACGGCGGCGAAGACCACGAAGGCGACATCGACGATGGCGCGGGGACTGAGCGCCGTGACGCCGGAGACCTGCTTGGCCGCCGAAGCGATAGCATTCTTCGCCTGTCGGTCGAGAGAACTGAGCAATTCATGCTCGGCCAAGCCGATGCGGTCGTCCACATCCAGGATCGCGTCGCTCAAGGTGTCGAGGCGCGCGCGCCCGGCGGCCAACGCCGGCCGATTCGCATAGAGCGCGCTGAGGTCGCGAACCACCGCCTGTGCGGCGGAATGATCGCGGGTGGCGATGGCCTCCACCGCCTTGGCCCGTACCGTCTCGATCTTGCGCTCGCGCCAGATACCGGAGAGTTCGCGCGCCACGATCGCCAGGAACGCGATGGCCGCCACCGCCAGCAGCACCAGCGCCACCGCACCGAGCCAGGGGGCGGCGCTGAAGAGATCGGCGATCAGGCGCTCCACGGAGAGACCGACCCCGAGGGAGACGAGGCCGCCGAGCGCCAGCATCAGGAGCGACAGCCACGGCGCCCGCGATTTCGGCGCCACCGGGACCGGCGTGCCGTCGGCGGCGGCGACGATTTCGAAGGGCTCCTCGACGATCCGCACCTGCGATGGTGGCGCGGGCGGCGGCGTCACGCCCTCCACCGCCTCGGCCGGATCGGCGGACGGAAGGCGGAAGGCGCGGGGGCGGTTGGGAGAGGTCATGGACGGACCTTCATGCGCGGCATCAGGTGAGCTTGTCGCCGATGAGGAACTGCATCGCCCGGTCGAGGCGGATCTGCGGCAGGTGGCCGGGACGCCCCAGCGCATCCGGCTTCACCAGCGGCGGACGAAACCGCGGAAACCGCAGGGAGCCCGGCGGCACCGCCCCCTCCAGCACCGCTTCGGGGCGGGCGGGCAGTTCTCCGGGGAAGATCGCCGCCTCGCTCAACCCGTCGAAGACCTCGTCGCCCACGATCTCGCCGGCCTCGGGCGTGCCCGACACCGCACGAAGAACGTCTGCACCGTCATGGATCGTGGTCTCGCGGGTGGCGCGGACCGAGGCGAGGGCCACGGTTCCAACCCGGGCGCCGGCGGCTTCGGTCCGACGCATGGCCCGCGACACCAGCAGGCGCAGCAGCGCGTCGAGGCGGTCGTGGCTGGTCTGGTGCAGGTGATCGGCCTTGGTGGCGGCGAACAGGATGCGCTCGGCCCGTGGCGCGAAGAGGCGTGAGAGGATCGTGTTGCGGCCGATGCGGAAGCTGAGCAGCACCGAATCCAGCGCCTCCTCCAACTCGGCGAGCGCCGCAGGGCCGGCATCGACCGCGGCGAGCACGTCGACCAGCACGATCTGCCGGTCGACCCGCTGGAAGTGGTTGCGGAAGAACGGCTCGACCACCTTGGCCTTGTAGGCCTCGAAGCGCCGCTCCATCAGCCCGGCGAGGCTGTCGGGCTTGAGCGTATCGGGCAGGCTGTCGAGAGGCGCGAAGGTGAGAGCCGGCGAGCCGGCCAGGTCGCCCGGCATCAGGAAGCGGCCGGGTGGGGTGGTGGCCACCGATTCCGGGCCGGCGCGCAGGGCCGACAGATAGGTCTTGAAGGCCGTGCTGGCATGCTCGGCCACGACTTCGTCCAGGGGCGCATTCGGGTCGAGCCCCTTCAGGGTCTCGAGCCAGGGTCCGGCCATCGCCGCCCGGCCGGTGCGGCGGGTGCCCGAGATCGTGGCTCGGGACCACGCGGTATAGCTCAGGTCGATGAGGGCGAGATCGAGCAGCCACTCGCCGGGATAATCGACCACGTCGAGCATCAGCGTACCGGGCCCCGAGCGCCAGCCGCCCGCCCGCTCGTATTCGATGGCGAGCCGGAACTGGCTGATCCGATCGGTGGAACGGGGCCATAGCCGCTCGCCAGTGAGGGCCGCCATGTGCTCCTCAAAGGGAAAGCGCGGAATGTCGTCGTCCGGCTGCGGCACCAGCCGGGCGCGGCGCAGACGGCCTTCATGCGACGGCGCGAAGGCCGGAAGCGCATGCGCCTCGACGAGATGGTGGATCAGCGCGGTGGTGAAAACCGTCTTGCCCGAGCGCGCCAACCCGGTGACACCGAGCCGCAATGTCGGTTGGATCAGGAGGTCGCTCGACGCTTCGGCGAAGGCCTTGACCGCGGAGCCGGCACGCGCGGCGAAGCTGTTCATGGGCGGCGATTCTCGGACGGCACGACGACACTCTGGCGGGGGGTGGATGGGCAGGCTGCGCTGAGGTGGCGCGTGAACGACGCAACCACAAGGCTTTCCCGGAAACGCCGGGGTGACGGCGATTCACGGCGTCCGGGCGGGAGTACTCAAGGCCGCCAACGTCCCGGCATCGAGACGGCCAATCGCCGCCTCCACCAGCGCCGGGCCGGCCCGCAGGGTGCCGAGCTCGACGTTGGACATGGCGAGCATCACCGCACGCAAGTTGGGCGACGGTCGCCCATCGGCCCCGAACAGCTTCAGGTCGTCCTCCAGGTTCACGCCAACACTGGCGGCGATCCGTCCGGCATAGTTGCGAATGCGGGTCTCGTCGTTGGAACAGAGCGGCGCCGGCAGGCTGAGGTCGAGCAGCGGGATCGCACCCAGACCGGCGGCGATGGCGGGCAATGCGGCGGATTCGGCGACGAACCGGTCCTGAAGGCGCGCGGATGCCGACCGGCTCGCGGACTTCGCCGGGGACGTGGTCGGGTTTCCCAGCACCCTGGCGGGCTCGACGAGGAGCACCGACGGCTTCGCGACGATCACCGACGGCTTCACCAGAAGCTCCGAGGGACGGACGAGCAGCCCGGTTTTCGGCGCAGGCACGGGCGGCGTCGATGCGGCGACGGGGGAGAGGGGTTTCGGGCGCCGGGCCATCCGCGCCAGGGGCGACCACGGCTGCACCCGCAACGGACCTCCCCGCGC
The DNA here is from genome assembly GCF_010692745.1 of Methylobacterium sp. BTF04. GTDB lineage: Bacteria > Pseudomonadota > Alphaproteobacteria > Rhizobiales > Beijerinckiaceae > Methylobacterium. The sequence goes on from NZ_JAAHTB010000007.1 coordinate 44,842, forward strand.
CGCAAGCGCGCGACGCGGCATGCCACTCCGCGTGTTGCGGGCAAGGAAGCGCGCCCGGAGCGTCTTGCCCAGGCCACCTGGCGCCAGCGCCGGCGACACCCGTCGGGCAGACACCGGCGCGGCACCCGCGGAGCGGCATTCGGCCGGCGCCCAGCGGCGGACGATACTGAGCGCGTTGCGCCGCCCAAACTCGCGATAGTAGCGGCGCAACAGCAGGGCGGCGGCATCGGCGCCGTCGGCCGCTTTGGCAAAGCCGGTATGGCCCTCGGCATCGGCCCCGATCTCTCCGGTCCAGCGCGCGCTCTTGATGCACCAGTAGTTGTTGAGCTTGACGCAGCGGGCGACGAAGGCCGGCTCCGTTGAGGCGTAGCGCACCACGAGCGCCAGGCTGGCAGGCCGGAGGCCCTCGCCCGCCTCCTCACGCCAATTCGAAACCGCGCGGGATTCGGGCAGGAAGCGCGGCGTCGTGGTGGGCCCGGCGCCGACCTGCGAGAGGCTGCGCGTCCACGCGGAAACGTCGCCGCGCACCACCGCGAGGCCATCGTCGAGGCGCGGCAGCAGCGTCGTCAGGGCGATGAGCGTGGCGAGGAGCACGGGATCCGCGAAGCTTGACCAGGGACCAAGGCAACGATGGCGCTCGCAAACGGTTCAATCCGACGCGACACCGGCCTCGGCAGGCACGGTGTCAGGCCGCCTCTTCGGACTCGAGGTCCTTGGGCGCGACGAAACGCCCGAGCCGCCCCGTCTCGGGCCGTACCTCGCTCCAGCGCTCGCAGTCGAAGTCGATCACCGCCAGCGCTCCGGTTGGAAACCCCGAGCTCAGGCGCGCGCGCGCAGTGTTCGATCCCGCACCGACGAGCCGCAAGGACACGTCCTGAAAGCCCGGATTGTGGCCGACCATCAGAAGACACCGCACCGTCTCCGGCGTGTTCCGGACCACCGCCAGCAGGCTGGACACCGGCGCCTCGTAGATTTCCCGGACGATCACCGCTTCCGGACCGTCGAGCGCCATCCGGATCGGCTCCCAGGTTTCCCGCGTCCGGCACGAGGGCGACACCACGACGTGGTCGGGACGCAGATCCTCCCGTGCCAGATAGGCCCCTATCAGCGGTGCGGTGCGGCGGCCGCGGGGGTTGAGCGGACGGTCGAGGTCGGCGACGCCGGCCGGGCGGTCGGATTTGGCGTGGCGCAGGAGCATGAGACGAAGCACGCGGCGAACCCTTCAGTTGAAGCCGACGACGGGATGCGGCGTGTAGAGCCGCTCCAACGCCGTCGTCTCGTTGGGGGTGAGCGCGAGATCGAGGGCCGCCACTGCATCGTCGAGATGACCTGGCTTCGAGGCGCCGATGATCGGCGCGGTCACCGGCGATTTCTGGACGACCCAGGCCAAGGCGACCTGCGCCCGCGAGACGCCGCGCGCCTTGGCGATCTCCGCGACAGTCTCGATGATCGCCCGGTCGGCCGCTTCCGTGGCGTCGTAGAGGCGCTTGCCGACCTCGTCGGTGTCCTGGCGCGCGCTCTTGGCGTCCCAATCCCGGGTCAGGCGACCGCGGGCGAGCGGGCTCCACGGCAGCACGGCGATCTCCTGGTCGATGCAGAGCGGCAGCATTTCGCGCTCCTCCTCGCGGTGCAGGAGGTTGTAATGGTCCTGCATCGTCGCAAAGCGCGTCCAACCGTTCTGGTCGGCGGTGAACAGGGCCTTGGCGAATTGCCAGGCATACATCGACGAGGCACCGATATAGCGCGCCTTGCCCGCCTTCACGACGTCGTGCAGCGCCTCCAGGGTCACCTCGATGGGCGTGGCGTAGTCCCAGCGGTGGATCTGGAGCAGATCGACGTAATCGGTACCGAGCCGCTTCAGGCTGGCATCGATCGCCGAAAAGATCGCCTTGCGGGACAGTCCCCCGGCATTGGGCTGGCTCGTCAGCGGATAGTAGCATTTCGTCGCGAGGACGATGGCGTCGCGATCGGCGAAATCCTTCAGCGCGCGACCGACGATCTCCTCACTGGTCCCGTCCGAATAGTAATTCGCCGTGTCGAAGAAGTTGATGCCGAGCTCGATCGCCTGCTTGATCAGCGGGCGGCTCTCCTCCTCGCGCATGGTCCAGGGATGCGGGCCGCGCTCGGGTACGCCGTAGGTCATACAGCCGAGGCAGAGCGGCGAGACGTCGAGGCCGGTGCGGCCGAGTTTCTTCATCTTCATGGAAGCGGTCCGCTCTTTAGTATGGGCGCGCGCCGACCCGCTCTATCTGGGCAACCGCGTCGGCATGGCTAGGGTCGTTCGGCCGGAGACGGCCTCAGCCGCCGCGGCCCTCCCGCCGCATCATGAAGGCGAGCTTCTCGAACAGGCTCACGTCCTGCTCGTTCTTCAGCAACGCACCGTGCAGCGGCGGGATCAGCTTGCGGCCGTCGCGCTCGCGCAGGGTCTCGGGCGAGATGTCTTCGGAGACGAGGAGCTTGAGCCAATCGAGCAATTCGGAGGTCGACGGCTTCTTCTTCAGGCCCGGCACCGCGCGCGTCTCGAGGAAGACCCGCAGGGCCTCCTCCACGAGCCGGTGCTTGATGCCGGGGTAATGCACGTCGACGATGGCCTTCAGCGTCTCGGCGTCCGGAAACGTGATGTAGTGAAAGAAGCACCGGCGCAGGAACGCGTCGGGCAATTCCTTCTCGTTGTTCGAGGTGATGATGACGATGGGCCGGCGCTCGGCACGGATGGTCTCGCCGGTCTCGTAGACGTGGAACTCCATGCGATCGAGTTCGGTTAGCAGGTCGTTGGGGAACTCGATATCGGCCTTGTCGATCTCGTCGATCAGCAGCACCGGGCGTTCGTCGGCGGTGAACGCCTCCCACAGCTTGCCGCGGCGGATGTAGTTGCCGATGTCGGACACGCGCGGGTCGCCGAGCTGGCTGTCGCGCAGGCGCGAAACGGCATCGTACTCGTAGAGCCCCTGCTGCGCCTTGGTGGTCGACTTGACGTTCCAGGTGAGGAGCTTGGCGCCGAGACCCTTGGCGATCTCCTCCGCCAGCACCGTCTTGCCGGTGCCGGGCTCACCCTTCACCAGAAGCGGCCGCTCCAGCACGATGGCGGCATTGACGGCGGTGGTGAGGTCGGAGGTCGCGACGTAATCGGCGGTGCCGGTGAAGCGCATGGGGCGTCGATCCCTGCAGGAGGTTGCCGGTCCGGGCAAGCAAGCACAGCACCATGTCGGAGGCTTGTCGCTCACGAGCATGCCGGATATATGACTGGCTATACGTCGGAGTCCGTCGATGGACAACACCTCGCAGAAGCGGGCTCTCAAAGCCTATCGGTCCAGGCTGACTCAGCGTGGCATTGCGCGCTTCGAGGTGATCGGGCTCGATGCGGACCGCGCGCTGATCAGATCGCTGGCGCGTCGCCTGACGGAGGATGGCTCTGAAGCTGCCCGGATCCGGACCGCGCTCGCAAGCGCCCTCGGCGGCGAGCCGCCGAAGACCGGCGGCATTCTAGCGGCCTTGCGACGTTCGCCTCTTGTCGGGCTCGATCTCGACCTGACGCGGGACGATGCAGAGGGCCGCGGACTCGAACTGTGACGCGCTACCTGCTCGACACCAACATCATCAGCAACATCGTCAAGCCGGCGCCTTCGGCCGCGCTGATGACCTGGATGGCGAATCAGGTGGATACCGACCTGTTCATCACCGCATTGACGGTGGCGGAAATCCGGCGCGGCATTCTCGAGACTCCAGTGGGTAGACGCCGTGACGGTCTCGAGACTTGGTTCACCGGTCCAGAGGGACCGCAGGCGCTGTTTGCCGGCCGAGTCCTGGCGTTCGATGAGCCGGCCGCTCTCGCCTGGGCCGCATTGATGGCACAGGGTCGAACCCTTGGACGACCGCGCAGCGCACTCGATACGATGATCGCCGCCGTAGCGGAGGTTCATCGTTGCGTCGTCGTGACCGACAACGAGCGTGATTTCCCTGGAGTATCAGTCCTGAACCCGATGCGGGATTCCGGCGGACGCTGATGCGGAGCGACAGCAGGCCGTCCCGGACGCCCGCTAAAGCGTCTTCCCGTCATGCCACACGCAGTTCGACGCCAGGATGCCGAGGTTCACGTCGGATTTCTGCGGCTGCGGCAGGGTCTTGCCATCCATGGCGAGGTCGATCTTGATCTCGACCTGCCCCTTCGCCTCGTTGGTCCGGCGCGAGAAGTAGCAATATTGCTGGAACGGCTGATCCTCGTTGGCCTTGAAATTCCAGCCGGTGACGATCTGCCCGTCCATGTAGGGCACCTGCTTGAACACCGTGAAGGTGGTGTTGACGATCGCCTTGGAGGCCGGCGCCGCATCCTTGCCGAGCTGCGCCTGGGTCGGCGTCGGGGTCGCGCTCGCCCGGGGCATCGTGCCTTCGAGCTTGAGCACGTTGTCGGTAAGGGTGACCTCGCCCTTGGTCTTCAATGTCACGTCGGACAGGGCCGCCTGCATGGCGCTGGCGATCTTCTCGGCGGCCGAATCGAACTGGTTCATGTAGGCGTAGCCATAGGAGGCCGAGCCGAGGCCGATGCCGGCGAGGGCCGCGAACGCGCCGAGGCCGAGCGCCCGGAACAGGAAGGCGCGCGCGGCGATGATCTTCGTCTCGGCACGCAGACGCCCGTTGACGTTCTGAGCGAGGACGACGTTCTCCGGCGTACCGGTGGCGTGGAGGTTCATGCGCCCGCTCCCGCGCTGGCCGGTACGGCCTGACCCGGCCCACGGCGGTCGATGGGGATGACCTCGCCGGAGGCCGCCGATCCGCCCGAGGCGGCGGTGGCTTCACGCGGCTGCTTTTGCTGCGACAGGCCGATCTCTTGCCGCAAAGCGTCGGTGATCGAGTCGAGCATGTAGGGCGTCGCCGCGAGGTCGACGGAGGCGCCGAGATCGTCCTCGTCCATGAAGGTCTTGCGCACCGAGACCGCGCACAGCGCCAGGATCGTCGACGCGAACGCGGCGCACAGGGCCGGCACGAACACGAAGATGCGCAGGAAGGCGTGGACCTGCGCTTCGTTCACGTCGATCGGATCGACGCCATAGACCATCGCCGTGAAGGAGTGGAGCTGCGACCGGTTGACCGAATTGCGATAGGCCTGCTCGGCGTCGGCGACCTTGCGATCCGCCGCGCCGCGGTCGAGGTCCGCGCGGGCCTTGCGGGCTTCTTCGAGGGCCTTCGTCACCACGCCACGGTCGGCGCCGGCCTTGCTCACACTGGCATTCAGCGTCGCGGTGCGCGGGTCGGTGACGCATTTCAGGTTGGAGTAGCGCTGGCCGCGGCTGTTGGTACCGGAGATGCGTTCGCAGCGCTGCGCCGGCAGGGCCGAAAGCTGCTGGGCGTTCTCGGCGGAGCGCTTCTCGATCTGGTCGAGTTCGGTGGTGTATTGCGCCACGCGGGCATCGGCCGCGGAGATGCGCCCGTCGATGGTGCCGCGGTCGGCCTGGGCGTCCTTGAGGGCGGTCTTCGCCTTGGCCGCGTCCATCAGTCGGGGATGGAACATCATCTCGCCGAGCTGCGAGACCGACTTGGTGGTCACGCCCGCGGCGAAGATGATGCCGACGATGGCCAGTGCCCTGATGACATACGAACGCTGGGTGCGCGCCAGGATCCCGAGCGGCACCCGGCACAGCTCCACCGCTGCATAGACCAGCGGCGCCAGCAGCATGAAGTAGAACGCCTTGGAATCGCCGTCGCTATAGACGCCGGCAAACAGCCAAGCGCCCCACAGCGAGGCCCCGATGACCATCGCCTCCACCAGGTAGGCGATGCCGACATAGCCCCACTTGATGCGGTAGCCCTTCTCGATGTGGCGCTCTTGCGTCCACCGATCGGATTCCCGGCGCCATTCGCGGCGTTCGCGCTGGACATCCCGGCTGGGAGGCGTCTTTCGCATAGGGCACTCGTGTCTCGAACCGCGACGTCCGCCGCGCTTAACATTTCATTAAGCGCGGGGTTATGCGGCCATTGTGCCGTTTTTGCGCCGCATCACGCTGTGGTGCAATCCGGGTATCCCAGTTGCAAGGGCATACCGCGCTGTCCGCGCCGGTTTCCCCGTCGATCGGACCATTCGCCGGTTGCCCCGCCCGGCCACTGCACCGCATGATCGTGGAGCCGTTCGTTCGCCAAGCGACGGACACCGCCCGAGAGAGACCTTGGAGATCGATGACCGACGTCCACGCCGGATCCTACAAGGAAGCGATCATCTTTCTCGTCACGGCGGGAGTGGTGGTGCCGTTGTTCCATCGCCTGCGGATCAGCCCGGTACTCGGATTCATCGGGGCCGGCGCGCTGCTCGGACCGTTCGGGCTCGGGCGTCTGGCGACCACCTACGACTGGCTGTCGATCTTCACCATCGCCAACCGGGCCGAGATCGCGCATCTGGCCGAGTTCGGCGTCATCTTCCTGATGTTCATGATCGGCGTCGAGCTGTCCTGGGAGCGCCTGCGCACCCTGCGGCGCCTCGTCTTCGGCCTCGGCTCGATCCAGGTGCTGGCCTCGTCGCTGGTCCTCGGTGCGATCCTGCTGGCGCTTTCGGTGCCGCTCGCCGCCGCGATCATCGTCGGCCTCGCCCTCGCCCTGTCCTCCACCGCGGTGGTGCTGCCGGTGCTGGCCGAGCAGAAGCGCCTCAACACGCCGGCCGGACGGGCGAGCTTCGCCGTGCTGCTGTTCCAGGATCTCGCGGTGGCGCCCGTGCTGTTCGCCATCGCGGTGCTCGGGCGCAGCGACGGAGCCAATGTCGGCGGAGCGCTGGCGATTGCGCTCGGTCAGGCGGCGGTGGCCATCGTCGTCATCGTGGTGGTCGGTCGCCTCGCCCTGCGTCCGCTGTTCCAGCTGGTGGCGCGGACCCGGTCGCCCGAGTTGTTCATGGCGGCCTGCCTTCTCGTCATCATCGGCACGGCGCTCACGGCGGCGGCGAGCGGCCTTTCGATGACCCTCGGTGCCTTCGTCGCCGGGCTGCTCCTGGCCGAGACCGAGTACCGCCGTGCTATCGAGGCGACGATCGACCCGTTCAAGGGCCTGCTTCTCGGCGTGTTCTTCGTCTCGGTGGGCATGAACCTCGACCCGGCGCAGCTGATGTCGACGCCCGGCACCATTCTCGGGCTGTCGCTGGGCCTGATCCTGATCAAGGGCTGCGTGATCGTCGCGGCGGCCCGCTTCCTCAAGCTGTCGCGCGCGGTGGGCGTCGAGGCGGCCCTGTTGCTCGGGCCCGGCGGCGAGTTCGCCTTCGTGCTCATCGGCGGGGCCCTGGCCGGCAACCTCGTTCCCGAGGAGCTGGGTCAGGCCGCCCTCATCGTCACGACGGTGACGATGATCGCGATCCCGCCGCTCGCGGTCGTCGCCAAACGCCTCGGCAAGCGGATGTCGCGCAACACCCTCGGCCGCGCCCGCGCCGAACCGGTGCCGGACAAGCTGCAGAACCGGGTGATCATCGCAGGCTATGGCCGGGTCGGGCGGCTCGTCGGAGAGATGCTGGCCCGCCACAAGATTCCCTATCTCGCCCTCGACGCCGACGCCGCACGCGTTTCGGAGCATCGGCGGCTGGGCAATCCGGTCTATTTCGGCGATTCGGCGAATCCGGAATTGCTGCGCCGCTGCGATATCGCCAATGCCCGCGCCCTCGTCGTCACCCTCGACAATCCGCGTGCGGTGGAGGCGGTGGTGGAGGCGGCGCGCGCCGAGCGGGCCGACATCACCATCGTCGCCCGGGCCCGCGACGCGCGCCATGCCACGGCTCTCTACGAGATGGGCGTCGACGATGCGGTGCCCGAGACAATCGAGGCCTCGCTGCAGCTCTCGGAGGCCGTCCTGGTCGATGTCGGGGTGCCGATGGGTCTGGTCATCGCCTCGATTCATGAGCGGCGGGACGAGTATCGCGCCATGCTCAAGAAGAAGGAGACCGAGGTGCGCCCCGCTTTCCGGGCTCGCCGCACCGTGGGCAAGGGCGTCGAGGTGCGCGACGGCGGCGCTTCGAAGGACGATTCTGCGGGACCGGTCAAAGGTGTGACGGCCAAGGCGACGATCGCCAAGGGTACGACCGCGAAAAGTGCCTGAGGAGAGGAACCGCCGGATTCTAGAGCAGGCGGCCCTGTCGCGGCTCCACCGAGCCGCGCTTGCCGCCCGGGGCCTTGCCGCCGGGGAGGCGCGTCCCGAGCCCCTGCTCGGCGGTGGGCTGAGACCGGGGAGGCTTGGGGCGCTGGGGTTTCGGTTTGTCCGGCAGAGCGCCGGTGGCGGGTGTGCGTAGGGCCGCATCCCGGGCCGGCGCCCGACAGGGCGGCTCCATGCCGGGGGCGTAGCTGCACCGATAGATGATCTCGTCAGGAGGGCCGAGGCCGGTGTCGAGCGGGATCGCCACGGTGTCCTCGGAAAAGCGCCATTTCCGGGTGCCCTTGTCCCAGTACAGCCACACCGTCGTCGGATGCCCTCGCACCGCGAAGATCGCCGCCTTCTTCGACAGGGCCTGGACGGTGCGCGGCTCGTACATGCCCTTTTCGCGATAGGCCGATTGGAAGGCCAACGGCTGCCGGTCCACGAACGTGTTTTTCACGACCTCGATCGTCGCGCCGGGCCGGGCCAGAAACCGCTTAAAATCGCTCAATGAACGCAAGACGAGCGCCATGACGGTCACCCCTACTCTAACTGAAGCACATCTGCCCTGACTTCTTGTCCTGACGTCCACAGGACTGTGGAGGTTAGCTGTTCGATTCCGATGACAACACAGGAGGGGTCTGGAGCGGCAAATGGGCACCTATCAACAGAAAATCGGAGTTATACCCAGCTTCGTTGCAGTGCGGGACGCGTGGCGGGTCCGGGACACGCCGCGACGGACCCGGCGACAGGCAAGAACATCGACGCCGCAAGGCCTTGCGCCGAGCCTTGAAGGGAGGCCCGGCTTGACCCCAACGGCGCCTTGCCGCGTTGTCGCTCCATGCTGCTCCAGTTCTTCACGGCTCTGCGCCAGGCAAAGCTCCCCGTCACCCTGCGGGAATTCCTGACGCTCCTCGACGCGCTCGACCGTGATCTGGCGGAGAAGCGGGTCGAGGAATTCTACCTCCTCGCCCGGACCGCCCTGGTGAAGGACGAGCGCAACCTCGATCGGTTCGATCGGGTGTTCGGCGCCGTCTTCAACGGGTTCGAGACAGTGGGTGAGGCCGCCGAGCCCACCGCGATCCCGGAAGAATGGCTGCGCAAGCTCGCGGAAAAATACCTCACGGACGCCGAGAAGGCGGAGCTGCAGGCGCTCGGCTGGGACGCGCTGTTCGAGACCCTGAAGCAGCGCCTCGCCGAGCAGAAGGAGCGCCATCAGGGCGGCTCCAAGTGGATCGGCACCGGCGGCACCTCCCCGTTCGGCGCCTACGGCTACAATCCGGAGGGCATCCGCATCGGCCAGGACGGCAACCGCAATTTCCGCGCGGTGAAGGTCTGGGACAAGCGGACATTCAAGGACCTCGACGACACCGTCGCCCTCGGCACCCGCAACATGCGGGTGGCCCTGCGCCGCCTGCGCCGATTCGCCCGCGCCGGAGCGGCGGACGAGCTCGACCTCGACGGCACCATCCGGGAGACCGCGGCCAAGGGCTATCTCGACGTAAAGCTGCGTCCCGAGCGCCGCAACGCGGTGAAGGTGCTGCTCTTCCTCGATGTCGGCGGTTCGATGGATTGGCATATCGCGCTGGCCGAGGAGCTGTTCTCGGCGGCCCGCTCGGAGTTCAAGCACTTCGAGCATTTCTACTTCCACAACTGCCCGTACGAGCGGGTGTGGAAGGACAACCGCCGGCGCCACGACGAGACCCTGTCTCTCCTCGACGTCATCCGCACCTACCCGCCGGATTACCGCGTGGTCTTCGTCGGTGACGCGTCGATGAGCCCCTACGAGATCGCCATGGCGGGCGGTTCCGTCGAACACTGGAACGAGGAGCCGGGGCAGGTCTGGCTCGGCCGCCTGCTGGAGCGTTTTCCGAAGGCCGTGTGGCTCAACCCGGTCCCGGCCGAGCATTGGAGCTACACCCAGTCGATCGGCATGATCCGGCAGATCGTCGGAGGGCGGATGTTCCCGCTCAATCTCGAAGGGATCGACGGCGCCATGCGGGCCCTCGTGCGGTAGGACGAACTTCGATGACGAAAGATCAGCCGCCGTCGGCCGGCTTCTCGCCAATCGTTCCGGAACTCGACGTGTTCGACCCAGTCGCCAGCCTGCGCTTCTGGTGCGACGCACTCGGATTCGAGGTCGCATATGCCCGGCCGGAGGACGGCTTCGCCTATCTCGAACGCGAGGGGGCACAGGTTATGCTGAACCGGGTCAACGGCAACTGGAAGACCGGATCGCTGGAGAGGCCGCTCGGGCGCGGCATCAACCTACAATTTCACGTGGGAACCGTGGCTCCGATCCTCGCACGGCTCAAGTGCTGGCCATGGCCGTTGTTCCGCCCGCTTCACGACGCTTGGTATCGCGTCGGGATCGAGCGGATCGGGTTTCGTCAGTTCCTCGTCCAGGACCCCGACGGTTACCTGTTGCGGTTTTCCGAGCGTCTCGGAGGCGAAGACGCTCAGCCCTGACGGGCCGGCGTCGTCACGGTGAGGCCGTCGAGCTCGGGCTTGATCCGGATCTGGCAGCACAGACGGGACGTGGCGCGCACGTCGGAGGCGAAATCGAGCATGTCCTGCTCCATCGCCTCGGCGGGACCGACGATCGCCGCCCACGCACCATCGACGTAGACGTGGCAGGTGGCGCAAGCGCAGGCGCCGCCGCATTCGGCGTCGATCCCCGGCACATTGTTACGGATCGCCGCCTCCATCACGGTCGATCCTACGTCGCCTTCCACGGTCCTGGCCGTTCCGGCATGGTCGACGTAGGTGATCTTGGGCATGGGTGGCTCCGGGCTCGTACAACGCCTGTGTGGCCGGTTGTGCTGCGCGCGTCTGCCTTGAAGGGGCAGGCGGTGGAATGCAAGCGCGCTCGCCCGCACGGCGAACATTCCTGCCCCTACGTTGCAGGATCGAACCCGTTCCATGTCCGGCACCGCGACCCGAAGTCCCGAGGGGGTTGGGGTCAAGCCGCGCCGGAGATTTCACACAAGGTCGCGGTGACGACCGCGTCGAGGTCCAGCACGCTCGTGCCGAGGCCGCGGTGCTGGCGCAACGCATCCTCGATGGTCGTCGCCAGCGCCGCGACATCGACGGCGCCGATACCGAGCGCGGAGCCCTTGAGCGTGTGGGCGAGATCGGCGCGCTCGTCGGCCGGGCGCGACGGATCCGTAATGCCGGGCACGAGGCGCCGGCATTGCTGCGCGAACAGATCGAGCAGCTCGCGGGCGAGCTCCGTGTCGCCGAAGGTCTGACGCCCGAGATGGTCGCGATCGATGAGCATGGTCCCTCGCATGCCGGCGATCCGCGTCGGAGGCGAACCGCCGGGTGCGGATCGCGGGCTATCCACAGGGGAGGACCCGGTCCGTTCGCTTCCGCTTAAGCCTTGAGGCATCATGAGGAAAGGCGACTGGGTTTCTCTGGCCCCTGGCTTGGTAACCATTCCGTTAAGGTTTTTTGGGCGCTGCGGTCGGCTCGGGTATCCCGGTCTACCGCCAAAGTCTAAACTTACCTGGTTAACTGGTAAAAGTATCCTTCACCGCCGGGCTCGGCGCGTTGAGGGGACCGCGCGTAACGAGGCGTTTGATGGCCACGGAAAAGAAGCTCAAGGATCCGGCCGAGGCTGCGCTGTCGGCGATCGAACAGGCTCTCAACCTGGACATGTTCGCAGGCAGCGACGCGGAGTCGCGCGTCGAGCCGCGCCTGCCCGACGTCGGCGATGGCGATGCCCTGCACGATCCGAGCGGACGCTTGTCGCCGCCGCGTCTGGACCTCGACCAGCCCTTGCCCTCGGATCTCGCCGCGCCCGACCGGCACCGCCCGCGCCGGGAAGGTGGCCTGCTGCCCCCCGACCGCTCGATGGTGGCCAACGACGATCGCCAGAATATCGGCATTCTCCAGCAGACCCTGCGGGTGCGCACCTCGCGAACGCCCTATCTTCTCGCCGCACTCGGCTCGGGCCTGTGGGTCGCCCTTCTCATCGGCCTCGCCTGGAGCCAGTCCGGTGGCGATCTGAAGGGCTTCTTCCACGGGCTCACCGCCCTGCAGGCCGCGGTGGCCGCCACTGTCGTGGTCGGACCGCTCGTGCTGTTCTCGATCATGGGGATGCTCGCGGTGCGGGCTCAGGAGATGCACCTGGTGGCGCGCGCCGTGGGCGAGGTCGCGATCCGGCTCGCAGAACCGGAGGATTTCTCCACCGACGCGGTGCTGACCATGTCGCAGACCGTGCGCCGCGAAGTCGCCGCCGTCGGCGATGGCGTCGAGCGGGCCCTGGCCCGGGCCGGCGAACTCGAGACCCTGGTGCGCGGCGAGATCGCGACCCTGGAGCGCGCCTATTCGGAGAACGAAATCCGCATCCGCTCGCTGGTCGACGAGCTGGTGGCGCAACGCGAATCCATCGTCGCCAACGCCGAGCGGGTGCGCGGAGCGATCGCGGGAACCCATCAGAGCCTGACGGCCGAACTCGACGGCGCCGCCGAGCGCATCGTCCTGGCGGTCAACGGCGCCGGCGACCGGGTCACCGGCGCCCTCGATGCGCGCGGCGAAGCGATCACTGCGGCTTTGGGCCATCGCGGCGACGCGATCACGGCGGCGCTCGGCGAAGCCGGCGACCGCGTGGTCGAACTGGTCTCGGGTCGCGGCGACGACCTCGTCCAGCGTCTCTCAGCCACCAGCGAGGGCGTGCGCGGCAGCCTCGCTGAGGTCGGCACCGCCCTCACCCTGTCGCTGGAGAGCCGCGCCGACGAAGTCACCCGGGCTTTCGAGCGCACCGGCGGCATCCTCACCACGACGTTGGCGGAGAATGCCGGCGAGGTCGCCCGCACCCTGGCGCGGACCGGCGCCGACGTCATCGACGCCCTGAACCGCCAGGGCGGCGAAGTCCGCCAGACGTTCGAGGATTCCGCACGCGGACTCGAGACCGCCTTCCTGTCCCGCGGCAACGAACTCACCACGCAATTCTCCAACACCGGCGGCGAGATCACCGCGCGCTTCGCCGAGACCGGCGACGCCCTGCGCCGTCACTTCGCCGAGACCGGTTCGACCCTGACGCAGGACATCGCCGCCCGCAGCGCCGACCTGCGCACCGAGATCGAGATCGCGGGCACCGGCGTGTCCGATCTCATCGCGGAGCGCGGCCGCGACGCCCAGGCCGGGCTCGCGCTGGCCGCGAGTGGAATCATCGAAACCTTCGGTGCCCGCGCCGAGACCGTGCGCGACGACCTGCTCCGCTCCGTCGAAGGCCTCACGAACGGCATCGACGATCGCGGCAACGCGCTCGCCGACCGCATCGAGACCGTGGCCGGACGCCTCCACCAGACGATCACGGTGCAGGGCACCGCACTCTCCGACCTCATCGAGACCCGTGGCCGTGACGCCGAGACCGGGTTCGCGCGCGTTGCCGATGGGATCATCACCCGCTTCGGCGATCGCACCACCGCGCTTCGCGACGGCCTCATCGGTTCGGTGGACGAAATCACCGCCGGCATCGACGTCCGCGGCGCCACCCTGGCCGATCGCATCGACGGCTTGGCGAACCGCCTTCACGAGACCATCACGGTCCACGGCAACGGGCTGTCCGACCGGATCGAGGCCCAGGGCCACGACGTCCAGGCCGGTCTGGCACTGGCCGCGAGCGCCATCGTCGAGACCTTCGGCGCCCGCGCCGACACGGTCCGCGAAAACCTGCTCCGTTCAATCGAGGGGATCGCGTCGGGCCTCGACGCCCAGGGCGGCGCCCTCACCGACCGGATCGAGACCGTGGCGGGGCGCCTGCACGAGACGATCACCGTGCATGGCACCGGCCTGGAGACGATGCTGAGCGCCACCGGCGAGCGCGTCGGCAGCCTCGTGACACAGCGTAGCCAGGAAGCGGCCGAAACCCTCGACGGCGCGCTCGACGCGCTCGGCCGCGGCTTCGAGACCCGCACGGTCGATGCCCTCGAGGTGCTGCGCACCGCCGTCACGCTCCTGAACGACGAGATCGGCACCCGCACCACCGCTGCGGCCGACACCTTCCGCCGCAGTGCGGAAGAGACCACCGTCGCCCTCGGCGCGAGCACCACCGAGGCCGCCCAGGCCCTGCGCCGCTCGGCCGCCAGCGCCACCGGTGAACTGGAGGCCCGCACGGTCGAGGCCGTGCAGATCTTCGAGCGCCGCCTCGCTGCGACGTCGAGCGACCTCTCGGCCCGCACCGCCGAGGCCGCCGAGCTGCTGCAGCACGCCGCCTCCGGCGTCGGTGGCGCCGTGGGTGCCCGCGCCGAAGCCTCCATTGAGGCTCTCCGCGAGCTCCTGCGCGCGATCAACGAGGAATTGGCGCTGCGCGCCGACGAGGCCGCCGGCACCATCGCCCGCGCGGCCGACGGCCTCGGCGGCGACCTGACCGCCCGCGTCCGGGATGTGGAGGCCAGCTTCGGCAATCACGGGCGGACTTTGTCCGACCTCATCGCCAGCCAAGCCCAGGATGCCCAGACGCAGCTGTCCACCACCGCGCTCGAAATCGTACGGGCGGTGACGGCGCAGGGCACACGGGTCAACGATGCCCTCACGAAAACCGGTGCGACCTTCGCCGACACGACGGAAGACCGCGCCAAGTCGTTCGACGCCGTCCTCACCGACCGGCTGGCCGCCCTGCAGGACACCATCGCCCGCGGCGACATCCTGGCCGACCGCATCTCCCGCGACACCGAATCCCTGAGCCGGACCGTCACCGTCCAGCTCGAGGAGATGGACCGCGTCATCACGGTCAAGGGCAACGCCGTCGCCCTCGCCATCACTGAGCGGACGCGCGAGGCCCACGCTCTGGTCGAGACCCAGCTCGGCGCCTTGGAAGAGCGCTCGGCCAAGCGCTCGAGCGAGATCGGCGAGACCTTCTCCAACCTCGTCGGCCAGATCGACGGGCAGCTCGGCACCCGGGCCACGGCGCTCAACGAGGCGCTGATCCTGCGCACCGCCGAGATGGCCCGCATCATGGTCGAGGGCGGCCGCGACCTGATCCAGGCCCTCGATGCCCGCGCCGACGACATGGCGCAGGATATCGCCACGCGCAGCCTCAGCCTCGGCGACGCCCTCGGCGAGCGCACGTCGGCGGTCACGCAACGCCTCGACAGCCAGACGACGGAACTCGCGCGCCTTCTCGAGGAAGGCGTCGGTCGCTTCGACACCGGAGTCCTCGGCCGGCTGGAAGCCATCGGGGCCGCCCTGGAAGACCGCAGCCGCACCATCGACGAGAGCTTCGGGGCGCAGGCCTTCGAGGCGATCCGCCTCATCGAGAGCCGCACCCGTGCCGTCGACGAGGATCTGGCGACCCGCACCCGCGAACTCGTCGACATGATCGTCGAGCGCACCGGCGGCGCCAACGAGGCCCTCGACCGTCAGGCCGACGCGATCCGCTCCGCCTTTTCCGAGCGGGCCGACCGGATGGCTTCGCTCATCGACGAGCGCACCGCTGCCATGGGCGGCGAACTCGACGAGAAGGGCCGCGCCGTGTTCGGTGCGCTCGGCGGCCGCATCACCGAACTCGCCCGCTTGTTCGACAGCGGCAGCAATGCGCTCGGCAAGCTCCTCGAACAGCGCGGCGAGACGATCCTCACCCGCCTGCGCGACGTGGTCGCGGAGGCCGAGCGCCTGCTCGGCGAAGGCGAGGGCCGCCTCGGCACCACCCTCGACCGGCGCACCATGGACATCAGTTCGCTCCTCGACGAGGGCGTGCGCACCGTCCACCAGCTTCTCGACGACAGGACCGGCGAGATTCGCGCCCTCCTCGACAACCACGCCGATACCCTCGGCACCAGCTTCGCCGACCGGATCGGACCGCTCCACGACACCCTCGATGCGCGCGGACGCATTCTCGTCGACACCATCGAGGCGAGCCTCGGCAGCGCGGCCGAGGCCGTGGATGCCCGCACGAAGGCGTTGGCGAGCATGTTCGACGCCCATATCGACACCCTCGACGATCTCGTCGACCGGCGCGGGACCAACCTCGCCGACACCGTCGACGCCCGGACCCAGGCCCTCACGGCGGCGTTCGACCAGCGCATCGGCGTTCTCGACGAACTCGTCGATCAGCGCGGCGCGCGCTTGGCCGAGACCATCGGTACGCACACCCAGACCCTGGTCACCCAGTTCGACCGCCAGATCGAGGCCCTCGACGACGTCGTCGGTCGCCGCAGCGGCGAGATGGCCGAGACCGTCGATGCCCGGACACGGGCTCTCGGAACATTGTTCGATCACCGCATCGGCATCCTGGGTCAGCTCGTGGACGGCCGCGAGGCGCAGATCTCCGAAACCCTCGATACCCGCACCCGGACCCTCGCGACGCTGTTCGACGAGCGCATCTCCGTCCTCCACGATCTCGTGGAGCAGCGTGGCGGACGCCTCGCCGAATCCGTCGACAGCCGGACCCAGAGCCTGCGCACCCTGTTCGACGAGATGCTGAGCGCCCTCGACGGGATCGTCGACAGCCGCGCCGACGCCCTCACCGACCGCGTCGACGCCCGGACCCATGGCCTCGTGGCTCTGTTCGACGAGCGCCTCGGCAGCCTGGATCGCTTGCTCGATCGCAGTGCCGGATCGCTCAACGACGGCGTCGAAGCCCGCGCCGAAGCGCTGGTGTCCCTGTTCGACGAGCGCCTGCGCGCCCTCGACAGCCTCGTGGAAGGCCGGGCGGCGGCCTTCGCCCGCACCATCGAAGCGCAAGGCTCGGCACTCGCCGAGACCGTGGATAGCCGCAGCGCGGCCTTCACCAGCCGCATCGACAACCGGATGAAGGTGTTCGCAACCTTGGTCGCGTCGCGGGGCGATGCACTGGCGAGCGCGTTCGACGACCGCCAGGACGCTTATACCGCCCTCGTCGACGAGCGCACGGCGACGATGCTCTCGGCCTTCGACGAGCGGGTCGGCCGCCATGCGGAGCTCGCCGAGGCCCATGCGGCGGCTCTCGCCGCGGCCCTCGACCAGCGCAACGAAGCCGTGGCTTCGCTGATCGACGGCCGCAACCAGGCCATGACCGAGGCCTTCGACCGCCGCTCGACGGCCCTGGCAAGCCTCGTCGAAGCCCGTGGCCAATCCCTGGCCCGACGCCTCGCCGAGAGTGCCGAGACGATCACGCGCGCCATCGAGGAGCGTGGCGGCACCCTCGTCGAGACCATCGATGGACGCGGCCAGAATGTGGTCGCGGCGTTCGGGACCCATGTCGAGGCGCTCAGCGGTCATTCCGAGCGCCTGCGCGCCATTGTCGAAGGCCCCGCCGCCGACCTCGTCGAGGCGCTGAACGCCCGCGGCAATGCCATCGAACTGGCGCTGCGCGACACCGGCGCGCCGCTGGTGGAGGCGATCCGCCAACGCACCGATGCGCTGGCGGCGCAATCGCGCGCCTCGGCCGAAGCCTTACTCGGTGCGATCGATACCGGCGCATCGCGGGCCATCGCGACGCTCAACGCCGCCAACGACCATCTCCGCACCGAACTCGGCGGCGTGCTGACCCGTGTCGACGACGCCAATGCAGCGTTGCGCGACCTCGTCGCCGGCGCCACCGACACCCTCGGTGCCATCGAATCGGGGCTCGCGAACCGGGTCGATCAGGTCCAGGCGGCCCTGGAAGGCATCGCCGGCGAGACCGCCAAGGCCAGCCGCGGAGTCGCCGAACAGGTCGGCCTGCTCAGGAGCGTGGCCGAAGGTGCCCTGCGCGATGCGGCCGAACTCGCCGCCTCGCTCGATGCACGCGGGCAGTCCCTCGGCGAGGTCGGGCGCGTGCACGCCGACACCCTGGCGCAGGCCGCCGGGTCGCTGGAAAGCGCCGAAGGCCGCCTATCGCGTCTCCTGTTCACGCGGGAGGAGGCCATCGCCGGCGTCCTTGCCCGGATCGAGGAGCGCTCGGGCACCCTGGACGCGCAGACCACGCGCTTCGATGCGATGATCGGCGAGACGTTGCGGGCGGCCGAGGAGCGGGCACGCTCCATCGGCGAGAACCTGTCCGACGTCGCCAAGGGCGCCGGCAGCACCGTGGTCGAGGCCTTCGAGGGTCTGCGCTCCGGAGCGGACAGCGCCGGCGAGCGCACGACCCAGACCGTGCGCGCCGCCATCGAGAGCGCCTCGCAGCAGATGATGTCGGTGCTGGAGACCGCATCGAGCCGTTTCGGCGACTCGGTGTCGGGGATGCGCGAGATGGCGGCCGAGATTCGGCGCGAGCTCGACGCCACCCGGGCGGACCTGCAGCGCGGCGTCCTCGAGATCCCGCGCGAGACCCAGGACGCCACCGGTGAGATGCGCCGGGTCGTCACCGACCAGATCGAGGCGCTCAACGCGTTGTCCGCGCTGGTGGCGAAGTCCGGTCGTTCGGTGGATGCGGCCGAGCAGCCCAAGGTCACACCATCGACGGCGCGACCGCCCCAGGCGGCCGCTCAGGTCCAGCCCCCGGCCCAGGCGACAATGGAGGCCCCTGCCCCGAAGCCCAATCCGGCGGCCAAGACTGCGCCGGCGGCCAAGACTGCGCCAGCGGCAAAGCCGGCTCAGACCATGACGGTCATCCCGGCGCCGGCGGCACGGCCGGCGGCGGCACCTGTCCGCACCGGCGAGGCGCCCCGTCCCGCCGCAGGCCAGAAGCGCGACGACGTCCGCAACGGCGGCGAACGCGGCTGGCTTTCGGATCTGCTGACGCGGGCTTCCCTCGACGACGAGTCGGATGACGACGCTCCGGCCCCGGCCAAGGCGGCACCGGCCAAGGGTAATCCGGCGGCCTCTGCCAGTGCCGACAGCAAGGCTGCGGCCGAGCGCGGGCGCACGGCGCTGGAGACGATCTCGGCCGATATCGGAAAGATGATCGATCACCAGACGGCGGTGGACCTGTGGGAGCGCTACCGCAGGGGTGAGCCGAACCTGTTCGATCGCCGCATCTACACGGCGCAGGGCCGGCAGACCTTCGAGGAAGTGCGCCGTCGCTACACCGGCGATGCCGACTTCCGGCGGACGGTGGATCGCTACGTCGGCGAGTTCGAGCGACTGCTCGGCGACGTGTCGAAGAACGACCGCGATTCTTCGCGTGCGGATGCCTACCTCACCTCCGAGACGGGCAAGGTCTACACCATGCTCGCCCATGCCAGCGGCCGCTTCGACGGCGCGTAGAGACGCGATCGCCGCGCTCCGTCAGGGAAGCGCGGCGATGCTGGTTTCGGCTACGGACCAAGACCGATTAGATCAGACCGAGACCCGCCAATTCGCGGCGCAGGGCCTCCGGCATCTCGGCGAGGCCCCCGGCGGTGGCGGCGTCGATGTCGGCCGGGGCATCGCCGGCCTTGAGGTAGCGCCACCCCTGGAACGGGCGGCACGGACGCGGGGAGACCGCCCGCACCACCGGATCGAGCATCAGCCGGCAACGCCCGATCCCGTCCGCGTCGGTGAACGGGTCGATCGCCAGAATGCTCTGGCGGCACAGAAGCGTCCCCTTGATCACCCAGTAGATCGACCCCTGCCCCGCGATCTCGGCGGCGCGGGTCGGGACCATGCGGGTGGTGTGGAACGGGGTCGGGTCGCGCCCCTGGCTCAAGGCGTAGTCGCGGTTCTGGGCGATACGCTCTTCGAGGTCCGCGACAGTGGCGGGTCCGACGCAGAGCTTCAGCAGGTGGAGAGGCATGATTACCTTGTAGCAGGCCGCGCGCCGATCGCGGCCGGACGTCGTCCGCGACCCCACGCCGCGACGAGGCCGGACCCTAAGCTCCGGCGTCAGGCTGGAGAGCGTGGTCGCGCGTCGGCTTTCAAGATTGTAGGAGGCCCCATCTCGTGTGGGGCCGGGCGATCGCAGACGGAACCCACCTGAACGACGGTGAGAGCCTCCCTCTCCCCGCTTGCGGGGAGAGGATCGCAGGCGAAGCCGCAGCGACGGTGAGGGGGCGATGTCGGTGGAGGCTCCTTCGGGATCACCCCCTCACCCTCGGCTGCCGCCTCGACGCGCCGACGACGCGGTCGTCGCGTCCCTCTCCCCGCGTGCGGGGAGAGGGGATGCGCACTGACCAATGCTCAGTGGAAGGAGCGAAGGCGTCGAACAGCCATAAAGTCAGGAGAACAGCGCGCGCTTCTCGTCGTCGCTGAGCCCGTCGATATCGGCGAAGGCTGCGGCGATATCGATCTTTTCGACCGGGCTCTCCGGCGGCGTCGCGACGATCGGTTCGGGCTCGCCGACCGGCTCCATCTCGTCGAGGGAAGCGACAATCATGGCTTCTTCCGCGGCGGGGATCGCTTCCGCCACGGCCTCAGATTCCGGCTCGGCCGATGCGTCGGGCTCGGGCTCGCTGGTCTCGATGAAGATGATGTCGTCGGCGCTCGCCAGTGCCTGGAGGGCTCGTGGCGGGGCCGCCTCGTCGAAGGCCGGGCCGGATTCGAGGTCGATGAAGCGGTCGACGTCGCTCTGGGACAAATCTGCGGTCGGGGCAGCGGCTGCGCCGGGGGCCTGAGGCACGGTGTCGAGGGCATCGCCCCAGATCGACATCATCGCCGCCAGGCGCTCCTCGAGGTAGCGCAGGGTGTGAATGATGCGCGCCGTGCGCTGCGCCGTGAGATCCTGGAACGAGCAGGCGGTGTAGATCTCGGTGGCGCGCCGGTCGAGGGTGTCGCATGCGGCAGCGTCCGAGCCGGATTCGCGCAAGGTCCAGGCGGCCTCCTGGACGTCTTCGGCGGCGCTCAGGATGTCCGAGGTCGCCCGCTCGGTGGAGCGCACGATGGCGTCGAGCGCCATCGAGGCGCCGCCGAGGCGGGTCTGCTCGTGGTCGGGCGCGCTGATCGCGTTGATCTCGGCCTTGGTCCGGGCAATGGCGTGGGCCATGTCCATCAGGTCGCCGCGGACACGGCCGATCTGGCCGCTTTCGCGATCGCCGGTGACCACACTCTCCAGCCGGGCGATGGCGCCGAGCAGAATCTCGGTGTCGGTGGTGCGGTTGCGCCGGACATACTCGTCGAGGAACCAGCGACCCCGCTCGCTCTCGGTCATGGCCGCCTCGATACGATCGTATTCCGATACGTCGATCGAGGTCAGCGAACGGGAACTCGACATCAAATCCAGGTCCTTGGGTAGACTGCAACCGGCGCCGGCGGTCGCTGGGGTCCAAGCCCGATCAGATTGACAGATCGGTTTTAACGCCGGCTTTACGGGTGTCCGCCGCCGCGACCCGTCCGCAGGCGGTCCCCAGCCTTCCGCACGGTCGCCTTGTCCCACCCGTCCATCCCGCAAGACATGGTGCGGGAAGCCCCCAACGCCGCCCGACTCTCGCTGCTCTACGCGGTGGTCTTCGTCGAGATCGGCATCGCGATGCCGTTCATGCCGGTTTGGCTGAACGCGCTCGGGTTGGAGGCCGGCATCATCGGCGCCCTGCTCGCGCTGCCCATCGCCGTGAAGATCGTCGCGACCGCGCCCCTCGTCGGCCTGATCGACCGCGGCGTCGGCGCCCGCCGCCTGCTGACGATCGGCAGTCTGGCACTGGCGCTCACCTATGCGCTGATGCCGGTGGCCGCCGGCCTCGGCTGGCCGGTGCTGGCATTGCTGATCGTCCTCAACGCGGCTGCCGGCGCCCCCCTGGTACCGAGCATCGACTACATGACCCTGGGCGCCGTGCGCCGCTCCGCCCGGCTCGATTATGCCCGCATCCGGATGGCGGGCTCCATCGCATTCCTGCTCGCCAACCTCGCGGGCGGCGCGGCCCTGGGAGCCTTCGGCGAGCGCCTCGCGGTGCCGCTGCTCCTGACCGCGCTCGCCCTGATCGCCGCTACGGTGGCGGGGACGACGACGATCGCGACGCCACCCGCCGAACCGGCCCCGACCGACGGCCGACGGCCGCGCCTTCCGCCGGTGCTGTGGCTCGCCATCGCGGCGGCGGCGGCGATCCAGGCGAGCCACGCGGCGATCTATGCCTTCGGCAGCATCCACTGGAGCACACACGGCATCCCCTCGGCCTGGATCGGTACCCTGTGGGCCATCGGAGTCGCGGCCGAGATCGTCCTGTTTGCCGGAATCGGACGCTGCCCGGCGCGGTGGCGCACGCCGTTCCGGCTCCTCGCCCTCGGGGGCATCGCCGCATTGATCCGCGCCATCGGGATGGCACTGGTGGGCGATCGGCTCGGACCGGTGATCGCGCTGCAGTTGCTGCACGGACTCAGTTTCGGCGCGACGCAGCTCGGGGCCATGGCCGCCGTCTCGCGCTACGCCCCGGACGGCGCCCGAGGCCGTGCGCAGGGTACCGTGAGCGCCACCAACGCGCTGGCATCGGCGAGCGCGACGCTCGTCTGCGGCGCGGCCTACCAGGCCGGTGGTGGCCCGCTCACCTTCGCGTTGATGGCCCCGCTGGCGTTGATCGGCCTGTGCCTCGCGGCACGCGCCGCGCGCATCGCGCCGAGGCCAGCCTTCACACCACCCCATTTCTCGGTCAGCACTTCCGCTTCACCGAGTGATCCCGACACTGTTCGGTAACCGCGTTCTGCGTTTCTCGCAGGCGAACGGGAGTGACACATCGTTGCGTTCGCTTGAGGCCAATTTGAAACCGGACGTCGCCGACATCGTCATTCTAGGCGACAGCGGACGCGTGGCGCTCAAGGGGCGCTGGACCGCCGACCAGGGGGCGGCCGTGGAATCGGCAGCCGCACGCATCGCGGGCGCCACCAACGGCGAACCGGTGCTCGTCGACCTCACCGATGTCGCGCGCCTCGATACCCTCGGCGCCTGGGTCCTCGAACGCACGCGCGGCGAGATCGAAGCGGCGGGCGGAAGCCTCGCCTATGCGGGCGCGCGGCCGGAACACCGAATTCTTCTGGGCGAGGTGAGATTGCCGGCGGCCGAGCCCGCGCCACCGCGACGCGGCCGCGTCCTCGGCTTCCTGCACGATGTCGGCGTGCGGACCGTCGGCGCCAAATCGGACATCGTCACCGGCCTCGCCTTCTTCGGCGAAGTCGTCACCGCCTGCATCCGGGTCGCGGCGCGCCCGAGCACGTTTCGCGGAACCGCCTTCGTCAACCAGATCGAGCAGGTGGCGTTTCGCGGCGTGCCGATCATCGTCCTGATCTCGTTCCTCGTCGGCGGCATCGTCGCACAGCAGGGCATCTTCCAGCTCCAGCGCTTCGGCGCGCAGAGCTTCGTCGTGAACCTCATCGGCCTGCTCATCCTGCGCGAACTCGGGGTGCTCCTCACCTCGATCATGGTGGCGGGTCGATCCGGCTCCGCCTTCACCGCCGAGATCGGCTCGATGCGGATGCGCGAGGAGGTCGACGCCTTGCGCGTCATGGGCCTCGACCCCATCGAAATCCTCATCGTGCCGCGGATCCTGGCGCTGGTGGTCGGCCTGCCGATCCTCGCCTTCCTCGCTTCGCTCGCGGCGCTAGCCGGCGGCGGCCTCACGGCGGCGCTCTATGGCGGGATGACCCTCGACGCGTTTCTGGCGCGGCTGCAGGCGGCGGTCTCCCTGCACCATGTCGCGGTCGGCCTGATCAAGGCGCCGTTCATGGCGCTGATCATCGGAATCATCGCCACCATCGAGGGGTTCGCGGTGGAAGGCTCGGCCGAATCCCTGGGGCGCCACGTCACCGCCTCAGTCGTGAAGTCTATCTTCATGGTCATCGTGCTTGACGGACTCTTCGCTGTCTTTTTCGCGGCTATCGATTTCTAGATCACGTGCATCAGCAACTCACCCAGACCGAGCGGCCGACCGCCCGCGCAGCTCCGCGCGAGGATAACTCTGCGCGCGATGACGCCTCTGCGCGCGAAGCGATCATCAGCGTGCGCGACCTCGTGGTCGGGTTCGGCACCAAGACCGTGATGAAGGGGCTGAACCTCGACATCTACCGCGGCGAAATCCTGGGCTTCGTCGGGCCGTCGGGCCAGGGCAAGTCGGTGTTGACCCGCACCATCCTCGGCCTCGTGCCGAAACGCTCGGGCACCATCGCGGTGTTCGGCGAGGACATGGACGGGCTGACCGTCACCCGGCGCCGGCAGATGGAGCAGCGCTGGGGCGTGCTGTTCCAGCAGGGCGCGCTGTTCTCGGCGCTCACCGTCAAGCAGAACATCCAGATGCCGATGCGCGAGCACCTGCACCTCTCCGAGCGCCTGCTCGACGAATTCGCGCGCCTCAAGATCGAGATGGTCGGCCTCAAGCCCGACGCCGCCGACAAACTGCCCTCGGAACTCTCCGGCGGCATGATCAAGCGTGCGGCGCTCGCCCGGTCGCTCGCCCTCGACCCCGAGATCCTGTTCCTCGACGAGCCGACCTCGGGTCTCGACCCGATCGGCGCCGGCGAATTCGACGAGTTGGTGGCGACGCTCAAGCAGACGTTGGGCCTCACCGTCTTCATGGTGACGCACGACCTCGACAGCCTCTACACCGCCTGCGACCGCATCGCCGCGCTCGGCGACGGCCAGATCATCGCGCAGGGCACCATCGCCGAGATGCTCGAGAGCGACGATCCCTGGCTGCGCTCGTATTTCCACGGCAAGCGCGCCCGCGCCATCGTCCCCGGCGGAGCGTCCCATGCCGCTTGAATCCACAGCCTCCAGTCTGCGTGCGATGACGCACTGCACATTCAACCGCGTCTCGGAGTATCGCTGATCCGATGGAGACCCGTGCAAACTACGCCCTGATCGGCGCCTTCACCCTCGCGGTGGTCGTGGCCGCCTTCGGCTTCGTGTTCTGGCTGCAGGGCGGCTCGCGCAGCCAGGTCCGGCAGGCGGTCCGAATCGTCTTCTCCGGCAGCGTCGGCGGGCTCGCCAAGGGCTCCACCGTGGCCTTCAACGGCATCAAGGTCGGCGAAGTGATGGATGTGCGCCTGCTGCCGCAGGACCCGCGCCGGGTCGTCGCCGTGGTCGAGGTCGAGCGTACCACGCCATTGCGGGCCGATACCCGCGCGCGCCTCGATTCGGCGATGCTGACGGGCGTCTCGACGATCTCGCTTTCCGGCGGCAACGCCGATTCCCCGGTTCTGCCGCCCGGCTCGGGCGAGCAGATGCCGACGATCTTCGCCGACAGTTCCGACATCCAGGACATGATGGCGGCGGCCAAGCAGATCGCCCAGCGCGCCGACGACGTGCTCCAGCGCCTCGACAAGGTGGTGGCCGGCAACGAAGGCGCGATCACGCGGACGCTGGCCAACGTCGAGGCCTTTTCGAAGACGCTCGCCGATGCCGGTCCGGCGGTGAGCGGTCTGGTCAAGGCCATCGACGGGCAGAAGCTCAACCGGGTGATCGACAACGCCGACCGGTTCTCGGCGGCCCTCGCCGCCGGCAGCCCCGACATCCAGGGCGCGCTCAAGGATGCGCGCAGCATGATGGCCAAGCTCGATGCCTCGGCCGACCGGGTGGACGCGGTGCTGAAGGGCGCCGAGGGCTTCCTCGGCTCCGCTTCGGGCTCGGCCGGGACCAGCACCTTCACCGAGGTGCGCGAGGCCGCGATCTCGGTTCGCGATGCGGGCCGCGCCTTCCGCACCCTGTCGGAGAATCTGGACAAGCGCACCTCGAACATCGCCACCAGCTTCAACCGCCTGAGCGGCACCGGCCGGCGCGAGGTCGAGGCCCTGTCCACCGATGGGCAGCGCACCCTCAACACCCTCAACCGCACGGTGAAGAACCTCGAGCGCGATCCGTCCCAGGTGATCTTCGGCGGCAAGCCGTCGTTGCCAGAATACAACGGTGGTCGCTGATCCGCGCCGCTACCGGCCGAACGTGTCGCGCCGCACGGCACCAATCGAGCTTTACCGTAGTTTAGCGCCAGCAGCCCGTCGTGCTGCTGTGTCCGGATTGCGTATGACCCACCACACTCTCGCTCTCGCGCTCGGCGCGAGCCTGCTGGCGGCGGCCCTCGGCGGCTGCGGCGGCGCCGTCCCGCTGACCTTTGACCTCGCCGCCCTGCCGCGCAGCGGCCGGACGGGTGTGTCGGCGCGCTCCATCGTGGTGGCCGAACCGGTGGGCATCCAGCCGTTCGAGGCGGACCGCATCATCGTGCGCGAATCCGGCGGCGCCCTGTCGTTTCTCGGCGGCGGACAGTGGGCCGATCGCCTGCCGCGCCTGATCCAGACCCGGATCATCCAGAGCCTCGAGAATTCCGGCCGTCTCAAGTCCGTGAGCCGCCCCGGCGACAAGGTCGTCTCCGAGTACCAGCTCATCAGCGAGATTCGGGCATTCGACATCGCCGCCGGCTCCGGCGAGGCGGTGGTGGACATCTCGGCCAAGCTGATCGCCGATGGCAGCGGCAAGGTGGTTGCCGCCCGCATCTTCACCGCCCGCATTCCCGTGCCGAAGGTTGATGCCGGCAGCGCGGCCGTGGGTCTCGACGCGGCGCTCGCGCGCGTGCTCGGTGAGATGGTGACCTGGGTGAATTCGGGCCGCTGACCGTCCGCGACCCGGCAGCCCCTACGGGGTCGGGTGGCGCCGCGTCATTCCATCACCGCCGCCTTCATGATCATCACCATGATCGCCTTGGCCGGCTCCGAACCGATGCACCGCACGGTATGCGGTCGGTCGCCGCGGTAGCGCAGGGTCTCGCCCGCCCGGGCACGCTGGACGGTGTTGGCGACCTCGACCTCCATCGTGCCTGCGGTGACGGTGAGCGATTCCACGGAGCCGCGCTGGTGCGGGTCGGAGTCGAGGATGCCGCCGGGATCGGCAGTCACTTCATACCACTGCAGCCACTCGACGGTCTTGATCCAGCCGACGATGGCGAGCCGCACCTTGCCGTCGTCGGAGACGAGGATCGGTGTGTCGGCCCGCGAGGTCTTCTCGATGAAGGGCTCCTCGTCGCTCGTGGCCAAGACCCGCTCGATGGAGACGTCGAGGGCCTGGCTCAAGCGCCAGATCGTGGCCAGCGTCGGGTTGGTCTCGTTGCGCTCGATCTGGCTGATGATCGATTTCGCGACGCCGGACTGCTCGGCGAGTTCCGAGAGCGACAGGTTGTAGGCCTTGCGCAGGCGCTGGATCGTCTTGCCGAGCTGGCCCGACAGAACCTGCGCACCGGTCAGCACATCCCGCTGCCGCCCGCGGTCGGGGGTGGTCACCTGATCGTCCATGATCCCTGAAATCCGCGCGTTCGTTCCGTTAACCGGACGATTGTACGGTACTTCAAACGCAAAGTCCGTCCCGACGCAAGGCGCGGGTCAGCTCCAGAGGGCGTGAAAGTGGTGTACCGGGCCATGGCCCTGCCCCACTTGCACCGAGTCGGCGGCTGCGATCGCAGCGGTGACATAGCGCTTGGCCTGGGCCACGGCGTCGACCAGCGGAAGCCCCCTGGCGAGGCCGGCAGCCACCGCCGAGGACAGGGTACAGCCGGTGCCGTGGCTGTTGCGCGTGGGGATGCGCCGGGCGGCGAAGCGGCGCAGGGTTCCGTCCGCGCTCATCAGATGATCGACGCTCTCGTCGCCCTCGGCATGGCCGCCCTTGATCAGAACGGCGCGGGCGCCGAGCGCCAGCAGCTTTCGCCCCTGCGCGACCGCCTCGTTCTCGCTCAAAGCGTTCGGCTCGTCGAGCAGGGTCGCGGCCTCGGGAAGGTTCGGGGTGACGAGATCAGCGAGCGGTAGCAAGTGCCGGCGCAGGGCCTCCACGGCGGCATCCGAGATCAGCCGGTCGCCGCTGGTGGCGACCATCACCGGATCGAGGACGATGGGGATACCGGTCGCGTGCCGTCTCAGCCCGGCGGCCACCGCCTCGATGGTGGCGACCTGGGACAGCATCCCGATCTTCACGGCAGCTACCGTCAGATCCGAGAAGATGCTGTCGATCTGTGCTGCGACGAAATCCGCCGGGACGTCGTGGATGCCCTGGACGCCGAGGGTGTTCTGCGCGGTGAGCGCCGTGATCACGCTGGCGCCATAGACCTTGAGCGCCGCGAAGGTCTTGAGGTCAGCCTGAATGCCGGCCCCACCGCTCGAATCGGAGCCCGCGATGGTGACGGCGATCGGTATTATGGCCCGTGTCATCATGGCCCCTGTCATCATGGCGTTCCTCGGTTTTGCCCGACCTTAGGCCGCGACGCCCCGCGCCGCGAGAGCGGAATCGATCCGGTGGCGCAGGTCGCGCGCCTGGCCCTCGACGGATCCGCCGACGAACAGCGACGAGATCACCGCGACGCCGTCCGCCCCCGCCGCGATCACCGCTGCGGCAGTGCTGGAATCGATGCCCGCGATGGCGCCCAGCGGGAAGCCCGGCCCGCGCGCGAGCCGCCCCCGGAACACGATCCGGCCGAGCCCATCGAGACCCACCGGCGGATCGGGATTGTCCTTGCTCGTCGTCGCGAAGACGCCGCCGATGCAGGCGTAATCCACCGGCAACCGGTAGAGTTCGTCCGCCTGCGCCCCGGATTTCAGCGTGAGCCCGATGATCGCCGCGCGCCCGAGCAGGTGACGGGCATCGGCGGGGTGCAGGTCGGATTGGCCGAGATGCACGCCCTCGACCCCGGCCGCGAGCGCAAGATCGACCCGGTCGTTGACGAGGAGCGGCACGCCGCTGCCGGCGACCGCCTGGTGGATCGCGCGAATTCGCGCGAGTGCGGCGCGCGCATCCGGAATGGCTTTTTCGCGGTACTGCAGCAGCGTACAGCCGCCCGCCACCGCCTCGGCCGCCAGCGCCGCGAGCCGGGCTCCGTCGGGGCCGGACACACCAACGTCGAGGAGGCCATAGAGGCGCAGATCGACGGCTGCACGCCCGCCCGTCGCTTCGTCTCGTCCGATCACGCGATCACTCCCGTCAGCCCGTCGAGATGTTCTTAGGGGCCGCGGCATCCGGCCGAAAGTCATTGCCGCCTGGACCGCGACACGTAAGCAGGGCGTTGATCGACGTTTCAACGGGAAAACCTCCGCATGGACCGCACCCAGAAGCAAAAAATGCTCGCCGGCGAGCTCTACCATCCGGACGACCCGGAGATTCAGGCCGACGGCCAGAGCTGCAAGCATTGGATGGTGCGGTACAACGCGGCGTTGGCGGAGACACCCGCATTGCGCCGCGCGTTGCTGCGAGAGCGTTTTGCGGCTGTCGGCGACGGAGCGGTGGTCCGGCCCCCCTTCCACTGCGATTACGGGCTCCACATCAGCCTCGGCGCGCATGTATTCCTGAACTTCGGCTGCATCATCCTCGATTGTGCTCCCGTGAGCATCGGTGACCGGACGCAGATCGGACCCGGCGTCCACATCCTCACCGCGGACCATCCCCGCGAGGCCGCGCCGCGCGAAGCCGGGCTCGAATTCGCCCGCGCCATCCGGATCGGCCGAAACGTCTGGATCGGCGGTGGAGCTTTGATCCTGCCGGGGGTCTCCATCGGCGACCACGCCATCGTCGGGGCGGGCAGCGTGGTGACGCGCGATGTCGCCGAGGGCGCGACGGTGGTGGGCAATCCGGCGCGCCTCCTTGCCCCACGATCGCAGGATGCTCCAGCTTCCCCATGAGAGAACACCCCAGCCGGGGAGGCGCGAGGCATTTTGGCGCTCACGCGACGGGCTCCGATATGCGATGAGCGGGGTCGGGCGAGGGTGAGGACACGTGACGACGGCGCAGGACACGCAACGGACCGAGGAGAGCGCACTCTCCAACCCGTCCGCGGTCGGTCTCGTCGCCGTCATCGTCGCGGCGACCGATGGCGAGCCGCGTGCGCTCACGGTGGAGGTCGACGGGCAGGCGTCCGGGCGCTCACGCGGTTTGCCGGCGGGTCCGCTGGTGCCCGAGCATCCCACCCTGGAGCGCGGCCTGCGCGCCTGGGTCGAGCGCCAGACGCACCAGCGCCTCGGCTATGTCGAACAGCTCTACACCTTCGGCGACCGCGACCGGCAGGGTGATGAATCGCAGGGGCTGCACTCCCTCTCGGTGGCCTATCTCGCCCTGGTGCGCGAAGTCCGCCCCGCCGGCCTCGCCGAGGCGTCGTGGCGCAACTGGTACGGCTACCTGCCGTGGGAGGATTGGCGCGAGGGCCGACCCGCAGCGCTCACCGACATCGAGGCCAGGCTCCTCGCCTGGGCGGCGGAGACGACCGATCCGAAACAGCGCCGGCGGCGCGAGGATCGCCTCGCCTTGACCTTCGGCCTGTGTGGCGGCGCCTGGAACGAGGAGCGTGTGCTGGAACGCTACGAATTGCTGTTCGAGGCCGGCCTGATCCCCGAGGCGCAGGGTCAATCGGGGGCGGCCTCGACCACCGAGAGCGGGGCCACGGGCGCGCCGATGGCGTTCGACCATCGGCGGGTGCTCGCCACGGCAATCGGCCGCCTACGCGGCAAGATCAAGTACCGCCCGGTGGTGTTCGAGCTGATGCCGCCGACCTTCACGCTGTTCCAGCTCCAGCGCACGGTGGAGGCCCTCTCCGGCACCAACCTGCACAAGCAGAACTTTCGCCGCCTCGTGGCGCAGCAGGGTCTGGTAGAAGAAACCGACGGCGTCACCAGCGGCGCCACCGGCCGCCCCGCCCGCCTGGTGCGCTTCCGCCGCGAGGTGCTGCTGGAGCGCCCGGCACCCGGCTTCCGGTTGAGGGCCACGCGCAAGCCCGCCTGACCCGTGCCTGTCCACAGGGAGCGCTTTTCACCTTCGCGGAGCCGAGCAGGAGAGAAGCGATCGTTGCGGTATCGGGCGCAGCGGGCCCCACGCTAGCAAGTGCGCTGCAGCATAAATGACTGCAGCGCAAAATCGTTATGCTCAAGTCCAGCATATCTGGACAAGCGGCCTCGGGCCCCCTACGTTAGTCGGCACAATGCTCACATTGAGCATAAGTGAGGACGCGTCCATGGCGGCGACCAGTCTCCCGATCGGCACGAGCCCGGCCTATCCCGCCGGCTTCCCCTTGCCCGACATCTACGACCGCGTCCGCCGGCATATCCCGGCCATCGAATGGCCGGCGCTCGCGGACGACGTGGCGGCGATCCTGGCGCTGAAGAAGACG
This sequence comes from Methylobacterium sp. BTF04, assembly GCF_010692745.1. Lineage (GTDB taxonomy): Bacteria > Pseudomonadota > Alphaproteobacteria > Rhizobiales > Beijerinckiaceae > Methylobacterium. The sequence goes on from NZ_JAAHTB010000007.1 coordinate 75,798, forward strand.
CGGAACGCCGTCATCCTCGCCCACAACTATCAGGCGCCGGAGATCTTCCACACCGTGGCCGACATCGTCGGCGACAGTCTGGCGCTCGCCCGCGAGGCGGTGACGGTGGATGCCGACGTGATCGTGCTCGCCGGCGTGCACTTCATGGCCGAGACCGCCAAGCTGCTGAATCCGGGCAAGACCGTGCTGATTCCGGACATGCGCGCCGGTTGCTCACTCGCCGACTCGATCACCGCCGCCGACGTGCGGGGCTTGCGGGAGAAGTATCCGGGCGTGCCGATCGTCACCTACGTCAACACCTCGGCGGCTGTGAAGGCCGAATCGGACCTGTGCTGCACCTCCGGCAACGCGGTGGACGTGGTGCGCTCGCTGAACGCCCCCCGCGTGCTGATGATTCCCGACGAATTCCTGGCGCAGAACGTCCAGGCGCTGGTGCCCGAGGTCGAGATCCTGACCTGGGCCGGCCATTGCGAGGTGCACGAGCAATTCACCCCGGCCGATATCCGCGAGGTGCGCGAGAGTTATCCCGGCGTCACCGTGATCGCGCATCCCGAATGCCCGCCCGACGTGGTGGCGGAGGCCGATTTCTCGGGCTCCACCGCGATGATGATGAACTTCGTCACCGAGAAGCGGCCGCGCCAGGTGGTGCTGGTGACCGAATGCTCCATGGGCGACAACATCGCGGCGGCCAATCCCGATATCGAGTTCATCAAGCCCTGCAACATGTGCCCGCACATGAAGCGGATGAGCCTGAAGAACATCCGCCATGCCCTGGAGACCCTGACCCACGAGGTCACGGTGGATCCGGCCTTGACCGACCGCGCGCGGCTGGCCGTTGAGCGCATGCTGGCGGTGAAGCCGCGATGAACGCGCACGCACCGCTCTGCTTCGCCCTGCCGGGTGCCGACCGCGTCGTCGTGGTTGGGGCCGGAATCGCCGGCCTCGCCACGGCCCTGCGCCTCGCGCCCCGGCCCGTCACTCTGGTGACCGCGAGCCCCCTCGGGCTCGGCACCGCCACCGGCTGGGCGCAAGGCGGCATCGCCGCCGCCATGGGCGCGGATGATGCACCAGCGTTGCACGCTAGCGATACTGTCAGTGCAGGCGCCGGCCTCACCGAACCGGACGTCGCGACCCGCGTCGCGCAGGCCGGCCCAGACCTGATCGACTGGCTGGTGGGTCTCGGCGCGCCCTTCGACCGCGATGCGGCGGGCGCTCTGGCGCTCGGCCTCGAGGCCGCCCATTCCCGCCGACGCATCGTCCGCGCCGGCGGCGATTCCACCGGCCGGCTGGTGCTGGAGACCCTGGTGCGGGCCGCTGTGGCGACACCGTCGATTTCCGTGCTGGTCGCCTCCGTTCGCGGCCTGATGCGGGACACCCATGGCGCCGTCGCAGGCGTGGTCTGCGACTGCGACGGCGCGCGGGTTCGCCTGCCCGCTCGCGCGGTTGTGCTCGCCACCGGCGGCATCGGCGCGCTCTACGTATCCACCACCAATCCGCGAGGCGCCACCGGGCGCGGGCTGGCCCTGGCCGCGAGGGTCGGAGCCACCCTGCGCGACATGGAGTTCGTACAGTTCCACCCCACCGCCATCGCAGTGGGCGCCGATCCGATGCCGCTGGCCACCGAGGCCCTGCGCGGCGAGGGGGCCCGCCTCATCGACGCCGATGGGACGCCGATCATGGCGGGCATCGCCGGCGGCGATCTGGCTCCACGCGATGTGGTGGCGCGGGCGATCTTCCAGGCGCAAGGGCGCGGGGCCTCGGTGTTCCTCGATTGCCGCGGGGCGCTCGGCGCCCGGATGGTGACGCGGTTTCCCACCGTCGCGGGCCTGTGCGCCGAGGCCGGCATCGATCCGCAGCGACGGCCGATCCCGGTGCGACCGGCGGCGCATTATCACATGGGCGGCGTGAGGGTGGACGCAAACGGCGCCGCGACGGTGCCGGGCCTGTTCGCCTGCGGCGAGGTCGCCTCCACCGGCCTGCACGGCGCGAACCGGCTCGCGAGCAATTCGCTCCTCGAAGCCATGGCCTTCGCGCCCCGGATCGCCGAGGCGATCAGTGCCGTACCGGTGCCGGGCTTCGCGATTCCCGATCCGGATTCCGCCCGCCCCGCCACCGATCTGGCGGCGATCCGCACGGTGATGGAGCGCCAGGTCGGCGTCGTGCGCGACGCGGACGGCCTGACCGAGGCCGTCCGCCAGCTCGCGCCTGCGGCGCAGGCCGGCTGCGATGCCGCCCTGACCGGACTCATGGTGGCGACCGCTGCCCTGTCCCGCCGCGAGAGCCGGGGCGCGCATTGGCGCAGCGATCATCCGGAGCAGGCGCCGGCTCGCCATACCGAGACGACCCTGGCGGGCGCCTTCGCGATGGCGGAGGCAGTTCAGCTCTCGCGCGCACTCGTCGTGGACGCCTGATTCCGGCGAAGCCGGGCCTCGCCCGACGCGCCCAGGCACCGTGAGACAAGAGCCGTAAAACATGCACCGTGAGCCAAACCATGCGCGACACCGATCTCGTTCCCCTGCCCCGGCTCCTTGTGGAACCGATCGTGCGCGCAGCCCTGCTTGAGGATCTTGGCCGGGCCGGCGACGTCACCACCGACGCGATCGTGCCGGTGAGCGCCCGCATGAACGCCGTCATCGCGGCCCGCCAGGACGGAGTGATCTCGGGCGTCGATGCCGCGATCATCGCCTTCGAGCTGATCGATCCGGCCGTGAGGGTCACGGTCGAGCGCGGCGACGGATCGCGCGTGGCGCCGGGTGACGTGGTCGTCCGGCTATCGGGACCGGCCCGCGCGATCATCACCGCCGAGCGCGTGGCCCTGAACCTGCTGTGCCGAATGTCGGGAGTCGCCACGGCCACGGCCTCCCTGGTCGATGCGGCGCGCCCCCACGGCAAGGCCCGTATCGTCTGCACCCGCAAGACCACGCCAGGCCTGCGGGCACTGGAAAAGCATGCGGTGCGGGCCGGCGGCGGCTCCAACCATCGCTTCGGCCTCGATGACGCAGTTCTGATCAAGGACAACCACGTGGCCGTTGCCGGTGGCATCGTGCCGGCCATCACGCGGGCGCGGGCCTATGCTGGCCACCTCGTCAAGATCGAGGTGGAGGTCGACACCCTGGCGCAGCTCGAAGAGGCCCTGTCGGTGGGGGCCGACGCCGTGCTCCTCGACAACATGAACCCCGAGCAGCTGACACGGGCGGTCGCGATGATCGGCGGGCGCGCCATCTCCGAGGCCTCGGGCCGCATCACCCGCGAGACCGTGGGGGCGGTGGCGGCGTCCGGCGTCGACCTCATCTCCTGTGGCTGGATCACCCACAGCGCGCCGATCATCGATCTGGGCCTCGACGACGCCTGAGCGGCGTCATCGAGACACGCGCGGCACGACGGGATCATCCCCCTCGTCGCGGCCAAGCTGCCACGGTGTTGCCATGGAGTCACGACAACGCAGCAAGCGCTGCCGCAGCGCGGATAGCGCTTGGCTTTGGACCCCGAGCGTTTACCTCTTGGCGAAGCTTCGCGCAGTAGCCTGCGCTCAGTCGAACCCAGATTTCCGAACGCCCTCGAGAGGCCCTGATGCGCCGTTTCGCCCCCGCCCTGACCGGGCTCGCCTGTACGCTTGGCGCGTGGGCTTCGCCCGCTGTCGCCTACGAGATCGACCCCCTCACCCGCCAGCCGCTCGACAACGCGCTGGTGATCCGTGTGCGCCCGCAATCTGAGCCGACTCCTGCAGGACTCGTCGCGGTTCCCACCGCCAACGCCTCGCTCTCGCCGGTGGACCCGATGGCCTCGGCTGTGCCGCAGATGTCGGCGATCCAGCGCGAGGAAGTCGCCTATGCGGGCGCCTACGCAGCCGGCACCATCGTTGTCTCCACCAACGAGCGCCGGTTGTACTACGTGCTCGGCGACGGCAAGGCCTTGCGTTACGGCGTCGGTGTCGGCCGTCCCGGCTTCACCTGGGGTGGCGTGCAGACGATCACGATGAAGCGCGAGTGGCCCGATTGGCGTCCGCCGGCCGAGATGCTGCGCCGCCGGCCCGACCTGCCGCGCTTCATGAAGGGCGGCATCGAGAACCCGCTCGGCGCTCGCGCCATGTATCTCGGCAACTCGATCTACCGCATCCACGGCTCGAACGAGCCGGAGACCATCGGCACCGCCGTCTCGTCGGGCTGCATCCGCATGACCAACGAGGACGTGAGCGACCTGTTCACCCGCGCTAAGGTCGGCGCGAAGGTCATCGTTCAGCGCTGATCGTTTTAGGATCGTCCTGACTTCCAAAAAGGGCCGGTGGAAACACCGGCCCTTTCTCTTTCGGCGGCTCTACTTCGACACCGCGAAGAACCGCGACAGCAACCACAGCGGCACCACCACCACGGCACCGGCCAGAATCCAGCGGCCGAAATCATGGAAGGTGTCGAGGCCGAGATCCACCAGCGCGCGCGCCGTATCGTAGGCATGCCAGAACAGGAGGCCCGGCGTCACACCGAGCATCGCCATCACCGCACCGACGAGGATCGACAGGAACAGCAGCTTGACGAACACGGCGGCCGGCGAACCGCCGAGGAAGCGGCGCAGGGCCGAGCGCCGGCCCGGTTCGGGAAAGGCGCTGCCGGCATAGGGCTGGCCCTGATAGGGCGGTGGGCGGCGGGGGTCGTTGTCGACGTTCATCTGGATGGTCCCTGGCCGATGGCGGCGCGTTGCGCCTTCTCAACCTGTCGAAGCCGGCGGAACAGTGACGTAAGCGACACACCTATGCGAAACTGGACGTCGGCTCGGACGTTAGGCGGGTTCGCGCCGGCGATCCGGGTGGCAACCTGCGGCGCGCAGTCCAAGTTCACGGCAGACCTGATCTCGCGATGAAACGAATCGACCCATGATCGACCACGCCCTGTTCGACCCGGCGACGATCGATCCGGAAACCAAGCGGCTCAATGCCGAGATCGTCGCGGCCCACGCAGCGCAGGCGGACCCGTGGTCGATCCCGATCGCCGAAGTCCGCAAGCGCCGCCGCCAGGGCACGCAGGCCTCTCCGGCGATGCCACGCAGCGCCCGGGCCGAGACCGTGACCATCGATGGGCCTGGCGGCCCGCTCGCCTTGCGGGTGATCCGTCCGAACCCGAAGAAATGGCCGAGGCTGCGCGGCGCCTATCTCCACATCCATCGGGGCGGTTGGGTCTGGGGCGCGGCCGACGAACAGGACCCGTGGCTGGAGCGGATCGCCGATGTCTGCGGCTTCGTCTGCCTGTCGGTGGAGTACCGGCTCGCCCCCGAGCACCCCTACCCGGCGGCGCTGGAAGATTGCGAGGCGGCGGCCCTGTGGCTCGCCGGTCCCGGCCGGGCCGAGTTCGGCATCTCGGCGCTCACCATCGGCGGCGAATCCGCCGGTGCGCACCTCGCCGTGATGACGATGCTGCGCCTGCGCGACCGCCACGCTATGCCCAGCGCCTTTCGCGGTGCCAACCTCAATGCCGGGTTCTTCGACCTCGGATTGACGCCGAGTGTGCGCAATTGGGGCGACGAGCGCCTCGTGGTGAACACCAAAGACCTCACCACCTTCGCCAACGACTACGTGCGCGAGGGGATCGACCGGCGCCGACCCGACGTGTCGCCGCTCTATGCGGATCTGAAGGGCCTGCCCCCGGCCCTATTCTCGGTGGGTACGCACGATCCGCTCCTCGACGACACGCTCTACATGTCGGCGCGCTGGGCTGCGGCGGGCAATGGCGGCCACACGGCGATCTATCCCGGAGGCTGCCATGTCTTCTTGCGCTATCCCGGGGCCATGACCGAGCGAGCGCTGGAGCTGATCGACCGGTTCCTGATGGCCCTCGCCTGAGCGCCATCCCGCCGGAAAGTCTTCTCCCGGAGCGTTTCACGGCGTGGTTCGCCAGTCGTGGCTGGGCGCCGCGGCCCCACCAGCTCGACCTGCTGCGGATCGCCCGCGCAGGCCGCTCGGCTCTTCTCGTGGCACCAACCGGGGCCGGCAAGACCCTGGCCGGGTTCCTGCCGAGCCTGACCGCGCTGGCCGAGCGCCCGCCGGCTCGGACCTCACGCGGGCTTCACACCCTCTACATTTCGCCGCTGAAGGCGCTGGCCGTCGACATCGCACGCAATCTCGAAGCGCCCATCGCCGAGATGGGACTGGCGATCCGCGTCGAGACCCGCACCGGCGACACGCCCTCGCACAAGCGCACCCGTCAGATCGCGCGGCCGCCCGACATCCTGCTGACGACTCCTGAGCAACTCGCCCTTCTCATCGCCCACCGCGAGGCAGCCGATCTCTTTGCCGGCCTTCGCTGCGTCGTCCTCGACGAGTTGCACGCGCTCGTCACCTCGAAGCGGGGCGATCTGCTGTCCTTGGCGCTGGCGCGGCTGCACCGTCTGAGCCCCGGCCTCGTCGCCATCGGCCTGTCGGCGACGGTGCGCGAACCGGACGACTTGCGGCGATATCTCGTACCGCAAATCACGGATGACGAACCGCCGGCCCCTCTCCCCTCTGCGGGAGAGGGTGACCCACGCAGTGGGTCGGGAGAGGGGAGCGCCCTTTCCGGAGAAGTAGTCCCCTCTCCCGCCTGCTCCGCAGGCACCCTCCCCCGCGAGGGGGGGAGGGGTCTGGCGGACGCAATGGCCGACCTCGTGGTAGTTCATGGCGGCGCGCCGCCCGATCTGCACATGCTCGATACCGGCTTGCGCCTACCGCTCGCCGGCCACACCGCCTGGCAGGCGATGCCGGCGATCTACGACCTGATCGGGCGCCATCGTACGGTGCTGGTCTTCGTCAACACGCGGCTGCAGGCGGAATATACCTTCCAGGAGCTGTGGCGGATCAACGAGGAATCCTACCCGATCGCGCTGCATCACGGCTCCCTCGACGCCACCCAGCGCCGGCGGGTGGAGGCAGCCATGGCGGCGGGCCAACTCCGCGCCATCGTCTGCACCGCCACCCTCGATCTCGGCATCGACTGGGGCGACGTCGACCTCGTGGTGAATATCGGCGCGCCCAAGGGGGCGAGCCGGATCATGCAGCGCATCGGTCGCGCCAACCACCGCATGGACGAGCCGTCGAAAGCCTATCTGGTCCCGGCCAACCGCTTCGAAATGCTCGAATGCCAGGCCGCCCTCGACGCGGTGGAGGCCGCTGCCCAGGACACCCCGGATGCTCGCCTCGGCGCGCCGGATGTGCTGGCCCAGCATGTCCTCGGCATGGCCTGCGCCGACGCCTTCGACCCGTTGCAGCTCTATGCCGAGATCGTCTCGGCCGCACCCTACGCCACCCTGTCCTGGGAGGATTTCGAGGCGGTGGTCGATTACGTTGCCACTGGCGGCTATGCGCTCCGGGCCTATGAGCGCTTCGCCAAGATCGTTCGTGGGGCCGACGGCCTCTGGCGCGTGCGCGATGCCCGCATCGCCCAGCAATACCGCATGAATGTCGGCACCATCGTCGAATCCGCCAAGGTGAAGGTCCGGCTCGCCCGCAATGTGCGCGGTAAGCCCGGTGCTATCCTGCCGAAAGGGGGCCGGGTGCTCGGCGAGATCGAGGAGGATTTTGCCGACACGCTGACCCCCGGCGACACGTTCCTGTTCGCCGGCGAGGTGTTGCGCTTCGAAGGGCTCGCCGAGGACGAGGCACTGGCCACGCGCGCCGGGCCCGGGACCGATCCGGCGATCCCGTCCTATGCCGGTGCGAAATTTCCGCTCTCCACCTTCCTTGCCGCGCGGGTACGTGCGCTCATCGCCGATCCGTCGGGATGGGACCGGATGCCGGGGCAGGTGGCGGATTACCTCGCGCAACAGGCCAGCAGGTCGGTGCTGCCAGGGCCCACCGACTTGCTGGTCGAGACGTTTCCGCGCGCGGGCCGCTATTATCTCACCGCCTTCCCGTTCGAAGGGCGCCTCGCCCACCAGACCCTCGGGATGCTGCTGACCCGCCGTCTCGAGCGGGCGCGGATGCGACCTCTCGGATTTGCCGCCAACGATTACGGCATTGCCATCTTCATGACCCGCGACATCGGCGAGCGCATCGCCCTGGAGCCGGACTTCCTGGCGAGCCTGTTCGCCGAGGACATGCTCGGAGACGATCTCGAAGCGTGGCTCGACGAATCCGCGATGATGAAGCGCACGTTCCGCCAATGCGCCGTCATCGCCGGGCTGATCGAACGGCGCTATCCGGGGCAGGCCAAGACCGGCCGGCAGGTGACGATCTCCACCGACCTCGTCTACGACGTGCTGAAGAAGCACCAGCCCGATCACCTGCTCCTGCGCGCCGCGCGCCAGGATGCGGCAACCGGACTCCTCGACGTGAAGCGCCTCGGTGTGATGTTGAGGCGCATCCAGGGGCGAATCCTCCACAAGGCGCTCACACGCGTCTCGCCGCTCTCCGTGTCCGTCATGCTCGAGATCGGGCGCGAGAAGGTCTACGGCGAAGGGGCGGACGAGATCCTGGCCGAGGCCGAGGCGCAGCTTCTCGAAGAAGCGCTGGGCTGAGGGTGCACGGATGCACCCTTCTTTGAACCAAGAACGAGGATGCGGTTTTGGCGCTCGGCGCGAGACTAGAGAAGACCACGAAGGCCCCGGGCCTGACGCTCGCCGGGGAACTCCTCACCCTCGATCTGTGCGGCGGCGTGTGGCTGGCCGCCCATCGGACGCTGATCGTGTCCGACCTCCATCTCGAGAAGGGCTCGGCCTATGCGGTGCGGTCGGGGCAGTTCCTGCCGCCCTACGACACCCGCGAGACCCTGGCCTGCCTGCACGAGGCGGTGGCGCGGTTCGATCCCGCGTGCGTCGTCGCATTGGGGGATTCCTTCCACGACGCCCGCGGCCCCGAGCGGATGGAGCCGGGCGATCGCGCCATGGTCGCCGCCCTGCAGGAGGGGCGTGACTGGGTCTGGATCGCCGGTAACCACGACCATGCGGTGACCGAGGGCGTCGGCGGCCGCTACGCCGAGACGCTACGGATCGGCGGATTGACCCTGCGCCACGAGCCGGGCCAGGACGCCGAAGAGGGGGAGATCGCCGGCCACCTGCATCCCTGCGGCAAGGTCGCCATGCGGGGACGCGCCGTGCGGCGGCGCTGCTTCATCACCGACGGCCGGCGCCTGATCATGCCGGCCTTCGGCGCCTATGCGGGTGGGCTCAACGTGCGCAATCCGGTGTTCGAACCGCTGTTTCCCACCGGTTTCACCGCACACCTTCTCGGCGACGGCCGCGTCTTCGCCATCGGCAGGACGATGCTCGCCAAAGATTAGGAGGCGACCAGCAGCGAAGCCCCGGCAACCCCGGACAGCACCAGCCGCAATCGCCCAAGCCAGACTGGAACGAGGCCACGGCGGGGCAGATCCTGATCGATCAGGCCCCAGGCGAGGACGAGAAAACCGAGGACGCGCAGATCCCAAGGCGCGGGTGTCGCGAGTGCCGCCCAGGCGAGCAGCGAAGGCACGATGGCTATGGCGTAGTCCGCCCCGCCTCCACCCCGCGACGCCGCGGCGCCCCAGCGGATCCCGCCCAGGAAGGACGCGACGACGGCCCCGTAGGTGGACAGGACAGTGCGCGGCGCCAAGCCGATGGTGCTCAAGCCACCATCGCTGCCGCTGATCGAGAGAAACGCGAAGCCGAGAAACGGAATCAATCCGGCGATGCCCAGGATCAGGGCTGCCGGCGGTACCGTGGTCACGCGCGCCATCGACTCTCCGGGCTACAGGCCGCAGAACGCGGCAATACGCGCGCCCCACACGCCGCGCGCTTTCGTACAAACCCCATTGAAGCCTGTCCGTACGCCGTTGGGAAGGCGGCAGATACCCGCACACAGCTTCGGCGGGAGCGTCAGCCGCGACGCGGCGACGCAGCGGCAGGCAGGGCAGTCGGGACGGGTGCCCCCAGCAAGGTCATGGTCTTGTCGGTGGCGGCAAGGGCGGGCGGTTCGTTTACTGCCGCATCCGGCACCTTCGGCTTGAAAGCGGCGGCGAGGCTGCGGGCGGCCGCGAGCGCCTTCGGGTCGAGCTTGGACGCCACGTCGTCGCGCTTCTTGGCCGCGTCCTCGTCACCCTGCGCCGCTGCCGCCGAAAACCACAGGTAGGATTGCGTGAGGTCCTGCGGCTGGCCGAGACCGCGGGCATAGAGCACCGCGAGATTGTATTGGCTGTCGCGCAGGCCGTATTCGGCCGCGCGCTTAAACCATTGCGCGGCGGTGGCGAAGTCGGGCTTGCCGTTGGCGGCGGGGTTCTCGGCGTGGATCACTGCGATGTTGTGCATCGAGCGGGCATGGCCCTGCTCGGCGGCGCGGCCGTACCACAGCTTGGCCTGCGCGAGATCGCGCGTCAGGCCGGTGCCCTTCTCGTAGAAGCTCGCGAGCTTGTATTGCGCCGGGGCATAGCCGGTGGAGGCGAGCTTTTCGAAGAGCTTGGCCGCCAAGGCGTAGTCGCGCGGCACGCCGCGACCTTCCGCTTCGCGGATCGCGAGTTCGTAGATCGACGCTCCTTCCCCATCGGTGACGGCCTGCCGCAGCTTGGCCAAGCCAGCCGGCAGCGTCGACAGCTCGCCGGTGAGGCTCGCCATCGATGCAACGCGCGGCACCAGACTGCGTACTGATTGCATCGTCGCCGGGGCCGCCGGCATCGTGGAGACCGGTTTGGTATCGGCGAGCGATTGCGTGGTGACCGGATCGGCGAGCGGAGCGGCTGCGGGAGCCGGCTCGACGGCCTTTTCGGCGGATTTCGTGGCGGGGTCGGCGATCCCGCTGGAGGTCGGGCTGGCGGTTTCGGCGACAGGAGCAATGGCCGGATCCGGTGCCTTGGCATCGTGGGCCGGATTGCGGGAACCGACCGCCTGAAGCGCACCCAGCACGAGCACGATCGCGGCGAGCCCGAGCAGGAGCGGCTTGCGGCGCTTGTCGATTTCGGCGCGCAACCGCGCGAGGCGGCCAGTGGACTGCGCGTCGGCCGAGGCTTGGCCGCGCACGTTCTTGCGCAGGTCACGGGCGTCGATGGCGGTCGTCGCTCCGGACGCCTCGGCCTGGGCCGCCTGGGCGGCACGACGTGCGGCCGCTATGAAGCTGGTCTTGATGTCGCCATCGGAGACGCCGGCGTTCTCGGCGGGCTCGGCGCGGTCGAACGACCGCTCGCGACCGGGACGACCGGCGCCGGGCTCCAGCGGCAGATCGGCCAGATCGACAGCATCGGACGGACCGGTCTTCCGGTCCGGGCGTTGCGCGCCCCGTACGGACGTGGATTGCGCAGGGCGGGGCGGGCTCGCGGCGATGTCCTCGGTCTCGAGGGTGCCGAGGCGTCCGACGAGGCGTTCGAGCGCCGAATACACCCCCGTCAGCGTCGATTGCATACGCTGCTCGGACGCGGTCTGGTGCGCACGCAGGTCCGCGAGGCTCGCCCGCAGCAGACCGAGTTCGCCCGGCTCTGCGGCATTGCGCGCCGCCCGCTCGACGGCTGCGTCCATGGGCGCCTCCGTCCGCAGCGCGGAGACCTGGGTGAGGAGGTCGCTCATCGTCCGCTCGAGGCCGGCGAGCGCCGGGTCGGCGTCGCGGCTGTCGATCCGGCCGGCGAGCGCCAGCACCTGGTTTTCGAGGGCATCGAGGCCCTCTCCCTTCGGGCCGTCGGCGGTGCCGATGCGATCGAGCTTGACGGCCAGGTCGTGCAGCATGCCGTGGATCGAGGCGATGTCCTCGCCCGGCACCACCGGACGGCGCAGGGTGGCGCCGAGATCCTCGAGCCGGTTGATCAGGTCGCCGACCGGGTTGATCCCGACCCGGTCGACCTTCTCGGAGAGCGCATCGATCCGGTGGATGATCGCGTCGGAATTGGCGCCGCCGGTCAGCGGCGCCCCGTCGCGCAGGGCATCGAGCTTTTCGCCCATGACCTGGATCTGGGCGCCGATCTCGGAATCGAGCGGACCCCGCAGGCCGCTGCGGATTTCCTCGAGAAGAGGACGCAGCTCGGCCATGCCCGAGGCATCGCCGGGCGCGGCGTTCTGAAGTTCGGCGATCTGGGCGCTGATGGCCTGGAGACCGGCGGCCAGGCTCTGGATGCGCTCGGGACCGGCCAGCGTGGCGATCAGGCGCCGGATCTCATCGAGTTCGCGAAACAGGGCTGCGAGCGCATCCTGCTCCACGGTCCCGGCGGAGCCGCCCTGGAGGGCGCCGTCGACCCGGGCGGTGAGGCGCTCGACGTCCGCGGCGACCCGCACGTGGACATTCTCGGCGACCTCGTCGGCCAGCTTGGCGACCTGTTCGCGGATCTGGGCGATCGGGGCGGCAATGGCCGCGAGATCGGCGGGCTCCTGAGCCTTCTGGACGCCGGCCACCAGAGTCTGCATCGCGTTTTCGAGGGCGCTGACGTCACGCCCGCTGGCGAGGCCATCGATGGATTCGCGCAGGAGGCTGGTCTCGCGCTGCAACTCGGCCACCGCCAGGGATGGCATCGGCGTATCCGCGCGGACGGCCCGCGACGGCACGGTCCCGCCCGCATCGAGCTCGCGCTGGCGCTGGCGAATTTCACTGACGGCATCGCGGATTTCGGCGCCGGCGGCGCGCCCCCGGCGACCGAGCGGTCGGGGGGTGGCGAGTTGCTCGCCGAGTTCGGTCATGCGGCGTTCGATCTCGCCGAAGCGCTGCGCCATCTGGGCGGCGGGCGACAGGCTCGAATCGATGACCGTGCTGAGGCGCGCCTCGATGCCCTCGATGGAGCGGGTAGTGGCGTCCTGCGCCGCCTTCTGATCCTGCGCGATCCGCTGATCGATGGCGTCGAGCCGCCGCATCATCTCGGCGAGGGTCGAGGTGAGCGGCTCGGCCGGCGCCGGTGCCAGCGCGTCCTGAACAGTAGCGATCGGTGGCGAGGCGACGGCCACCCGCGGCTCGGAGGGCTGTGCACCTGCGGCGTTCCCGTACGTCGGGGCGCCGGCAGCGACGGCCTCGGTCGGCTCGACGGCGACGGACGCGGGCTTTGCATCCGGAGCCTGAGGCTTCGGCTTCTGGTGTTCAGCCACCGCTTCGGGTGACACGATCGACGCGATCCAGGTCTCCACCGGCACGCCGGCCCGGCGAGCCACGTCGCGCGCCGCGTCGAGGACGTCAGGGTCGAAGCCGTCGAGATCGAGCGGTGCAGTGCGGGTCATCGTCAAACCTGGTTCGGCGCGGTCCGGTGACCGGGCCCCGGGCGATCCCTGCGGCCGGCGGCGGCACGGGTTAACAACGGGTCGGCTGCCACCGACATTTGGCGTTCTTGGTAAACAACGGGTTAAGTTCCCGGAATGGGATTCCGATCCGGAAAGGATTTCGCCCCCCTTTCGCAGCCCGCACATATAGTTTATATGTGAACCATCGAGTAAGCCGCCGGTCGCCAGACCGAGACAAGGCTCGCCGAGCGAACCGAGGAGGAGGATGCGAGATGCCGAGCTACAAGGCACCCGTCGAAGACGTTCTGTTCCTGTTGAACGACGTTCTCGCGTTCCATCGCTACGACAATCTTCGCGGCTTTTCCGATGCCTCGCCCGATGTGGTCGAGGCAGTGCTCACCGAAGGCGGCAAGCTCGCCGAGGAGGCGCTCACCCCGCTCAACGCGATCGGCGACCGACAGGGATGCACCCGTCAGGCCGACGGCAGCGTCACCACGCCGAAGGGCTTCAAGGCGGCCTACGACGCCTATGCGGGCGGCGGCTGGATGGGCCTCTCGGTGCCCGAGGAATTCGGCGGCCAGGGCCTGCCGCACACCCTCAACACCGCGATCCAGGAATTCGCCTCGTCCGCGAATCTCGCGCTGGCGATGTATCCGGGCCTGACCCAGGGCGCCATGGCCGCCCTGCTGGTGCATGGGTCGGACGCACAGAAGAAGACGTACCTGCCGAAGATGGTCGAGGGCGCCTGGACCGGCACCATGAACCTGACCGAGCCGCATTGCGGAACCGATCTCGGTCTCCTCAAGACCAAGGCCGCGCCCAATGGCGACGGCTCCTACAGCTTGACCGGCACCAAGATCTTCATCTCGGCGGGCGAACACGACCTGTCCGAAAACATCATCCACCTCGTCATCGCCCGCATCGAGGGCGCGCCGGCCGGCACCAAGGGCATCTCGCTGTTCGTGGTCCCGAAGTTCCTGGTGAACGCGGATGGCTCGGTGGGTGCGCGCAACGGCGTGTCCTGCGGCTCGCTCGAGCACAAGATGGGCATCCACGGCAATTCCACCTGTGTGATGAATTACGACGGGGCGACCGGCTGGCTCGTCGGCCAGGAGAACCGGGGCCTCGCCGCCATGTTCGTCATGATGAACGAGGCCCGGCTGGCGGTGGGCGTCCAGGGCCTCAGCCAATCCGAGGTCGCCTATCAGAACGCCGTGGCCTACGCGAAGGACCGGCTCCAGGGACGGTCGCTCACCGGTGCCAAGGCGCCCGAGAAGGCCGCCGACCCGATCATCGTCCATCCCGACGTGCGCCGGACCCTGATGGGCATCCGCGCCTTCAACGAGGCCGCCCGCGCTCTGGTGCTGTGGACCGCACTCCAGGCCGATATCGGGCACCGGTCGGACGACGAAAAACAACGGCAGGCGGCCGACGACCACATGGGTCTGATGACTCCGGTGGTGAAGGGCGTGCTCACCGATCGCGGCTTCGCCAATGCGGTGGAGGCGCAGCAATTGTTCGGCGGCCACGGCTACATCGAGGAATGGGGCATGTCGCAATTCGTGCGCGATGCCCGCATCGCGATGATCTACGAGGGCGCCAACGGCATCCAGGCGATGGACCTCATCGGCCGCAAGCTGCCAAAGGATGGCGGCCGGGCGATGATGAGCTTCCTTGGGGAAGTCCAGACCTTCATCAAGGACCATGCCGAGGACGAGGGCATGAAGCCCTATGTCGGGCCGCTCCAGGCCGGGCTGAACGACCTGCAGGGCGCCACCATGTGGTTCATGCAGAATGCCTTCTCCAAGCCCGACAATGCGGGGGCCGGGGCCACCGACTACATGCACCTGCTCGGCCTCGTCGCCATGGGCTACATGTGGGCCCGGATCGCCAAGGCGGCGCTGCTGAAGCAGGCCGAGGCCGCCTCGGACCGGATGGCGGCCAAGCTCGTCACCGGCCGCTTCTACATGGAGCGGGTGCTGCCGGAGACCGCGATGCGGCTCGTTCGGGTCAAGGCCGGGGCGGAGACGACCATGGCGCTGAGCGCCGAGGCTTTTTAGGGCCATTCGGTCGTTCGGCGCGGCTGCGTCGTTCCGGGCTTGCTCTTTGGCCGCCTAGGGCTGACGGGATTAGCGCGACACCGGCGGCATGGTCGCCGCCGCGTTCGAAATATGTGAAAGCCGTCGCCGAACGAAGAGCGACCGATGGGGAAACACGTATGCCCGAGGCCTTCATCTACGATCACGTCCGCACCCCGCGGGGCCGCGGCAAGCCGGACGGGTCCCTGCACGAGGTGACGGCGCTTCGCCTCGCCGAGGTGGCCCTGCGCGCCCTCAAGGAGCGCAACCAGCTCGACACGAAGCGCGTCGACGACGTCATCCTCGGCTGCGTCGATCCCGTCGGCGAGGCCGGTGGCGACATCGCCCGCGCCGCAGCGCTGGTGGCCGATTTCGGCACCCATGTTCCGGGTGTGCAGATCAACCGTTTCTGCGCCTCGGGCCTCGACGCGGTGAACTTCGCCGCCGCTCAGGTGATGGCCGGCCAGCACGACATGACCATCGGCGGCGGCGTCGAATCCATGAGCCGCGTCGGTCTCGGTGCCTCGGGTGGCGCTTGGCCGGTGGACCCGGCCATCGCCATCAAGTCGTGGTTCATGCCGCAGGGCGTGTCCGCCGATCTCATCGCCACCAAATACGGCTTCACCCGCGACGATTGCGATGCCTACGCCGTCGAGTCGCAGAAGCGTTCCGCCGCCGCCTGGGCCGAGGGTCGGTTCAAGAACGCCGTGGTGCCGGTGCGCGACATCAACGGGATCACACTGCTCGCCTCCGACGAGCACATGCGGCCGTCCACCGATATGCAGTCGCTCGGCCAGCTCAAGGCATCCTTCGTCCAGATGGGCCAGATGGGCGGCTTCGACGCGGTGGCGGTGGATGCCCACCCCGATGTCGAAGCGGTCAACCACGTCCACCACGCCGGCAACTCGTCCGGTATCGTCGACGGCGCGGCAGCTGTGTTGATCGGCTCGGCCGAAGCCGGACATGGCGCCGGGTTGCGGCCGCGGGCGCGCATCCGCGCCTTCGCCAATATCGGCTCCGATCCGGCACTGATGCTCACCGGCCCCGTCGACGTGACGAAGAAGGTTCTGGCACGTTCCGGACTGAGCCTGTCCGATATCGACCTGTTCGAGGTCAACGAGGCCTTCGCGGCGGTGGTCCTGCGCTTTCAGCAGGCGTTCGACGTCGACCCGGCCAAGATCAACGTCTGCGGAGGCGCCATCGCCATGGGGCACCCGCTCGGCGCCACCGGAGCGATGATCCTCGGCACGGTGCTCGATGAGTTGGAGCGTACCGGCAAGGAGCGCGCGCTGGTTACCCTGTGCATCGGCGCCGGCATGGGCACCGCGACGATCATCGAGCGGGTGTGAGGCGCGGCGACGCGTCCAAACGCTGCAAACACCGCGAAACACTGATAGACGGCGGCGCCCGGCGCTTCGGCGCGGGGCCCTAAACAACAAGATTACGGGAGAAGCCCCACGATGACGCGCCTGCTCGCCACCCTCTGCCTGACGACCGCCCTGTGTCTGCCCATCGCCGCCCGCGCGGACGATGCTGCCGACCGGATCACGGTGGCCAAGGACCTTGTGCAGAAAACCCTGATCAAGAACCTCGAGACCGGCTTCACCGGTGCGCTCGAGAAGACCGTCGCGACGATGCCCGACGAGAAGGCCGAGGCCGTACGCAAGGAAATCCGCGCCGAGTTCGACAAGCAGCGCACGACGATGATCGACGGTCTGTCGAAGGCCTACGCGGAGAAATTCAGCCTCGACGAACTGAAGCATCTCAGCGGCATCTACGACGACAAGGTCTACCAGAAGTTCCAGGCCCTCAACGCCGATCCGGCCTCGACGGTCACCACGATCTCCCAGGCCTCGGTGACGAAGCTCCTGAACATGCTCGCCATCGCGGCGGCCGGAGATGCCCAGGCCAATCCCGCCGGCGCACCGATGGCGCCGATGCCGCCCCGCTAAGGGCATTCCGAGCCTTCGTCGTGGACAGCGCCCATGCGAAAATCGCCGGATCGGGCGCCCCCGATCCGGTGCGGTGGGTTCAGGCCACCTGCAACGAACGGTCGAGTCCGGACGACGGAAAGCCGGCCACTGCCGGGAGTGTTTCGAGATGGGGACGTGCGAAGTGATAGCCCTGGAACAGGGTTGCCCCGAGATCCTGCAGGGTCTCCATCTCAGATTGCGTTTCGACGCCCTCGGCGATCACCAGGATGCCGAGATCGCGGGCGATCCGGATGAGGCCGCCGGTGATGGCCTGGCGGCGCCGGTCTGTATCGATGTCGCGCAGAAGGTCCATGTCGAGCTTGATCATGTCGGGTTGAAAGTTCGCGAGCAGGCTCAAGCCCGCGAAGCCCGCTCCGAAATCGTCGAGCGCAGTGAGGAAACCCTGCTTGCGGTACTCGGCCACGATCCGCGAGACGTGGGCGGTGTCGCGAAACTTTTCGTTCTCGGTGAACTCGAACATGATCCGGTCATGGGCGAAGCCGGCACGGCGCGCCGCCTCCAGGGACGAGCGGATGCAGGCCGCCGGCTCGTAGACCGCGTTGGGCATGAAGTTGATGGAGAGCTTGGTCGCGTCGTCGGCCGGGAACAGCCTTCCGGCGAGGTCGATCGCCTTCACCCGCGCGGCCTGGTCGAACTGGTAGACGGTCTCGGGCGTCACACGGTCGAGGATCGAGGCGGCGGATTCACCGCCCGGGCCGCGCACGAGCGCCTCGTATCCCCAGACCCGTCCCTGTGCGAGGTCGAGGATCGGCTGGAACGCCATCGTGAAGGTGAAGTCGAGTGCGGCACCGTCCTTACAGCCGCGGCAGCCCATTCGCCCTGTCATCGTCGCTTCCTGAGCCTACTCGTCCGGACATATCGGGCACGAGTACACCTAGAAGTTCTTACAATAATTTAATCGCTCACGCGCCGCCCTTCTTGAGACCTTTTGCGAGGATCAGCGATGAATCTCAACAACTTCCGCTTCGAGACCGATATCGAAGGAATCGCGCTGGCGACCTGGGACATGCCGGGCCGCTCGATGAACGTTTTCACCAATGCGGTGATGGACGAGTTGCATCAGCTGATCGACGGCGTCGTGGCGGATCCCGCCATCAAGGGCTGCGTCATCACCTCCGGAAAGGACAATTTTTCGGGCGGTGCCGATCTCACCATGCTCCAGGGTCTCGGGCGCGCCTATGAGACGCTCAAGGCGGAGCGCGGCGAAGAGGAGGCAATGCGCCACTTCTTCGAGGAATCGCGAAAGCTCACCCTGGTGTTCCGCAAGCTCGAGACCTGCGGCAAGCCGTTCGCAGCCGCCATCAACGGCATCTGCCTCGGCGGTGCCTTCGAACTCTCGCTCGCGTGCCATCACCGGGTGCTGTCGGACGATCCCAAGACCCGCGTCGGCCTGCCCGAGATCAAGGTCGGCCTGTTCCCGGGTGCGGGCGGCACCCAGCGCGTGCCGCGCCTGATGCAGACCGGCGATGCCCTGCAGATGCTGTTCAAGGGCGAGCAGATCCGTCCGGCGATGGCCAAGAACATGGGCCTCGTCCATGAGGTCGCCCCGAAGGCCGAGATCATTGACAAGGCGAAAGCCTGGATCAAGGCCGGCGGCTCTCCTATCGCTCCGTGGGACGTGCCGAAGTTCAAGGCACCGTCCGGCAAGGTCTATTCGCCGGCCGGGATGATGATCTGGCCGCCGGCTAACGCGATCTATCGCCGCGAGACGCACGACAACTACCCGGCGGCCAAGGCCATCCTCGGTGCGGTCTACGAGGGACTACAACTGCCGATGGATCAGGCGCTGCGCGTCGAGAGCCGGTATTTCGCCAAGATCCTACGGTCGACCGAGGCGGCAGCGATGATCCGCACGCTGTTCATCTCCATGGGTGAGCTCAACAAGGGCGCGCGCCGTCCGAAGGACGTGGCACCGACCTCGGTCAAGCGCGTGGGCGTCGTCGGCGCCGGGTTCATGGGAGCGGGCGTCGCCTACGTCTCGGCCAATGCCGGCATGGAGGTGGTGCTGGTCGACCAGTCGCTGGACGCCGCCGAGAAGGGCAAGGCCTACGCCCACAAGCTCGTCACCGATCAGATCAACAAGGGCCGCGCGAAGACCGCTGACCGCGATGCGCTGCTCGCCCGTATCACCACCAGCGCGGATTATGCCGATCTCGGCAGCTGCGACCTCGTGATCGAAGCCGTGTTCGAGGACCCGGCCGTGAAGGCCGAGGTCATCGGCAAGGTCGAGGCGGCGATCCGACCCGACGCGATCTTCGCCTCCAACACCTCGACGCTACCGATCACCGGCCTCGCCAAGACGTCGAGCCGACCGCAGCAGTTCGTCGGCATCCACTTCTTTTCCCCGGTGGAGAAGATGATGCTGGTGGAGATCATCAAGGGTGACCAGACCGGCGACGCGGCCCTCGCCACCGCCCTCGACTACGTCCGGGCGATCAAGAAGACCCCTATCGTCGTGAACGATGCCCGTGGCTTCTTCGCCAATCGCTGCGTCGGCGCCTACCTCCTCGAGGGCCACAAGATGCTCAACGAGGGCATTCCGGCAGCGATGATCGAGAATGCGGGTCGCCAGGCCGGCATGCCGGTGGGGCCGCTTTCGCTCACCGACGAGGTGGCGATCGACCTCGCCCTCAAGATCGTCAAGGCGACGGAAGCGCAGCTCGGCGCAAGTGCCATCGACCCCGCGCAGAAGGCGCTGCTCTCCACCCTCGTCGAGGGCGAGGGCCGCCTCGGCCGCAAGAACAAGAAGGGATTCTACGACTATCCGGAAGGCGCTCCAAAGCGCATATGGCCGGGTCTCGCCAACCTTCAGGCGAATCGGATCGCTGCCGACGATGTCGACTTCTCGGAGTTGAAGCACCGCCTGCTGGTAGTCCAGGCGCTCGAAGCAGCGCGCACAGTGGGAGAGGGTGTGGTCACCGATCCGCGCGAGGCCGATGTCGGCTCGATCCTCGGCTTCGGCTTCGCGCCGTTCACCGGCGGTGCCCTGTCCTATATCGACTTCATGGGCGCCAAGACCTTCGTCGCGCTGGCGCAGGGGTTGGAGGCCAAGCACGGCCCGCGCTTTTCCGTGCCGCAGAACCTCCTCGACATGGCCGCGCGCAACGGCACGTTCTACGGCGACGCGGCCGCCAAAAAGGCGGCGTGAGCCAATCACCGGTTTATCAAATCGGCCCTCTCCCGATCACCGCCTCTTCCTAGGGTGGTGTGGCGAGCCCCAAAGATCGTCTTCGGGGCTCGAAGTATTGTCCGATTGCGCCGTTTTGGCTTCCGAAAGGAGCGGGACCCGCACGATCGTTGGAAGCGATCCGGTCATCCGACGACCGTGCGACCTGCTGCCAGATCGGTCATCTTCAGGCGCTGACGCAGCACCTCCACGTCGTCGTGATTGTCCGAAAGCAGGTCGGTGATGTCGCCCAACAGAAGCGACGTCACATGGCGACACCGGGTTCCGTAGCGCCCCGCCATACAAGTGCAGCGCAGGTGCAGACCGCTGGCGCGATTCTCGAGCGTCACCGCATAGCGATTGCCGCTGCTGCCGCGCATCGAGAAGCGCAGATCGGCCGTGGTCTTGCGCACTGCGCCGGATCCCCCGCCGGCGAACCGCCTGGCCCGGTCGGCGATGGATCCAGGCGCCGGTGGCAGGGCGTTGGCGGGACCGGCCGGGATGGTGGTGATCGGCAGGCGGAGTGCCTTGGACAGGCCGTGGATATGCGGTGCCGCCACCGCGCGTGCGGCGGCGAGCGCAATCTCGGCACACGCATAGGCGTCCTCGCCGGCATCATGGTGCTCGAAGCGAATCCCGAGCCGGGCCGCCACCTTGCCGAGGCCGCAGCCCTCCTCCGCCGGAAACACCCGGCGGGCGATCTGGAGTGTGCAGAGGTAGCTGAACGCCGGCACCGGCATGCCGTAGGCCGCGAGCGAGGCCCGCAGCACGCCCATGTCGAACCCGGCATTGTGAGCGAGCACGAGGCCCGAGGCGAGATCGGGCAGGAATTCCGCCATCACATCCGGAAACACGGGAAGATGGCGCACATCCGCCGGCACGATTCCGTGGACGCGGATGTTGCCGGGGGAGAACCGCAATTCCGGCGGCCGGATCAGCCGCGATTCACGCCGGACGACGGTCCCGTCGGCGATCCAGGCGAGACCGACCGCGCAAGCACTGTCGCGCCGCTCGTTGGCCGTCTCGAAATCGATGGCGAGGACGGTCATGTGAGGTCGCGCATGTGAGGTGTCGGTGGGCCGGCCCGGCCAAAACCGTACCGGGCCGCTGGTTTAGACGCCCAGGATTCCCGCCTCAAGCCTCGGCCACCATGGCCAGCCACGCCTCCTCGCTGACCACGGCGACGCCGTGCTTCTCGGCATCCTTGAGCTTCGAGCCCGCCCCCGGCCCCGCCACGACGAGGTCGGTCTTGGCCGAGACGGAACCCGACACCTTGGCGCCGAGGCGCTCGGCGGTGGCCTTGGCCTCGGAGCGGGTCATCTTTTCGAGGGAGCCGGTGAAGACGACCGTCTTGCCCGCGAAGGCCGTCGCCGTGGCCGGAGCCGCCATCGGCTCGGTCGTCACTTCGGACAGCAGGGCACGCACGGCCTCGTCGTTGTGCGGCTCGGAAAAAAACGCGATCAGTGAATCCGTCGCCACCGGTCCGATCTCACCGTCATCGGCAAAATGGCGGTAGGCGTCCCCCGGTCGCTGCTCGCTTGCCCGCGCGAGGCCGGCCGAGACGGCGTCGGCATCGCCATAATGGGCCAACAGGCTGGCGCGCTGGGGTGCGCTGAGGCGGATACGCCCCTGCGGCGGAAGCTCTTCCCCCTCGCCCGCCTCAACGGGGTCGGTCGTCTCGCGCGGATAGCCGACCTCAAGAAGGCGGTCTCGGGTGGTCGGCCCGATCCGCGAGATCGAGGACAGTTCGATCCAGTCGGGGCCGGCCTGCGCATCCGCCGCCGCCGCGACGCCCGCCATGAGAGCGTCCATGTCCGGAAAGCGCTTGGCCAGGGCCTTCGCCGTCGACTCGCCGATATCGGGGATACCGAGCGCGAAAAGGAAGCGGTTGAGCGGCAGCGAGCGGCGTTCCTCCACCGAGGCGACGAGGTTCTTGATCGCCTTGTCCTCGTCCTCGCCCTTCTTCTTGGTCGGTTTCTTCGGCGTGGGCGCGCCCTCCACGCGACGTTCGGCCGAAAGCGACTCGCGGCGGGCGACGATGGCGGCCTTGAGGGGGTCGAATGCGAGCCGGAACAGGTCGGCCGGCTGCTTGATCACGCCGGCCTCGAACAGCACCTCGATGTAGGTCTGGCCGAAGCCCTCGAGATCGAAGCCGTTGCGTGAGACGAAGTGCTTCAGGCGCTCGACCCCTTGGGCCGGACAGATCAGACCGCCGGTACAGCGGCGCACCGCATCGGGCTTGCCGGTACGCGGGTTGATCTCGCGCACCGCGCGGCTGCCGCAGGCCGGGCAATGGTCGGGGAAGACGAAGGGCTTCGCATTGGCCGGGCGCTGCTCCAGCACCACGTCCATCACTTTCGGAATGACGTCACCGGCACGCTGCACCACCACCGTATCGCCGACGCGGATGTCGCGCCCGTCGCGGATCGGTTCGCCGTCACCGCCGACACCCTGGACGTAGCCCTCGTTGTGGAGGGTTGCGTTAGAGACGACGACGCCGCCCACCGTCACCGGCCGGAGCTTGGCCAGCGGATTGAGCGAGCCGGTGCGCCCGACATTGATCTCGATGCCCTCCACCACCGTCAGCGCCTTCTGGGCGGCGAACTTGTGGGCCAAGGCCCAGCGCGGCGAACGCGAGACGAAGCCGAGGCGGCGCTGGAGAGCAAGGTCGTCGACCTTGTAGACGACGCCGTCGATGTCGTAGCCGAGGCCGGCCCGCTCCGCCCCGATTTTTTCGTAGTGGGCGATCATGGCGGCCGCGTCCGGGCAGGTCACGGTGAGCGGGTTCACCGGTAGATTCCACAGTGCGAAGCGCTCCAGCACGCCGGTCTGCGTCTTCGCGATCTCCTCGGAGACCTCGCCCCAGGCATAGGCAAAGAACTTCAGCGGCCGCGACGCCGTGATACTCGGGTCGAGTTGCCGTAAAGACCCGGCGGCGGCGTTGCGCGGGTTGGCGAAGAGCGATTTTCCCGCCGCCTCCTGGCGCGCGTTGATCGCCGCAAAATCCGCATGCGACAGATAGACCTCGCCGCGCACCTCGCACACGGCCGGCCAGCCTGTCCCGGACAGAACCTGCGGAATGTCGCCGACCTCGCGGGCATTGGCGGTGACGTTCTCGCCGGTCTCGCCATCGCCCCGCGTCGCCGCGGTGACGAGGCGTCCATTCTCGTAGCGCAAGGCCAGCGACAGACCGTCGATCTTCGGCTCGGCGGTGAAGGCGAGCGGGTCGGCATCCGGCCAGTTCAAGAACCGGCGCACGCGCGCGACGAACTCCTCGACCTCAGCGTCGGCAAAGGCATTGCCGAGGGAGAGCATCGGCACGGCATGGCGCACCTTGGCGAATTTCTCGGAGGGCTTCGCCCCCACCGACACGCTGGCTTCACCGGTGCCGGCAAGCTCGGGGAACTTCGCCTCGATGTCCTCCAGGCGTCGGCGCAGCGCGTCGTACTCGCCGTCCGAGATCTCAGGGGCATCCTCCTGATGGTACAGCCGGTCGGCCTCGGCGATCCGGGCCGAGAGCGCCGCGTGCTCCGTACGGGCCGCTTCCGGGCTTGGTGCAGCGAAGATATCATCGGACGTTGGCATGCGCGGACTTCTTGAGCGGGACCGATCGGAGCGGCTTATAGCATCCGCGACCGGTGTGCCTCACCCGAGCCGGCACAATCCCGCCGTGGTGCGATGCGACACATCGGTGGCGTAACGCCAAGCCCACGCTCCGCGAAATGCCTCGACGGGTCGGTCGTCTCGCGGGATCGTGCGGCATCCTACCCCGCGATTTGCTGACCTGGACGCCTATCTCCGACGTCAAACTCCTTCCGCAACGGATCGTCATGCCCGCCCTGCCTGCCCTCTCCGCGCCCTGGCGCGACCGCGCCGGCCGCGTCTCCGGATTGAAGCTCGCGACGTTCCTGTTCGCCCTGGCTCCCGGACTGTGGCTGGCGGGCGCCTATGCGATGGATGCGCTCGGCGCCAAGCCGATCACCGCGCTCCTGCACGGCACCGGCGAATGGGCGGTCCGCTTCCTGTTGCTGTCGCTCGCCGTAAGTCCGCTCCGGCGCATCGCGAACTACCCGAAGCTCATCCTGGTCCGGCGGATGCTCGGGCTCACGGTGCTCGCCTACGGGCTGATCCATTTCGCCCTCTACGTCGTTGACCAGAACTTCGTGCTGACGAAGGTGGTCTCCGAGATCGCGACGCGGATCTACCTCACCATCGGCTTCGTGGCGCTGGTGGGCCTGATCGTGCTCGGCGTGACCTCGACGGACGGGATGATCCGACGCCTCGGCAAGGCGTGGCCGCGCTTGCATAAGGCGGTCTACACCATCGCGGTGCTCGGCCTCGTCCACTACTTTCTCCAGGCCAAGATCGACGTCACGAACCCGGTCTTCTGGACCGGTCTGTTCCTGTTGCTGATGGGCTGGCGGGCGATGCAGCGCTTCCGCCTTCCGACGAATCCGCTCACCCTAGTGGTTCTCGCGCTCGCAGCTGGCCTCGCCACCGCGCTGGTCGAGGCGGCGTGGTACGGGCTCGCCAGCGGCGTACCGGCGAGGGTCGTCCTCGCCGCCAATCTCGACTTTTCCTACACCGTCCGCCCGGCTTGGTGGGTCGTCGGTCTCGGCCTCGTCCTGCCGGTACTGAACTTTGCTCGCACCCTCATGGACGGACGCAACAAGGGGAAACGCCCCGCACCTGCCGCTGCTGAGCGCCGCCAGGAACCCGCTCGGCGAGCCGTTGCGGCACAGTGAACGCCGTATCGGTTGGTCGATTTGCTGTCAGCCTCAGCCGCGCGCATGAAGTTGAGCGAAGAGATACGCCATCCCAAGGAGAAACGATGCGGCGAGTGATCTGTTGCGCATTGGGCGTCGCGAGTTGGGCGACCGCGACGGCGGTCCAGGCCGAATGCGTTCCGGCGCAAGCCCCACTCGCCGCCGCGCGACCGGCGAAGCCGGCCCTGCCGCCTAAACCTGGCTGTCTCGACGCCAAGGGTGGATGCCCGGGCTGGGAAGCCTACAGCTACAACGACGCGATCAAGGCCTACAACGCCCAGGCTGCCACCTTCCGGCCGCTGGCCGATACCTACGTCAAGGCGCTGAACGCCTACGTGAAGGCGGCGTCCGACTACGCCCAATGCGAAGTCAAAGCGCTGCAATGATCGGCATGGCGCCGCTTCGCAGCGTCGCAGCCGCATGGTAGCGTCCCGCCATGAGCGCGCAGCCCAAAGCCCGCATGACGGTCGACGAATTCCTGGCCTGGGCCGAGCACCAGCCGGGACGCCATGAGCTCGTCGACGGCGAAGTGTATGCGATGTCGCCGCAGCGCGTTCGGCACGCCGAGACGAAGTTTTCCGTGCAGCTTGCCCTTCGCACGGCGATCCGCGAGGCCGGCCTGCCCTGCCGGATGCTGCCAGACGGACTCACTGTCCGAATCGATGCCGCGACGAGCTTCGAGCCGGATGCGCTCGTATATTGCGGTGAACGGCTGGATGCCGACGCAACCGAGGCACCAGAGCCCATCATCGTCGTCGAGGTGCTGTCCCCCAGCACCGGCCACGTGGACACCGGACAAAAGCTCGCAGGCTATTTTCGAGTGCCGAGTGTGATGCATTACCTCATCGTCGATCCGAGGAAGGCGATGGTCATCCATCACCGACGTGGGGCCGACGACCTGATCGAGACGCGCATCGCCTCCGCCGGTGTTCTCGATCTGCATCCGCCGGGCCTGCGCATCCCGATCGCGGAGCTCTTCGCAGTTTCCTGACGATCCGATCCGGTCCGCTGGCCGCGCACTTGCCCGGCCCTTGCTTGACCCTTGGGCGAGGGGGTGCGAGAGCGCCGCCTTATCCGCATCTCAGCCAGACTGGACGGCCTCATGTCCGCACCCCTCGACCTGCTCGTGCTCGGCAACGCCATCGTCGACGTCATCGCCCGCACCGAGGAGGATTTCCTCTCGGCACAAGGGGTGCCAAAGGGTGCGATGCAGCTCATCGACGAAGCGCGCGCGGAAGATCTATTCGCCGCCATGGGGCCGGCCACCATCGTGTCGGGCGGCTCGGGAGCCAACACCGCCGTCGGCGCGGCGATCCTCGGTGCGAAGACCGGCTTCATCGGCAAGGTTCGCGACGACGAGCTCGGCGGCCTGTTCGCCCACGACCTCAAGGCGACGGGCGTGACCTTCTCGGTGCCGGCCGCCACAGACGGCCCGGCGACGGCGCGCTGCTTCGTGCTGGTGACGCCGGATGGCGAGCGGACGATGAACACCTATCTGGGGGCCTGCCAGGGCCTGTCGCCGGCCGATGTGGACGAAGCGACCACGGCCGCCGCCCGCGTGGTCTACCTCGAAGGCTACCTGTGGGACCCGCCGGCGGCCAAGGACGCCTTCCGCAAGGCCGTGAAGATCGCGCATGCCGCAGGCAACGCCGTGGCGCTGACTTTGTCGGACGCGTTCTGCGTCGGTCGATACCGCGAAGAATTCCTCGGGCTGATCCGAGATGGCAGCATCGACATCCTCTTCGCCAACAGCGCCGAGTTGCAGAGCCTGTATGAGACCGACGATGCCGACGCGGCGGTGAAAGCCCTGCGCGACGAGCGCGACGCCCGCGGCAAGCACCTGCTCGGCCTCGTCACGCGCTCGGCTGAAGGCTCCCTCGTCGTGCGCGGCGGCGAGATCCGCGCCGTGGAGGCGTCACCGGTCCACGAGGTGGTCGACACCACCGGCGCCGGCGACCTGTTCGCAGCGGGCTTCCTCGCGGGTCACGCCCGCGGCCTCGACTACGCCACCAGCGCCCGCCTCGGGTCGCTGGCGGCAGCGGAAGTCATCCAGCACATCGGCGCCCGGCCGCAGCACGACCTCGTGGCTCTCGCCAAGGCCCAGGGCCTGATCTGAACGCGCGACGCTCCTCGTCCTCCCGAAAGGGGGAAGACGTCACAGCCGCAACAGCACCTTACCCATCGCCGCGCGACGGGTGAGGATGCCGAGCGCCTCCGCATAGGCGGCGAGCGGGTATTCGCCATGGACCTTGGCGGTGAGGCGTCCCTCCTCCACCCAGGCGAGGAGCTGGCGCTGGTTGTCCTGGTGCGCCTGCGGCTCGCGGTCCACGAACACGCCCCAGTGGACGCCCAGGATGTCGATGCCCTTCAGAAGGGCGAGGTTGAGCGGGATGCGCGGAATCTCGCCCGCGGCAAAGCCGATGACGAGGTAACGCCCCTTCCAGCCGAGCGAACGCAAGGCGGGCTCGGCATAGTCGCCGCCGATGGGATCGTAGATCACGTCGACGCCGCGCCCCTCGGTGAGCCGGCGCAGGTCGGCGCGCAGATCGTCGGCGGCATAGTCGAGGGTCATTTGCGCCCCGTGCGCCTGAGCCAGCGCAAGCTTTTCGGCCGATGAGGCGCAGGCGATGACGTTCGCCCCCATCACGCGGCCGAGTTCGACCGCAGCCAGTCCGACGCCGCCGGAAGCGCCGAGCACTGCCAAAGTCTCGCCGGGCTCGAGCCGGGCCCGGTCACGCAGGGCATGGAGCGTGGTGCCGTAGGTGATGGTCAGGCCGGCAGCCTGCGCGTCGCTCACGCCCTCGGGGACTTTGGTGAGGTGCCGAGGCTCGACGGCGATCAACGTGGCACAGGTGCCGAACTTCTGGTGGACGATGACCCGGTCACCCACCCGAAAGCCGGCGGCGTCGGTGCCTACGGCGTCCACTACGCCACAGGCCTCCCCGCCGGGAGAGAAGGGAAGCTCCGGCTTGACCTGGTAGCGGCCCGCGATGATCAACGTGTCGAAGAAGTTGAGGGCAGCGAGAGTGACGCGCACCAACACTTCGCCCGGGCCGGGGATCGGATCGGGCAACTCGGCGATGGACAGGTCATCCGGTCCGCCGAGCCGCGTGCACAACAGGGCCTTCATCGCTCGTCTCCGCGTCTCATCCGCCGGGCGCTTGCCCCGAACCGCGCCGCGGCGCAAGCGATCCGTTCACGGACGTTCGTAAGTCCCGGTGAGGCTGCCCTTTGCCAGGACATGCCCGAGCATCGCGTCGACCACGGCCCCGCGCCCGGGCGAGGCATCGAGGGCCAACGCGCGGTCGATCGCATAGATCTGGAACAGGTAGCGGTGCGGGCCGTGTCCGGCGGGCGGATCCGGCGGCAACCATTGGTTCTGCAGAAAGCTGTTCTGCCCGAGATCCTGACTCTGACTGGCACCGGCGGGGCTCGGGAGCGCACCTTCGTCGAGAGAGCCGGCCTCGGGCATCAGGTTCCAGGCGATGAGATGCACCAGGGAGCGCGGCGTCGGGCTGTCGGCATCCTCCACGATCAGGACGACGCGTTCGGTGCCGGCGGGCAGGCCACTCCAGGCGAGGGGCGGCGAAACCTTGGCGCCGTCCTCGGTGAACCGGGCGGGGATCGCCGCGCCGTCGGCGAAGGCTGGGCTTGTCAGGGTTACGGTCGCCGGCACGTCGGCGAAATCGGCGACGGAGGTGGTGGTCTTGAGGCCCGCCTTGAGGCCGGACAGGGCCACACCGACCACGTGGGGAAGTTTCTCGAGCATCGATGTCTCCTTGGGCATCTCCTGTCGCCGACCGGTCAACGACGCGAGGCGCCTGCGGGTTCAGGTACCGCGCGCCGCGCTCACCATGTAGTTCACCGCCGTGTCGCGGCTCGCGCGCCAGGACTGGTCGAGCGGATTGAACACCACTCCCGTGGTGTCCGTCATATGCAGCCCCCCGGCCTCCACCGCCTGGGCGAGTTCGGCCGGCTTCACGAACTTGTCCCAATCGTGGGTCCCACGCGGCAGCCAGCCGAGCACGTACTCCGCGCCGACGATGGCGAACGCGAAGGAGCGCATCGTCCGATTGAGCGTGGCGGCGAAGAGGAGCCCGCCCGGCTTCACCGCCAGACAGGCGGAGCGCACGAAGGCCGGCATATCGACGACGTGCTCCACCACCTCCATGGCGAGGACGATGTCGAAGCGCTCCCCCCCGGCCACGACCGACTCGATGGTCTGAGACCGATAATCGACCGCGACGCCTTCTGACTCGGCATGGGTGCGGGCAACGGCGATGTTGGTGGGAGCCGGGTCGAGTCCGGTGACCCGCGCTCCGAGCCGCGCGAGCGGCTCGGACAGCACGCCGCCGCCGCAGCCGACATCGACGATGGTGAGATCGGCGAGAGGATAAGGCCCATTCGGATCACGCCCGAAATGGCGGCAGGCGGCGTCGCGAATGTAGGCCAAACGCACCGGGTTGAAGCGATGGAGCACGCCCATCGGTCCGTCCTCGGCCCACCACGTCGCGGCGATGGCCTCGAAGCGAGCGACCTCCTGCGGGTCGATGGAGGCGTTGGCCGTCGAGGCCTTGGTGTCTGCGCTCATCGCGTCGGTTCCGCTTCTCGCCCCGGCGCACGGGGCCGCCAGTTGGTGCGGGCGGTCCCGATTGTTGACACGCCCCATGCGCCCTTGTACCCGCCGGAGCCCTGAGCGGTACAGCGCAAGAACGCGGTGCCGGACGCGCGCCGGGGGACATCCCGCGGCGGGCTCGACCGTCCCGATCCGGGGCCGGATCGTTTCACGAAAAAGAATCGACGCGGACGCGACATGCCCCGTTTGGTGATGAAGTTCGGTGGCACGTCCGTCGCCACTGTCGAGCGTATCCGCAACGTGGCCGCCCACGTAGCGCGCGAAGTCGCGGCCGGTTACGAGGTCGCGGTGGTGGTCTCGGCGATGTCGGGCAAGACCAACGAGCTGGTCGCCTGGGTCAAGGACGCCGCTCCGCTTTACGACGAGGCCGAGTACGACGCCGTCGTGGCCTCGGGCGAACTGATCACTGCCGGTCTGCTCGCGGTCGCGCTGCAGAAGATCGGCATCAAGGCACGCTCCTGGCAGGGCTGGCAGGTTCCGATCCTCACCTCCGACGCGCACGGCTCGGCCCGGATCGAGGGCATCGACGGGGCGCGGCTCGATGCCGGCTTCAAGCGCGGCGAAGTCGCGGTCATTGCCGGCTTCCAAGGCATGCACGAGGCGACGGGCCGCGTGACGACGCTCGGCCGTGGCGGCTCAGACACCAGCGCGGTCGCCATCGCCGCCGCCATCGGCGCCGAGCGCTGCGACATCTACACCGACGTGGACGGCGTCTACACGACGGATCCGCGCGTGGTGCACAAGGCCAGACGCATGGAGCGGGTGACCTTCGAGGAGATGCTGGAGATGGCATCGCTCGGTGCCAAGGTGCTGCAGGTTCGCTCCGTCGAGCTCGCCATGGTCCACCGCATACCCACCACCGTGCGCTCCAGCTTCGATCCGCCGGACAACGCCCGCCCCGGCACCCTCATCTGCGACGAGGACGACATCGTGGAACAGCAGATCATTACCGGGATCGCCTTCTCCAAAGACGAGGCGCAGATCACGCTTCGCCGCGTGAAGGACAGCCCAGGTATCGCCGCCGCCATCTTCGGGCCGCTCGCAGACGCCAACATCAACGTCGACATGATCATCCAGACCGTGTCGGGCGACCAGTCGACCACCGACATGACCTTCACGGTCCCGTCGGCCGACTACGACCGCGCCCGTACGATTCTCGAAGCCCAGAGCGACATCATCGCATTCGCCCAGATCGAGGGCGCCACCGACGTCGTGAAGGTTTCGGCGATCGGCGTGGGAATGCGCAGCCATGCAGGCGTGGCCGCCAAAGCCTTTCGGGCGCTGGCGCAAAAGGGAATCAACATTCGCGCAATCACCACGTCGGAGATCAAGTTCTCCGTCCTCATCGATGCCGCCTATACGGAGCTTGCCGTTCGCACGCTCCACTCGCTATACGGCCTCGACCAGGCCTGAACACACGCGCTTGCCACGCGCACGAAACTTGCGCGTGATGTCGCGGTAGTCGAAGCCGGATCGAGGAGACCATGCCCGCTGCGCCCGGAGGCCCGCGCCTGCTGCTGCGCCGCCTCCGCGAGGCGATGGCGGAGCCGGTCAGTCCACAGGCACGCCTCGACCGCATCGTCACGCTGATCGCCGCCAACGTCGTGGCCGAGGTCTGCTCGGTCTACGTGCTGAGCGACGACAACACCCTGGAGTTGTTCGCCACCGAGGGGCTGAACCGCGAGGCGGTGCATCTGACACGGATGCGGGCCGACGAAGGCCTCGTCGGCCTCATCGCCCAGACGGCCGAGCCGTTGTCTTTGTCCGACGCCCAGTCGCATCCCTCGTTTGCCTACCGGCCGGAGACCGGGGAAGAGGCATATCACGCCTTCCTCGGCGTCCCGCTGCTGCGTGCGGGAAACACGCTCGGTGTGCTGGTGGTGCAGAATCGCACCTACAGGGTCTATTCCGAGGAGGAAATCGAGGCGCTCCAGACGACGGCGATGGTGCTGTCCGAGATGATCGCTTCGGGTGAGCTCCAGTCGCTGGCGCCGGGTGCGGGCACCACCGCGCGACGTGCGGTCACCCAGCGCGGCGTTGCGCTCGCCGACGGCATCGGCCTCGGCCACGTGGTGCTCCACGAGCCGCGCATCGTCATCAAGACGCTGATCGCCGAGAACGTCGACCGCGAGGTCGAGCGGCTTGAACTCGCCATCGGCGAAGTCCGCTCGGCCATCGACGACCTGGTCGAGCGCGGCGACAGCATCGGTACCGGCGAATCCCGCGAAGTCCTCGAAACCGTCCGGATGTTCGCGCACGACAAGGGCTGGCTGCGCCGGATGCGCGAAGCCGTCCATTCGGGTCTCACCGCCGAGGCCGCTGTGGAGCGGGTCCAATCGGACAATCGCGCCCGGATGATGCGCCAGAGCGACCCCTATCTGCGCGACCGCCTGCACGACCTCGACGACCTCGCCAACCGCCTTCTGCGCACCCTGATCGGCGCCGAAGGCAGCGGCGCGCAACGAGTGCTGCCCGAGAACGCGATCCTCGTCGCGCGCTCGATGGGTCCGGCCGCGCTCCTCGACTACGACCGCACGGCCTTGCGCGGCGTGGTGCTGGAGGAAGGCGGCCCGACCAGTCACATCGCCATCGTGGCGCGCGCCCTCGGCATTCCGGCCGTGGGCGAGATCGCCAACGCCACGGCCTTGTGCGATGCGGGCGACGCGATCATCGTCGACGGAGCCACCGGTGAGATCCAGGTCCGGCCCGGACCCGAGATCGAGGCGGCCTATGCCGAGATGGTGCGTGTGCGCGCCAAGCGGCAGGAGCAGTACCGCGCTCTGCGCGACGTGCCCGCCGTGACCCTCGACGGCACCGCCATCGGCCTGCAGCTCAATGCCGGACTACTCATCGATCTCACGCACCTGCACGAGACCGGAGCGGACGGCATCGGCCTGTTCCGCACCGAGCTTCAGTTCATGGTGGCCCAGCGCATGCCGTCGGCCGCCGAGCAGCAGACTCTCTACGAGGCGGTGTTTTCCGCCACCGGCGACCTGCCGGTGACGATCCGGACGCTGGACATCGGCGGCGACAAGATCCTGCCGTACATGCCGGCGCTGGAAGAAGAGAACCCGGCCCTCGGCTGGCGGGCGATCCGTATCGGCCTCGACCGTCCCGCCCTGTTGCGGGTCCAGTTGCGCGCGCTGCTCAAGGCGGCGGCCGGGAGGCCGTTGAAGATCATGTTCCCGATGGTGGCGACGGTGGACGAGTTCACCCGTGCCAAGGCCATCGTCGAACGCGAGAAGGCGCATCTGCGCCGCCACGGCCATACCCTGCCGAGCGATTGCAAGCTCGGCGTGATGGTCGAGGTCCCGTCCCTGCTGTTCCAGATCGACGAGATCGCCAAGGCCGCAGATTTCCTGTCGGTGGGGTCGAACGATCTGATGCAGTTCCTGTTCGCGGTGGACCGGGAGAACCGCCGGGTCGCCAACAGGTTCGACACCTTGAGCGTCCCGGCCCTGCGTGCCTTCCGCCTTATCGCGGAGCGTGCCGCCGCCGCCGGCTGCCCGGCCACGGTCTGCGGCGAGATCGGTGGCAAGCCTTTGGAGGCGATGGCGCTCATCGGCCTCGGCTTCCGCCAGCTGTCGATGTCGCCGGCCGCCATCGGGCCGGTGAAGGCGATGGTGCTCGCGGTCGATGCCGGCGCAGTCGCCGCATTGATCGATGCGGAGATGGAGCGGGCCAGCGATGGCGAAACGCTCCGGCCGGCACTGGTCGCCTTCGCCAAGAGCCACGGCGTGCCTATCTAACGCGCAGGCGCTGGCTTATGCCGGGCGCGACGTGACCCGACGAACCTTGTCACTGGTGAGAGTACCCGACGGGCGATGACCCCTATTCCAGCAGACCGTCTCGACGCCATCCTGACGCGCCACGACATCGTCACCGCCACCCTCAGCGCGGGCTCGGCCGATTCCGATACGTTCGTGCAGCTGTCGCGCGAATTGTCGGAGTTGGAAGGCGTGGTGGCAGCGATTTACGCCTATCGGGCGGCCGCCGCGAACTTCGCCGATATCGAGGCGCTGATCGACGAGCCCGGCAGCGATTCCGAGATGCGTGCACTGGCCGCCGACGAGAAGCCCGAGGCCGAGGCCGGATTGGAGGCGGCGCATCGGGCGCTGCAACTCATCCTGCTGCCCAAGGACTCGGCCGACGAGAAGAGCGCCATTCTCGAAATCCGCGCCGGCACCGGCGGCGACGAGGCTGCGCTCTTCGCTGGCGACCTGTTCCGGATGTACGGCCGGTACGCCGACACCAAGGGCTGGAAGGTCGAGGTGATCTCCGAGAGCGAGGGCACCGTGGGCGGCTACCGCGAGGTCATCGCCGAGGTTAAGGGCAAGGGCGTGTTCGCCCGCCTGAAATTCGAGAGCGGCGCCCACCGGGTGCAGCGCGTGCCCGACACCGAGGCGCAGGGGCGCATCCACACCTCCGCCGCCACGGTGGCGGTTTTGCCAGAAGCGGAAGAGGTCGACATCGTCATCAACGACGCGGACCTGAAGATCGACACCATGCGCTCGCAGGGGGCGGGCGGACAGCACGTGAACAAAACAGAATCGGCGATCCGCATCACCCATATGCCGAGCGGTATCGTGATCTTCGTCCAGGAGGAACGCTCGCAGCACAAGAACCGGGCGCGCGCCATGTCGCTGCTGCGCTCCAAGCTCTACGATGCCGAGCGCACCGCCAAGGACGCGGTACGGGCCGCCGATCGCAAGTCGCAGGTGGGCTCGGGCGACCGCTCGGAGCGTATCCGCACCTACAATTTTCCCCAGGCCCGCGTCACCGACCATCGCATCAACCTGACCCTCTACAAGCTCGAAGAAGTCTTGGCAGGCGTCGCGCTCGACGAACTCGTCGACGCCCTGGTCACCGAACATCAGGCGGAGCTGCTCGCCGCCGAGGGCATGGCCTGAGGATCGCACGACGGTAGGCGAGATGAGGACCCTCGAGGCGAAGACCAGCCGTACGGACGCTCTGAAGGCGATCGCACAGGCCTTTGCCGACCACGGGATCGGCGCCACCGATGCGCGCTTCCTCGTGCTCGATGTCCTTGGGATCGGCACCACCGACCTGATCCTCGGTGGCGACGAGCCGTTGGGTGTGGAGGGCGCGGGTCGGCTCGGTTCGGCGGTGGAGCGCCGGCTCGCTGGCGAACCGGTGGCCCGGATCGTCGGCGCCTGGGAATTCTGGGGTCTGCCCTTCGGTCTGTCGCCGGACACGCTGATCCCGCGCCCCGACACCGAAACGCTGGTGGAGGCGGCACTGGCCCTCCACCTCGATCGTCGGCGTTCCCTGCGGGTGCTCGATCTCGGTACCGGCTCGGGCTGCATCCTCGTGGCACTGCTCACCGAAAGGCCGTTGAGTTTCGGAATCGGTCTCGATCGCTCGCTCGGAGCCTTGAAGCAGGCTCGGATCAACGCGTTCGCCAACGGCGTCGGGGAGCGTGCCGCCTTCGTCAACGCGGATTGGAGCGCTGGGCTCTCGGGGCCTTTCGACCTCGTCGTCTCGAACCCGCCCTACATCGCGAGCGCGGCGATCCCTGGCCTCGACGCCGAGGTCCGCCTGCACGACCCG
Organism: Methylobacterium sp. BTF04; assembly: GCF_010692745.1. Classification (GTDB taxonomy): domain Bacteria; phylum Pseudomonadota; class Alphaproteobacteria; order Rhizobiales; family Beijerinckiaceae; genus Methylobacterium. The sequence continues at coordinate 111,122 of NZ_JAAHTB010000007.1, forward strand.
ACCGCCGCCCTCGACGGCGGCGCGGACGGACTCGACGCCTATCGGTGCATCGTCGAGCAGGTCGCCGCCGGCCCGGTCTGCCTCGACCAAGGCGCAGCCATCGTTTTCGAGGTGGGGTACGATCAGGCCGATGCGGTGGTCGAGATCGGCATTTCGGCCGGTTTCGCACATGCCGAGATCACGCGCGATCTGGCCGGGCACGCCCGCGTGGTGACGCTGAGGGCGTCCTGATGCAGGGACATTCGCGAAAAAATCGTTGGCGCAACCGAAAGTCGTGCAAAAAAAGCTTGTTGCGGTATCGGCAAGCGGCTAACCTCATGGGCAGATCGCGAACGATCCGTTAAGACGGATTGCGGTAGGAAAGTTAGCGGCATTGCTCCGCGGCTTTTTTAGACGGTCTCCCCACGATCAGGCTGGCGCGCGCAGGACGAAGCGCAGGAGCTTGGTCAATTCGAGCCTGAAAACCGAAGGACGCCTGGACGCTCAGCGCGAGCCTCGGTTGACGGGACACACGGCAAGCACGGCGAAATCGATCGCGGACCAAGACCCGGATCACGAAGACGACCCGGGTCATCCGGCGCCACCGACCAGCCCCGACCATGGGCGCCGTCGCGGTCGACCGGACACCTCCGCATCATCAGACGCTCCGATACGAACGAGGGTCAATCGAGACCGATGAGACCAAACCAGAACAGACGGATGCGCGGTCGTAACCGCCCCAAAGGCCCCAATCCGCTCACGCGCTCCTACGAGTCGAACGGTCCCGACGTTAAGATACGCGGCACCGCGCAGCACATCGCCGACAAGTACGCCCAGCTCGCGCGCGACGCGCAAGCGAGCGGCGATCCGGTCGCTGCGGAGAACTACTTCCAGCACGGCGAACATTATTTCCGGATTATTTCCGGTGCTCAAGAACAGAACCGTCAACAGGCGGCCGGCTACGCCCGCGGCTTCGATGATGGCGACGACGAGGGTGACGACGATCAGGCCGCCCCGCTCGGCTACGCCGCCAGCAGCTACGGCGCGAACGGGTATGGCGACGAGTATTCGGATTCGAGCCCGCAGCCACAGCCCTACGAGGCGCGGCAAGAATCCAATCGCCAGGAGTCCAATCGCCAGGACTCAGGACGGCAAGATTCGGGTCGGCCGGACGCAGGACGGCAAGAGTCCAGCCGTCAGGAGCCCAACCGACAGGATTCCAATCGTCAGGATTCCGGGCCGGACAACACCCGCCAGAACCGGCGCGATCGGTTCCAGAACCGCACCGACCGCCCCCAGCGCTTCGACAATCAGCGCCAGGATGGGAACCGACCGGACTATACTCGGCAAGAGTCGAACCGGCAGGATTCCAACCGTCAAGACGGGCCTCGGCAGGACTACAATCGCCAGGACAGCCAGCGCAACGACAACCCGCGGCCGGATTACGGCCGGCAGGATTCCCAGCGTCAGGACAATCCGCGACAGGATTTCAATCGCCAGGATCAGCCGCGGCAGGAGCAGCCCCGCCAGGAACAGCCCCGCCAAGACCTTCCGCGGCAGGACCTTCCGCGCCAAGACCTTCCGCGCCAAGACCTTCCGCGCCAGGACTACGTGCGTCAGAACCAGCCCCGTACCGAACCGTCACGGTTCGATAACGGGCGTGGCGAGACACCGGTGGAGGCTCCGCGCCAGGACCAGACCGCTCCGGATGCCGGCCGCCAGGAGGCTCCGCGGCGTACGAACGACGCCCCTGTGCGGCGTAACCGTCGACGCGAAGAGCCCGACTTGCGTCCGGCCGCCGAAGATGTCGCGGCGTTGCCGGCCTTCCTGATGGCCCCGACCCGGCCCGCGCCGGTGGCGGAGCGTGCGGTGGAGAGCCAACCCGATGCGGCTTCGTCCGCGCAGGGTGACGACACCCCGCTGACCGCCCCGAAGCCACGTCGGCGCCGCCGCGCGCGGTTCGAGGGTTCGGATATCGGCGAGGCCGGCGGTTCGGAGAGGAATGATCCCTCGTCCGTGACCGAGTAAGCCTCGACCGATCTGCGTTACGCGCCAGAAGGCCGCTTTCCTCGGGAAGGCGGCCTTTTTCGTTCAATGGTCGCCGTTCCAGACCGCAGTCCAATCGCCGTAGGCCTGGACGCGATGGCGATGGCAGCGATGGCGGGCGGCCTCACCGAACGGAGCGAGGTCCCAGATCCAGGCCCGATCGGGTTCGGGCAATGTGAGCCCATGCAGGAGGTCGAGCCGATCGACGATCCGCCCGTCACGGCCCCTTATCCACCTGCTCGACATCCGTGACGAGACAGACGCGGGCCGACAGCCGCCCGAGACCGTCGAGGTGTCCCCGTACGATCCGACGGCCGAGATCCGGCGGCGGTACCCTTCCGCGGCTCCCGAACCAATCCAACGGCAGGATCGGCAATTGCGAGAGGACGTTGGCCGAGATCACGAGATCGACCTCCGGATCCCCGCACAGGGGGCCAAGAGGATCGGTAATGGTCGCGTCGCCATCGTGAAAGCAGGCGGCGGCGCCGCTGATCTCGGCGGTGACGAAGGTTACGTTGGGATAGGCGCGCGCCTGGCGCCGGGCCGGCCGCAGATGAACGGCATCGACGAGGCGGACCTCACGGAAGGTTGCGGCTAGGACGTCGAGGGGCACGTCGTCGAGCAACCCGGAGCCGAGGACGACGACAACCCGCCGGCCGTCTCCTCACAGGCTTGAGCGATGACGGCGCGCGCGGCCGTGAGGTGACCGGCCCAGGCCACGCGACACCGGCGCGACCGCGACAGCAACAGAACGCTCTCCCGCAGGTAGCCGAGGCGGCGGAGCGCGCGCGGGACCGGGTTGGTCAGATAGTGGACGAGTTCGGTCAGCATCGGCGCGCGCCACTGGCATCCTGTCGCGACGGCGCATCGTCGGCGACCGCACACGCGCCGACGAGTGGATCAGCCATATTCGGCGTGTGCCGCCCGAGAATTCGGAACATCGTAGGTACAAGACCCAAGAAACAACGCCGACCGGGGAACCTGAGCCCAACCTTGGCGGTTCCGCCCAGGTCTATGTGACCGCAGATTTCTCGGAGACGTCGTGTCGAGCATTATCCGTATCATCCTCGCAATCTTTCTGCCCCCGATCGCGGTCCTCGTGACCGCCGGAATCGGCGTGCAGTTCTTCCTCAACATCCTGCTGACGATCCTCGGCGTCATTCCGGGCATGATCCATGCGCTTTGGATCGTGATGCGCGACCGCTGAGCGATGGACCCGGCTGACTCATGCCGGGAACGGAGCTTATTCCAAGGCCAAAATCCTACAGCCGGTCCGCCACGTCTTCGGCGAGCGACAGGGCAGCGGTGAGGCCGGGACTTTCGATACCGAATAGGTGAACGAGGCCGGTCAGGCTGTGCTCGGCCGGGCCATCTATGCGGAAATCCGCCGCCGGTTCTCCTGGTCCGGTGAGTTTCGGGCGGATACCGGCATAATCCGGGGTCAGCGCGCCGTCAGGCAGTCCCGGCCAGTAGCGCCGGATCGCCGCCGTAAAGAGTTCCGCGCGCATCGGGTCGACCACGTAATTCGGCGTGTCGATCCACTCGACATCGGGGCCGAATCGGATCCGCCCGGCGAGATCGAAGGTGAGGTGGATGCCGAGCCCCCCGTCGATCGGCGCGGGATAGATCAGCCGCGAGAAGGCCGGGCGGCCGAGACAGCCGAAATAGCTACCCTTGGCGAGAACACGACGCGGAATCCGGTCGGCGGGATAGCCCTCGGTCGCTGCGGCGAGTGCTTGTGCGGCGAGGCCGGCTGAGTTGACCACACAATCAAAGGGAAGCCGGTCCTCGCCGACCTGGACGGTCCAGCCGGAGCCGGTGCGGGCGATGCGGGTCACGAGACTGTCGAACGCTACGGCACCGCCGGCATCCTCAAGATCGCCCTGCAGAGCCAGCATGAAAGCGTGGCTATCGATGATGCCGGTGGCTGGCGCGTGGAGCGCCGCGACGCATGCGAGGTTCGGTTCCAGAGCGCGCGCCGCAGCACCATCGAGCAGGACGAGACCCGGCACACCGTTCGCCATCCCGCGCGAATAGATCGCCTCGATGGCGCTGCGCTCGGACTCGTCGGTGGCGACGATGAGCTTGCCGCAGGCGGCATGCGGCACGCCGTGGCTGGCGCAATAGGCATAGAGCAGGCGCGCGCCCGCGACGCAGTGGCGGGCGCGCAGCGAACCAGACGGGTAATACATTCCGCCGTGGATCACTTCGGAATTACGCGACGAGATGCCGGTGCCGATGGCCCCCTGCGCCTCCGCCACGATCACCGAATGGCCGCGCAGGGCCAGAGCCCGCGCGACGGCCAGTCCGACAATCCCGGCGCCGACGACCAGAACCTCCATCAGGGCCGCATCCGTCGGCATGAGAACGGCGCCGATCCGGCGTCAGAACGCGCTGCCATCATGGGAGCCGGCCCACTCTCACCTGAATATGCATCAGGGACTGAAGATCAGGACGAGATAGACGAAGAACACCGCGAGGTGGACCGCACCCTCCAGCACGGTGGTGCGAAGGCCCGAAAAGGTCAGAGTGCTGAGGATTAGTGTGACCACGAGCAGCGCCATCTCGGTGGGGGCGAGGCCCAGCACGACCTCCTGGCCGGAGAGCAGCCCGACGGCGAGGATCGCCGGTACGGTGAGACCCACCGTGGAGGTCGCGGCCCCGAGGCAGAGGTTGATCGCCCGCTGCAGCTCGTTGCGCGCCACCGCTTTCAGGGCACTGATACCCTCGGGGGTGAAAACGATGGCGGCGATCAGGACGCCGCCGAGGGCCGAGGGGGCACCGAGCGCCTCGATCCCGTGGTCGAGGATCGCGGCCAAGCTCTTCGACAGCAGCACGATGGGCAGGATATTGGCGACCAGCAACGCGACGTGCGTGAGGATCGGCGCGAGCTTGCTCGGGGCATCCGGGTCGGGCGCCCGCACAACCGCTTTCTCGGGCATTTCGCCTTCGTAGACGAAGAAGCTGGAATGCCGCTTGGTCTGGATCAACAGGAAGATGCCGTAGAGCACCACCGTAAAGACAGAGAACGAGATCGCCTGGAGCGGCGTCAGCGTGCCGCCATGGGTCGATGTCGTGAAGTTCGGGATGATCAGCGCGATGGTGGTCAGCGGAATGATCACCGACAGGAAGGCCGCGGCGCCCTGGAGATTGTAGGATTGCTGGTGGTGGCGCAGGCCGCCGATCAGTAATCCGAGACCGACGATGCCGTTGAGGACGATCATCAGCACGGCGAACATCGTGTCGCGCCCGAGGGTCGGCGCCGCCTTGGCCGAGAGCATCACCGCGGAGACCAGCACCACCTCGATGATCACGATGGAGAGGGTGAGGACGAGGGTGCCGAGCGGCTCGCCCAGGATCTCGGCGAGCTCCTCGGCTTCATGGACGACGCCGAAGGCCATCCACATGATGACGGCGAACAACCAGAGGAACAGCCCCGTGGCCCAGAGCGGTGAGGACAAGTCTCCGAGCCAGGATGGACCGAACACGAAGAAGGCGGCGACGCTCGCCCACCCCACCACCAGACGCAACGCAGCCGCCATCACCCGCCCTTGTTCGACCCATCGCCTTCGCCGGGACGATAGCCGCGGCGCCGGACTTGGTTGTGACACTCGCGCAGGCCGTGCAACAACCCACAAGCACGGCCAAGCGACAGGAATTCCGCTCAGCGGAGTTTGTCGTGCGAGGTCATGCCCCCATTGCACCAGGGGACATGGCGCCGGAGCCCGCTTCGGGCTAGAAGCATCCCTATCCGTAACCGTTCGAGGCCGGAATCACGTCCGGTCGAGTCGTTTCGCGCACACTGCGCGATCGCCGACCGGCGGGTTGTCCGCCTGTTTGCCTGCAAGGCTTCCGCTAAGTGCCATTTCCGACCCTGCCGGCCCCGCTCTCCCGAGCGCTGGCCGCGCGCGACTACGAAGACCCGACGCCGGTTCAGAGCGCCGTAATCGAGGCTGTCGCGCAAGGCCGCGACCTCCTCGTCTCGGCCCAGACCGGCTCGGGCAAGACGGTGGCCTATGGCCTCGCCTTTGCCGAGACCCTGCTCGACGGGCAGGAGCGATTCGGCCCGGCCGGCGCGCCGCTCGCCCTGATCATCGCGCCCACCCGGGAACTCGCCCTTCAGGTCGAGCGGGAGCTGGCGTGGCTCTACGCCGAGACCGGCGCACGGGTGATTTCCTGCGTCGGCGGCATGGATCCGCGCCGCGAGCGGAGCCAGCTCAACGACGGCGCCCACATCGTCGTCGGCACCCCGGGCCGCCTGCGCGACCACCTGGAGCGTCGTAACCTCGCGACCCAGGATCTGCGCGCCGTGGTCCTCGATGAGGCCGACGAGATGCTCGACCTCGGCTTCCGGGACGATCTCGAATTCATCCTCTCGGTGACCCCGAAGGAGCGGCGCACGCTGCTGTTCTCCGCCACCCTGCCGAAGGCCATCGCGACCCTCGCCGAGCGCTACCAGAACGACGCGCTGCGCATCGCCGTGAAGGGCCAGGAGCGCGGCCACTCGGACATCACCTACCGGGCGGTGCGGGTGGTTCCGCGTGAGCTCGAGCACGTGGTGGTCAACACCCTGCGCTTCACCGATGCGCCCACCGCCATCGTGTTCTGCAACACCCGCAACGCCGTGCGGCATCTCCAGGCCGTTCTGACCGAGCGTGGCTTCTCCGCTGTCGCCCTTTCGGGCGAACTTGGGCAGGGCGAGCGCAACGCCGCGCTCCAGGCGCTCCGCGATGGACGCGCCAAGGTGTGTGTCGCGACCGACGTCGCCGCGCGCGGTATCGATCTCCCCACCGTCAGCCTCGTCATCCACGCCGACCTGCCGCACGATGCCGAGGTGCTCCAGCACCGCTCGGGCCGTACCGGCCGCGCCGGGCGCAAGGGCACCAGCGTCCTGCTGATCCCGGCGTCCAAGCGCCGGCGCGCCGAGCAGATGCTGATGATCGCCAAGATCACGGCGGAATGGGCCGGCCCGCCGACCGCGGACGAGATCCGCCGCCTCGACGGCGAGCGCATGTGGCAGGATCCGCTGTTCACCGAGGCCCCGGCCGAGGAAGACGTGGCGATGGCCGAGACCTTGCTCGCCCAGCGCACGCCGCAGGAACTCGCAGCGGCGCTGGCCCGCATCTACCGCTCGCGCCTGCCCGAACCGGAGGAGGTCACCGATCCGGGTGCCGGCCCCGAGCGTAAGGCACGGCCACTGTACGACCCCGCCGATTCGGCGCGGATCGATGCGGAAGGCCCGTCGGTGTGGTTCCGGCTCAACCTCGGCCGGCGCGACAATGCCGATCCGCGCCGTCTGCTGCCGATGCTGACCCGTCGCGGCAATATCGGCCGCCAGGAGATCGGCGCGATCCGCATCTTCGATCGTGAGACCAAGTTCGAGGTTCGCGGCGGAGCGGCCTCCCGCTTCGCGCAGACGTTCGCCAAGAATGGCTCCCCGGAAATCCAGGTGGAGGCTCTGCTCGAAGGTGGCGAGTCCAGCCAGGACAACGAAGGCCCCAAGGGTTTCAAGAGCCCCCGCGCCAACCGGCACGAGCGGGAAATCACCAAGAAGCCGCGCCGGGTGAAGTGAGACACGCGCTCGGCTCTCCCTCCTGCGGAGATAGCCGAGCGTTTTCGGTCACAAACGGCACGGTGTCTCTCAGGGCCGCCCTGCTCGTCTGATACCGGATTCGACTAAACAGCTCGGATCGTCCGGGCACACCGGGCTCCCTCCCCCGTCGGGGTGAGGGCTGCGCACGCTCCGGATAGATCTCACACCTCAAACCAGCCCTCAGAGGGGCCTGTCGCGACGTCCCTATTGGGCCGATCAGCAGGAAGCCGTCTCGAAGGATGTGCGGGCGCGCTTGCCGTCAGAACTTGTCGGGCCAGCTCTTCACTGCGTCGCCGAGCGCCTGGACACCTTCGACGAACTTGCGGCCGGCCGGTGCCAGCGACGGCACTTTCATGCCGAAGACTTCCGTCTCTTCCGCTTCGGGCTCAGCGCTCGGCTGAGCACTCGGCGCGGCAGTGGCGACGTGCGTCGGTGGGGATACCTTTGCGCGGACGATGGCCGGAGCGGGCTTCTTGCGCGGGCTCGGGGTCTCGGCTGACGCCGGCTCTGGCGGCAGAGCGGCAAAACTCGTCGTGGTCGAGATCCGCGCGCGCTTGGTCTCACCGGACGACGGGACGACCAGAGCGGCCGTGCGTGCTGCGGGGATGAGCGGAGCAATCCGCGCAGGCGGCACCAGCGCGGCATTTTCGAGTGGTAGCACGCGCGCAGTTTTCGCCGGCAGGTCCGGCTTGGGCGCCTCTAGCGTGACAGGCCCAGTGCCGGGGCGATCGGGGACGATCGCCGCCAAGGTCGTGATCGGCGAGGCGGGACTGACTCCAGCCTGCAACGTAACGGGCTCGGATGGCGGCGGCGGTCGCGATGTGGTGACGATCGGTGCCAGGGCCGGAACCCCGTCGCGCAAATCAGGCATATCGACGGCCATCGGGCCGATCTTGATCCTTGCGGCCTGATTCTTGATCACCTGAGGACCCGCAAGCCCGGACAGCATGGCGTAACACCCGGCCGAGAGACCGACGAGGCCGACGCAGCCGAGCAGTGCCAGAGCGATCGGACGGCCCACCGCGCGGCGCGGAGCAGGCGCTTTGGCGGGACGTGCCGGAGCGCGCATTTCGGAAGGATCGATGGCGAGGGGCATCATCGGATGAGACATCTCGAACGCTTCGGAACGATACGATTGACCGTGTTGGGTCGATCACGAAGCATCGTTGGCGAAGACGGTCTTCAGCCTGTCGCAACCGATGCGCCGTGGTACCGAAAGAGGACTGTCAATGGGGCACGAAGATGTCTTCGTGCCTTGCGCCACTGAGGGAAGAAGCGGGCTACCGGCATATCTGAATACGGCTCACAGGTTTAACGTGTCGTATTCGGTCACGCTTCACGCCGTCCCACGCCGGAGCAAGGCCGATCTATCGTGGCTCGCCGGCCAGGGCTGCGGATTGCGCGCGCGCGATGCGGGCCAGTGCCCGCGTGCGGCGGTTGGCGTGAGACGGCGCGAGCGGCGCACCCATCAGGAGACTGTGTTTCAGGGCGACATGTTCGGGATCGCCCCAGCGTGCATAGAGGGCCTGGAAGGCTGCGTACCGCTCCGACTGGAACGGCATCGGGCGGCCTCCGCCGTCGCGGCAGGGATGGGGTGGCTGGAGGTAGGCGCAGGGTACGAGCCCGTGCGGAATCGGCGCCGTAGCCACATGGGTCCGGCGCGCGGCGAGGATCTGTGGAACCACGAACCCGCGCGGGGCGCCTGCTCGAATCGGAGCACGGCGCGCGAAAACCTCGATGCGACCGAGTGGGGTCACCACGACGAAATCCAGCGCACCGACCGCGAGGAGTTCCGCGACCGGGCTCGAGGGCGCATGCGCCGGGTGGCCGCAAACCCTGCGCAGTGACGCCAGATCGGCCGGATTTTCGGTGCGCAGATGAATATCGGCCTGCGGCAGTGCCAATCCGAGATCGAATAGGATCGCACCGGCATCCCGCGCCCGCAGCGCACCGTGATCCGGCCCGATCTCTGTGACGGTGAGCGGCCGGATGGCACTGCAGCGATCGTCGGGCAGGCAGAGCGCCACGGCATGACTCCATCCGCCCGGCAAAGCCGTCTCATAGGCGATGGGGACGATCGGGGCCCGGGGATCGAATGCGAGACCGCCGCGCGGGGTCACCAGGCCGAACCGCCCGCCGACGACGTGTTCGGTCGGTTCGTCGGCATCACGACGGAACTCCGCGAGGGCACCGAAGCCGCCGAGGGTCCAGACCGTCGCTGTATCGGCAAGCGCGGTGGCGAGGAGCGCGCGGACGTCGTCATTCATAAGGGCGACCCGATCCAGAGCACCCTGTCTCCGCGATCCCCTCGGGTATTTCAACGCCCTGCAACTTCGCTACAAGCAGGCCGGGTGGCCGCCAGAGTGCCGCTTTCAGTTCCTCAGCGGCGATCCTTGACAGAGATGACGCAGACCACAGGCCTTCTTGCGCTGGACGCCACTGCCCCATCGCGATGGGCGGGCTGGCCCACGCGCCGACGGATGATCGCCCTCGTCATCGCCATCGACGTGCTGGCAGCCCTGGTGTCCTGCGCGGTGATCGTGCTCAACGCACGCTCGGCCGTTGAGGTGGAGATGCGGGCCGCGCTCGCCAATGTCGAATTGCTGGTCTCAGACACCATCGACCTCGCGCAATCGGCTTCTCCCAGCAGTCTGCTGCAGACTCTCGACTTGCGGGTCCAGGGCCTACGCCACGTCAGGGTCGCGGTGCTGGATGCGGCGGACGCGCCCGTTGCCACGGCGCCGGCGCGCCGGCGGGGAGAGCACCATGCGGCGCCGGCATGGTTCGCCGCACTGATCGCCCCCGCGCCCCGGCAGCACGCCCTGCCGATCGTGGCTCAAGGCCGCCACATCGGCACCGCGCGCATCACCACCCAGCCCCTCGACGAGATCGACGAGGTCTGGGGCTACACCGTCTCGCTCTCGCTCGCGAGCCTGTGCGTCAGCCTCGGGCTGCTCGGTGCCCTGTATGTCGCTTTCGGCCGGGTTCTCGCCCCCCTCACCCAAGTCGCCGAGGGTCTGACCCACTTGGAGCGCCACGACTACACCGTCCGCATCACGCCACCGGCCTCGCGTGAACTCGCCGTCATCGCCACGCGGTTCAACAGCGTGGCGCAGGCCCTGGCGGAGGCGCGCGCCGCCAACGGTCGGCTCAACCGCCAGCTTCTCACCGCTCAGGACGACGAACGCCGCCGCACCGCCCTCGAACTGCACGACGAGTTCGGCCCCTGCCTGTTCGCCCTGGAAGCGAACGCCGCCTCGGTCACCCGCATGGCGGATGCGGACGCCCCCCTGGACCGGGACCGGCTACGGCAGCGCGCGCAGGACATCGGCAGCATCGTCGGGCAGGTCCAGACGCTGAACCGCGACCTCCTCAACCGGCTGCGCCCGCACGCACTCGGACAGGTACCGTTGGCCGATTGTCTTCGGCTGCTGCAGCGTGATTTTGGCCGGCGTCACCCCGGCACGATTTTCACGGGCGATTTCGACGGGCTCGGGCGTGGCTACGGCGATGTGGTCGACCTCACCGTGTTCCGTTGCATCCAGGAGAGCATGACCAACGCGGTGCGCCACGGGGCCGCGCCGCACGTGGCGGTGCGGGCGTCCGAAGAGGCCGATCCGACGGCGCACGGCGGCACGATCCTGCAGATCGCCGTGCAGGACGACGGCATCGGTGTGGCGCCCGGACACGGCGTCGGACTCGGTTTGTCGGGGATGCGCGAGCGCGTCGAGGCCCTGAGCGGCACTTTCGTGCTTGACAACAGCGTCCCTGGGACGGTTGTCCGGATCATGATCCCGCTCGACCACGAGCGGCCCGAGGATTCGAGCGCGATCCCCCAGGCATGAACGCGATAGCCACGACCACGACCCGGGCCCCTGCCCTCGTCATCGACGATCATCCGATCGTTCTCCAGGGCTGCCGCCGGGTGCTGGAGGATGCCGGTATCGAGCGGATCGCGGAGGCCACCAGCGTCGTGGCTGGCTACCGCGCCTTCCTGCGCCTGCGACCTTCGATGGTGATCTGCGATCTCACCTTCCAGGGCAGCGGGCTCGCCGGCCTGCATCTGATCCGGCGGATGCGCGGCGTGGATGCCAATGTCCGCATCCTCGTCTTCAGCATGCACAACGATCCGGTGATCGTCTCGCGCGCGCTGGAGGCCGGCGCGCTCGGCTATGTGCTCAAGGACCATGCCTCGGGCGAGTTGTTCGAGGCGTTCGAGCGGGTGCGGGCCGGGCAGGTCTATCTCGACCGGCGCCTGGCGACCGAAGTGGCGATGCTGCGCACCGATCCGCGCCGGACCCCGGAGGCCCAGCTCACCCCGCGCGAACAGCAGATCCTGTCGCGATTGGCGCAGGGCAAATCCTACGGGGCCATCGCAAGCGATCTGTCGGTGAGCTACAAGACGGTGACGAACGCCTGCTCGCAGATGCGCCAGAAGCTCGGCGTGCGCACTTTGGCCGAGTTGATCCACGTGGCGGTGACACAGGCGCAACGTCAGGGCTGAGCACAAGCTTCGGCGGCAATGCAAGCGACCGCCCGTCAATAACCGGAGCGTCCCCGGCGACAAGCCGATCAACGGGATTGCGGAAAATCAATAATCACGCGATCGCGCGTCAATCTGAATTGACACATCTGTCGGACGCCATAATATCCACGCGGTCCTTACCTCCATCGCTTCAATAAGTGCGGCGATCGACGTTCGGACATTGGTCTCCGTTGGCGGCCCTGCGAGGCGTTTCATGGTGGCGGGCGTTCTTCTCGTACCGATTGCTGAGGCAGCGGCGTTCACTGCCGGATGCGCGATGCTCCAGGCACAGGCCATTCACGCTGAGCGGATCGGCGTTGCCCTGATCGTCGCCATCGGAATCCTCCTATTGGTCTTCGCCGTCCTCGCCACCCCCGCGACCCTCATCGAGGCAGCACCCTTCGACGACGCGGCTACGTGGATGGGTGCGCCCTCACTGCTCCCGGCGCCCCCCGCGAATCACGGTTGACCCTTACGCATCGGAGGCTTCCCATGAGCGGCACCCCGCGTCTCGTCGTCTTGATCGCTCTGACGGCTTTGAGTTTTCTGGCGATTGCGGGCGCCTTGCCCGGCCGCGCGCTCGCCTGCGGCTTCGTCGAGGCACCCTCCGATTGTGACGAGGGCTCCGAGGGCGGAGGCGCGCGCTGGATGCTCAAGCGCGTCGCCGCTGCCGTGGCCGCCGACGAACCGAAGGCACTCCAGGATTTTACGAGGGGTGAGGCCGGGTTCCGCACGGCCGACAACTATGTCTTCTGCGTCGGCCCGACCGGCACGATGACCGCTCATCCCAACCCGATCCTGCGCGACCACGACGTGCGGGACCTGCATGACGAGACGGGCCACTACTTCATCGCCGACATGCTGCGGACGGCCAAACCCGGTGAGGTGTCGGAAATCCACTACCTGTTTCCGCGCCTCGGCAGCACCAAAGCGGTGCCCAAGACGACGTTCTACACCCGCGCCGGAGATCAGGTGTGCGCGGTGGGGAGCTATGACGGCGATGCGTCGGCGCATGACCAGACGGTCGAGACGAGTGCGGTTCAGTTGCGGGACCGCCTCGACAAGACCTTGCCGGTCGCGCTTCGTCCCACCTGGAACGCCTATCTCGAGGCCGTGGCACACGAGGCGGCCGAGCGGGACGCGACGATGGATCGCTTACGGGACAGCGTGCGCCGGACGCAAGCGCTCCTCGCGGGCACGTCGACCGGCGCAGCCTCGCCGGCTCCTTGAGAGCCGGGATTTACGGCGTTCACCTCAGAGGCCGCCCATCTCACGCACGATCGCCCATTCTGCGGCGCTCACCGGCTGCACCGAGAGCCGTGAATTGTTGGCCAGAACCATGTCCTTCAGGCGCGGCTCGGCCTTGATCGCCTCCAGGGTCACGGGCCGCCCGAGCGGCGCAACGGCACGCAGGTCGACCATGCCGAAGCGCCCGGTCTCGTCCGAATCGTCCGGGTAGTAGGGCCTGATCACCTCGACGATTCCGACAACCGCCTTGCCCTCGTTGGAATGGTAGAAGAAGCCGCGTTCGCCCACCTCCATGGTCTGGAGATGCTTCTTGGCGACGTGGTTGCGGACTCCGTTCCAATGGGTCCCGGTCGGTCCGGCTTCCACCTGCTGGTCCCAGGACCAGGTCGAGGGCTCGGACTTGTAGAGCCAGTAGGCCATGCGCTTCTCCATCGAAGCGGCGTCCTTACCACCGGTCCAGCCTGCCCGTCAGGCTCTGGCGCAGTCACCTTTGGCGAATTCGCTGACGCTCAGCGCAGCGCATCGGCCCAGTAGCGCAGGCTGTCCTCGTTGACCGGCGCGCCGGCGGCTCGGTTGCGGGCCGCGACGAAGGCGTGGAACTCGGTTGCCGTCCCAGTGCCGATGAGGTCGCGCACGGCCGAGAGAATGCGGGTGATCCGCAGATGGTTGTGGTCGTGCGCGCGCAACCAGCCCTCGGTCTCGGCATAGAATCGCGTCATCCGACCGAGCGCGGCGCGCAGGCCGGACAAGGCGGCGGGGTCGGAGCGGATCGCCTCGGCCTCGATGCCGGTGAGCACGGGCGTCCCCGGAACGGCCGCGCTCAGGGAATGGAGCGGGAAGCACCATTGGACGAAGTCGTGAATTCCCTCGATCTGCGCGTCGTCGAAGGCGAGGATCTGACGCAAGGTTCGGCCGGCGCCATCGTGTCCGGTGCCGGCGAGGAAGGCATGGAGCCGACCAGCGCTCACTCGGCCTCACCCTTCAGCGGCCGGGCCAGCAGAGCTGCCACCACCGCGTCGACACTGGCCTCGCCGGCGATGATGGCGGCCACGGCCTGCGCCACCGGCATCTCGACATTGCGAGCCCGGGCGAGGTCCACCAGGGCGGCGGCCGTGAAGGCACCCTCGGCGAGCTTGCCGCCGGACGCGTCCTGAGGCGAAGCCCCGGCGCCGAGCCGCTGGCCGAAGGCGAAATTGCGCGATTGCGGCGAGGAGGCGGTCAGCACGAGGTCGCCGAGGCCCGACAGACCCATCAGCGTCTCGGGCCGGCCGCCATAGGCGCGGGCGAACCGCATCAGTTCGGCGAAGGCACGGGCGATCAGAGCGGCGCGCGCGCTGTCACCGAGGCCGCGCCCGGCGACGATGCCGGAGGCGATGGCCAGAACGTTCTTGCCGGCGCCCCCGATCTCGACGCCGCGAACATCGTCGGTGTGATAGACCCGCAGGGTCGGCCCGGAGAGGGCGGCGGCGAGTCTGGCTGCGAGCGCCGCATCGGCTGCCGCGAGGGTCACGGCGGTGGGCAGACCGCGGGCGACGTCCACCGCGAAGCTCGGCCCCGACAGGATTGCCACCGGCGCCTCGGTGCCGCGAACCTCGGCGGCCACGGCGCTCATGAAGGCGTCGCTGCCGCGCTCGATCCCCTTGGCGCAGAGCACGATGGCGGCATCGCGAGCGATGACGTCACCAAGATCGGCCAGTACCCCGCGCAGGGTCTGGGCGGGCGTGACCATGAGGACGATACCGGCAGTCTCGAGAGCCTGCGCCCGGGCGGTCGCCCGGATCCGCGGGTGAAGCGGCACGCCGGGCAGGTAGCGCGCGTTCTCGCGGGCGCCTTCGAGGCATGCGGCGGCCTCGGCGTCGCGCAGCCAGAGGGTGACGTCGTGCCCGGCCGCGGCGGCCGCGTTGGCGAGCGCCGTCCCCCAGGCGCCACCGCCGACCACCGCGATCTGCGTGCTCATGCCGAACCTCCTCGCTGGCCCGACGGCGTCACGCGACGGCCGCCGGCTCCGCGAACGGCCAGCGGGCCCGGGCCGGAGCGGTGAGGTCGTCGACGAGGCCGAGGCGCAGGCGTTCGACGCCCGCCCAGGCGATCATGGCGCCGTTGTCGCCGCACAAGGCGAGTGGGGGGGCGACGAAGGCGAGGCCCGCCTCGCCGGCCTGGGTGGTGAGCGCGCGCCGGATGGCGCCATTGGCCGCCACGCCGCCGGCGGCGACCAGGGCGGTGGGATGGCCGGCGACGGCCGCGAAACCACGCATGGCCACACGCAGCCGATCGACCACCACGTCGACCACCGCCGCCTGGAAACTGGCGCACAGGTCGGCGACATCGGCGGACGAGAGCGGCGCCAGTTTCTCGGCCTCGATTCGGAGGGCGGTCTTGAGGCCCGACAGCGAGAAATTCGCCTCGCGCCGGCCGAGCATCGGCCGCGGCAACGCAAAACGCTCGGGATCACCGGTCTCGGCCACGCGCTCGACCTCGGGACCGCCGGGATAGCCGAGCCCCAACAGCTTGGCGACCTTGTCGAAGGCCTCGCCGATGGCGTCGTCGATGGTGGTGCCGAGACGAACGTAGTCGCCGACGCCCTTCACCGCCACGAGCTGGGTGTGGCCGCCGGAGGCCAGCAGCAGCAGGTAGGGGAAGGCGATCCCGTCGGTGAGACGGGCGGTGAGGGCATGCGCCTCGAGATGGTTGACGGCGATCAGGGGCTTGCGCGCCACCAGCGACAGGGTCTTGGCGGTCACGAGGCCGATGAGGACACCGCCGATGAGGCCGGGGCCTGCCGCCACCGCGATCCCGTCGACCTGCGCGAGGCGGAGGCCGGCACTGTCCAGCGCGCGGGCGATGAGCCGGTCGAGCACCTCGACATGGGCGCGCGCCGCGATCTCGGGCACGACGCCGCCATAGGCCGCATGCTCGGCGATCTGGCTCAGCACCTCGTTGGACAGGATACGCCCGCGCCCGTTCTCGCCGGGTGCGACGATGGCGGTGGCGGTCTCGTCACAGGTGGTTTCGATGCCGAGGACGTTCATGCGGAAAGGACGGTCATGCGGGGTGGGTCATCCGGCGGGCGAGCGCGTGCGATAGGTAGGGCTTCGTCGTATTCGAGTTCGGCGGACAGGACACCGTATCCGGCACGATGCACGAGCGTCTAAGAGTCGACGCGAGTGCCCGAAACCGAAAGGCCCGATTCCGTCTCCGAGGCTTCGGCTCCAGACTCACCCTAACCGGCCCGGCGGCATCAGGGCAAACGGGAGCGACGACGATGCGGATCTGGGTCGCGCGGCCCGAACCGGGAGCGACACGCACGGGCGAACGATTGGCGGCACTCGGCCATGTTCCTTTGGTCGCACCGGTGCTCACCGTCTCGGCAACCGGAGCCGCACTGCCGAGCGAGCCGTTCGGCGGCCTGCTCCTCACCAGTGCCGCCGCCGTGGCAGCGCTTGGTGTCACGGATCGCCTGCAGCTCGGCACCGTTCCGGTCTTCGCGGTCGGCACCCGTACGGCGGACCTGGCACGGAAGGCCGGGTTCGCCGATGTTCGCGACGCCGACGGAGACGCCGCGGCTCTAGCGGCCCTGGTACGCACGGCACTGCCGCCGGGCGCGCGGCTCCTTCATATGGCGGGAGCGGACCGCAAGACCGAGCCGGCGGCCTCGCTCCACGCGGCGGGGCACCACGTCGTGACCGTCGTGGCCTACGCCGCCGCGGCGATCCCGGTTCTACCCGCGGCGGTGGCCCGTGCCCTCGACGGCGCCGGGGAACCGCGCCTCCAGGCGGTGCTGCACTACTCACGCCGCAGCGCGGCGACAGCCCACGATCTCGCCGCTGCGGCCGGGCGAAGCGGAGCCTTCCGCGTGCTCAAGCATTACTGCTTGTCGGCGGATGTGGCCGTGCCCCTGGTCGCTGCCGGGATCGCGGTGCATTTTGTGCCCGATCGCCCTACGGAGGATGCTCTCCTCACGGGGTTGTCGGCGGACGATCCGGCCGGAACCTGACAAGGGTCTCGCTCCGGCGGCGGACGTGGTGCTAGGACGAATATCGCGAAGAAGCTGCCCCGCCGACATCGCACTGCCCAGGCGCCATCCGCGCCGGACGGTCCGGCCGAAGGCGGCAGCAGACGGAAGGGAGCGACGAGCCGTGACAGCCAGCAGCGACACCAATCGCCCGGGGACTCCGAGCGGCCCGCGCATACCGGATTCCACAAAAGCGGATACGCCCGTATCGACACCAAAGACGGCCGTCACCGGCACACCCGATCCCGTCAGGGATCCGGTCAAGGTCGAGCCTGCAAAGCCGGACGCTTCGAAGGTCGAACCCTCAAAGGTCGAGGCTGCCAAGCCTGAGATCGGAAAACCCGAGACCGGCAAGCCCGACGCGCCGAAGCCGGACGCTTTCAAGCCGGAGCCGATCAAGGGGGACATTCCCAAGGCAGAGCCGCTCAAGGCTGAGCCCGCCAAGGGCGAAGCGCCGAAACCGAGCGGCTTCTCCGGTGGCCCGCAACCCACGCCGCGCGCCAACCAGTCGGTCACAGAGGGCCCGATCATCGATCTCAAGGCCAAGCGCCTGCCCGATCCGGTTTCGGCGTCGAAGCCGTCGGCGACCGGTGCGGGCCTGACGCCCGGCGTTTCGATCAAGACGCCGGACGGCAAGCCAGCGGAATCCAAGCCATCCGACGTGAAGGGTACGGACGGTAAGCCAGCCGATACCAAGCCGGCCGATACGAAGGCCGGTGAAGCCCGCACGGTCCCCGGCGCGATCGATCCGGGCAAGGCGTCGGGCACCACCGCTCCGCGCATCGGACCGACCCCCGTCGCAGCGGTGCCGCCTGCCGCGCGCGGACCGGGATTCGGCTCGCTGGCAACCGCCGGGCTGCTCGGCGGTGTGATCGGCGCCGGCCTGCTTTTCGGCGTTCAGCGCGCCGGCATCCTGCCGCCCCAAGACGATGCGCGCCTGACCGCGCTCGACCAGCGGATCGCCGCTCTGGCGCCGCGTGATGCGCTCAGCGGCCTCGATAAGCGGGTCTCGGCCAACGAGGCGGCCCTAAAGGCCGTGCCCGAAGCCGTGGCGACCGCGAAGGAGGCGTTGCAGAAGGCCAGCGCCGCTCCTGCGCCAGCACCGGCCGACGGGTCCGCTGCTCCGTCGACCTCCGCTCCCACGATCCCGGCCGATCTTGTGGCCCGGCTCGACAGCCTCGATCAGCGGGTTTCGGCATTGCAGGAAGAACCCGGCCAGCAGGGTGGCGAGGCCCGGATGGCGATCGCCCCTGCGGGCGGCGACGCGGCCCAGGTCTCGGCCCTGGCCGTTCGCCTGAAGACGCTGGAAGGCAAACTCGATTCGGCACCGAAGGCCGAGCCCGATCTCGCGCCCAAGCTCGCGGCCCTTCAGAGCGACGTCGATGCGCGCGTCAAGGCCAATGCCCAGGCGGCAGAGGCCGTTGGTCAGAAGCTCACCACGGTCCAGCAATCCCTCGAAGCGCAGGTCAAGGCAGCCACCGAAGCGGTACAGACGGCGACGAATGCCAGTCAGCAGGCCGTCGACGCCAACAAGACCCAGGCCGCCGAGGCTGCCAAGACCGTGGAGCGCCAACTCAAGGCGCAGTCCGACAAGATTGCCGGCCTCGACAAGGCCGTGTCCGAGCGGGCTGAGACCAGCACGGTCCAGGCGGCCCTCCGGGTCGTCTCGGCCGATCGCATCGTCACGGCGTTGGCCAACGGCGCCCCCTACGCCGACGCCCTGGCGAGCCTGCGCGGCCTCGAACCGGGAGATCCGGCGCGCCTGACCGCGGTGGCAGTGTTCGCCGACAAGGGCGCGCCGACGGGGCGGAGCCTCGCTGCCGAGTTCAGGCCGATCGCCGAAAAGATCGCGGCGGCGCGGCGGGCAGCCCAGACCCGCTCCGTCGCCGAGAATGGCGATCTCAGCCAAAAGCTCATGAGCATGGCCGAATCGATCGTGCAGGTTCGCAAGGTCGATGCGCCGGCCGCGAGCGCGACGGCCTCCGCTGCCACCGACCCGCTGCCGGCGATCCAGGCGTCCCTCGAGAGTGGTGACATTCAGGGCGCGGCTCAGGCATTCGCCGGTCTTCCGGAGGATGTTCGTGCTCAGACGGGCGAGTTCGGCACCAAACTGAAGTCGCGTGCCGCTGCCGGCGTCGCAGCACAAGGGCTCCTGGCCGACGCCTTCAAGGCAATCCCCGCTTCGGGCCCGTCCCGGTGAAACTCCGGCTGCGCGACCAGCCCGCGCGCGGCTGCTTCGTCATCGTGCGGGAGCGGCAATCGCTCTCGTCCCTCGATATCGGTGTCGCCGCTACGGCCGACGCCACCCCCAGGAGTTTCTGATCTCATGTGGCGCGCCCTCGCCTTCCTGGCCCTTCTCGCCCTCGCCGCCTACGGGGCGACCTGGGTCGCCGATCATCCCGGCACCGTCACCATCGTCTGGAGCGGCTACGAGGTCGCCACCAGCCTCGCCATCGCGCTGATCGGCGTTCTCATCGCCGCCATCGTCGTCGGTTTCATCTGGGCCATCGTGCGGGGGATCATTACCCTGCCGGAAGCGCTGGTGCGCGGCTCGCGCGATCGGCGCCGGGCCAAGGGCTTCTCGGCCCTGTCGCGCGGCATGGTGGCGGTGGGCTCGGGCGATCCGCTCGCGGCCCGTCGCCACGCCAACGATGCCGAGCGCCTGCTCGGTGCCGAACCCCTCGCCCTGTTGCTGAAGGCGCAGGCCGCACAGATTTCCGGCGACCGCGAGGCCGCCGAGCAGGCCTTCCAACGCATGGTCGACGATCCCGAAACGCGGGTTCTCGGCCTGCGTGGTCTTTTCGTCGAGGCGAGGCGCCGGGAGGACGACGTCTCGGCCCGTGCCTACGCGGCAGAGGCGGCACGACTCGCCCCCAGCGTCACCTGGGCCAACGAAGCCGTGCTGGAGGCGCAATGCGCCGACGGCGATTGGGGCGGCGCCACCGAGACGGTGGAGCGGCGTGCTTCGCTCGGGCTCATCGAGAAGGGTCTCGCCCGTCGCCAGCGTGCGGTCCTCCTCACTGCCGCCGCCCAATCGCGCGAGGCCGGTGAACCCGAGGCTGCAACGGAACGTGTCCTGCGCGCGGTCAAGCTCGCCCCCGACCTCGTCCCGGCCGCATCCCTCGCCGGGCGTCTCCTCGCCCGCCGCGGCCATCTGCGCCAGGCCGCCAAGATCATCGAGACGGCATGGCGCGCCGGACCGCATCCCGATCTCGCCAAGACCTATCTGAACCTGCGACTCGGAGATTCCGTGCGCGACCGCCTGGCACGGGCCGACACGCTCGCGCGGATTTCGTCGTGGCATCCCGAGGCACGCCTCGCGATGGCGCAGGCCGCATCCGAGGCCCGGGAATTCGACAAGGCGCGAGAGGCGCTGGCTCCGTTGCTCACCGATCGTCCCACCGTCCGTGCCTGCCTCGCGATGGCGCATCTGGAAGAGGCCGAGCACGGTGCCGGCACCGGACGCGCCCGCGAGTGGCTCGCCCGCGCCGCTCACGCCCCGCGCGACCCGTTATGGATCGCCGATGGCGTCGCCACCGAACGCTGGGCTCCGGTCTCGCCCGTGACCGGCCGACTCGATGCCTTCGTCTGGAAAACTCCGATGGAGGTTCTGGCAGGCCACGACGAGCGGACGGATGACGGCAAGGGTTCGCCGGTAGAGTCCAAGCCGGAGCCGATGCCGAGCGCCGTGATCGCGCCGCCGATGCCTCCGAAATCGCCGACCGTCGTCAAGTCGGCGACGCCCGGTCCCCTGGCAGCCGGGACCGGTACGACGGTGGTCTTCCCGGACCCGAAGGCGGCGGAGAGCGCGAAGGCGGATCCGAAGCCGCAATTGGTGGGATAGGCTTCGACGGGATCGGGCCTGGAATGGCGCAGGAAGGGACGATCACGCGCGATCGTCCTTAAAGGTCGGTTCACGCAATCTGGCTAAACCTTCGGGAAGCGAGTTCTGCGTAACCGAAGTGCCATGTCCCCATCTGTCGACGATGTGCCGGACCTCTCCGGCCTCATCGAGTTGTCGCGCCTCGACAATCTCGATCTCAAGCCGGTGATCCTGCGGGTTCAGACGGATCTCTTTCTTTCGGCGTCGGTGCGGGACCGGAAGACGATCGCGGCCTTCGAGTCCCTGGCCGGCGGCCTCATCCCCATCGTCGACGACGAGACCGCCGAGATCGTCGCGCGCAAACTCGCTCCTTTCGCAGACACGCCGCCGGGTATCCTCGCGATCCTCGCGTCACGCGGCGGCACGACCCGAGACATCGTCGTCGGCGCGGCCCCGACACTCACCCCTGCGGTGATCGATGCGGCGCTGGCGGACGGTACCGACATCGCGACGGCCATTGCCGGGCGCCACGACCTCACCCGCAGCGTCATTGCCGAGATGATCGCGCGCGACGATCCGGCCATCGACCAAGCGCTTGCGGACAACTGGCATATCGCGCTGCAGGGCGAGAACCTGGCACGCCTCGTCGGTCGTGGCCGCCGGTCGCCCGATCTGGCGCGCGCCATCCTGGCCCGCGTCGACCTCTCTCCCGCCGATGCGGCACCGCTGTTCCTGTTCGCCGATCCGGCCCGCCGCGAGGCGATCGGGCAGGCGATGATCGCAACGGCGGCCCTGAGGCCCTGCCCGCCGCCACCGCGCGAGGCCGGGGCCGTGCTCACCGGCTTCTCGGGCCGCGGCGACATCGCCGGATTCGTGGCCTCGCTCGCCGAGATGCTGTCGCTGCCCAAGGGCTTTCTCGCCGCCACCCCGGACCCGTCGCTGCGCTACGAGCTGTTGACCCTGGCCCTCCGCACCGCCGGCCTGCACGAGGAGGAGGCGGTCTATGTGTTCCTCACCCTCAACGAGACCGTGGCGCGCTCGGTCGACCGGGTGTTCGATCTGGTGAAGCTGTTTCGGACGATCCCGCGCGCCGCCGCGCGCGATCTTCTCGCCGCGATCCTCGACGTCACCCTGCCGGAGCGCATGGGCGCGGCGAACGCGCATCAGCCCTACAATGCCCCCGACGCAGTCCGACCGCGCACGTCGCCGGCGGCCACAGAACGCCCGCCCCTGCGCACCACCCTGCCTGGTCGCCAGCGCCTGACCTCCTGAGACGCGGCGCGCGGGTTGACCCCCGCCTTATTCCGCCAGTTCGAGAGCGTGCCGGCCGGCCCGATCGTCGATCTCGATGATCCAGAGATCGTCGTCGAAGCGGATTTCCTTGCCGATCCGGACCTCAACATCTCCGGGAACCGCCCCGACGAGCAGGGCGACGAACCGGCGGTCGCTGTCGGTATCCATATCGACGAGGGATTGCGGCGCAGGCCCGTAGAAATCGGCGGTGCCGTCGAGACGGTCGACCTTCACGAAGATCGCGCCTGCCTCGGCCGCGCCGCGACGACGCTGCACGGCGGCGATCCCCTCGATACCGAGGCGGCGCAGATGGGCCGAGACCCAGAAATCCGAACGCAGGCGTGCCATCGGCCCGCCCTACAGCAAACCGATCCCGGTGTCCGCATGGGCTCTGAAACTAGCCCGGCGGGAATCCGGCGCGGGACGCGAGTTCGCGCAAAGTCCGCCCGGTGGGCTCGCCCTTCACCGGCAGCTTGCGGTCGTGCTCGAACTTCTCGATGGCGGCGCGGGTGCCGGCGCCGAGGACTCCGTCGGCCTTGAGCGGGCCGTAGCCGAGCTTGACCAGGGCGCGCTGGGCCTGGGCCACGGATTTGTCGGTCTTCGGCGTGACCGACGCGGTGGTCTCGCCGGCCTTGATGATCTCGCCGATGGTGTCGCGGCTGGTCGCGCGCGGCGCCGGCTCGGCTTTGGGGTCGTCGCTCCGCATCGGCTTGGCCACCTCGGCCTTCACGTCCGTCCTGGCGGGCTCGGGCTTCGCAACGATTTCCGCCACGGGCTTCACGGGCGCCGCCTTGGGCGCGGCGGCGGGGCGGGCGGCGACCTTGGGGAAGATCGGGGCCGGGTGCCGGCCCATCTGGTAGCCGAGGGCATTCATCGAAACGACGATGACCGCGCCCATAGCGAGCAGCGATCCGAACACGGCGCCGGGACGGCGCAGGGCGAGGCGGGCGGTTCCGACGGCCATCGCGCACAGATTCGCGAACCAGCCCTCCGGTGCGGGCGGCCCGCCGATCGGCCCACGCCGCGATCCCTGGCGCGGATCGCGGCTCTTGGCCGGGACGACGATCTCACGTTGATCGCGCCGTGCCTGCGTCTCGCGCATGGTGGCTCCTGTGGCTCAGCACCCCGCCCCGTGCCGCGCCTGGGCGGCGCACCGGGGGGAGGTGGTGTGGTTGACGCGCGCAGGGCGGTGACGCCGCACGCACGAGGAAGGCGTCGCCTCAGCCGGCACGGCGCAGGGGTACGTAGCTTTCGCGCACCGTCTCCGAGGCGGTGTCGAACAGCCCGATCGGGCGTCGCGATGCCACGGCGCCGTACGAAGCCGCCGACGCCACGAGGCTGTCCCCGGTGATCGGCGCCCGGATGGCGGTGCGGATCGGCGCCGCGGCGACGATTCCGGACGAAGGCGGGCAGTCGCGCGGCAAGGTGACGGTGATGGTGGTCCCCTGCCCTTCGGCGCTCTCGATCCGGATCCCGCCGCCATGGAGGCCGACGAGGCCCTGGACCACGGAGAGGCCGAGGCCGGTGCCCTCATGGGTGCGCTGGTAGCCACTCCCAGCCTGGAAGAACGGGTCGCCGAGACGCGGCAGGTCGGTCTCGGCGATGCCGATTCCGGTATCGGCCACGACGATGTCGAGCTGGGTCCCCGACCACCGCAACGCCACCTCGACCCGACCACCCGCCGGTGTGAACTTCACCGCGTTGGAGACGAGATTGATCAGCATCTGGCGGCAGGCCCGCAGATCGGCGTTGATCGGGATGACGGTCGCGTCGGCGGTGCGGACGAGCACGATCCCGGCCTGGTCGGCCTTGAGCTGCATCAGGTCGCAGCAGGTCCGCACCAGGGCGGTCATGTCGAAGGTCTCGGGCGCATAGTCGAAATGGCCGCTCTGGATGCGGGACATATCGAGCAACGTGTTGACCACCTCCAGGAGGTGCCGCCCCGAATTGCCGATGATGCCGGCATATTCGCGGGTGCGCTCGGGCTCGAGGTTCAGGGCGCCCTCGCCCGCCAGGACATCGGAAAAGCCGATGATCGCGTTGAGCGGCGTGCGCAGTTCGTGGCTGACCATGCCGAGGAAACGGCTCTTCACGTCGTTGGCGCGCTCGGCCTCGGCGCGGGCGTGCTCCAGCTCCTCGGCGTGCCGGCGGTGCTCGGTGACGTCACGGGTCACCGCGACCACGCTGGACCCGACCACACCGGACTTCGGACCTACGATGCGGTGCGCCCGCATCTCGGCGACGATCACCCGCGGCGCACCCTCATCGCGGATCGCGGCCGCATCGAGATGGAGGCGGAACTGGACGGTGGCCGGCACGCCACCGGCGGCGACGTCGCTGATGGTCTGCAAAAACGCTGGACGATCGCCGACATGAACCCGATCGAGGAGGCCGTGGCCGCGCAGGCGGGTCGGGTCGGCACCGACGAACTTGGCGGCGGAGGCGCTCGCTTCGAGGACGCGGCCATTGTGGTCGTGCCAGGTGACGAGGTCGTCGATGGCCGACAGGAGCATGCGGTCGCGCAACTCGTTATCCCGGACCCTGGCGAGCCAGCGGCCCTCGTGGCGCAGGTGCTCGATGGCCTGGGCCGCCACGTGGCCGATGGCAGTAATCGCGAAGACCGGCATCGCCAGCGCCCGCGACCATTCGAGGAACGGACTACCGACGGTCAGCGGCGGAAGGACGGCGACCGCGAGGGCGCCCAGCATGGCGACGATGGAGGCGGCCAACGTGGCGCGGCGGGAGCCGGAGACCACCGCCTCGAGGGGGATCGCCACCAGCCAGATCGCGGCGGCGGAATTGGCGCCGCCCGTCATCACCGCGAGGCAGACCACGAGTCCGGTGAGGCCCGCCGACGATATGGCATGGGCGACCCACAGGATACCGGTGCGCGACAGCAGCACGGCGGCGAAGACCGGCAGCATCAGGCTGGCGATCGCCAGGGCCTCGATGCCGGTGGGCACCCCGCGCAGGACGAGATAGGGCGGCAGGCCGAGCATCATCACGAGCCCGGTGGCGAGGCGCGAGACGAGGAAACGCTCATGCCTGAAGCGCACGGCAGCGTCGTCGATCACCGACTCGTGCACGAGACCCGCCAAGCGGGTATCGAATAGGGAAGCCAGTGCACCGTAAATACGCAATACTGACACGCACAGCGCGGACTCAGCCAGACTGGCCACCCGACGCCCCTTGGCTCGACTTGAACTCGACTGACCGGAGCCTCGCAGAGGCGACTTAAGCGAGTCTTGCGCGGACCCCTCCCGTTCTGTCGGGATGCTTTCCGGAGAGTAACCGGCCTTCGCGAAACGACGCGTCCTTTCGGATCAGATGCCGCGATCGCGCAGGCGAATGCGGCTCTGCCGAGTCTCGTTCACCATGCCGGCAAGTTCACCCCTCCCCGTCAGACGGGTTTTACCGTTGAGGCGGATGGTGTGCCTCCGAACGGCCGGGTCTCCACCGGCGAGACATTCAGGTCGGGCCATGTTCTTCATCCTTCGCGCCGGCCTCGTGATCGGTGCGCTGTCCTACCTCGCCATCAACCGGGACAGTCCCGGGCCGCCCGGTTCGCTGCTGGCAAGCGTGGTGATTCCGCGTCCGGAGGCGGCCCTCCCGAGCCTCGCTGCCGCCTGGGACACCCTGCCGGCGGCGACGCGCGAGCGCCTCATGCGGGACGGAGCCGCCGAAATCGGCCGCCGCGTCGCCGGTGCTCTCGTAACTTCACGCGACACTCTGGCGGAAGCCGATCGACAGCCGGTCTGGCGCGGGACCGACAACCGCTGACGCCGCGTCGACCCGATGGCGCTGGGGCGGTCGCCCCGCTACGGTAGCGTGCGCGGCGAAGGGAGGTCCGGAATGTTCGGCTTCGGCATGGAATATGAGGGCGCCGCGTTTTGGCTGCCAGTGGTCTGGGCCGCACTTCTGGCCCTTGCGGTGGCGATGTACGTCGTGATCGACGGGTTCGACCTCGGGGTCGGCATCCTGTTCACCTCGGCCCGCAAGGGCAATTGGCGCGACCGGATGATGCTCTCGGTGGCACCGATCTGGGACGGCAACGAAACCTGGCTGGTGCTCGGCGGCGGCGGCCTGTTCGCGGTGTTCAGCGTCGCCTACGCGATCCTGTTGCCGGCGCTCTACCTGCCGGTGATCCTGATGCTGATCGCGCTGATCTTCCGCGGCGTCGCCTTCGAGTTCCGGTTCAAGGCCGACCGCTCGCAATTCCTGTGGGACAACGCGTTCCACTACGGGTCGCTGGTGGCGACCTTCGCGCAGGGGCTGGTGCTCGGCGCCTTCGTCCAGGGCTTCAAGATCGAAGGTCGCGGCTTCACCGGCGGCACCATGGACTGGCTGACCCCGTTCAGCCTGATGACGGGCATCGGCCTCGTCTGCGGCTACGGTCTCCTCGGCGCCACATGGTGCGTGATGAAGAATTCCGGCGAACTCGAAATCTGGGCGAGGCGCAAGAGCCTGCAATTCCTCGTCGGCACCATCCTGTCGATGGCGATCGTCAGCGTCTGGGTGCCGTTCCTCGGCCTCGATATCCAGTGGCGCTGGGTCTCATGGCCGAACATCGCTTATGTGGCGCCGGTGCCCGTGGTGACGGCTCTGGTGTCCTGGGGGATCTACCACAGCATCGCCAGCGGCCGGCACGTCGCCCCGTTCCTTCTCACCATCGCGTTGTTTCTGCTCGGTTTTCTCGGGCTGGCGATCAGCCTTTTCCCCTACATCGTGCCGCCGCGCATGACGATCTGGCAGGCGGCCAACGCGGTCAGCGCCCTGCAATTCGCCCTGGTCGGCTACGCCGTCGTCATGCCGCTGACCCTCGCCTACACCGCCTATGCCTACTGGGTGTTCCGGGGGAAGGTGGCGGAAGACACCGATGCCGGGGGCTACGGCCATTGAGCACGCCGACCGGCAAGAGTTCGATTCGTAAGAGCCGGCGGCTCCTGTGGTTCGTGGCGTTCTACGCGGCGAGCCTGATCGTCTTCACGGCGCTGGTCTATACCCTGCGCGCCGTCGTGAAGGGGTGAGGCGACGGCTTCGGAAGCAGGGAGCGTTCGAATCAAACGCGCGTCAAAGCCGGTCTCTCCAATTCCGGGACATTTGGCGAGAGCGGAAGAAAGCCGTCGACACAGCACGGTGACAGGGCGGCATGCATCTTCGGCATCCCCAATCCGTGCTGAGCGGGCGAACCACGACTGATAATATCGAAATAAGAGTGGAAGTTAGTCTCACCTAGATTTATATTTTGATGATTGGTCAAATCCAAATCGACGGTACGCACATGCAAAAAGGGTGTAGGACTGATCCCCTGGAAACCATACATCCTGGCAGGCCATGTCGCATTTTTCGTCATGGTCGTGATGGTTCCACATACCCTGGTCGGGCCATTCATGAGTTTCAAATTCGGCGAAGAATGGCGAGCCGCCATTCCAAACTTCAGTCCACTAAACAGTCTCGATTCTTCTGTATTCCGGCTGACGCTTTTTGGATATCTGCTGTGTATCGGACTATCGCTGGCCGCCTGGACGATCGAGCATTATCGAGCCCGCCGTTTCGTACTCGAGAGAGCTAAGAAAAGCTGCAATTTATCGATTTCCTAGAGCCTGATTGGGTCTGGGCTGCCTCGCGTGTGGGTGTCGGATGGCGCCCCCCTCAGCCCCAAAGGTCGGCCGTCGGCGGGTGGATCAGGCTGCCCTCGAACACCAGGGCCGGATCGCGATCGCGGGCGAGCAGCAAGGGTCCGTCGAGATCGACGTAATCGGCATGGTGGGCGAGCAGCATCGCCGGCGCCATGGCGAGGGACGTGCCGACCATGCAGCCGATCATCACCAAAAAGCCGCGCGCCCGCGCCTCGTGGGCGAGCATCACCGCCTCGGTGAGACCGCCGGCCTTGTCGAGCTTGATGTTGATGGCATCGTAGCGTGCGGCCAGCGCATCGAGACCGGCGCGGTCGTGCAGGCTCTCGTCGGCGCAGATCGGGATCGGCCGCGCCATCGTGGCGAGGAGGTCGTCCTCGCCGGCCGGCAGCGGTTGCTCGATGAGCCCGACACCGGCGGCGATGCAGGCGGCGAGATTGGCCTCGATGGTGTCGGCGCGCCAAGCCTCGTTGGCATCGACGATGAGGCGCGAATCCGGCGCGCCTCGGCGCACGGCGGCGATCCGCTCGGGATCGCCCTCCCCGCCGAGCTTCACCTTGAGCAGCGGCCGGGTCGCGGCGCCTCGGGCCGCCGCCTCCATGCTCTCGGGCGTGCCGAGGCTGAGGGTGTAGGCGGTGGTGGCGACCTGTGGCGCGGTAAGCCCGGCGATCTCCCAGGCCGGCCGGCCCGCCTGCTTGGCTTCGAGGTCGAACAGCGCGCAATCGAGGGCGTTGCGGGCGGCGCCGGGTTTCATGCGGGTCAGGAGATCGGCCCGCGTGGCGCCGGCCGCGATAGCCTCGGCCTGATCGCGGATGAGGTCGCGGACGCTGTCGACGGTCTCGCCGTAGCGGGCATAGGGCACGCATTCCCCACGCCCGACATGACCGGCCTCGTCGGTCACGGTGGCGAGCACCACCACGGCTTCGGTGCGGCTCCCCCGCGCGATGGTGAAGGCGCCGGCGATGGGAAAACGCTCGATGATCGCGGTGAGGTGGCGGCTCATGCGGCCGAGGCCCCAGCGACCGGCGGAAATTCGGCGACGAGGCGATCGACGATGGACTCGACGCCGAACCGCACCGGATCGGTGGCCGGCAGGTCATGCTCACGCGCGAGATCGGCCAGCAGCGCGCGGGCGGCCCCCTCCTCCAGATCCTGCGTGTTCACGGCGATGCCGACGGGGCGGATGTCGGGGTTGGTGAGCCGGCCGAGGTTTACCGTGAGGTCGATCACCTCCTGAATCGTCGGCAGCTTATGCGCGACACCGCGCATGGTGGTGCGGGTCGGCTCATGGCAGACGATGAAGGCATCCGCCTGCGCCCCATGCAGCAGCCCGAGGCTGACACCGGCGAAGGAGGGATGGAACAGGGAGCCCTGGCCCTCCAGAAGGTCCCAATGGTCCGGGTCGGCGGCGGGCGCGATCCACTCGACGGCACCGGAGATGAAATCCGCCACCACCGCGTCGATGGCGACCCCGCGGCCGGAGATGAACACGCCGGTCTGGCCGGTGGCGCGGAAATCCGCATCGAGGCCGCGGGTCCGCATGCCGCGCTCCAGGGCCAGCACCGTATACTTCTTGCCCACCGAACAATCGGTGCCGACGCTGAGCAGCCGCCGGCCGGGGCGCTTCGTGCCCTTGCCGGTGGCGAAGGTCTCGGAGGTATGGCGCACGTCGTGGAGCTGCCGGCCGTTGGCCTCCGCCGCCCGGGCGATCTCCGGCACCGCACCGAGGCGGGCATGCAAGCCGCTGGCGATGTCGAGCCCGGCATTGAGCGCGGCCACGACCTCGGCGACCCAATGCTCGGGCAGGATGCCACCGGCATTGGCCACACCGATGACCATCGTGCGGCAGCCCTTCTCGACCGCCTCCGCGAGGGTGAGATCGGGAATGCCGAGATCGGCGGCGCAACCGGGGAGGCGCAACTGGCCGACGCACCATTCGGGGCGCCAATCCTTGATGCCGTAGGCGGTCTTGGCCGCGAGCCGGTCGGGCACATCGCCGAGGAACATCAGGTAGGGTGTTTCGATCTGCATCTTCACATCACCCGTCTGCTGAGTCGCCGCCCTGTCATCGCCGTCTATGCGATGATCTCGACACTGCCAAATGCAGGATCGCGACCAGAGCGGCCGGCGCGGATTTCTGCCACGCGAAAACGCGTCGCGCATGCCGAACCGGCTCTCCCCGTTCCAAGGGGGCTTGCGGCCAGCCGCGATGTCGGGTGTGGTCCGTCGAAAATGCGGACCGAGGCCGCTCGAACGGGTATTACGGATGCAACGGGAGACGACGCGCATGAGGATGTACGGCAACTGGCGCTCGGCGGCGGCATTCCGGGTACGGATCGCCCTCAACCTCAAGGGTATCGCCTGCGACGAGACCTTCATCGACCTCGATGCGGGCGACCAGTTCAAGCCTGAATTCCTGGCGATCAACCCGCAGGGCGCGGTACCGGCCTTCTTCGACGGCGAAGGGCCGCCGATCACCCAATCCCTCGCGATCCTCGACTATCTCGAGGACGTGCATCCGGCCGTCCCGCTGCTGCCGAGCGATCCGCGGGACCGCGCGCGGGCGCGCTCGCTCGCCCAGGTGGTGGCCTGTGATACCCATCCGCTCTACGTGCCGCGGGTGCGCAACTACCTGATGGCGACCTACGACATCCCCAAGGACCGGATGATGGGCTTCGTGCGCCACTGGTTCGAGACCGGCCTGAAGACCCTGGAGACACGCCTGACCCAGGAGGCCGGTACCGGCCGCTACGCCCAGGGCGACGCCATCAGCCATGCCGATCTCTGCCTCGTCAGCCTGTGGGTCGGCACCGGCATCTTCGGCGTCGAGACCGCGCCCTACCCGACGGTTCGGCGCATCGCCGAGGATTGCCTCGCGCAGGAGGCGTTCGCCAAGGCCCATCCGCTGAAGCAGCCGGGCGCGCCGGCCTGACGATCGCGACGCGACGGTCGAGACTTGCCGATAATCCACGGATAGAGTTGCCGCATCGGCCGCTTACGAGCGGCCGATGCGGCTGGACAGAACGACGACTTTGAGGACGAGGGACGTATGGTACCGGGCGAAACCGTGGACAACCTGCACCGCATCGTAGTCGTCGGCGGAGGAGCGGCGGGCTTGCAGCTCGCGACGAAGCTCGGCGACACATTGGGCAGATCGGGCAAGGCCCACGTCACCCTCGTCGACCGGGCCCGCACCCACATCTGGAAGCCGCTGTTGCACGAGGTCGCCGCCGGCAGCCTCGACGTCGGCCACCATGCGGTGGATTACCTCCACCACGCCCACCGGCACAATTTCCGCTATCGCATCGGCGAGATGACCGGCCTCGATCGGCAGGCGCGCACGATCCAGCTCGCCGCGAGCCACGATACGGAAGGCCGCGAGGTCACCCCCGTGCGCGCGATCCCGTACGACACCCTGGTGATGGCGGTGGGCTCGACGACAAACGATTTCGGCACGCCCGGCGTGAAGGACAACGCCATCGCGCTCGATACGCAGGGCCAGGCGGTGCGCTTCCACCAGCGCCTCGTGAACGGGATGCTGCGTGCCCACACCCAGGTCGGCCCGGTGCGGCCGGGCCAGCTCCACGTCACGGTGATCGGGGCCGGTGCCACCGGCACCGAGCTCGCGGCCGAGCTTCACCGCACCACCCGCGACGTGGCCTCCACCGGCCTCGACAAGATCGACCCGGCCAAGGACCTGAAGATCACCCTCGTGGAGGCGGCCCCCCGCATCCTCCCCGCCGTGCCGGAGCGGCTGTCCCGTGACGTCATGGTGCTGCTCGGCAAGATCGGCGTCGAGGTCCGGACCCAGGCCCGCGTCACCGAGGTCCGGGCCGATGGCGTACAGCTGGCCGATGGCGGCTTCATCCCGTCCGAGCTCGTGGTCTGGGCGGCGGGTGTGAAGGCCCCGCCGTTCCTGCAGGAGATCGGCGGCCTGGAGACCACGCGCAACAACCAGCTCGTGGTGACTCCGACGCTGCAGACCACCCGCGACCCCGACATCTTCGCGCTCGGCGATTGCGCCTATCTCGTCGAGAAGGGCTCGGACACCCCGATACCGCCGCGCGCCCAGGCCGCGCACCAGCAGGCGACCCACCTCATCAAGCAAATTCCGGCCAAGATCGCCGGCAAGCCGCTAAAACCCTTCAAGTATCGCGATTTCGGCTCGCTGGTCTCGCTCGGCGAGTACACCACCGTCGGCAGCCTGATGGGTTTCGTGCGGGGCAAGAACATGTTCATCGCCGGGCTGTTCGCCCGGATGATGTACCGCTCTCTGTACAAGATGCATGAGCGGGCGCTGCACGGCACGGTCAAGACGACCCTCGACGCCGTGGCGCGCGCGTTGACCCGCCGCACCGAGTCGCGGGTAAAACTGCACTGATGCGTAAACTGACCAATCGCGACACGACACGAGTTCAACGATGATCGACATCATCCAGGCGCTGCAGCACCGCAATCCGGGGCTCGGCCCCTATGTCCTGGTGCTGCGCGCCGATTCGCGGGCCCGCGACCTCGCCGAGCCGGCGCGCCTCAACGCGGAGGCGGAGGCGTGGATCGCGCAGCACACGCCGGGCGCACGCCTAAGCATGGAGAAGGTGCTGATCGCGCCCTATCCGGGGGCGATGCCGGCGGATCGCGACGTCACCGTGATGGCCTTCGCCGATGCGCGGCAGCTTGCGGCCTTTGCCACGGCATGGACCGGCGAGATCGAGCCGGACGAGGCCTGACGCCGTCTCCGGCTCAGCGTGAGTCCGAAGCGGTGCGGTTCGCCATCCAGCGCAGCCGGGCGGCCTCGAGCCCCCAGACGATCCCCAGCATCATGTAGACGTGACGCCACTTCTCGATGTCGATCTGCACCGCCTGCAGAAAGAACATCAACAGGGCCGGCCAGACGATCTGCGCATGGCGCCGGAACGGGGTGTCCAGCCTCATCAGCCGGAAACCGACGAAGCCGGTCGCCAGTACCAGGCCGATGAAGGCGACGCCGCCGAGCCAGCCGCCGTTGGAGAAGCTGCCGATATACGAATTGTGCGGCTCCAGCCCGAAGACGAGGCGCCAGCGCAGCGGCCCCATCCCGAGGGGTTCCTCCACCAGCATGCCGATTCCGCGCAGCTGGTTGCCGAAGCGCCCGGTTTCGCCCTCGTCGTAATCCTGGGTGACCGAAGCGCGCTTGGAAAACATCTCTGCGGTGTCGCCGATCGACATCAGGCCGACGATGGCGAGGACGGCGCCCACCGTCGACAGGGCGAGCAGGCCGACGATGCGCCGGCGCAGGGCCGTCGATGGCGTCGCGCGATAGACACTGGCCGCCATCAGGCCGGTGGCGATGAGGGAGCCGCCCCAGGAGCCGCGCGAGAACGACAGGAAGATGCCGGCCACGATGAGCAGCAGCATCGCCAGCGACAGCATCGGGCGCTTCGTCGTACCGAGCAGGAGCCCGTGCATCAGGTAGAGCGCGCCGAGCGTCAGGAACGAGCCGAACACGTTCGGGTCCTGGAAGGTGCCCGAGGCGCGCCCGTATTTGTAGAACAGGTCCTCGGTGGGGATGAACCCGAAATAGCCGACGATGCCGAAGGCGCCCGAGAGCAGGCAGCTCGCCACGTAGGTCTTCAGGGCGAGCTCCACCCGCGCCTGGGTGTCGTCGGCGAACAGCATCGAGAAGAAGATGCCGGTGATGGCGAGGTAGGCGAGCTGGATCGTCCAGGTCACCGGTAGCGGCTGGTCGAGATACGGCGTCAGCGCGATCACGATCGCGGAAACGTAGAGGATCAGCAGCCAGACCAGCGGCAGCATTCCGCGATGAAACCGCAGGCCGAGGCACAGCCACAGCAGGATCGTCGGGATCGCCACGATGTCGTAGGGCGAGGTATCGGAGAAGGCGAAGCACGCAAAGAAGATGAACGCCACGAGGAGCAGCGTCGCGAAGCGCCTCAGGACGGTGAGGACCGGAATCCGGCTCCAGGCCCCGGCCCGCCATGGCGATGCGGAGGCTGCGATCGTGGACGCCATACCGAGAACCACTCCGCGCGCCGCGAGGACGGCGCCTTACCGGCCGCCATCAGGCACGAGAATGGTTGAGATTTGGCGAAGGCCTTTTCAGCCCAGCGCCCGCACCAGCGCCCGGAACTGGTCGCCGCGATCCTCGAAGCTTCGAAACTGATCGTACGACGCGCAGGCGGGCGAGAGCAGGACGACGGGCTCGGGCGCCTCCGAAGCCGCCGCGGCCTGCGCCGCCATGGCGGTGGCGATGTCGAGGGTGCCACAACGGGTGTAGGGCACCACGCCGTCCAGGGTGGCTGCGAAGGCGTCGGAGGCCGCACCGATGAGATAGGCGTGGGCGACGCGGCCGAAGAGCGGCGCGAGCGGTTCGATCCCGCCCTCCTTGGCCTTGCCGCCGAGGATCCAATGCACGTCGTGGAAGGCGGTGAGCGCCTTCTCGGTGGAATCGGCGTTGGTCGCCTTGGAATCGTTGACGAAGAGCACGCGGCCGCGCCGGCCGACCTCCTCCATGCGGTGGGGCAGGCCGGGGAAGCTCTTGAGGCCGGCGGCGATCGTGGCCGGGGGCACGCCGAGGGCGCGCACCACGGCGAGGGCCACCGCGGCGTTCTGCCAGTTATGGGCGCCCCGCAGGGTGCCGATGCCGGTGAGATCGGCCAGGGGCGTCCCGTCGGCCGCGAACACGGCGGCCTCGCGCGCCGTCAAGTCCGCGCTGCCGGTTTCGTCGCCCACATGCACACGGATGACGGCACCGGTGAGCTCCGCCGCAATGGCCCGGCTCGGAGTGTCGTCGACGCCGATGATCGCGAGGTCCGCCCTCGCCACCAGCCGGGCCTTGATGCCGGCATAATCGGCCATGGTGCCGTGGCGGTCGAGATGGTCGGGGGTGATGTTGAGCAGCACCCCGATGCTCGGGGCGAGGGACGGCGTCAGGTCGATCTGGAACGAGGACAGCTCGATCACGTGGACCCGGTCTGGCGACGGCGGGGCCAGCGACAGGATCGCGGTGCCGATATTGCCGCCCATCTGCACGTCGCGCCCCGCTTGGCTGAGCACATGGGCGATCAGGGCGGTGGTGGTGGATTTCCCGTTGGTGCCGGTGATCGCCACGAAGGGGGCATCCGGCGCGATCCTGGCACGCTCGCGGCAGTACAGTTCGATGTCGCCGATGATCGGAATGCCGGCGGCTTTCGCGCGCTCCACCGTCCAGTGCGGAACCGGATGGGTCAGCGGCACCCCAGGGGCCAGGATCAGCGCGGCGAAATCCGACCAGTCGGCGTCGCGAAGATCAGAGGTGGTGATGCCCTGGTCCCGCGCGCGGGCGACGCTCTCGGGACTGTCGTCCCAGGCGCGCACCACTGCGCCGCCGGCGATCAGCGCCCGCACCGTGGCGAGCCCCGAGCCGCCCAGGCCGAACAGGGCGAGCGTACGGCCGGCGTAGGTGGTGGCGGGCGTCATCAGCGCAGCTTCAGCGTGGCGAGGCCGGCCAGCGCCAGGATCACGGCGATGATCCAGAACCGGATCACGACCTGCGGCTCCTTCCAGCCCTTCTGCTCGAAATGGTGGTGGATCGGCGCCATGCGGAAGACGCGCTTGCCGGTGAGCTTGAACGAGGCGACCTGGATGATCACCGACATGATCTCCAGCACGAACAGGCCGCCGACGATGGCGAGCACGATCTCGTGCTTGGTGGCAACCGCCACGGTGCCGAGCAGGCCGCCGAGCGCCAGCGAACCGGTATCGCCCATGAAGATCTGCGCGGGCGGAGCGTTGAACCACAGGAAGCCGAGGCCCGCCCCGATCACGGCGCCGCAGACCACCGCGAGTTCGCCGGTGTCGCGGATGTAATTCACCTGAAGATAGTTCGCATAGAACGAGTTGCCGACGAGGTAGGCGATGACGCCGAAGGTGCCGCAGGCGATCATCACCGGGACGATGGCGAGGCCGTCGAGGCCGTCGGTGATGTTCACCGCATTGCCGGCACCGACGATGACGAAGCCGGCGAACAGCAGGTAGAACCAGCCAAGGTTCAAGAGCGCGTCCTTGAACACCGGGAAAGCGAGCTGGTTCTGCAGGGCGGGAGCCGAATAGATCGAGATCAGCAGGCAGGCGGCGATCGCGATGGCGGCTTCGAGCGCGAGGCGGAACTTGCCGGAGAACCCCTTGTGCGACTGCTTCGTCACCTTGAGGAAATCGTCGTAGAAACCGATGGCGCCGAACCCGAGGGTCACCGCGAGCGTCACCCAGACATAGTGGTTGCGCGGGTTGGCCCAGAGCAGGATCGCCACGATGGCGCCGGCCAGGATCATCAGCCCGCCCATGGTCGGCGTGCCGCGCTTGATCAGGTGGCTCTGCGGGCCGTCTTCGCGGATCGGCTGGCCCTTGCCCTGGCGCAGGCGCAGCAGGGAGATGATCAACGGCCCGAACCAGAACACGAACAGGCCGGCGGTGAACAGCGCGCCGCCGGTGCGGAAGGTGATGTAACGGAACACGTTGAGGGCCGAGACGGTGCCGCTCAGATCCGACAGGAGATACAGCATCCAGCACCCGGCCGCGGTTTTACAAGGAATCTCTCCGGGCATGGGACAGGCCGCGTGCCTGTTCCCTCCCGGCCGTTCGGATCCGCGTCGGCGTCACAGCGCCAGCGACGGCTCGTTCTGATCGTTGGCGCCCGCGTACCGGGCTTTGAGAGCTTCGACAATCCGGCCCATGCGGATGCTGTTCGATCCCTTGATCATCACGGCATCGCCAGCACGCAACGTGGCAAGCACGGAATCGAGGAGTTCGCCGGAGGTCGCGGCCGCGACGCCGCGCCGGCTGAGCGGCATGGCCTCGAACAGGTGGCGCATCAGCGGACCGGCCGTGAAGACGAGATCGACCTGCGCGGCGTCCACCGCCGCGGCGAGATCGCGGTGGTGCGCCTCGGCGCTTCCGCCGAGTTCCAGCATGTCGCCGAGCACTGCGATGCGGCGCCCGCGCGGGCCGGTCTCGATGGTCGATAGGGTCGCCAGGGCGGCGCGGATCGAGGCCGGGTTGGCGTTGTAGCTTTCGTCGACGAGGAAGGCTTCGCCCGTGCCGATCCGCAAGGCGGTACGCTCGCCGCGTCCCACCGGCGGCTTCAGCGCCGCCAGCGACAGAGCGGCCAGGGCGAGATCGGCGCCGAGGGCATGGACCACCGCCATGACGCCGAGCGAGTTCATCGCCGTGTGCCGGCCGGGCGTGCCGAGCTGATAGGTGACCGGAATGCCCATCACCGTAGCGTCGACCACCGACAGGTCGGGGCGCAGGACGATACGCGAGGCACGGACATCGGCGTCGGGATGTTCGCCGAAGGTGACGACACGGCCCGCCTTCGAGGCCTGCGCGTGGGCGAGCAACCGCGAAAAGCTCGGATTGTCGCGGTTGAGGATCGCCGTACCGCCCGCGCCGAGCCCCGAAAAAATCTCGCCCTTGGCGTCGGCGATGGCCGACAGCGACGCGAAATGCTCGATATGCACCGGCTCGACCGTGGTGATCAGCGCGATGTCCGGCCGGACCATGGCGGTGAGCGGCACGATCTCGCGGGGGTGGTTCATGCCGATCTCGAACACGCCGTAATCCGTATCGGCCGGCATCCGCGCGAGGGTCAGGGGCACGCCCCAATGGTTGTTGTACGAGGCGATGGAAGCGTGCGTCCGGCCTTGGGCGGACAGGACATGGCGCAGGGCCTCCTTGGTTCCGGTCTTGCCCACTGAACCGGTGACCGCGACGATGCCGGCATGGCTGCGGGCCCGGGCGGCGAGTCCGAGTTTTCGCATGGCATCGAGCGCCGGGTCGTCGTCGCCGCCCGCGACGGCCAACACTGCGCCGGCCCCGGCGAATTCGTCCGCGCGATCGGCCGCCACCACGGCCGCGCCCGCGCCGCGTGACAGGGCATCGCGCACGAAGTCGTGCCCGTCCCGCGCCTCGCCCCGGATGGCGAAGAACAGGTCGCCGGGCGCCAGGGTGCGGGTATCGATGGAGGCGCCGCGGATCGGCTTCGGAACGCCGTGCAGGGTCCCACCGGTGGCGGCCTCGAGGGATTCCGCCGTCCAGAGGGGTGCGGGGGTCTGGGCGTTGGTCATGAGGTGCGTTCCGCGATCGCCGCCCGGAGCACGTCGTGGTCCGAGAAGGGCAGAACGCTTGTGCCGACGATCTGGCCGGTTTCATGGCCCTTGCCGGCCACGACGAGAACGTCGCCGGGCGCCAGCGACCGGACCGCGGTGCGGATCGCCTCGGCACGGTCGCCGATCTCTATGGCCCCCGGGGCAGCGGCCAGGATCGCGGCGCGGATCGCGGCCGGGTCCTCGCTGCGCGGGTTGTCGTCGGTGACGATGACGGCGTCGGCGCGAGCGGCGGCGATGGCGCCCATCAGCGGGCGCTTGCCGCGGTCGCGGTCACCGCCGCAGCCGAAGACGAGGTGGAGCCTGCCGGACGCAAAGGGGCGCAGCGCGGTAAGTACGCTGTCGAGAGCCTCGGGCTTGTGGGCGTAGTCGACGAGGCAGAGGGCGCCGTTGACCTCGCCGATGCGCTCCATGCGGCCCGGCACCCCGATGAGGTGTTCGAGGGCGGCGATGACGCCGACGCGATCGGAATTGCCCGCCGGGGTCGCCAGCACGAGGCCGGCGGCCAGCAAGGCGTTCTCGACCTGGAAGGCGCCGACGAGGGGCAGCCGGACCGCATAATCCTCGTCGAGCTGGCGATGCAGGCGGCCGGGCGCACGCAGGTGCAGCCGCTGGTGAAAACCGTCGGTCTCGGCATCGAGAAGCTTGATCGTCTCGCCCTTGCGGCCGGTGGTCCGGACGAGAAGCTTGTGCGCGAAGGCCGCCGCGATCACCCGATCGGCATAGGCGCCGTCGGCATTGATCACCGCGGGAATGCCGGGCTCCGCCAGGGTCGTGAACAGCCTGAGCTTGGCGGCGAGATACTCCTCGATCGTCGCATGATAATCGAGGTGGTCGCGCCCGAGATTGGTGAAGCCCACCGCCGTGAGCCGCACCCCGTCGAGACGGCGCTGCTCGATGCCGTGCGAGGACGCTTCCATGGCGAGATCGGTGATGCCGTCGCGGGCGAGGCCGGCGAGGGTCCGGTGCAGGGTGACCGGGTCCGGCGTGGTGAGCGAGCCGTAGCTGGCGCCCCGATTGGTGACGATGCCGACGGTGCCGAGGCTCGCCGAGTCCCGACCGATCCGGCTCAGGATCTGGCGTACGAAATCCGCCACCGAACTCTTGCCGCTGGTGCCGGTGACCGCGACCACGCTCTCGGGCTGGCCGGGATGGAAACGCGCCGCACCGAGCGCGAGGGCGCGCCGCACGTCCGGGACGGTGAGATACGGAACGGCGGCGTCGAGATCGTCCGGCCGCTCACCCTCGCCGACCACGGCGACGGCGCCGGCTGCCGCAGCCTTGGCGGCGAACAGGCGCCCGTCGGCCACGGTCCCGGGCACCGCCACGAACACGCATCCGGGCGCGACATTCCGCGAATCCGCCGTCAGCCCGGTGACGGGCCATGTCGCGAAGGCGGCCTCGGCCTCCGGGAACAGCTCGCCAAGGGTCGGCGCGTTCATCGCCCGTCGACCTTGTCGGCGTGATAGGCGCCGAGTTTCACCATCAGCGGGAACGGCTTCACCGGCGGATCGAATTGCGGCGGCAGGCCGAGGATGGGGGCGACGCGCTGAATGACCCGACCGGTGACGACGCCTGAATTCCAGGCGGCGGTGGCGTAGTGACCGGACTCCGCGGCAACCGCCTGCGGCTCGTCCATGATGGTGACGAACAGGTATTTCGGCTTGTCCATGGGGGCGGCCGCCATGAAGGTCGTGAACAGGCGATTCTTGCTATAGCGGCCGTGGATCACCTTCTCGGCGGTGCCGGTCTTGCCGCCGACATAGTAGAGCGGGATCGCCGCCTTCTTGGCCGAACCTTCGGTGGCATTGAGGCGCATGATGAAGCGCATCGCCTCGCTGGTCTCGGGCTTGAGGACGCGGGTCGCCTTCTTCAGTGCGTCGGCCTCGGTGGTCTTGAGGAAGGTCGGCACGATGAGGTTGCCGCCGTTGGTGATGGCGCCCACCGCCGCCGCCGCTTGGAGCGGTGCCACGGCCAGACCGTGGCCGAACGCGATGGTGATGGTGTTGATCTCGGTCCAGCGCGACGGGACGATCGGCTCGGCGCTCTCGGGCAGTTCCGTCCGCATCCGGTCGGTGAGCCCCATCTTCTTCAAGAAGGCCTTGTGGCCGGTCACGCCGATGCCGAGCGCCATCCGGGCCGATCCGATGTTGGACGAGTGAACAAACACCTCCGGCATCGTGATGATCCGGTTTTCCGGGTGATAATCGTGGATCTTCTGGCGCCCCCAATTGAGCACGCCGCCACGGGTGTCGAATGTCGAGTTGACGTTGTACTTGCCGGAATCGAGCGCCATGGCCAGCGTCATGGCCTTGAAGGTCGAGCCCATCTCGTAGACGCCGACGTTCATGCGGTTGATGCGGTCGGGGGTCAGCGCCTCGGCCGGATCGTTCGGGTCGAAATCGGGCAGAGACGCGAGCGCGATCACCTCACCGGTGGTCACGTCGAGGATCATGCCGGCGGCGGCCTTGGCCTTGAAGTGGTCGATGCCCCAGGCGAGTTCCTCGCGGAGCGCGAATTGCGCCCGCAGGTCGAGGGAGAGCTGCACCGGCTTGAGGTCGGTCTGCTTGGCCACCAGGCCGAAATCGTTGAGCGCCTTGTTGCCCTGCGTGTCGATGTATTTCTCGATGCCGGCGATGCCGATATTGTCGAGGTTCGAGAAGCCGAGTACGTGCGCGGCGGCGACACCGTTGGGGTAGACGCGCTTGTGATCGGGCAGGAAGCCGATGCCGGGGATGCCCAGGCGATGCACCTCGGCCTGCTGCTTCGGGGTGATCTCACGCTTGACCCAGACGAAGCCCTTCTTCGTCGAGAGCTTGGCGCGCAGCTCCGTGGCGTTGAGCTGCGGCAGAACGGCGGTGAGGAGTTCCACCGCCTCGTCCTTGTCGTAGATGTTGCGCGGTTCGGCGAAGACCGAGACCGTGCGGATATCGGTGGCGAGGATCTCGCCGTTGCGGTCGACGATGTCGGGCCGGATGGCGGTGGTGGCCGCCGCGGCGACGCGGTGTTCGCCGTTATCCGCATCCGGGAACGCGGCCATCGACATCAGGCGCACGCCGATGGTGGCGAACACCACGGCAAAGCCCAAGCCGACGAGGCCGACGCGCGCATAGGAGCGCTCGATCGCGAGATGGAACATCGCGCGGATCGCGACGGCGAACCGGTTGGCCACCTTCGGCGACTGGGGCACGGCGTCCACCACAATGGGCTCGGCCTCGACCTCGGCCGGCTGCGAATCGTGGGACGGGGTATCGTGGGATACGTCTTGCGACACGGATGACTACCTCGAAGCCGTGGTCGGTGTTCTGGTGGTGGTCGTGCGGGGCGTGACGCTGCCGGTGGTGCGCGGCTCGTCGCCACTGCGACCGGCCACGGGCTTCTCCTTGGGCGTCGCGGTGGCCGCGAGCAGGCGGCCGATCTCGTCGCCGCGGTCGGGCCGCACCGGCAGGTCCGAGAACCGGCCGAGATGGGCGGTGCCGATGGGCTCCAGGGCGAGATGGCGCTCCACCGCCGCCTGCAGGCGGTCGGGCCGGGTCAGCAATTGCCATTCGGCGCGCAGCACCGCGATGGCCTGACGCTCCCTGTGGAGCTGGCTCGTCGCCTTCGAGACCTGGCTCGACTGATACAGCGTGTCGTATTTGATCGAGTAGGCGTAGATCGCCGAGCCGATGAGGCCCATCACCGCCAGAAGGTTGAGCAAACGGATCACCGGCGCGCTCCTCCGCTTCTGCCCGTCCGCTCCGGCAGGGCGGCGAGGGTCTCGATGGCGGCCAGAGGTGCCGGCGCGGGCGTGTCCGTGCGCTCCACCGCGCGCAGCTTGGCCGACCGGGCGCGCGGGTTCCTATGGATCTCGGCGTCGGAGGGCAGCACCGGCCCCTTGGTCACCGCAGTGAAGCTGCGTGGGGTCGGCATCGCGACGCTCGGCACGTGGCGCGAGGCCTGGGCGGCCCGGCCGCTGCGCGCCGAGAAGAACTGCTTCACGATGCGATCTTCGAGGGAGTGGAACGTCACCACGGCGAGCCGGCCGCCGGGCTTGAGGATGCGTTCGGCGGCATGCAGCGCCTGGACGAGCTCGCCGAGTTCGTCGTTCACCGCGATGCGCAGGCCCTGGAAGGTCCGGGTCGCCGGGTGGATGCCGCTCGCCGGGTCGGCCCAGACCACGCTGCCGACGATCTCGGCCAGCGCTCCGGTGGTCTCGATCCGGCCCTTGCGACGCGCTTCGATGATGGCGCGGGCGACGGCGCGCGAACGGCGCTCTTCGCCATAGTGATAGATGATGTCGGCCAGATCGGCCTCGTCGGCCTCGTTGACGAGGTCGGCGGCGCTCTGCCCGTCACGCTCCATGCGCATGTCGAGGGGACCGTCGTTGCGGAACGAAAAGCCGCGCTCGGGCTGGTCGATCTGCATCGAGGAGACGCCGATATCGAGAACGACGGCGTCGGCCTCGGCATGGCCCTCGGCACGTACGGCGGCATCGAGGCTGCCGAAGCGGCCCGGCACCAGGGTCAGGCGCCCTTGGGCCGATTCCACGAGGGGGGCGCCCCCGGCGATGGCGCCGGGATCGCGGTCGATGGCGATGACGTGCACGTTCGGATCGGCCTCGAGCATCGCGCGGGTGTAGCCGCCCGCGCCGAAGGTGCCGTCGACGGCGAGCGCCGAACCGGAGAGATCGAGGGCTGCCAGCACCTCGGCGAGCAGCACCGGGACGTGCGGGGCGCCGGGCACGGGCCGCGGCGGACGCGGAGCGCGCGTCATCGCACCGATTCCGGGATCAGATGAGTGAACATCGACAATTCGACCGTGATGGTGCGGCGCATGCGTCCCTTCCACGAGGCTGGGCCGCCGAGGTGCGGCGCGGAGAGACGGAACCGGGCGAGACCGGCGCGGAACGCAGCCGCGCGCACGGACGGCTGGCCCACGATCGCGGACTGCGTCCGTCGATCCGAAAATCGCCGCTGACGGGATGAATCGGGGTACCATGGGCCTCTGAGCGCCGTCAACGAACCAGGCCGCACGGGTCGGCCAGGGTCGATCAGACCTCAGCAAGGTTAACCGAGGGTAAGTTTTCGGAGGGAATGACGGCCTGCTGTGGCAACGTGATTCCTCAAAGGTCGAGGTCGCGAAGCCCTGCGCCGTTTCGATCCGGCAGGTCGTCGTCTACCAGCGGAGACGCGGCCAGAAGGCGCCCCCGGCTCGGTCCCGGCGACAGGTTCTTCCCGTCGGACCAGCACACCGGCATGGCGTCCTTGCAGCCATTGGGCGTGGTCGGGAATTCTTCTTCGCTCAGCGCTTCGTCGGTCGCGTCCGAGAGTTTGGCCCGGGCATCTTTGAAGCGGATTTCACGCATGGACCCCGATCCCCGTTCGATCGCCGTGACCACAGCGACCGGCTTCCGGATCACGAAATCGGATCGACCGTCGCCCGGCCTCGGTCACCCCGGACGTCGGCCAGGTGGCGCATTCGCGACCAAGGGAAAAGTGGATCAGCCGGCCTATAAGCCGGGTTCTGTAGGGCCGGGAGCACGGGGCTCCCGACGTGGCGGCCATTCCTCTGGGACGATCGTTGCCGATACGCCTCGAGCAACCAACCCGGGCGACGGGCCTGGAGAGAGGGCCTGACGGGCCGTGAGGCCTGCCGT
Organism: Methylobacterium sp. BTF04; assembly: GCF_010692745.1. Taxonomy (GTDB): domain Bacteria; phylum Pseudomonadota; class Alphaproteobacteria; order Rhizobiales; family Beijerinckiaceae; genus Methylobacterium. The sequence goes on from NZ_JAAHTB010000007.1 coordinate 155,054, forward strand.
GTCGCCCCTATTCGGTCTTGCTCCCGGTGGGGTTTGCCGTGCCGTCCGCGTTGCCGCGTCCGCGGTGCGCTCTTACCGCACCCTTTCACCCTTACCTTGCAAGCAAGGCGGTCTGCTCTCTGTGGCACTGTCCCTGGGGTCGCCCCCGCCGGACGTTATCCGGCACCGTCTCTCCATGGAGCCCGGACTTTCCTCCCCGGACCTGACGTCCGGAGCGGCCGCCCGGCCGACTGATCCGGCGCGGATGTGCGCCGCCGACGAAGGTCAGGTCAAGCGCGCCGAGGCCTTTCCGGACGCGACGTGGAGATTTCGGCGACCCGGTTGCGGCGCGGACGGCCCGGATCGGATGGCTGGTCTCGGCCGAGGGCAGCCAAACTGGGATCACGCCAGCCCCGAGGCAGACGCGCACCGACCATGACCATCCAGGGAGGCCGGGACCGGCCTCCCTGGATGGTTTCCGACTACCAGGAGCCGGTGTTTTCCATCGACTTCCAGGGCTCCTGCGGCGGCTTGGCATCGCCCTTCTGGAGCAGCTCGATGGAGATGCCGTCGGGCGACTTCACGAAGGCCATGTTTCCGTCGCGCGGCGGCCGATTGATGGTGATTCCGGCCTCGTGCAGCTTGGCGCAGAAGGCGTAGATGTCGTCGACCTCGTAGGCGAGGTGGCCGAAGTTGCGGCCACCCGAATAGCTCTCCGGGTCCCAATTGTGGGTGAGCTCGATCACCGGCGCCTGGGTCTCCTGGGCCGTGGCGGCATCGCCGGGGGCAGCGAGGAAGACCAGGGTGAAGCGGCCCTTGTCGTTGTCGACCCGACGGATTTCGGTCAGGCCGAAGGTGTCGACATAGAAGGCGAGCGCCCGGTCGAGGTCGGCCACGCGGACCATGGTGTGCAGGAATCGCATCGTTTCAAACTCTCCGGTTGCTGCGGGCTATGTGGTCGCCCTCACCTGTCAGTCAACGCCGAGCGGGCGGGTCGCGGTGGCGTTGCGCGCGCCACCGAAGCGATCCAAGAGAAGCCTCCCGAGACAAAGGCGTCAAAGGCGAGGCTTCCATGCGCACCGAAAACCCGATCCTGATCCAGCTCGCCGATTATCGTCCGAGCGACTATCTGATCGATCGGGTCATCCTCGACGTGGACCTCCATGCGCATGAGAGCCGGGTCAAGGCCGAGTTGACCCTGCGCCCGAACCCGGCGGGCATCGCCGGAGCGCCGCTGGTGCTCGACGGCGAGGACCTCACGCTCCTGTCGCTCGAACTCGACGGCCGGGCCCTGGCATCCGACGCCTACGCGATCACGGCCACCGCCCTCACCCTGGCGCAGCCGCCGAACCGACCCTTCAAGCTCACGATCCGGACGCAGGTCGACCCGACCGCCAACACGCGGCTGATGGGGCTGTATCGCTCGGGCGGGGTCTACTGCACCCAGTGCGAGGCCGACGGCTTCCGGCGGATCACCTACTTCCTCGACCGCCCCGACGTGATGGCGGTCTACACCACGCGGATCGAGGCGGACCGAGACGAGGCGCCGGTGCTGCTCGGCAACGGCAACCTGCTCGAATCCGGTGAGGCCGCCCCGGGCCGGCACTTCGCGGTGTGGCACGATCCCCACCCCAAGCCCGCCTATCTCTTCGCCCTCGTGGGCGGCCGGCTCGACCGGCTCGGCGGCCACTTCACAACCAGCGAGGGCCGCAGCATTGAACTCGGCGTCTATGTCGAGCCGGGCAAGAGCGCCCGGGCCGCCTACGCGCTCGACGCCACCCTGCGTGCGATGGCCTGGGACGAGACCGCGTTCGGGCGTGCCTACGACCTCGACGTGTTCAACGTCGTCGCCGTGTCGGACTTCAACATGGGCGCGATGGAGAACAAGGGCCTCAATATCTTCAACGACAAATACGTCCTCGCGAGTGCGGAGACCGCCACCGACAGCGATTACGCCGGTATCGAGACCGTGATTGCGCACGAATACTTCCACAACTGGTCGGGCAACCGCGTCACCTGCCGCGACTGGTTCCAGCTCTGCCTGAAAGAGGGCCTCACGGTCTTCCGCGATCAGGAATTCTCGTCCGACATGCGCTCGCGCGCCGTCCACCGCATCGGCGAGGTCCGCACCCTGCGCGCCCGCCAATTCCCCGAGGATGCCGGGCCTCTCGCGCATCCGGTGCGCCCGAAGCACTATGCCGAGATCAACAACTTCTACACGGCCACGGTCTACGAGAAGGGCGCCGAGATCGTCCGGATGCTGCGCACGCTGATCGGCGCATCCGCCTTCCGCGCCGGCATGGACCGCTACTTCGCCGAGTGCGACGGGACCGCCGCCACCGTCGAGGATTTTCTGGACGCCTTCGCCGCCGTGACGGGGCGCGATTTGTCGGACTTCGCCCGCTGGTACGAACGGCCGGGTACGCCGAAGGTCTCGGTGACCGGCACCTACGATGCAGGCGCGCAAACCTACCGGCTCGACTTCAGCCAGAGCCTGGCGGGATCGGACGACACCACGCCCCTGGTGATCCCCGTGGCGCTCGGCCTCGTCGGCCAACAGGGCCCGATCGACGCGGCCAGCGACCGGGTGCAGGACGGCGTCTTCGTTCTGTCCGAGAGCGCCGACACGCTGACCTTCACGAACGTGCCGGAGGCGCCGGTCCCGTCGCTGTTCCGCGGGTTCTCGGCCCCGGTGCGGATCGTCATGACGCTGAGCGATGCCGACCGCCTCACGTTGCTGCGCCACGATTCCGATCCGTTCAACCGCTGGCAAGCCGGACAGAGCGTCGCCATGCGCCTCCTCACCGAGCGGGCGATGGCCGGCGCTGCCGAGGCCGACTCGGCCGGACCGGACGCGAGCGCCTTCGTCGATGCGCTCGGCGGCTTTCTCGATGCGGAAGCCTTGGCCGATCCGGCCTTCGCGGCTCTGATGCTCGGCCTTCCCGGCGCGGGCGATGTCGCCGGCGAGATCGGCGCGAACATCGACCCCGATGCGATCCATGCCGCCCGCCTGACCCTGCGGCGCCATATCGGTCACGGTCTCATGGGGCGTCTGCACGGCCTGCGCGACGCCCTGGCCGACCCGGCCGATGCGGCGTTCAGCCCGGACGCCGCGGCCGCGGGCCGGCGTTCGCTGCGCAATGTGGCCCTCGACCTGATCGCGGCCGGAGATCCCGCCTCGGGTGCCGACCTCGCCGCGGAACAGATCGCAGCGGCGACCACCATGACCGACCGCCTCGCCGGGCTTTCGGTCCTCGCCACGATTCCCGGGCCGCAACGGGAAGCGGCGCTCGCGGCCTTCGCCACGCGGTATCGTGACGAGCCCCTCGTCCTCGACAAATGGTTTGCGATTCAGGCCGGCATCGCGGAGGCGGACACACCGCAGCGTATCGCCGCGCTGCAACAGCATCCGGCGTTCGCGATGACCAATCCGAACCGGGTGCGGGCGCTGATCGGGGGCTTCAGCATGGGCAATCCGACCCAGTTCAACCGGCCCGACGGCGCCGGTTATGCCCTTGTCGCACAGGCGATTCTCACCATCGACAAGAGCAATCCGCAGCTTGCTGCGCGGCTCCTCACGGCCTTCGGATCGTGGCGCATGCTGGAGCCTGTCCGGCGTGATCGGGCCGAAGCCACAGTGCGGGAAATTCATGCCGCGCCCGGCCTGTCCCGCGATGTCGCCGACATCCTGGCCCGGACTCTGGCCGGCTAGGCAAGCCCTTCCAGAACAACGCCTTTCCCGAATCGGTCGGCTGGCGCGTTTCGCGTCTGCGGGCACGCGGCTGTCAATGATTCGCGCAAGAAAGCCGTGGACAAATCCTCTGTGGAAATGTTGATATGAATACGATTCGAAGCGTGACTCGTTAGGGCGAATTTCAGCCCGTTTTCACCGACTCACTTCCTAGCCGCGGGGTTTGACCATGCTGGAGGCGGATTCCGCTTCCCTCTCCGCGCGTGCGGATACGATTCTTGGCATTCACCGGCCTCAGGAGGCCGCGCATGTCAGGTTCGTGCGAGCCGAGACTTGGCTCCGCTACGCGCTGCCGGCCCTGTTCGCGACGTTCCTCATCTGCCTCGCCGCGGTGTCGACCCTTCTTCTGCAGTCCCAGCGCGAGGAGGTGATCCGAGCCGCCATCACCGACGTCGAGGCCTTCACCCGGCTGTCCGTCGCCGCTTTGTCCGACGCCGAGACCAGTGGCGCGAACGCCGCGTCGGGCATCCATCGCCGGCTCGGTGAGCTCCTTCCCGCGGGGCTGATCCATACCGGGAGGCAGATCCTGGTGGTCTCGCCGGCCGATACCATCGTGGCGGCCAATCCTCCGATGTCCGGCCCGGCCCATACGCTGACGGACCATATCGGCGAGATGCAGGCCCTGACCACGCTCGGCGAGCGCGCCGGGGTGATGACCCTCACCCTCGCCAACGGCCAGACCGCCATCGGTGCCATCCGCAACCTTCCCGACGGAAGGGGACAGGTCGCCGTGTTCCAGCCGTTGGCGGACATCACCGCCGCGTGGACCGCGCGCATGCGCAACCAGGCGATCCTGCTCGGCGCCGCCGCCCTCGTGATCATCGGCACCGGCGTCGCCTATGCGCTGCAGACCCGCCGCGCCCATGCGGTGGACCGCGTCTGCGAAGCGATCAAGCAACGCCTCGACACCGCACTGGGCCGCGGCCGTTGCGGCCTCTGGGACTGGGACATCCCGCGCGGGCGCATCTACTGGTCGGACTCGATGTACGCGCTGCTCGGGTACAACCGCGAGCGCGAGTTCCTGTCCTTCGGCGACGTCAACGCATTGGTGCATCCCGAGGACGGCGACCTCTACAGCCTCGCCCGCCATCTCGCCGCCAGCCAATCCACCGTCGACCACGAGTTTCGCGTGCGCGGCGCCTCGGGTAGCTGGGTCTGGATGCGGATGCGGGCCGAGATCGTGCCCGATTCCATCGATGGCGGGCGCCACCTCGTCGGCATCGCCCTCGACGTCACCGAGCAGCGCAATCTCGCCGAGCAGAATGCCACCGCCGACATGCGCCTGCGCGATGCGGTGGAGGCGATCTCGGAAGCCTTCGTGCTGTGGGACACCGGAAACCGCCTCGTCCTGTGCAACTCGAAGTTCCGGCATCTGCACGCCCTCAGCCCCGAGGATGCGGTTCCGGGCAAGGGTTACGGCGAGATCATGGGCCGGGGCGTCCTGCCTCCGATCCGCCGCGAGCTGCGCGACAGCGAGACCACTGCCGGCGCCACGTCCCGGACCTTCGAGGCCGAGCTGACCGACGGGCGCTGGCTCCAGATCAGCGAACGCCGCACCAAGGACGGCGGCTACGTCTCCGTCGGCACCGACATCACCAGCCTCAAGCAGCACCAGGAGCGGCTCGTCACCTCCGAGCGCGAGTTGATCGAGACAGTGCGCGACCTGAAGCGCTCGCGCCGCACCCTCGAACTCCAGACCCAGCAGCTCGCCGATCTGGCCGAGCGCTACCTCGACCAGAAGGCCCAGGCCGAAGGCGCGAACCAGGCGAAATCCGAGTTCCTCGCCAACATGAGCCACGAGTTGCGCACGCCGCTCAACGCGATCATGGGCTTTGCCGAACTCATGGAGAGCGAGGTCTACGGCGCGCTCGGTTCGCCGCGCTACACCGACTATTGCCGCGATATCCGGTCGAGCGGCGACTATCTGCTCTCGGTCATCGACGACATCCTCAACATGTCGCGCATCGAGGCGCACAAGGTGAAGCTCGCCAAGCGCGAGATCGCGGTGGACACCGCCATCGAGGGTGCGCTCAAGCTCGTCGCCGAAGCGGCACGGGCGAAATCGCTCACCGTGAACGTCGACGTGGTGGAAGGGCTGTCGGTCCTCGCCGATGAGCGAGCCCTGCATCAGATCCTGGCCAACCTCATCCAGAATGCGGTGAAGTTCACGCCCAGCGGCGGCGATGGACGGATCATCGTCAAGGCGCGCCCGGCCGGCGACACCGTCCATATCTACGTCGAGGATACCGGGATCGGCATCCCGAAATCGGCCCTGCGCCGGCTCGGTGCGCCGTTCCAGCAGGTGGAGACCAACCTGACCCGGAGCCACAAGGGCTCGGGCCTCGGCCTCGCCATCGCCCGCTCCATGGCGGAACTGCACGGAGGCGCCCTGCGCATCCGTTCGCAGGAGGGCCTCGGCACCATCGTTCTGGTGCGTCTTCCGGTACCGACCCCGGAGCGCCTGCGGGACGTCGCCGCCGAGACGACGCAGGATACGGTCGCCTCGCTGCGCGAGGCCGTCGGCGCCACGGCCCGGCGACTGGAGCTCGAGCCGGCTCCGGTCTGATCGCCGCGGGATCAGCCGAGCAGCCGGTCGAACAAAGTCCGTATGTCGGCACGGCGCTCGTCGAGCAGTGCCGCCAGGCGGCCCGCTTCGGGCAGCCCCATGGCGACGGCGAGCCGGGTCATCGCCACTGTCGAGGCCTGGGCCGGATCGCCCTCGACCATCAGCCGCTGCCAGTGGATCACGTCGTCGAACAGCCGATAGGCACCAGCGAGCCGTTCCGCCGCGTCGGTCGCGAGAAGCTCGGCATTCGCCGCATAGGCAAAGACCTCCACCGCATTCAGATCGACGAGCCCCGGATGGCGGCTGCCATGGCCGAGGACGAGGGCCTGGGCGAGGAAGTCGAGGTCGAGCAGACCACCGGGCGCGAGCTTTAGGTCGAGGGGGCCGGAATAGCCTTTCTCGCTCTCGACCACGTCGCGCATCGCCCGGACGGCGCGGTTGACGTCGGCTACCTCCCGCGGTTGCGCCACGATGGTGCGGATCAGGGCGTTCAGATCGGCGCCGAGGCCGGCATCACCCGCCACCACCCGCGCGCGGGTCAGCGCCATATGCTCCCAGAGGTCGGCCTCGCCATCGTGATAGGCGCGAAAGCTGCGCACTTGCACCGCCACCGGCCCCTGGCCGCCGCCTGGGCGCAGGCGCAGGTCGACCTCGTAGAGATGTCCACGCCGGGTCGGTACCGTCAGCGCAGCGACGACCCGCTGGGTCAGGCGATTATAGGCCACCGCCGCATCGAGCGGCTTGGGGCCGGCGCTCATGCGGTCGTCATTGTCGAAATCGTAGACCACCACGAGATCGAGGTCGGAATCGGCGGTGAGCTGCCAGGCGCCGAGCCGCCCGAGGCCCAGGATGGCGAGGCGCCCGTTCGGCACGGCCCCGTGATCGGCAAAGAAGGCATCGGACACCTGCGCCAGCGCTGACGCGACCACGGTATCGGCGATGACCGCATAGGCGCGGCCCGCCTCCACCGGCGAGAGGATGCCGGAGAGCAGCCGCGCGCCGGTGAGGAAGCGCATCTGCCGGGCGGCGTCGCGGCTGCGGTCGAGGAAGTCCTCGTGGTCGGACGGGCGCCCGAGCAGGGCCCGGTAATGCGCGCCGATACTCTCGGGGTCGATGGCGGCGTCGGCGAAATCCCGGTCGATCACCGCATCGAGGACATGCGGGCTGAAGGATACGGTCTCGGCCAGACGCGGCGCGGTGCCGAGGAGGTCGGCGAAGAGCAGGCGCAGGCGCTCGTTGGATTTCAGGATGGTGAGGAGTTCGAGGGCCGCCGGCATCCGGCCGAAGGCCCGGTCGAGGGTGTCCAGGGCCGTATCGGGCTCGGCGGTGCCGCCCAAAGCCTGCATCAGCGCCGGAACGAGTTCGGTCAGCACCTCGCGCGTCCGTGCCGTGCGCACGGCGGGCCGGCGCCCGAAATGCCAGCCGCGCACGGTCTCGGCAGCCTGCTCGGGGTTGCGAAAGCCGAGCTTGGCCAAAGTCGCGAGGGTGGCCGGATCGTCGCCGGTGCCGCTGAAGACGAGATCACCCACCGCCGAGGACAGGTCGGGCTCCGCCTCGAACAGCAGTGCGTAATGCGCCTGGACCCGCCGGGCATGGTGCAGCAGCGCCGCCTCGAACGCACCCAGCGTGGCGAACCCGGCGAAGCGGGCGAAGCCGTCCAGCTCGGCCGCGTCCGCCGGCAGGCGCTGGGTCTGCTCGTCGCGCACCATCTGCAGCCGGTGCTCGATGGTGCGCAGGAAATCATAGGCCGCCGTGAGTTCGTCACGGGCCTCCGCATCGATCCAGCCATCGGCGACGAGGCCGGACAGCATCGCCACGGTGCCCCGGCCGCGCAGATCGGGTCGGCGGCCGCCGAAGACGAGTTGCTGGGTCTGGACGAAGAACTCGATCTCGCGGATACCGCCGCGCCCGAGCTTGATGTCGTGACCCGCCACCGCGATGGTGTCGTGCCCGCGCACCGCATGGATCTGGCGCTTCATCGCATGCACGTCGGCGATGGACGCGAAATCGAAATACTTCCGCCAGACGAACGGTTTCAGGTCGGCGAGGAAGCGCTCGCCGGCCGGGATGTCGCCGGCCATCGCCCGCGCCTTGATGTAGGCCGCCCGCTCCCAGTTCTGCCCGAGGGTCTCGTAATAGAGGTAGGCCGAGTTCAGCGAGAGCGCCGTGGGGGTCGAGCCGGGGTCCGGCCGCAGACGGTAATCGACGCGGTGGACGTAGCCATCGGCGGTGCGCTCCTGGAGGAGCTTGGCCATCCCCTGCGCCAGCTTGGTGAAGAACGGGGTCGGCTCGAGGCCCGGCTTCAGGGGCGCCGTTTCGGGATCGAAGAACACCACCAGGTCGATGTCGCTGGAATAGTTCAGCTCACCCGCCCCGTGCTTGCCCAGCGCCAGAACGATGAGGCCGGACCCGGTCTGCGGATCCGTCGCATCCGGCAGCACGAAGCGGCCGGCGGCGGCGGCCTGGAGCAGCATCGCATCGGCGGCAGCCCGCACCGACGCATCGGCGAAATCCGACAGCGCCGCCGTCACCGTGGCGAGCGGCCATACTCCGCCGATATCGGCCAGCGCCACCAGCAGCGCATGCTCGGCGCGGTTTTGGCGAAGCACCGCTGCGATCGCGGGCAGATCGGGTTCGGCAGCGGTCCGGCCCGCATCCCTCTGGCGCGCCACGAGGTCCGCATTCGACACCTCCGGCGCTTGTTCCATGAGGGCGACCAGTCGCTCGGGCGCCCGCGCCACCAGCTGCCATAGGAACGGAGAATGGTCGGCGATCCCCAGGAGAAGCGCGCGCAGGGGCGGGTCGAGGAAGCCATCGGGAAACGCCACGTCGGCCAGCCGCGCAGCCGCCGCTTCGGGATCGGACAAAACCGGGGCCCGGGTCAGTCGAGCGCGAAGGCTGCCCTGCGGATTCATGGGGGATCTCCGGCGACAAGGGCCGGCAAGGTTATCACGGCACGCAGGCCCGGCGCATGGTCCTCCAGCGTCAGGGAGCCGTGGTGCAGGCGCACCACCGCATTGACGAGGCTGAGGCCGAGGCCGAATCCGGGCCGCGAGCGCGCCTCCTCCAATCGGACGAAGCGATCGAGGACCCGCCCACGTTCCTCCGGTGCGATACCGGGGCCACGATCCGCGACGCTGAGGCGAATGGTTTCGCCCACGCGCTCGGCGGCGACGTGGACCGCACCACGCTCCCCGCCATACTTCACCGCATTGTCGACGAGGTTGGCGAGCGCCTGCCCGACGAGTTCGCGATTGCCGCGCAGCCTCAAGCCGTCCGACGCTTCCACCGTGAGCGACAGTCCCTGCTCGGCGGCGAGCGGTTCGTAGAGTTCGGCGACCTCATGCGCCACATGGCCCCCGTCGAATTCCGACAGGCCCTCAGCGGCATTGCCGTCCTCCAGCCGCGCGATCATCAGGAGCGCGTTGAACACCCGGATCAGGCCGTCGCTCTCCTCGATCACCCCCTCCATCGCTGCGCGCAGAGCGTCGGGCGTTGCGGCGGTCCGGAGCGCCTCCTCGGCCCGATTGCGCAGGCGGGTGAGCGGCGTCTTGAGGTCGTGGGCGATGTTGTCGGAAACGTCGCGCAGCCCCCGCATCAACTCACCGATGCGCTCCAGCATCTCGTTGAGATTGCGGGCGAGACGATCGAGCTCATCGCCGTTGCCCGCCACCGCGAGACGCCCGTCGAGATCGCCGGCCATGATCCGCCGGGTGGTCTCGGTCATCGCATCGACGCGCTTGAGGACGCGGCTCGCCACGAACCAGCCGCCGACGACGCCGAGCAGCACCACGAGCCCCACCGACGAGCCGAAGGTGCGCCCGATCACCGAACGCAGGCGGTCGCGCTCCTCGACATCGCGGCCGACGATGAGGCGAAAGCCACCGGGCAGCACGAAGATCCGCATGATCGCGCGATGGTCGAGGCTCTTGGATTCGCCGTTGCGGGCATAGGCCGATTCGGTCTGGCCCGGCTCGGCGATCACTCCCGCGGGCAAAGTTCCGACATTGCCGACGACACGCTCGCCGGCCGCCGTGGTGACGAGGTAGAGCGAGGCACCGGGTTCGCCGGCCCGTCGCTCGACCACGGCGATGAGCCGCCGCAAGCCGCCGGCATTGTATTGCTCGGACAGGCCGTTGATCTCGGCCTCGATGGTGGAGACCATCTGGTCGTCGAGCACACGGCTGGCGTTCCAGGCGACGTAGCCGAGCGCCAGGAACGCGAACGTGGCGAACACCACCAGATAGGCGAAGGACAGCTTGAAGGCCGTCGTCCGGAACAGGTTGAGAAGACGCCCGGGCGCCTGCTCGTCGCGGATCGCCGAGCGTCCGGCCTTCGGGATCACGCGGTTCCTGCCGGACTGCGCGTCTCGTCGACACGAAGCACGTAACCGGTCCCGCGCACCGTATGCAGGATGGGCCGGTCGAAATCCTTGTCGATCTTGGCGCGCAGACGCGAGACGTGGACGTCGATCACGTTGGTCTGTGGATCGAAATGGTAGTCCCAAACATGCTCGAGCAGCATGGTTCGGGTCACCACCTGCCCGGCATGGCGCATGAGGTATTCGAGCAGGCGGAATTCGCGCGGCTGCAGAACGATCTCCTGGCCGGCGCGGCTGACGCGGTGCGACAGCCGATCGAGTTCGAGGTCGCCGATGCGGTAGGCGGTGGATTCACCGGTCCCGCCGCCGGCGCCACGGCGCCGCGCCAGGATTTCGGCCCGGGCGAGCAGTTCCGAGAACGCATAGGGCTTGGGCAGGTAATCGTCGCCGCCGGCGCGCAAGCCCTTCACCCGGTCGTCGACCTGACCCAGTGCCGAGAGGATCAGGACCGGCGTCGTCACCTCCTGCTCGCGTAGGGAACGGATCAGGGACAGCCCGTCGAGCTTCGGCAGCATCCGGTCGACGATGAGCATGTCGTAATCGCCCTCCCGCGCCAGCGCGTAGCCGTCGAGCCCATCATGGGCCTGATCGGGAACGTGACCGGCCTCGCGAAAGGCCTTGACGAGGTAGGACGCCGCCTCGCGGTCGTCCTCGATGATGAGCAGGCGCATGGGGCCGGACGATACGGTGTCGACGGCCCTCGGGAAACCGGATTGTCCTGTCGGCATCATTGGCCCCTCCCCTTTCGGTGGCGAGGAACAGCCATGGGACAAACGGCCTTGCACCATCCTGGCGCGATCATGACCATTCGGTAATACGCATACGCCGAACGCAAAAATGCCGCCTCGGAAAGAGGCGGCCTTTTTGATGCGACGTATCGTTCAGGGTAATGTGTTGGTTGGTTGGTTGGTTGTTGTTCTTGTCCTGTGCAGGTCTGGCGGCGACCGACTCTCCCGTGTCTTGAGA
>NZ_JAAHTB010000008.1 GCF_010692745.1 Methylobacterium sp. BTF04
GGATCATCGGCGATAAAAGCAGCCTCGAACACGCCATCATGGTCGGCGGGTCGACAGCGCCAGCAGGTGTTCGCAGTTTTGTACGCAAATGGCGCGCCAGCACGATCAAGTACTTCATCCCGCGCCTTCAACCGATCCCACACCGACGCCTCGCAGGATGCGTGGTTGTGGAGGACGGCTTGCCGGACCGCGTGGTTCACCCATCCGCCTCTCCGATGGGCAACGTTGTCGGGCGCTCCCTGCGATGCGCTCGCTCGGACTGATCCCGCCTTCGCACAATCGCCCTCCCCGACCCTGCGCAAGCCCCTCGATGGGAGCGGTTGAAGACCGATCGACCCCGCGCCTCAGCCAGGAGCCCGAACCGTGCCGAGCGCACGAGCCGTCAGGAGAGCCTGCCCGAAGCGGGACAGCGCGATCGATCGGGGCCGAAGACGCATGCCTTGCGTTTCGCTGCCTCCGTCGCGGTCCATTACGGTGTGGTACTGTCGATGCGCGAACCGAGGGTGGCCCGTGACGACGCATGGTTAGGACGCGAGACATCGGTTTGACACGGCGCGTGACGCATCGGACGGGTCGTTGGGCTCTGGCCGCGATCGCGTGTGTCCTGATCCCGTCGCATGCGCGCGCCCAAGGGGTGAACGTCGGCGCCGGCGGCGATCCGCGCACCTCGGTCGCTCAGCCGGAAGTGTCGGGCAAGCCGTCCGCGGTCGCCACGACGTCCATCGAAGGGTCGCTCGGGGCGGCCGGTGATCCGACCGGCCTGCGGCGTTTCCTGGCGAGCCGGGGCGTCGTCTCTAGCTTCAATGCCATCGCCGACATCCTGGGCGATACGAATGGCGGCACGCGTCGGACCGCCACCGTCACCAACCGGATCGACATGCAGCTCGACGTCGACCTCGACCGGTTTGCCGGATGGAGCGGCGCGGCGTTCAGGGTCGAGGCCTTCCAGATCAACGGTGCGGGGCTCTCCCGGGCGGCCGTCAACGATCTTGCCGTGGTGAGCGAACTCGAGGCGCTTCCGTCGACCCGGCTCTACGAGCTCTGGGTCGAGCAGCAGCTCTTCGACGGCAAGCTGGCGATCAAGGTCGGACAGGTGGCCGCCGACACGGAGTTCCTCGTCAGCCAGACCGCGACCCTGTTCATCAACTCGACCTTCGGCTGGCCGACGATCGCCGCAACGAACCTCCCGAGCGGAGGGCCGGCCTACCCGTTCGGGTCACCGGCGGTTCGGGCGAAGTACCTGCCGAACCCGAACCTCTCGTTCCAGGTCGGTTTGTTCGACGGCGACCCGGCCGGGCCGGCGCGGGCCTGGAACGATCCGGACCCGCAGCGGCGTGACCGCACCGGGACCAACTTCCGCTTGAGCGACCCACCGCTCCTGATCGCCGAGGCGGCCTACGCCTACAATTTCAAGGAGCGCGACCGGTCGGGGTATCTCCTGGACGAGCCCGGAACGGTCACGGTCGGCGGGTGGCACCATTTCGGTCGGTTCGACTCGCTGCGGATCGACGGCGCCGGCCACCCCCTCGCGGATTTGGCGTCCAGCGGCGTCGCCAGGCGGTTCCGCGGCAATGACGGCCTCTATGCGATGATCGACCAGACCGTGTTTCGCGAGCCCGGCAAGAACGACGAAGGCGCGAGCGTCTTCGTCCGCGTCGTCGGTTCGCCCGGAGACCGCAACCTGATCGACCTCTACCTCGACGCCGGTATCGGCTATCGCGGCCTCCTGCCGACCCGCTCCAACGACACCGTCGGCCTCGGCGTGTCCTACGCCCGGGTCTCGCCCTCGGCGCGCGGGTTCGACCGCGACACGATCCTGGCGACCGGGACCGCGATGCCCCGGCGGAGCTTCGAGGCTTTGGTGGAGGCTACTTATCAGGCCGTGATCGCGCCCGGCGTCACGGTGCAGCCGAATCTGCAATACGTCTTCCATCCCGGTGGCAACAGCGCCGACCCGCGCGACCCGGCCGGCCAGCGGATCAAGAACGCGACGGTGGTCGGGCTGCGGGCGACGTTGACGTATTGAGCGATCGGACGGGCGACCGAGGAATTGCCAACGTGATCCTCCCGCGCTGAGGCGGATACGGGGGGCGCCATGCGTTCCGCTCGGCCGCTTCGGGGGTGATGGCGCCAAGCACCGGGTGGATCGAACCGTCAACGCAGGTCGAGGCTGCCGATGCGGCGCCATTGCTGGAGCGAAGCGGACATCTTGGGACCGCCGCGTCCATCGACGACGCCGTCGTAATAGCCCGCCCGCTTGAGGCGCGCCTGGACGGAGCGGATCGTCTCCGGCGACCACGACTCGGCATGGTGGACGATCTGGTTCATCGCGTCGCCCGTGTCGGCGGCGATGCCCCGCAGCAGCATCTCGGCGGCGGCGTTCGCGTCCTTTCGGATTCCGCGTCCCTCATCCAGCAGGATCGCCGCCGGGACGAAGCCACGGGGTTCGCCGAGTTCGGTCGCCTTTTCGAAATAGGTCAGCGCCTGGTCCTGTTCCGGGATCGTCCCGTCCTGGGCGAGCACGCCGAGATTGTAGGTGGCGATCGCCGATCCCGCCTCCGAGGCTCGCTTCAGAAGTTCAACGGCGCGCTTGGGATCCGTGGCGACGCCCGCGCCCTGCATCAGCGCCACGGCGAGGTTGATCGCCCCGTCCGCGCTCCCGGCCTCCGCCGCCGTCTCGTAGAGCGCGATCCCCGCCTTCGGGTCGCGCGGCACGCCGTCGCCGGTCTCAAGGATCAGCCCGAGGCTGACCTGCGCCCGCAGGTTCCCGCTGGCCGCTGCTTCCCGGTAGTAGGTCAAGGCCTCGCTGCGCCGGCCGGCGGCGGCGAGCGCGCGCGCGAGAAGCGCGGTGTAATGCGGCATATCCGGATGGGCCTCGCGGGCCTGCCGGCACGCGGCGATGGCCGGTTCCGGATTGGCCGCGAGGGCGGACAGGGGCACGCCCGGCATGTTCGCGGTGGCGTCGCGCGGATGCGTCGTCGCGCGTTCGCAGACGATCTCGGGCCGGATCTCGGCATCCTCTGTGGTCGGCAGGTTCTGGAGAAGGGTCCGCGCCTCGTCGGTGTGGCGACCGTCGGGTCGCCGATCGAGGTAGAACTCGACCAGCGGGCGCAGTCGCGAGCGCAGGGCGTAGTCCCACAGGCGGTCGTCGCCGAGCCTGTCGTCGGGGATGCTGCGCGGAATGCCGGCGGAGGGCTCGGTCGAGGCGACCTTCAGCAAGGTCTGAACCTCGCCGGCATGGGCACCGTCGGTATAGCGCGCGAGGTAGATGCGCAGGAGCGCCGGATCGCGGCTCGATGCGGCGAGCTGCCAGAGCTGGGTCTCGGGAGAGGCAGCCTCCGGGCGTCCGGGGACGAAATAGACCTGGCTCGTCAGCGACGAGTTCTCCCACGGCACCTGGAACCCGCCCGTCGCCGCGATCACGTCCTTGCGCACAGCGATCATCATCGCGCCGACATCCTGCCCGCGGGTGCCGATATGGCCGAGGAAGGCCGTCGCGAACGGGCTGTTGCGCCCTCCCCCGTCGAAGGCGACGTTGTCGGGCTGCGTCGCGTAGGAGAACAGGAATCCGGCTGCGCTCCCGACTTTGGCCAGCCCGTTGCGCAGGGCCTCGTCCGTGAGCGTGGCGGCGACCGAGCCTCCCCGCAGCGGATTGTTGCGACAGGCGTCGAGGAAGACGAGGTGGTTGCCGCGGGAGCCTTCGAGGCTGTCGGTGACGCGCTTGAGTTCGACGGTCTGACGCTCGATGTCGTCACGGCTGCGGATCTCCGCATCGACGGGGACGAGGTAGTTGCGTCCGTCGACCTGGAAGCCGTGGCCGGCATAGTAGAACAGCGACACGTCGGATTCGCGGGCTTTCGCCGTGAAGTCCGCGACCGCCCGCGTCATGCCCTCTCGGTCGAGGTCGGTCCCCTCGATGACGGTGAAGTTGCGCGCCCGCAGCGCCGCGGCCACGTCGCGGGCGTCGTTGGCGGGGTTGAGGAGCGGTTTCAGGCCGCGATAGCCCGCATTGCCGATGACGAGCGCGACCCGCGTCTCGATGGCCTCCGCTCCCGTGGCGAAGACCAGGAGACACAGAACGCAGACCAGCCGGAGCCGGCGCACCGGTGTGCCGCCTCCCCCCTCAGAGACCGACGGCGCGCGCAAGCCGCGCATCGCAGGATTCCATCGCGCTCGCGATCGCATTGCCGTGCCTCACCTGACGTGCAGCCACCACCGGCTCGTCCGCACGGATCAGGCTGATCGCCTTGCGGATCACCGTGACGGCGGCGCGGACGATCGTGCGCGCCTGGGCGACCGTTCTGGAGGCCCGGACCTGGCGAGCCGCCGCACGAATCACGTCCGGCACGCTGCGCAACGGCGCGGTGCCGGCCCTCCCGCGGGTGAGCACCGCGGGGATGCGCACCGCCGCGGGGAGGTTGCGCAGGGCCGGCGGCAATTGCGCGATCCGAGCGTCGAGCTTGTCCGCGTAGGCCTCCAAGGCGGTGGCAACGCAGTCGTTGTAGATTTTCACGCGTCGGCTGTCGCGCTGCTCGCAGGAGGCGACGGACGCGTCGAGGTCCCGACCGACGGCTTCGAGGTCATCGAGGGTCGCGTCGCCGGCCGTGGCCGCTGCGGCGATGGCGACGCCGCGGGAACCGCCGAGCGTCGGGCCGCCGCTGCTGGTGATCCCGCTGCCCGGCCCGACGACGCCGAGCGGGCTGCCGAGATCGGTTTGAATCGGACCGCCGGCGACGATGATGTCGGGCGGGTCCGAGACAGGGACGAACGTGGTGGGGAACTGGCGATCCAGGGTCGGCGTCGTCAGGGCGATGGTGAGCGCGGAGACACGGACGACGGGAATGACGGGCGCGTCCGACACCGTCAGCGCGCCGGGACGATAGGCCACGGCGTAGTTCGACAACCCGGTCCCCTGCGCGGTGCTCGCGGTGATGGCGTAGGGGCTCCCGGCGACGGAGGCGTCTGCCGGCGCACCGGCGCTGGCCAGCGTCGCGGCGGTGACCTGATCGGCGTTTTGCAGGCCGGTCGCGGTGAATTCGGTACCCGCGAAGGCCAGAATCGTACCGAAAACCTTCGTTGCGTCGTTGGCGCGGATGGTCAGGGGCGCCGGCGTGACCGTCAACGCGCCGGGCGCAAAGGTGATGGCGTAGTTCGACGCTCCGCCTGGGCTGAGTAGGCCGGCACCCTGCGCGTTGCTCGCGGTGATCGCGTAGGGGCTCCCGGCGACCTGGGCGGTCGCCGGTGCACCGGCGCTGGCGAGCGTCGCGCTGGTGACCTGGTCGGCGTTGCGCAGGCCGGTCGCAGTGAATTCGGTGCCGGTAAAGGCGAGCGCGGTCCCGTAGACCTTTGCCGTGTCGTTGGCGCGGATCGTCAGGGGCGCCGGCGTAACCGTCAACGCGCCGGGAGCATAGGTGATGGCGTAGTTCGACGCTCCGCCTGGGCTGAGTAGGCCTGCGCCCTGCGCGTTGCTGGCGGTGATCGCATAGGGGCTCCCGGCGACCTGAGCGGTGGCCGGTGCACCGGCGCTGGCGAGCGTCGCGCTGGCGACCTGATCGGCGTTGCGCAGGCCGGTCGTAGTGAACTCGGTTCCGGAGAAGGCGAGCGTCGTGCCGTAGATCTTCGTCGCGTCGTTGGCGCGGATCGTGAGGGGGGCCGGCGTGATGGTGACCGGCGCGTTGGCGAAGGCGAAGGCGTAGCCGATCGAGGAGGCGAGCGTACCCCGGGTGACCTGCGCCGCTCCGGCATAGGTGCCGACGCCGGTGGTGGCGAGCGTCGCGTCGGCGACCGCCGAGACCCCGGTGAAGGCCTGTGCCGTGGTGTCGCCGTTGACGAGGCCGGCGACGGTGCGGGTGAAGCCCAGAGCGGTCGGCCCGTATTCCCGGGTCGCGTCGGCGGCGGAGACCGTCAGGATCGGCTGACGGGCGTAGATGAATTGACTGCCGGCCTGCGTGACCGTCGTCGGCGGGTTTGCGGCAAAGCTGCGGTTGTAGAGATTGCCGGCGACGAGGCCGCCGCGCTGATCGGCGGCATAATCCTGGCTGTAGATCAGGACGCGTCCGCCGGCCTGCACCGCGGCGGCACCGGCGTTGTTCACGAACTGCGCGGTGGCGAGGACGACATCGCCGTTGAGGCTGCTGACGGATTGCCCGACCCCGATCGTCAGCGGTCCGGCGGAGGCCTGGCCGGCCGGCGTGACGGCACCGGCGATCTGGAGGGCGCCCGCCGACACGATCGAGCGATCCACTGTGAAGCTGCCCCCGATCGCCGCGATCGTCGTCGGCAGTCCGGAGCCGAAGGTCGGCACGCCGCCGGTTGCAATCACCGTGTAGGGGATATTGGCCGAGAGCGCGCTGTCGCCGGCATTGGCCAGTTCTGTCGCGAGGGCCGATGCGGTCGGTTGTGTCGTGGTCACGAATACGCGGCCGACACGCGGTTCGAGGTTGGTGATCGCGCCCGCGCCGATCGGCGCATCGGTGACGGAGGCGCCGCGATTCGCCCCGTCGAGAAACGCGCTCGCGCCCTGCGGTGCGGTGCCGGTCAGCGGATCGCGGGCGACGTAATAGTAGCCGTTGGCGCCGGAATTGGCCTGATAGGAGGCGGTTCCGCCGGTGGCGACCCGCACGGCTTCCCCGGCGAGCGGCGTTCCGGGATCGGCCGCGCCGCGGGTGAAGCCGGAGACCGCCAGCACGCCCGTGGGATAGCGCCATGTCAGGTACGGATAGGCGTCGGCCTGCGTACCCCAGGTGCCCGGCGTGAATCCGCCCGGCAAGGTGTTCTGGAGTTGGGCCGTCGTCAGGCCGGTGGCACCGGTCCCGGCGCTCGTCGCGACGCCCGTGGTCTGCGTGTCCCAGTATGAATTCGTGATCGTCTGGAGCACGCCGACGATGTTGCCGATCAGGCCGCCGCTTGTGCCGGCGCCGGTGACGAGACCGGTGGCGTAACTCGTCGCCACCGTGGCGTTGGCGGTGCTGCCGCCGCCTCCGGCGGGCACGCTGTTGATCTCACCGACGAGGCCGCCGGAGGCGGTGCCGCCGCTGGTCAGGCCGGTGGCGTAGGCATCCTGGATCGCGCCGCCATTGCTGATCAGACCGACGAGGCCGCCGCCCCGGCCCTGGCTCGTCACCGCCCCGTTGGCGAAGGACGACGTCACCGTTCCGGCCGTCTGCGAGGTGCCCTCGCCGCCGAGGGCTCCGACGAGGCCTCCGACGAAGTCCGTACCGGTGACCCCCCCGGTCGCGTAGGATTGGGTGATACCGGCGCTCTGGGCGATGCCGACCAGGCCACCGACCTGCAATCCGCCGCTGACCTGACCGGTCGCGAAGGAGCGGGTGATCACGCCGCCATCCATCGACCCGACGAGGCCGCCGGTGTTGTCGGTGCCGGTGACGGTCGCGGTGCTCGCCGCATTGGCGACGCTGCCGCCGACTTGACCGCCGAGCAGCCCGCCGGTCGTGTCGGCGCCCGCGACGCGTCCCGCCACCGTCACGCCGGAGACGGCCGTCGTCGTGGCGAAGCCGACGAGGCCGCCGGTGTTGTCGCCGCCGGTGAGGTTCAGCGCCGTGAGGTTGACGTTCGCGAGGCTGGCCTGCGTCGCGGCACCGAACAGGCCGCTGCCATCCCCCGCCGGGGTGTTGACCGTGAGGTTGGCGATGGTCTGGCCCAACCCGTTGAAGCGTCCGGTGAAGGCGTTCGCGGTGCTGCCCACCGGGGTGAAGGCGGTGCCACCCGCATCGATGCTCCGGGCGAGCCCGTAATTGCCGGCGAGGTTGCCGGCCATGTTCTGCAGGTCCGCCACCGAGTAGAGCAACTGGTAGGCCTGCCCGTCGATCGTCAGAGACTGCCCGGGGATGCCGGCGCCGCCGGCCGTGGCATAGGTCGCGCGCGCGCCGTTGCCGAAGCTCAGGCTCCCGCCGGTGCCGCCGTTGTTCGTCGTCAGCACCAACCCGCCGGCGCCGTTCACCGACAGATCGGCGTTCACCGCGATCGAGCGGAACGCCTGAAGCGTCAGCGTGGTGGGAGCGCTCCACGCCAGCGGGGACAGGACCGTGATGTCGCCGGCCTGCACCCCCGAGCTGCCCGCCCCGCCCGTGGTGACGGTGACGTTGGCGGTGCCCAGCGCCGCCGAGAGCGTCGCCGCGTTGATCACCGAATCGTTGCCGGTGGCGGCAAACCCGGTCTGGTTGGCGTTCGCTCCGTCCGAGATCACGACGTTGTAGGGATCGAGAAGCAGGGTGCCGATGAGACCGCGCGCTGCGCCGAGATCGGCCATCCCGGTATAGGCCAGCAGCGCCTTGCCGGAGACCTCCGCGTCACCGCCGTTGCCGCCGGTCGCGCCGCCGCGGGCGCTGATGCGCCCGGCGAAATCCGTCATCCGGTCGGACCAGACGACGACACTGCCGCCATTGCCGGCGGTCCCGGCATCCGCACTGATCCGGGTCGCCGCATCGACGCGGGTGGTCGCGGCGCGCTGCAGCGTCCCGCCGCCCTGATAGTCCCCGCCGATCCGGATGCGGCCGCCGCCAGCCGTGCCGTTGGCGGAGAGCGTCGCGCCGGACAGGGCGATCGCGTGACCGGTGACGGTGATGTCGCCGCCGCGCGCCGGCCGCACGGCGCGGGCATTCGCGCTGTGGCGCGCGGAGGCGTCGAGGCGGCCGGACACCGTGACGGTGCCACCCTCGCCGCCACCGAGGACGATCGCCCCCGATCGTCCGCTGACGCTGCGGGCCTCGACGATCCCCGAGAGGTTGATGGCGTTGCGCGCCGCATCGCGCGCGGTGGCCGCCTGGATGATCACGCGGCCGCCCGCGGCGCTGATCCGGCCGGAATGCTGGATCAGGGCGGCGGTCGAACCGTCCGCCCGCGAGGGCACCGCGACCTGCAGAAAACCGTCGCCGGACAGATCGAGCGTGGCCTGCTCGCCGGCACCGAGGCCGACCCGGCCCAGCGGAACGCTGATCGTGCCGCTATTCTCGACCCGACCCCCGAGCAGGGCCGCGTAGCCGCCCTGGCCGATGTCGATGGTGCCGGCATTCGACACGGTCGCCGAGTGTCCATTGCCGCGGAACACCCGCTGCCCGGCCTTGAAATCCGCGTCGGCAATGTCGAGGGACGACCCGACGAAGGCGCCGGCCCTGACGATGCCGGTGGGCGTGATCGCGATCCCGTTCGGGTTGATCAGGTAGACCTGCCCGTTCGCGTTGAGCTGCCCCGCGATCGTCGAGGGCGTGGCGCCGGTGACCCGGTTGAGGAGCGTGGCCGAACTCGACGGCTGGCTGATGTCGACGCGGCCGCCCTGGCCGATCGAGAAGCCCTGCCAGTTGACGATCGCGGTTTGCGAGGATTGCTGGATCGTGAGTTGGGTCGCGGAGGGCTGCCCGATGCCGACCGTGCCGTGCGCGACGCTGCCGCCGGTGGGGAGCTCGAGGGCGTACAGGCTGGACGGGCTGGTGAGGGCCGTACCCGCGAGCAGCAGCGTGATGAGCCGGTTGATCTGGCGCGTCATGGACGTCCTCTGCGGCGCGGCTTGACCATGTCTGCGATCGGCGTGCTGGGGCATGGCTCAGAACCGGACCGAGCCGAGGACGGTCCACCGGTTGGTGTCCGGCAGCGCGTCGCTTCGGAAGCGGCGGCCGAATTCGACGATGAGGCTCGCCTCCGTCGCCGTGACGGGATCGATCAACGCGGCGAGCCGCAGGCCGAGGCCGAGGGAGGACACCCGCAGGCTCGCGGTTTCGAGCACGGTCGGCCGTGCGAGATAGAGCGCGCCGGTGGCGCCGAAGATGTAGGGCGTCACCGTGCCGGGGCGTCCGTCCACCGGGACGCTGAAGGGGTGCGAGAGCTCGCTGCGTACCGCCCATCCGCTGTCGCCGCTGAGGCTGCCCGCGTCGAAGGTCGACAATTCCTGGAACGAGGCCGTGCCGATCTGCTCGCTTCGGGCGAGCGCCTGCCCGAAGGAGGTCTGGCCGCGGGCGTAGAACCCGAGGACGAAATCCTGCGGTAGCGGCTGCGTGACGGTGATGGCCGCATCGAATTTCTGGAACTCGGCATTGGCCCCGAGGCGGGAGAGCGGCAGGATCGGCGTGGCGTCGGCCGCATTGCGGGCGCCGAGACCGTCGATCCCGAGGGAGAGCGTGCCGCGTCCGGCCAGGACGGCGCCGCCGTCGAACTGCACGTTGCCGTCGCCGCCGAGGCGGAGGATGCGCAGCCGGTCGAGGCTCAACGGAACCGCCGCGCCCGGCAGCACCAGCGCGAGCCGCTCCTCGGTCGTGTCGAAGCTGACGTCGCTGTAGAGATTGGCGGCGCGGCTGCGCAGCCACGGATAGCGCAGGCGGAACGAGAGCCTGTCGTAGTCGCTCGTGGTCTGGATCAGGCCGGCGAGCTTCGGCGCCGTCCGGCTGTTGGTGTATTCGAGATTGAATGTCAGCCCGTCGATGCCGAGGGGAACAACGAAGCCGCCCGCGAGGGTGCGTAGCCGCGGATCGTCGCCGAAGGGACTGCCGGTGCGTAAGGTATCGTTCCCGGTCGGATGGCCGAGCGCCCGCACATAAAGCGTCTCGCCCTGGCCGAAGGCCGTGTTGATATCGAGCCCGGTGCCGATCGTGTAGCCGCCGAGCGCTGTGCCGACCGTGTTGTCGCCCCCGACGAATCCGCTGATCGGCCGATACCGGCCCTCAATCACGAGGTTTGCGCCCCCTTGCGCGTCGCTCGGCACCAGCGTGGAGCGCAATGCGATGCCGGGAGTGTCGCCCGCGAGCAGCAACCGGCGTTCGATCTCGCCGATCTGCAGGTCGCGCCGTCCGCTCAGCGGTTCCAGGACCGCTGCGATCCGGGTGCGCGCCGGCTCGGGCACGTCGCGCAACTCGATATGCGCGACGAAACCGTTGACGACGACGAGGCGCAGCCGGCCCCCGTCGTTCAACGCCTGCGGCGGCAGCACCACCCGAACCAGGATCGAGCCGGAGCGGATCAGGGCCGCTTCGAGATCGCGGGCCGCCGAGAAGATCTGGCTCGCCGGCACGCGTTGCCCGACGAGTTGGGCCTCGAGCCTGGCAATCTCAGCGGCAAAGCCCGGCGGTGCGTTCTCGACGGTAACGCCCGCGATTCGGATCGACAGCCGATCCGATCCGGGCGGTGCCGCGAGTCCGGGCTGCCCGGAGAAGACGAGCGTGCCGGCACCGCGTGCGGTGGCGGGGGCGAAGCTCGGCGGCGTGACCTGACTCGCCGTCTGCGCCAGCGCATCGGCGGCGGCTCCCGACAGCGTCAGTCCGAGCGCGACCGCCATCACGGATCGGCCGGCAGAGCGGGTTCGCACGGGGGCGAGGCGTGGGGAGAGAGGCTCGATCATGTGTCAGGTTGGCACGATCTTCTGGTTCTGTTTCGGACCGTGTCGTGTCCCTCCAGGCAGGTCAATTGATCTTGATCGTCCAAGACGGCTGGATTCGGCGTTTTCGCCCCGGGTGTATGATTTTGGCGACAAAAACAGTTCGCGTGGGTCTGCGCGCAGCGGCGTTGTTGAAAGAGAAAGTCTATTTTTCGTTAATAAAAGCGCGGATACCGGTCATTCGAACGATTTCGTAGCCGGGAACTGGCAGCCCAGGCCGTCTTGCGGATCGCTCGCTCACGATTTTTGGTTCTCTCTGGACTGGACCAGGGATCGCCGACGCAGCGTCGCGATTCGCGCGGACGGGCATCGACCGCGAAGGCCGCGTCTCTGCTCGTCCCGATGCAGTGAGCAGGAATGCTGGCTTCGATCGGACCCCGCCCGGTTCCGTCGGGAGGGCCGCGGCATTACGGGACTCACCGGTGCGGGGATGCCGTGTTGTCGTCGGGCACCAGGCGACCACGACGACCTGCACGCGGCGCATCCCGGTAAGTATCCCACGCGTGTCCGAGAACACTGCGATCGACAGGCGCACCGCGAGCCCGATCGCCGGAACCGGGCTGGACGCGCGCCCGAGCCCTTTCGATCGGCCTTCGCTGATGTCGCGTCCGCAGCTGCGGAACGATACGGCGATGCCGCTGTATCAGTAGCTCGAGGAAGGCCGGATCTTCGGGTTTGCCGAACCACAGCCCTGCCTCCTGATCGCGCGTCACGGCTTCACGCGGGATGCCACGATGAGCGACTACGTCGAGGGCCTGGTTCGCGGCGACATCTACAGTTACCGCCTCAAGCTGCGGGCCTGAAGCCAATCGGTCGACCCGATTCCCGTGCGACCGCCGCCTACCGCACAGGTCATAGCGCGGGCCGCCGACCTTTCGCCAAGACCAAAAGCAGTCCATATCTCGAGGGTCCGCGCACGCTGTCGCAAGCGCGGTCCCCCGGCTCTGCGCAGCCAGGATCCGACGTTCGAAGGGGACAATCGGTGACGCTGACACGCCGAAAACGGGCCTCGGCGCGGGTGCCGGCCCGTATGCCTCCGCCGCCGCGCAGGTTCGCGATCCGGGTCGCACTCGGCCTCTGCGCGATCTGGGCCATCGCCGCGACGATCCTGGCCGTGCGCGACGCGCGGGAAATCGGCCGGCTGAACGACGAGGCCGAGCTCCGGCGGCTCCTGCACGAGGAGCGCGTGCGGGCGCTGACCCGGCGACTCGTCGGCGTCGCGAGCCATCAGATGCTCGAGCAGGAGGGCCTTGCCGATCGTCTCGCCGACATCGTGACGCGTCAGGTGGAACTGGAAGCACGGGAGGCGGCACTGGCCGCCGCCGCGGAGCGGGCGGCTTTGTCTCCGGAGCCCATCGGCAAGATGCGACAGGGCGATCTCGCGCGGGAGGCGCCGACCGCGATCGCCCGGCTTCCGTTGCGCGAGCAATTCGCGCGGATCGAGGCTTCGCTCGATCGGGTTGAGACCGGCCAGGGCCGCACGGTCGCGACCCTGGCCGCCGGCGCGGTCACCAGCACTGAGCGAATGCGCGCGGCCCTGGCCGAACTCCGCCTGCCGATCGCCCCGGCCGTGGTGCCGCCGCGTTCGCCCGCCACCGGCACCGTCCCGCAGGATGCCTTCACGGCTCGACTCGCGGCCGCCGAGACCGCGTTCGCCGAGGCGGGGCGCTGGCGCAGCCTCGCCGAGAGCGTGCCGTTGCGCTCGCCGATCGAGGGCGATGCGGGGCTCTCCAGCAATTTCGGCCTGCGCAAGGATCCGTTCACGGGAGCCCAGCGCATGCACGCCGGCATGGATTTCCGCTCGGGCGTCGGCACGCCCGTCCGATCCGCCGCGGAGGGACGCGTCGTCTCGGTCGGCCAGAGCGGCGGTTACGGCAACCTCGTCGAGGTCGATCACGGGCACGGCCTCATCACCCGCTACGGCCATCTCTCGGCGATTCAGGTGGTCCTCGATCAGGCTGTGACAGCCGGCACGATCGTCGGGCTCGTCGGCTCGACCGGGCGTTCCACCGGCCCGCACCTCCATTACGAGACCCGGCTCTCCGGCAACGCCCTCGATCCGGCCCGTTTCCTCGCCGTCGGGCAGGTACTGCTCGGCCGGCCGGCGCCGGCGCAGCAGATCGCCCCGCAGCCCCTGGCGGCGGCGGAGGTCGAGGATTCCTCCGACTGACCGCGCGTCGCCACGGGGAGTATCCGGACGGGCGTGGTTGCGGCAGGGGCCGCTCAGCCGCCGATGATCACCGTCGGCAATCCCATGACGATGACGTTGGGCGGTCCGAGCGCCTCGACGATGGTGTCGCCCGCCCGGCACGCGGCGAGTGTGTTGATCAGCACCGTCTGCGAACCATTGACCACGACGCCCGGTCCGTGCGGCGGGATCGGCAGGGGCGTGGCGCAGATGTGGATGTCGGCGCCCCCGGCCGCGCCGGTGATCATCGAACCCATGGTGGCGGCGGCCGCCGATTTGACCGCCTGCTCGGCGGCGAGTGCCACGGGAGCCCCGGGGGTGCCGGCCGCCGCGAGCGTCGCCGCCTCCGCCACCTGGATCGTCGTATCGGAGATGGTTTTCGCCGCCTGGATCGCGGCGGCCGCCGCGGCCGAGACGCCGCGCCAGGCCGGCAGGCCGCCGATCATCACGTTGAAGCTGCCGGGTCCGGGCTGCAGGATCGGCGGCAGCGGGTGCGCGACGGGATCGAGGATGCGGGCGGCGGGGCCTTTGGGCATGATGCGTCGATCCCCGGTGGTCGAAATGCGGCTTTGTCGGAATATGCGTGGTCGAGAAGTGTCTCGGATCTCAGTGGCGAGCGATCACCCGGCTCCCGACCGTCATTCCCGCCATGATCGCCGGCTTCAACGTGTTCGCAGCCGAGGCGGCAATGGTCTTGCGTTGCTCCACCGAACTGGATTTTCCGGTGGTCGCGACCTTATCCATGTGGCGTATGGTCATGACACCGACGATGTTGTCGGCCGCCGTCTGATATCCTGAGCCTATGATTTTATTTGTTTTCTTATAGATCAAGACGGCTTGGGCGGTCGCGTCACCATAGGAGATGCTGTCGACTTCGGCATTGAAAAGCGCTATTTTTGCCTCTGCGTCCTCACCGTTTGCCTGATCTTCTGCGTACATCGCCTGTAAAGCACCGACACCAAGAAGAAAATATTGAATACGTCTGACGTAGAGTCCCTGATCTCCGATCGTGACATGGTATTTGTGGCTGACGGCCGCCATTTGCAGCCGGTTATCGTCACGGAAGAGCGTGCTTATTAGGATTTTGCTTGCCATAGTATCGACTCCATTTACAGACATTTACCTAATACAATAAGATTTGTCGAACCAAGTGAGGCAAGCTCTGTCGGGTCGCCGCTGTGGAGGCGACGCTTGTTCTCCCCGACGAGCGCAGCTGCGGCCGTCTTACCGCCCCCCCAGGCCGCGTTTGCAGGAGGGCCGACCCGTAAACGGTGCACTGCCCGAAAGACCCTGCAGGACACTCGACTCGTTGAGCCCGGTCAGTGAGAGAGTGAGGACCCGTGGGCCGAGCTTGCCGGCCGCCTTGGCTTTGCCGGGGCCGGACGCGACTGAAACGGTGCAGGCGCGGTCGTTCCCGATATCGTGGAACTCCCATAGCCCGACCGTCGTGGTACTGCCGGTCCCGAAGTAGAGGCAGTCGAGTGCATCTTTATCAGGGTCGGGTACGCCCTGCCCCATCACTGCAACGAAGTGAGCCATGTCTGGTCTCCGATCATCCGGGGAAGCGTGCCGAATTGGCCCTTCGGCCGGCGGGTGCAGGGACGAAGAGGGCGACTATCATCGAGTTTCCGAGCCGGACCGCCGAGCGGGTCGCGCCTTTCAGCCGCTTCTCCCCAGACGTGTAATCCGTCAGCGGCCCCTCGCCCGTCGCGCGTCAGGGGGACCGTCATGGTTTCGTCGGGCTGTTCGAAGCGCCGCGTCGTGGTGGAATGCGTCATCACGCGATGCATTTCTCTCGCACCCACGCGCATCCGATCGATCCCCGCCACCGTCAGTAGCCCGTGAAGGGCCAGTCCGGCGTGACCTTGGCGAGGACGCCCTTGGTGACGGAGCCGAGACCCGGCATCTGGATGCCCCAGCCGCCCTTAATCGGGATGAGGCCGGGAACCGTGAAGATCATGCCGGCGCCGTCGACGATTTCGTCGATCGAAAGTCGGATCGTCCCACCGGCGCTCCAGGGACCGATCGTGGCACCCGGGTCCTGGTACATGGCGGCCTGGGAGTTGAACATGTAGAGTTGCGCGTCGCGCGTCGTATGGAAGAGCGTCGGAGGGCCCGCCTTCGTCGCCGAGCCGGGGCCGGGAATTTTCGGGATCGAAATGCCGATCCCGCCGCCGGTGTAGAAGAAGAACGCCGTCATCCGCCGCCTCAGGTCGACAATCTGGAAGAAATAGTCGTCTGTCTGCGCGATGATGGAGGCCGAGCCGCCTCCCACCACGCGGATCTCGAACTCGCGCGTGGCGACAGGTTTGGGCGGATCGGGCCGGGAGGGCTTGCCCGCGGAGTAGACCAGAATCTCGACGGCGCGGTCGTAGCCATCGTTCTCCTTCGGGCCGACGGATTCGTTGTCGCCCGCAGAGATCTCGACGTTGAATTTCGCCGCGCTGGAGAAGGTCTTGACGTAACCTTTGACAGCCTGGCAGCGCTCGTAGGAGAGGTTCTTGTTGAGCGTATGGGCATTAGTGCCTTGCGCCTTCGACCATTGCCGCGACGCATGTCCGATCAGGTCGACCCACGCCGCCGGGTTGCTCGCAATGATCGGCTTCACCTTTGCCTCGAGCCATTGCCTGTGTGCGCCGATGGGCTTCGACTGACCCGTGGGAAAGTTGCAGAGACGCGCCGCAATGGTTGCCTTCGTTCCCGAGATTTCCTGGACATCCGCAGCCATGGAGCGTTCTCCAAAAAGAGCGCTTTGCGGCGCTTTAGATTCGACGATGATGTGGGATTACAGATTTGAGTAGTGGACTATATCTCGAATAGTTATTTAGATACCAGCGTAAAAGGCTGCGATCTGCTCGAACAAAGCGCGCGGCAAGGGTTTTTCCAATGTCTTGTCGCCGGCTTCCCAGCGACGTTTCCAGTTCGACGCGTATTCTCCGTAGCTCCTCGGCTTTTTGCTGCTGGTGAGGAAAACTTTGCGCGGGGGAAGTTTGACGGCGTTTCCGCCCGGTCCGCCGCCCTTGCTGTCGATCAGCTTCTTGATCGGGTTTGGCAGGTCGGATTCGTCGTATTCCTCGTCGCCGGCGCCGAAATTGATGACGAATTTCTTTCCGTCGCGCTTTGCCCAGACCGAAATAGTCTCGTGAGCCTTCACCTTCAGCTTGAAGGTGAAGGCTTCGCCATCCCAGGAGAGTGTGAATAGACCGTAGCTGTTCGAGTCGTAGACGTCGTCGAAGGATGGACCGTTGGACATGGTGTCGACTCCGCTATCGTGGCGTAGGAGGTGGCACTCGCCTCCAAGGCGAGGAGCACGGCCCTCTTCCCTGCGTTGACCGTCCGCAGGGGGAGCCGAAGTGTCCGTCCCTCAATGCTGCGCGCGGTGTCGTCGTTTCGTCCGTGTCAGGCGTGTGTTTTAGGAAATCGAATTGTCTCTGCTCTTCGGGGCGCCCGCATGCGATTCGGCTGCCGGCTTTCGGGACGTGCAGCTCGGGGCAAGGTTGCTGTCCGGTTGGATCAGTCTTCGCGGTTGCCATCATGAAAGACGTATCGATCTGGTCCACGACCTCACCGCGCGCGTGACAGCATCGCGCCGCCGACGCCCATCCCCGCAGCGACCGCGGGCTTCAAGACGTTGGGGGCACCGGCTGTCATCTGCTCCCGTAAGGTTATCGGATGGACTTTGAAGTCGGTCTTTGCTGTCGCGTCCATATGTCGGACGGTCAATACTTCGAAGATGTCATCAACCGTCGTCTGATCGCCTTTGCCGATGATCCGATAATGGTCCTTGTAGATCCAGACGCCGTATGACGTGGCGTTTCCGTAATATGCGTTCGCCAGATATTTTGTCATATCACTCCAAGGTTCCGCTACCGACAGCGGACCGACAGCATTGTTGACGATTTCATACATCTTATGAAAAACGTCCATTCCATAGAAGAAGTACTGAATACGACGAACATAGAGACCCTGATCGCCGTTCTTGACGTGATATTTGTGATCGATCGCTGCTTTCTGAAGGCGCTCATCGTCCTTGAAGAGCGCGCTGTTCAGGACGGGGGTGCTCATAGCTCTGTCCTCTTTCAGAAAACCGATACGCTCCGTTGCCGATCACGGCCTTCGGAGGAGGCTTCGATCCTTGCAAGCCCAAATGCGGGCCAGTCGACACCGTCAGTCCCAATGGAAGAGGAAACCGTCTTCACACGCGCTGACCTGGACTTTATCGACTGGTTTTCCGACCAGACTCGCATTCAAGATGTCCCGTGAAAGCTCAGGCAGCATCGTATTCGTGATGATATTGTCGATCATCCGGCCGCCCGAATCTGGATCGTTGCAGCGCGAAACGATGTGCTCCACCACCGCGGCGTCGTAGGAGAACACCGTGCCGTGGTTCTCGCGGATGCGCCGGCCGATGCGGTCGAGTTGCAGTCGTACAATGCTGCCGAGCATGTCGGGCGACAGCGGGAAATACGGGATCGTCACGATCCGCCCGAGGAGGGCTGCGGGAAAGACCTTCAGGAGCGAGGGCCGCAATGCCTGGGCCAGCGCATCGGTATTCGAGGCGTAAGTGGGATCGCGCGAAAGCTGCATGATCAGGTCGGTGCCGACATTCGAGGTCAGAATGATCAGCGTGTTCTTGAAGTCGATCCGGCGGCCGTTGCCGTCCTCCATCACGCCCTTGTCGAAGACCTGGAAGAAGATCTCGTGCACATCGGGATGGGCCTTCTCGACCTCGTCGAGGAGGATGACACTGTAGGGCTTGCGCCGCACCGCCTCGGTCAGGCGGCCGCCCTCGCCGTAGCCGACATAGCCGGGCGGGGCGCCCTTGAGCGAGGAGACGGAATGCGCCTCCTGGAACTCGCTCATGTTGATGGTGATCATGTTCTGCTCGCCGCCGTAGAGGGCTTCGGCGAGGGCCAGCGCGGTCTCGGTCTTGCCGACGCCGGAGGGCCCGCACAGCATGAACACGCCGATCGGCTTTTCCGGGTTGTCGAGCTTGGCCCGATTGGTCTCGATGCGCTTGGCGATCATCGCCAGCCCGTGCGACTGGCCGACCACCCGCCGGTTCAGGATTTCGGGCAGGCGCAGCACGGTCTCGATCTCGTCGCGGACCATCCGCCCCACGGGGATGCCGGTCCAGTCGGAGACGACGGAGGCCACCGCCTGTTCGTCGACATGGGCGTAGATCATGCGCCGCTCGGGATCGATCGCGTCGAGGCGCGCGGTCAGCTCCGTGAGGCGGGCGCGCTGGTCGGCCGGCTGCGTCGGAAGGTTCACATCGGCGACGTCACCATGCTCCAGGCTCGCCCCGACAGGCTCCGGGGCGGTGTCCGGCGCCTTGGCCGCGTCCGGCTCCGACAGTGCGGCGCGCAGCGCCCGGATTTCGGTGACGAGGGCCGTCTCCTCGGCCCAGGCGGCCTCCAGTGATGCCACCGCGTCCTGAAGCACCAGAATCTGCGCGTCGATCTCGGCGATCCGGATCGCTTCGTCGTGGCCGAGTTCCTGGTCGCCGACGAGGCCGGCCCGCGCGCTGTCCTGGGCGCGGATCGCCACCCGTGCATCCTCGATCGCCGCCGGGACCGCGGTCTGGCTGATCGACACCCGCGCGCTCGCCGTATCGAGCAGGCTCACCGCCTTGTCGGGCAGTTGCCGGGCTGGGATGTAGCGGTGGGAGAGGTTCACCGCGGCCACGATCGCGGCGTCGGAGATCCGCACGGCGTGGTGCGTCTCCATCGGCCCGAGCAGACCGCGCAGCATGTCGCAGCATTGTGCCACGCCCGGCTCGCCGACCTGGATCGGCTGGAAGCGGCGGGTCAGGGCCGGGTCTTTCTCGATGTACTGGCGGTACTCCGACCAGGTGGTGGCGGCGATGGTCTTGAGGGTGCCGCGCGCCAAGGCCGGTTTGAGGAGGTTGGCCGCATCCCCGGTGCCGGCCTGGCCTCCGGCGCCGATCAGCGTGTGGGCCTCGTCGATGAACAGGATGATCGGGATCGGGGAGGACTGCACCTCGTCGATGACCGAGCGCAGGCGCTGCTCGAACTCGCCCTTCATCGAGGCACCGGCCTGCATCAGGCCGATATCGAGGGCGCAGAGCCGCACACCCTTGAGGGCGGGCGGTACCGTGCCGGCGGCGATCGCCTGGGCGAAGCCCTCCACCACCGCGGTCTTGCCGACGCCGGCCTCCCCGGTGAGGATCGGGTTGTTCTGGCGACGACGCATCAGCACGTCGACGAGCTGGCGGATCTCCTCGTCGCGGCCGCGGATCGGGTCCATCTCGCCGGACCGGGCCTTCGCCGTGAGGTCCTGGGAATAGCGGTCGAGGGCGGTCTGCCCCTTGGCGCCGGCGGTCGCACCAGGTGAGCCGGCGGCCACCGGTCCGGCCCCGTCCATCGGCCGCAGGTTTTCCTCGTCGGACGTCGCCCAGACGCTGCGGTATTCGCCCATCAGGGCATCGATCGGGATCCTGCCGAATTCCGGCGACAGGGCCAGCAAGGCGCGGCGCAGCTCGTTGGACTTGAGGGCGCCCACCAGGAGGTGGCCGGAACGGATCTGGGTCTCGCCGAACAGCAGCGTCGCGTAGTGCCAGCCCCGGTCGAGCAGGTCGACGAGGCCGTTGGCGATGCCCGGCATCTCGGTCTCGTTGCGCTTGAGCGCGTCGACCGCCTTGGCGAGGTCCGCCGAAAGCTGCCCGCGATCGAGCTTGTAGCGGTCGGCGGTCAGCGCGAGGTCAGAGCCGTCTTGCGCGTGCAGGCGCGCGAGCCAATGCGCGAGCTCGACGTTGCGGTTGCCGGCGCCCCGCGCCTGCCGCAAAGCCTGGATGAAGGCGTCATAGCCGACCCGGTTGAGCTTACCCGTGACGGTCTCGAGGCTGATGTCGCTCACGCCCGGCTCCCACTGCGTTGGTCGACACGGCCGGCACGCTCGGCTGGGTGGAAGCGGGCGTCGCGCCGGTGATCGCCGCCGGCCGGTCCCGCGCCGCGGCCCATCCATGCGGTGTAGCCGAGACGTCCCGCCCGCCCGAGGCAGACGGGCGCGACCGCATCCACGGGCAGCGCCAGTTCCACGTCCCAATCGAGTTCGTCGCCGAGATAGAAGAACACCAGGTCGGCCAGGGGACGGCACTTGGCCCCCCCCGGCAGCAGGCGTTCGTAGTCGGACAGGTCGGCGGCGAAGATGCACAGCCTGATCCGGTCCTCGATGGAAAACACGCTGCTCCCGAGCAGCAGGTCTCGCCCGAGCGTCGCGTTGACGCCGCCGAGGCGGGAGCGGTCCGCCGGCTCGAATTCGAGGAAGGCGCCGACCAGCTGCTCCACCTCGACCGTGACCCCGAGCAGGCCCGAGACCGCGTTGCGCAGGCGCGATGCGGAGCGGGCGGCGGGCGCCATCAATCCGGCAAAGGCGATCTTGCCGGCATCCGGCACCGCGTCGAGGTCGCGGAAGATCGGAGAGCCGAGCCCGATCATCGCGCCGACATAGGTCTCGAAGCGGTCGGCCGCCGGATGTTCGGCCTGGGCGATGGGGCGCGCATCCGCCCAGGCCCGGTAGAAGAGCTGCAGGAAGCGGTTGTTGATCACGTCGAGGAAGCGCGGCAACGCGTCGTCGCGCTCCAGGAGCCACGTATAGGCCTCGTCGGTGGTGGCCAGCGGCAGGGCACCCTGCGGCCCGAAAAGGCCGAGGAACTTGACGATCAAGCGCAGCCGGCCGGACTGGTCGAGGGTCGCGGCGGCGATGTTGGCTGCGGGAAACTGCAGGTAGGGGTCCTGGCCGAGGGTCACGGCGTCCTCGCTCCGCGCGGCGCTGTCGCCGATGCGGGGCTTGTCGGGAAAGCTGCGCTCGATCCGGCGCAAAGTCGCCAGGAAATCGTGGGCCCAGGGCGCGGCCTGGAGCGAATCGGCGAAGCTCACAGCAGCCTCCTGCCGCCGATGCGGGGCGGCCAACGCATGATTTCGCCGCGCTCGACCGTGCGAATCACGGTCTGCGTGAAGTGGTTGAGCGAGGCGTATTCCGCAAAGAAGCGTTCGAGGATCGCGCCGAGCAGGTAGGCGCCGGTGCCCTCGAAGGCCTTGTCTTCGAACAACACCGTCACCTCGGTGCCCCGGGCGGTGCCGGTTCCGATCCGCTGGCGCAGGCGTCGCACCACGGGTCGGCTGTCGACGCTGCGCACGCCCCGGATGCGCCGTTCCACGGCACTGTCGGCGAGGTCGGCGAACAGCATCAGGGCTTCGCGCAGCGCCTCACCGCCACGCCCGGCGCCGCGCTGGACGAGGCCCAGCGGGTTGAGGCTGAGCAGGCTGATCAGGCGCCAGGAGACGGCGCCGGTGAACAGGGTCTCGGAGCGCCCGCGCAACTGCGCCACCACCGGCTCGCGCGGCCGCGTCGGTCCGGCGGCGCAGACGACCGCGAGGGCGCCGTCGTCGGAAAAGCGGAAATCCACGCCGGCCTGGCCCACCGGCAGCAGCTCCGGCAGGTGCCGGTTCGAGCAGAGGGCCCGCACGCTGAGCTCGGCCACCCCGCTCTCCGCATCGAGGCGCGCCGGCTCGATGAGCGAGAGGAACATCTCCGTCCCGGTATAGTCCGACACCGAACCGTAGGCGCGCTCCTTGCCGGACCGTCGCCGGGGCAGCCGCCGCACCGTGTAGGACAGCGCGCCGCCATCCGCCGCGGTTGACGGGGCGTAGAGCGGCCGGACCGGCACCTTGTCCGGTCGCCCGGGCAGGTGGGCGAAGACCTGCAGGATCCGGTGCGGCTCGAAATCGAGGTTTCGGCTGCGGTCGGCCACGAGATGGTACTCGTGCTGCCGCGCATCGACCTGCACCCGGTCGAGGGTCATCTCGAACAGGTTGATTGCGGGGACGGCATAGAGCGCAAACGCGTCCGGGCGCACCGCCGAACCGAGGCGGACATTGGCCTCGTCGAAAGTGAAGACGATTTCGAGCTTCCGCGTGCGCACGGCCGCCAACAGGGGGGCCAGGCCCACCAGCCGGAAACCGAGGAACTTGCGCGGAAAGGTGAAGTACTCGCGCAGCAGATCGAAGCCGTCGAAGAGGCGATCGTCCTTCGGGATCAAGGCGTCGCCCGGCTCGAAGCCGACCGGCATCAGGCTGTCACGGGGCAGCGCCCGGATGACGGGATCGCCGAACGCATCGAGGTGGCGCAAGAAGATCCCGTTGCAATCGGCGAAGAGCTGCTCGTAGACCGCCACCGCGTCGGCCTCCGGGCCGACGAGATGGATCGGCAGGTCGTCGAGGGGGCAGCCGGAAAACCAGGTCTGCGGGTCGGCGGCCGAGGCCTTCTCGCCGGCTTCGTCCTCGATGCGCGCGGCGGTCCGGTGGGTCAGCGTCAGGCGCAGGCCCGCCACCGCCTCGGGGCCGCCGACGCCGAGCGCCTGGAGAGGCCCCGCATGGCTCAGATACTCGGCCCCCGTGATGTCGAAGGGCCAGATCCTGAGGTCGGCGGTCGTCCGGAAGCGGCAGGCGATCTGGCGCTCGCGCTCACGATAGCTCGCGTCGAGGCTGGCACCGCGGGGAATGCGCGGGCCATCGCGCAGGGCGGCGTCGCCGAAGGCCGGCTGTACACGGGCCAGCATCACCGAGGGCGTCGGTGCGAGGTAGTTCGGGACCAGCTGCTCCAGCAGGTTCTGGGTGAATTCCGGGAATTCATGCTTGAGCTTCACCTGCACCCGCGCGGCCAGGAAGGCGGCCCCCTCCAGCAGGCCCGCGATCATCGGGTCGGTGTGGCCTTCGACGAGGCCGCCGAGCCGTTCGGCGATGCCGGGATACTCGTCCGCGAACTCGCGCGCATGCTCACGCAGGAACCCGAGCTCCCGGTTGTACAGGTCGAGGAATTCGCGGTTCACGACGGCCGCCCGAGCGGTCGCGCGACGAAGGCCGCCGGCCGGGTCATCGCTGGAGCACCTTGATCCGCCCGGTGTCGCGCTCGAGGTCCGCCACGAACTCGACCGGGACGTTGAGGGGGTCGGCGGCGATCTCGGCGCGCACCACGAACCGCAGTTTCAGGTCGGCCGGGTCGACGGACGTGTCGCGCCGCGCGGATACCGAGCCCGCCGCGAGCCGCGGTTCGAAGATACGCAGCACCGTCTCGATCTCACCGGCGATCTCGTCGACGGCGCTGTCCTCGATCGACATCCGGGCGATGTCGACGAAACCGTGGTTCAGCACGGAGCGCCCCACATGGGGGAAGGCACTGAGATCGGTGCCGGCCGCGAAGTTCACGGCGTTCATCAGCCGCTCCAGATCCCGCGCCACGCTGCGCTGGAGGTCGGACGTGCTCACGGCCGCCCGCGCGCTGGTCCGACGGCCGGCGATCACCCGTTCTCCGCCCTCCTCCCGAATTTCGAGATGGGTCCGGGCATCCTTGTCGGCATGGGCCGCACGGAACGCCTCCATCAGCGGGATGCGGACGCGCTTGACCTCGGCTCTCGAACCCACTTCGTCACCTCGACACCTAGGGCGAGCCGGGACCGGGCCGCCGATGTTCCCTTCCGCGGGCGCCGTCCCTGGAATCCCGTCCCGAACGAGACGGGATTCCGGATTGGGTTAGAGTTGCTTGTTTTGCGCGATGTGGAACTTATGCTCCACTTCGGCGCCCTTCGAACCATCTTTGTTCTGCTGGGCATACTTCACATGGAACTGGCCGAAGTTGAAGGTCACGTTTTCGGTGAGTCGATCTTCGCTGCCTGAGCCGCCCATGGAGATATGGGTGATCATGACCTCTTCGAGCTCGATGGTGAGGTATTCCAGCGGCTTGTCGCCGGCCTTCCGCACGATGAGCTTGCCCTTCTTGATATGCTTGCCATTGCAGCAATGCTGAAACAACGCCGCACTCGACTTGTCGATATACTTGGTCACGCTCAGATCCTGAACCGTGACCTTGCCCGCGCCCGAGCCGGAGCCGCCATGCGTCGTGCCCGATTGCGAGGCACCCCAGGACCAGGCCAAGACGTCGATCTCGTCCTTGTACTTGTCGTCCTGAGCCTCGCCCTTGATGCCATCGAGCTTGAAGAAGATGTCGACCGCCATGTGATGTTCCTTCCTTGACCGGTATCGTCTTTGAAAACCGGGAGCCGCTCCCGATGCCATCGGCTCGGATCACGTCTCCAAGTGCTTGTTCCGCTGCAGGTTTTTACGCCGAACCGGCTTCCGATTCAGCGAAGCGCGCGCTCGCCGGCGCCGGGAAAGGCGGTCGTCGACCGCTGGGTGGCCCCGGGCGCCGTTCGAGAGGAGAGAGATAGCGTTGCGTTTTTCGAGGCGCGCTACTGTTTCGGCGCCGGAAGCCGCGAGACGAGGCTCATGCCGATATCCATTCCCTCAAGCTGGTAATGCGGCCGGAGATAGAACTTCGCCGAGTAATAGCCTGGATTCTCTTCGTCCTCGAAGATGTCGACCCGTGCGGCGGCGAGCGGCTTGCGCGCCTTGGTGTGCTCGCTGGAATTCGTCGGATCGCCGTCGACGTATTCGTTGATCCATTCCTGCAGCCAGCGGGTCAGCTGATCACGCTCCTTGGTCGAGCCGATCTTGTCGCGCACCATGCACTTCAAGTAATGGGCGAAGCGCGACACGGCGAACATGTAGGGAAGTCTGGACGAGAGATTGTCCGAGGCGGTGGCCTCGACGCCCTTCTCGCCGTAGAACTGCTTCGGCTTGTAGACCGATTGCGCGCCGATGAAGGCGGCCTTGTCGGTGTTCTTGCGGTGGATCAGGGGGATCAGGCCGGATTTGGCCAGCTCCGCCTCGCGCCGATCGCTGATCGCGATCTCGGTGGGGCATTTGAGGTCGATGCCGCCGTCATCGGTGGGGAAGGTGTGGCTCGGCAGGTTGACGACTTCGCCGCCCGATTGGACGCCGCGAATGCGCACCGTCCAACCGCAATCCTTGTAGGCGCGGTTGATGTTGACGGCCATGGCGTAGGCCGCACTCATCCAGGCGTACTTGTCGCCCGCATGCCCGTCGGTCTCCTCCTCGAAGGCGAACTCGTCGACCGGCTCGGTCTTGGCGCCGTAGGGAACGCGCGCCAGAACGCGGGGCATGCAGAGCCCGACGTAGCGGGAATCGGGTGAGTCGCGCAGGCCCTTCCATTGGACGTAGTCGGGCGTGTCGAAGATCTTGGAGAGGTCGCGGGGGTTGGCCAGCTCCGTGAACGCATCCATCCCGAGGAGCGTCGGATCCGCCGCCGCGAACAGGGGCGCGTGGGCCGCGCTCGCGACCTTGCCGAGTTCGCGCAGGAGCTGCACGTCCTGGGACAGGTGGCTGAAGGAATAGTCGGCGATCAGGCACCCGTAGGGCTCGCCACCGAGCTGGCCGAACTCCGCCTCGTAGACCTTCTTGAACAGTGGGCTCTGATCCCAGCGCGCGCCGGGATAAAGCCGGAGGTTCTTGGCCATCTCCTGCTTCGAGACATTGATGACCTTGATCTTCAAGGTCGTATCGGTCTCGGAATTGAACACGAGATAGTTCAGCCCACGCCATGCACTCTCGATCTTCTGGAAATCGGGCGTGTGCAGGATCTCGTTGACCTGCGCCGTCAGCTTGCTGTCGATGCGCGCGATCATCTCCTCGATGGTGTCGAGGACGTCATCCTTGATCAACGTCGAGTCCGACAGCGCCTCGCGGATCAGGGTGCTGACGGCATTCTCCACCTCCGTGGCCGCGCGTTCGGTGCGCGGTTTGAAGCTTTGCTTCAGCAGGGCAGCGAATTCGTTGGCCTCCACCGCCTCCCCGCCGGCGGCGACGGTGTCCCTGGCAATCTCGGTGCTCTCTGCGGCCATCGTTGTGACTCTCAAAGCAAAGGTCGGGGTAAAGGTAGAGAAACGAAAGCGTCGGCAGCAGGCCGTCCGAGAGCCCATCGCGTTTTCACAGAAACCGCGATGGGCTCTCTTTCATTGCTTTGGCATGATGGTCTCGGAAAACCGGATTCCACTTTTCCGCATCTTGCTCTAGCCGGCCGGCTGTTCGCCTGCGGCGTCGGCCGGCGCGGCGAGCTGTTCTTTCAGCGCTGCCATGAGGGCAGGATCCTTCAGGAGCGCCTTGATCTGGTCGCTCGCGGCGACCTTGCCGTCCATGTAGCGCAGCAGATTGGAGAGCTGTTCGCGCGCCTCCAGAAGCTTGGCCAGCGGTGGCACCTGGCGGGCGATCGCCGCCGGGCCGAAATCGTCCATCTTCTTGAAGTGGAGT
This sequence comes from Methylobacterium sp. BTF04, assembly GCF_010692745.1. Taxonomy (GTDB): domain Bacteria; phylum Pseudomonadota; class Alphaproteobacteria; order Rhizobiales; family Beijerinckiaceae; genus Methylobacterium. The sequence goes on from NZ_JAAHTB010000008.1 coordinate 26,756, forward strand.
TCGACGGACAACTTCGCATCGCTATCGGATAGACGGTCCTTGACGTGGAATTTCACGCCCGGATCGATCGCCGCCATGCGCTGATCGAAATTGTCCATGTCGAAGTCGGTGAACTTGCGTTCGGCCACATCCGGCTTCTCCACGGTGGAGGCATTGCCGGAGAGATCCGAGAGCACGCCCATCACGAAGGGCAACTCGACTTTCCGCTCGGCGTCGTAGGGATCTTCGTAGGTGATGTGCACCCGCGGCGGCCGGTTGCGCTTGATGAACTTGTGGCTCGAATCAGACATCGCCGGAGACTTCCCCACACTACACGGTGGCCCTCAGGGCCACACCGTTCGACGCACCGGAGGGCCCGGAAACCGAGCCTGCGTGTCACCGTCGGTATTACCAAAAGCAGTCCAACAGATTCGTGGCGGCCATGCAAGAAGATTGTCGTGGTCAGTCCAATCTCGCGCGTCGATGCGCTACGCGGACCCGATGTCCGGCAGCACGTCCCGGAGGATCGCCAGGAAATCCCGGTCCGCCATGCCGATGGCCTTGTCGAGGAGGAGCGGGATCGGGCTCGAGGGCTCGTGCAGGCGGAAGAAGGCTCCGGCGTCCCGGATCAGCGTCATCGCCTCGGCGCGCGTCGTGGCCGGAACCGGCGGGGGAGACGCGGCGTCCGCCTCCTCGGATTCCTGATCCGCGCCGCCCGAGGCGTCGTCCGGAACCGCGGCGAGTTGATCGAAGGTGAGGCGCAAGGCTCGATTCGCCCCGATGGCGATGCTGGCGTCGGCGGCGTTGGCCGGCACGAGGATGTTCATCACCTCCAGAAAGGACTTGCCGACGAGCATCTGCGCCTGGCGCACCAGCACTTCGGCCGGGCTCGACGGCTCCCGGCTCCGCAGATAGAGCCCCGCCGCCGCCAGCGCCGCGGAGGCTTGCGCGACCGTGGCGAGCGGGCCGGTCTGCCGCAGCGCGATGAGCGGTGCCGACACACCGTCCTGCTCCGGCTCCGCAGCCTCGACGACGGGCTTGGCGGCGCCCGCGAGGAGATCGTGGATGCGGCCGGCCAGACCACCGAGCCGGTCGAGGCCGACGGCGCCGGCATAGCCGCCCTCGGCGAGGGTCACGGCGCCGATCCGGCGCACTGACGCCGTCACCGCCGCGAGCGCATCCCGCCGGGCCGCCAGCGCCTCCGGCTCGGTCTCCTCCACCGCCCGCTCGATGCCGGGGCGGTCCAGGACGGGCTCGCCCTCGCGGGCCGGCACTTCGCCGTCGGCGACCATCACGCTGCGGAAGGTGATCGGGCCGTAGCGGCGGCTCTGGGCGAGGACGACGTGCTGCAGCGGCATGATCACCGTCGGCACGTCCTCCAGGGCGTGCAGGATGGCGTTGCGCAGATCGAACCCGCCGCTCTCGCCTGCGGGATGGACCTCGCCCCAGCGGCTCTCCAGCAGGCTGGCGATGATTCCGAGCGCCCCCGCGAAACCGGGCAGGTCCCGGTCCAGCATGGCGAGGCGCGCCAGCAGCACGAGAATGCGGATATCCCGGGTGCGCGCCAACAGGGCCAGAAGCGCTTTGTACTCTCGCCCGAAATCGATGCCGGACCGATCGAAGGGCTGCGGACGGCCTTCGTCATCGCGGCTGAAGAAGGCGGTGGGCAGCAGCCCCTCGGCATGGGAGAGGCCGTTGAGGAAGTCGAGATCGCCGCCGTCCTCGAGGTCGGGGCCGCAGGGCGATTCCGCCGAGAGTGGCTCGGTCAACGCCGATGGATCGAGGAGGAGCGGCAACGGCCGGCTCCCGGCTCTATTCCAACCTCAGCCGGGTTTCGACGCGTCGATTCTCGCTGGCGTTCGGATCGGGCACCAAAGGCTTCTGCTTGCCATAGCCCTTGGCCTCGAGGCGGCCGCCGCCGACGCCGCGGGCCTTCAGATAGTCCACCACCGAGTTCGCCCGCCGCATCGACAGGTCGAGGTTGAAGGCGTCGCTGCCCGTCCCGTCGGTGTGACCCTCCACCACGAAGAGCGCGGCGGCCAGCTGCGGGTCCTTCAGCGCCCGGACGAACTCGTCCAGATTGGCGCGGGCCGGCTGGGTGAGATGGTCGGAATTGTAATCGAAGTTGACGCGCAGATCGAAGCCGTCGACAGGCTTGGACCGCTCTGGTATCTGTTTGGAGCACTCGGTCTCGGTTCCGATACAGAGGGCGCGCGGTTCGCCGAGCTTCTTTCCGGCGGAAAAGTGGGCGACGACATCGGAGGCCTTGTAGGACGGGTCGGCCGAAGCGGTCGCCCCAAGGGCAATGAACACGAGGCTCGGCAAGGCTAGAGAGCACCAACCCGCATTGATCATATCGCGCACCCGAGTCGTATGTCTGGACATAAGGCGGATGCTAATCTTGAAGAACGCCGCAAGCAATGCGAGACACAATAAAAATCTAGCTCGGAACAAGATATGAGCTTGGAACACTCCAGCCAATTTTCTCACTCCGGCCGCGTTGCCGAGTTGGTGACTTCGATTGGTCGCGATAAGTTTGCCTTGACGCATTTCGAGGCCGAAGAAGGCCTGAGCACCTTGTTCGCATACACGGTCGACGCCCTCTGTGACGAGCGCGCCTTCGACTTCGACAAACTCCTCGGTAAGAATGCCCACGTGATGTTCCGCTCCTACGACGGCGTGGAGCGATGCTTCAACGGCGTGGTCGTGGATGCGGTTTGGACCGGTGTCCGGCAGGCGTCCTACGCCTATCGTTTCACCTTGCGGCCCTGGTTCTGGCTGCTCGGGCGCACGGCCAACTGCCGCATCTTCAAGGACAAGAGCGTCGTCGACATCGTCGAAGAGGTGTTCAAGGCTGCAGGCTTCACCGATTTCGAGGTCAAAGCCAGCCGCGGCGATTACGAGAAGATCGAATACTGCGTCCAGTACCGCGAGAGCGATCTGGCCTTCGTCTCGCGCCTGCTGGAGGAATGGGGGATCTATACATTCCACGAGCACAGCGCGAGCAAGCATCAACTGGTGCTCGCCGATTCGCGCTCATGCCACAAGCCGGTGAAGGGCGGTGGCGGGACGATCCCCTTCATCCAGCTCGGCGGCCAGGACCGGCGCGAGCGCGAGCACGTCTCGACGTGGCGGGCGGATCGCAGCTTCCGCACCGGCCGATTCTCGACCAACGACTTCGATTACATGAAGCCCACCGCCGATCTGAAGGCGGATGCGCGCGGTTCGGAGCGCTACGACAAGAGCAGTCTCGAATCCTACGATTACCCGGGTCGCTACAGCGAGCGCGATCTCGGCCGAAAGCGGACCAAGGTCCGGCTCGAAGCCGATCAGGCTTTGGACCATCGCCGTTCGGCGTCGGGGGATGCCGCGAGCCTGTATCCGGGCGGCCTCGTCACGATCCGCCAGCATCCCACCGACGATGGGCAGTATCTCGTCGTCTCCGCACGCCACGTCATCGCGCCGGAGACCTACCGGAGCGGGGACGGCGCCGCAGCCGGCGAGGTCTATTCCGGCGTCTACGAATTGCTCCCCGTCGACCGCCCTTTCCGCGCACCGCTGCTGACGCCGCGGCCACGCGTCCACGGCCCGCAGACCGCGATGGTGGTGACGCGCAAGGGCAAGGAGAGCGAAGAGATCGACGTCGACGAGGAGGGCCGCATCTTCATCCAGTTCCATTGGAACCGGGACAAGGACCGGATCTCGCGTCCCGTGCGCGTGGCGCAGATGTGGGCCGGAAAGTCCTGGGGGTTCCAGGTGATCCCGCGCGTCGGCCAGGAGGTGGTGGTGCAGTTCCTCGAGGGCGATCCGGACCAGCCGCTCGTCGTCGGCGCCGTCTACAACAAGGATTATCCGTATCCCTACAAGCTGCCGGACGAGAAGACCGTCTCGGGCATGAAGTCCGATTCGACCAAGGGCCACGGCGGCTCCAACGTGCTCACCTTCGACGACAAGAAGTCGTCCGAGACGATCACGTTGCGCGCGGAAAAAGACCTCGAATCGGTGGTGCGCAACACCGAGACCCGCGAGATCGGAGTCGCGTTCGCGACGCCTTGCGGCAAGCCCTCCCGTGCGACGACGCTGAAGAACGGCGACGAGACCCTCAAGGTCGAGAGCGGCAACTGGAAATCCGACGTCGCCCAGGAAGTCCACATCAAGGCGGGCACGAAGATCGTGCTCGAGGTCGGGGCGAGCAAGATCACCATGGACCCGGCCTCGATCACCATCGAAGCCGGGACGATCACCGTGCAGGGCACCGCGCTGATCGAGGAAAAAGCCCCCATGATCACGCTGAACTGACGAGGCGTTCGTGGCCGGCTCCCGTTTCAGTACCGCCCGAGAAGTCTTCGAGGCCTTTCCGAGCACGGAGCGCGACATCAGCGCCGCGCCGACCGATGAACCGCCCCTGGTCTTTCTCGAAAGCCTGCGGCGCGGCGGCACCCCGGAGGATGCGGTCAGCCTCCTCGCCTACAGCCTCGACCGACGCGAGGCGGTCTGGTGGTCCGCCCAGAGTGTTCGCCTTCTGATGCGGATCGCCAACGGCCAGGAGGATGCGCCCTTGCGGGCCGCCGAGGCCTGGGTCCGCGATCCCGACGACCTCCTGCGCCGCGATGCGCTCCGGCTCGGCATGTTGGGCAACCGGCGACTCGCCACGTCGTGGGTGGCTCTGGCGGCAGGCTGGTCGGGCGGCAATGTCGGTCCCAGCGTCCACGCGATCGTCCCGGCGACCCCCGAGATGACGCCGAAGGCCGTGCGCACCGCGATCCTCGTGGCTTTGGCCACCGTCAACGCCCGCGAGCGCTCCGACCGGCTCCAGGCCTCCATCGACATCGGTGTGCCGCTGATGCGCCCGCGCGGCGGTGAAGGGTGAATGCCCCGCCCGCTCTCCGTCGCGCCGGCCTCGCACCGGGGCACCGGTCGGCACGCCCGGATCGGAAGGGTTATGGGATGATGCGGCGAGCGAGACGATGAGCCTGACCCTCACCATCGAAAACGTCGCCGCGCTGCCGGATGGCGGCCCCCTGAGCGTCAGCCTCGCAGGCCGGCGCGGCCTCGATATCGGGCGCGACCAGTATCTCGACTGGACCTTGCCGGACCCCGATCGGGCGATCTCGGGCAAGCATGCCGAGTTGCGCCACCGCGATGGCGGCTACTGGCTGCAGGACGTCTCCCGCAACGGCACCTTCCTCAATCGCAATCCGCAGCGGCTCCAGGAGGCGCATCGCCTCAAGGACGGCGATCGGATCCAGATCGGCCGTTACGTCATCCTCGTCCGGATCGACGGCGAGGCGGCCGCGGCCGTGCCGCCGGCTCCGGCCCTCGGCGTCACGCCAGGGGAGTATTGGGACCCGCAAGGGGCCGTGCCCCCGCCGATCCCCAGCCGCGACCTGAGACCGCCGGCGGCGCTGCGTCCGGTCAAGCCCGACTTCATCGACTGGGCGGTCGACCTGCCGGGGTGGCAGGGGGCCGAACCCGCGCCGCGCCGGGAGGCGCAGCCCGAGGATGCCATGGACTGGGCACGCGCGACCCCGCCGCCGGCCGCCCCGCTGCCGCCACCCATGCCGACGCCGCGGCGCCCGCACGATCCGGCTGCTGCGTTCCCACCGCCCCGGGAGGCCGATCCGCCCCACCCCGAAGGCCGTCGCGAGCCCGAGGCTTTTCGCGAACCGGATCCGTCCCCCGGCGACAGCCCATGGGGGGCGCCGGCCCCGCGCATCGCGGCCTCCGAGGCCGGACCAAGAACGAGCCAAACCGAGCCGCGCGAGCGGCGGGAGGTGCCACGGCCGCCAGACCCGATTCGGGACGACGTCTTCGTGCAGCGGTTCGCGGCGGGTCTCGGGATTTCGCCCGACGTGCTCGCCTGGCAGGATCCGGGGGACCTGGCCCAGGAGGCGGGGGCGCTGCTGCGCTTCTGCGCGGAGAACCTCAAACAACTCCTCGCCGCGCGCGCCGAATCCAAGCGTGCGGCCCGCGCCACCAGCCAGACCATGATCCAGGCGCTCGACAACAACCCGCTGAAATTCGCGCCCACGGTGGACGATGCCCTGCGGATCATGATGGGGCGCCCGTCGAGCGGCTATCTCACCGCCGAGCGGGCGCTCGACGCCAGCTTCCGCGACCTGAAGACCCATCAGGTCAAGACCTATGCGGCGATGCAGAACGCCCTGCGGCTGCTGATCGAGGATCTGGGACCGGAGGGCGTCGAGGCCTCCGACGAGAAGGATCGCGGCCTCGGAGGCCTGCTCGGCTCGCGCAAGGCGCGCCTGTGGGACATCTACACCACGCGCTGGGATGCCCTGGCCTCTCCGCACGAAGACGGATTGGTCGATGCCTTCATGCTCTTCTTCTCCGATTGCTACGACAACAAACGCTAGCGGTCGGAATTTCCGCTGTCGAAACCGGCGGCAGCGCTGGGTGAAGTGCTGGTCATACCAAAAAAAGCCAGTATGATTTCGGCGCGCTCCGTGCGGTCACGGCCCGCCTCTGCGTTTCAGCCGGCCGCATGCGGGCGCAGGGCGAGCGGAGGGACGACGTCCATCTCGGCCGGGAGAACGCGCGGCGATGTCTTGGAAGAGTAAGGTAGTCTGGTCGGAGGGGTTGTTCCTGCGGCCGCATCATCTCCAGCAGAACGACCGCTACGTCGAAGGGCTGATCGAGAGTCGGACCCGTCACGTCACGCCCTATCCGTGGGGGTTCTCGACCCTGGAGATCGACCGCGATCTCGCCCAGCAAAGCCGATTTTCCGTGCGGCGCGCGATCGGCATCATGCCGGACGGCACGCCGTTCGATATCCCCGGCGACAGCCCGCTGCCTCCCCCCATCGACATACCGGACGGCGCGGCCAAGCAGGTGGTCTGGCTGTCGATGCCGATCGGTGCGCCCAACACGCGCGAGGTCGAGCCGGCCGAGGCCGAGAGCGCCAGCCGCTTCGTGCCGGCGAGCGTACGCCTCATCGACACGACGTCGGCCCTGCGGGTCGAGGAGGAGATCGACGTCGCCCAGCCGCGCCTCGCCTACGAGCTGCGCAAGACCGCCAAGCCCGGCTATGTCGGCCTCCCGGTGGGACGCATCGTCGAGGTGCGCGACCGGACCATCGTCTTCGACGAAACCTTCGCCCCGCCGGTGCTGGCCTGTTCGAGCCATGCGGTGGTGCATGGCTGGATCGAGCGGGTGATCGGTTGGATCGAGAACAAGCTCGAGGAACTTGCCCGATACGCCGCCGACCCCACCGCCGGGGGCGGCCTTCAGAGCGCCGACTACTTCATCCTGCAACTGCTCAACCGGCATATCCCGGTGTTGCAGCACTTCGAACGCTCCCGCTATGTCCACCCCGAGCGGCTCTACGAGGAATTCCTGCGCATCGCCGGGGAACTGGCGACCTTCACCACCGCCGAACGCCGGGCGCGCAGCTACCCGCCCTACGACCACGACGACCTCGAGAGCACCTTCGCGCCCGTGGTGCGCGACATCCAGGACTTCCTCTCGGCCCAGCTCGGGCGCCGTGCCATTCGCCTGGAGATCATCGAGCGGGCGCCCAACGCCTTCGTCTCGATGATCCGCGACCGCAACCTGTTCCGCAACGCCAGCCTCGTCCTCGAGGTCGCCGCACGCCGACCGCTGACCGAGATCCAGTCCCAGTTCCCGCAGCTCTTCAAGATCGGCCCCAACACCAAGATGAACGAGATCGTCCACGCCCACCTGCCGGGCGTGGCGCTGGTCCACCTGCCGACGCCGCCCCCGCAGATCCGGGCGATCACCGACCACGTCTATTTCCTGCTCGACCGGCAATCGCCGCTCTGGCCGGACTTCTCCATCGCCTCGTCGATCGGAATGCACTTCTCCGGCGACTGGCCGCAACTGGAGCTCGAGCTGTGGGCCGTGCTCGAGGGGCGGCGATGACGCTCCGGTCCGCCTTGCGCGATGCGGGGGTGACCGCCGATCCGGCTCGCCTCTGCTGCGGGCCTTCCCGCGGCCTGGGTGATCCAACCGCATGAGCGATCCGTTCGGCCGCAGCGACCGCACCATCATCCTGCCGGATCCCGGCGGGCGGCGAAAGCTCGCGGAGCCGCCGCCCTATCAGCCGCCCTCGCCGGTGCCACAGCGCGCCGCGCCGGTGCCGGACCAGGACGATTGGGCGAATTCCGACCTCGCCGCCCGGGCGCAGCCGGCTCCCGTCGCCCCGGCACCCGGCGAGCGCCAGCGCGCCCTCGTGATGAAGCGGGACGTGGTGGTGGCGCCCAATGCCAACCCGTTCCTGCGGGCGGCGGGCCCCCTGCTGCTGCTGCTGGGACGGCTGAGGGTTCAGCTCTCGCAGGCCTCGTTCTCCAACCTGATGGAGCAGGTCGCGGCCAGCATCGACGAGTTCGAGACGCAGACGCGCAGCGCCGGCGTCTCGGCGGAGCAGGTCAGGGCGGCCAAGTATGTCGTCTGCGCCACCGCCGACGACATCGTCCAGAACATTCCCACCGACGAGCGCCACGTCTGGGCGCAGTACAGCATGCTGAGCCGGTTCTTCGGCGAGCGGGTCGGCGGTGTCCGGTTCTTCGAGGAACTGGACAAGGCCAAGGTCGACCCGAGCGGCAATTATCATCTGCTGGAACTCATCCATGCCTGCCTCGGCATCGGCTTTCAGGGCGTGCACCGGACCTCCGGGGGCGGAGCCGCGAACCTGCAGCAGATCCAGCGCAATCTCTACGAGTTGCTGCGGCGGACGCGGCCGGTCGACCGCGAGGTTTCGCCGCGCTGGCAGGGGCAGGCGATCGTGCCGGAGGCGTTTCGGTACCAGATTCCGGTCTGGGCCATGGCGGCGGTGATCGCCGCGCTGCTGCTGGGCTTCTTCCTCCTGCTGCGCACACTGCTGACCGGGAACGCCGAGGCCGCCGCGGATGGCCTCGTCACGCTCCATCCCGGCGGTGAGATCGCGATCCAGCGCCAGATCTACAAGCCGCCGCCGCCCCCTCCCCCTCCGCCGCCCGCGAGCCAGGCCGGCCAGTACCAGGAGGCCTTGCGCACCGAGATCGCCGATACGTCGATTTCGGTGATCGAGAACGGCAACCAGATCGTGATCCGTGTCGCTGCGGCGCTGTTCGCCCCGGCCGATGCCCAGGTCAAACCGGCCTTCAAAGCCCTGATCCAACGCCTCGCGGGGCTGCTGGAGAAGGGGGCAGGCCCGATCAAGGTGGTGGGCCATACCGACGTGATCCCGATCAAGACGGTGCGCTTCCCCTCGAATTTCGTGCTGTCGCAGGAGCGCGCCAAGGCGGTGGCCGAGATCATCAAGGCCGGCGTCTCGAAGCCGGAGCGCGTCGAGGTGGAGGGCAAGGGCGCCGACGTGCCGCTGGCCTCCAACAAGACGCCGGAGGGGCGCGCCCGAAACCGCCGCGTCGACATCGTCGTCCCGCGCGACCGGTGAGGGGGGAAGCGATGCGCGATCCGATGCGCGATCCGAGGGGACACCGCCGATGACGCCCGGAGCCTGGCTGCGCCTCGCCGCGCTTGTCCTCGGCGGACTGGCGCTCGCCTGCCTGGTCTGGTGGGCCGGGCCGCTCATCGCGGTGAGCGACGTGCGCCCGCTGGATGCCGCCTGGATCCGCGCGCTGGTCTGCGTGCTGATTCTCGGCGCGGTTGGGGCGAAGATCGGCTGGGATCTGTGGCGCCGCCGCCGGGTCATCGCCGCCCTCCAGGCAGAGATGGCGGGTGCCGAAGCCGAGACGGGCGACGGCGAGGCCCTGAAGGAGCGCATGGCGGACGCGCTCGCGACCCTGAAGAAGGCCCGCGGCGGCAAGGGCAGCCACCTCTACGATCTGCCCTGGTACATCGTCATCGGGCCGCCCGGCGCCGGCAAGACCACCGCGCTGATCCGCTCCGGCCTCAAGTTCCCCCTGGCCAAGGGGCGCACGCCGGAGGCGGTCGCCGGGCTCGGGGGCACCCGCTACTGCGATTGGTGGTTCACCGAGGACGCGGTGCTGATCGATACGGCCGGGCGCTACACCACTCAGGACACCGATCCGAAGGGCGATCGGGCGAGCTGGCTCGCGTTTCTCGACCTGCTGCACCGGACCCGGCCCAAGCAACCGATCAACGGGGTGATCATCGCGATCAGCCTCGAGGATCTCCTCACGGGTGGAGAGGAGGGACTGGAGGCGCATGCCGGCGCGGTGCGCAAGCGCCTCGTCGAGCTGCACGACCGGCTCAAGGTCGATTTCCCGGTCTATGCGGTCTTTACCAAGGCCGATCTCATCGCTGGCTTCTGGGAATTCTTCGGCCAGCTCTCGGAGACCGACCGGCAGATGGTCTGGGGCCACACCTTCCAGACCGCCGAGAAGACCCGGAACATGATCGGCGAGGTGCCATCGGAATTCGACGCCCTGGTCGAGCGCCTGAACGAATGGATGCCCGACCGCCTCCAGGACGAGGTCGCGCCGACGAGCCGCGTCGTGCTGTTCGGGTTTCCGAGCCAGGTCGCGGCGGTGCGCGGCCGGGTGGTGGATTTCCTCGGCCGGGTGTTCGAGCCGAGCCGCTTCCACGTCAACGCGACCTTGCGCGGCTTCTACTTCACCTCCGGCACACAGGAGGGGACGCCCATCGACCAACTCATCGGCGCCCTGTCGCGCAGCTTCGGCTCGGAGAATGTCGGCGCGGCGGCCTATTCCGGTCGGGGCAAGAGTTTTTTCCTCACCGACCTTCTGCGCAAGGTGGTGATCGGCGAGGCCGGCTGGGTCTCGACCAACCGGGCGGCGATGCGGCGGTCCAACATCCTGCGGCTGGCCTGCTACGGCGGCCTTGCGCTGGCCTCGGCGGTGCTCGTCGGGCTGTGGTGGACGAGCTTCCTGCGCAACGAGCAGCTGGTGACGCTCACCAACGGCCTGACCGGAAAGTATCGGGCGGATGCCACCGAAATCCTGCGCGAGCCGTTGGTCGCCGACCGGAACTTCTCGAAGGTGCTGCCGCTGCTCAACGCGCTGCGGTATCTCCCCACCGGCTATGCCGGCCGCGACGACTCCACGCCGATCCTGGCGACCTTCGGCCTGAGCCAGCGCCCGCGCCTGCGCTCGGCCGCCGAGACGAGCTATCGCGCCGGCATGGAGCGCCTGTTCCGCCCGCGCCTCATCTTCCGCCTGGAGGAGCAGATCGAGGCCAACCGCACCAGTCCGGGCTTCATCTACGAGGCCCTGAAGGTCTACCTGATGCTGGGCGGGCGCGCCGAGGCGCCCCTCGACCGCGGCCTCGTGGTGGCGTGGTTCCGGCGCGACTGGGCCGAGAACCTCTATCCCGGTGCCGGCTTCGCCCGCGGCCGGCAATTGCTGGAGGACCACCTCCAGGCCATGCTCGACCTCGACGACGGCAGCCCGGCCCTCGTCTCGATCAACCAGGCCCTGGTCGAGGACAGCCAGCGCACCCTCGCCCGGCTCAGCGTCGCCGAGCGCGCCTACGAGATCCTGAAATCGGAGGCGCGTCCCGCCACCGGCCGCGACTGGACCGTGCCGCGGGCCGCCGGCCAGGATGCGGGGCTCGTCTTCGAGGCCGTGGGCGGGGCCGATCTTGACAGCGTCCGGGTCCCGTTCTTCTTCACCTATGACGGGTTCTTCGAAGCGTTCATCGACCGGTTCGGCGACGCCGCCGACATCGTCGAGCGGGACCGCTGGGTGGTCGGGCCGGCCGGCGAGCAGGAGGCCTACCGGGCGCAATACGGCTCCCTCTTCGCCGATCTGCTCAAGATCTACGCCCGAGAGTTCCAGCAGAGCTGGGGCCAGACCCTGCGCAAGCTGAAAATCCGCTCGCTCAGCGCGGACAAGCCGCGCTACCTCGCCCTCCAGGCGATCGCCGCGCCGACCTCGCCCCTCAAGTTGATCCTCGAATCGATCCGCGACGAGACCCGCCTGACCCGCGAACGGCCGGGACGAGCCGGGGCGACCGCCGGTCCGGCCGATGCCCGCACGGTGAAGGTCAAGTCGGTGCTGGCCGCCGCCGCCGGGCGTGAGGCGGAGCAGCGCGCGGGCGCCGTGCTGCCCTCGGGTGTCGCCACCGTCGCGACGTCGCTCGGCCGGATCGCGACGGAGGGCGGCACACCCGCACCCGACCGCTTCGCGGCGGCGGCCAACGACGCGCCCGGGGCCAATGTCGAGGCCGCCTTCCGGCCGTTCCACGCCCTGTCGGAGGGCGAGGCCGGGCGCCGGGCCACCGATCTGCTCGTCGCCAATCTCAATGAGATCAAGAATGCGGCCTTGGAAGCCGTCAATCCCAATCAGGCGGCCGGCGCCAACAACGCCCTGGTGACGCAGACGACGGCGCTGCGCGCCCTCGCCGCGCGTTTCCCCGCCCCCTTCGAGGCGATGGTCCGCCAGATCGCCAACGAGTTCGAGGGCAGCGCCACCGGCGCGGCCGTCAGCCAGATCGCCAAGGCCCTGGCCGACGAGGTGATCCGCGAGTGCCAGCAGATCGCGGTCAACCGCTACCCGTTCATGCGGACGAGCGACCGGGAGGTACCTCTGGCCGACTTCGCCAAGCTTTTCGCCCCCAACGGCGTGTTCGACCGCTTCTTCAGCCAGAACCTCGCGAGCCGCACCGACCGCTCGCGCCCGCAATGGGTCTGGCGCGTGGACGATCAGGTCGCCCGTGGGCTTTCCGCCGCGACCCTACGGGAGTTTCAGCGCGCCGCCGAGATCCGCGACGCCTTCTTCGCCACCGGCGGGACGATGCCGTCGATCGCCTTCGCGGTGACTCCGCTCTCGCTCACCGGCGATGCCTCCGTGGCCAAACTCGACGTGAACGGCAGCGTGGTGCTCATGCAGGCCGGGGTGAACGTGCCCGCCACCGTCCAGTGGCCGGGGCCGGCGAGTCCGGGCCGGACGATCCTGCAGATCGAGGGCACGCCGAGCTTCTTCGGCGGGGCGGGTGCCGCCACGGTCCTGATCGAGAAGACCGGGACGTGGTCGCTGTTCCGCCTGCTCGATGCCGGCTCCGTGCTCAAGCAGGGCGATGCCGTGGTGGCGACGATCACGGCCGGCACGCGCCAACTCACGTACCGTTTCAGCGCGACCACCGTCCAGAACCCGTTGGTGCTGCCGGCGTTGCGCGAATTTCGCTGCCCGACGGGGATCTGAGATGCCGTGCGGACTCTACGGCAAGCTTCCGGCCAAGCGTGATTTCATCGCGCTCGGAACCCCGCGCGCTTTCCTGTCCGCCTGGGAGCCGTGGATCCAGGGCGGCCTTTCCGCCAGCCGTGCCGACCTCGGGGAGGGCTGGGCTCAGGCCTATCTCCATGCGCCGATCTGGCGGTTCTGGCTCGGGGCGGACATCGCCGGGGAGGCGGTGCTGGGGGCGTTCATGCCGTCGGTGGACGGGATCGGCCGCTACTTCCCCCTGACGCTGATCGGCCGCGCCAGCGGCGGAGCGGCCCTGCCGCCGCCGCATCTCGACACCTTCGATGCGTGGTTCGCGGTCGCCGAGACCTTTCTGCTCGCGACGCTTTCGGATGCGATCGCGTTCGAGGCGATCACGGCCGGCATCGGTGCGCTGCCCGACCCCGCGCCCGCGCATCCGCCGCCGCAGGCCGGAGAGGTCGTGCGCCTACGCGGCGGCGCGCTGATCGGCCCCGCCGCGGATGGCGCGTTCGCCAGCGCGCTCGCGGCCTTGACCGTACTCGACCACGCCAGCCTTCACGCGGGGATGAGCTACTGGTGGAGCGCGGGCGGCGAAGGATTTCCGGCGCTGGCGGCCGCGTGTCGGCGGATGCCGGACCCCCACGCCTTCGCGGCGCTGCTGACGGGACGGTTCGATGCGCAGGCCGTCTGACATGCCGGGCGCTTACGGTCCCGCCGTCGCCGCCACGTCCGGCCTCCGGATCGAGGCCGGCTTCGTCACGCATCCCGGCAAGGTGCGCGCTGAGAACGAGGACGACTGCCTCGTGGCGCCCGATCTCGGGGTCTTTGCCGTCGCCGACGGGATGGGTGGCCATTCGGATGGCGCTCTGGCGAGCGCGACCGTCGTCGAAGCCCTCTCGTCGATCGGGTCGGCGGTCTCGCCCTCCGACCTGATGGCCCGGTTGGAGGACCGCATCCTGCGCGCCAACGCGGCGCTCTGGTCCCTCGGGCAGGCGCAGGGCGGCGTGGTCGGCTCGACGGCGGCCGTACTGCTGCTGTTCGGGAACGACTTCGCCTGCCTGTGGTCGGGCGACAGCCGGGTCTACCGCATCCGCGACCGTGCGATCGTGCAGCTGACCCGAGACCATACCGAGGGCCGCGACCTGTTCGAACGCGGCGTGCTCAGTGCCGCCGAAATGGCCGCCTGGCCGCGCCGGCACGTGATCACCAAGGCGGTCGGCGTGCGCGATCGACCCGAGATGGACCTGGAGCAGGGCGCCCTGCGGGCCGGCGACGTGTTCGTGATCTGCTCGGACGGCCTCACCGGGCATGTGACCGATGCCGACATCCTGCTCGCGGCCGGCACCTCCGCTCCGCAATGGGCCTGCGACGCCCTGCTGGAACTCACCCTGGCACGCGGGGCGACGGACAACGTGACCATCGTCATCGTCCGCTGCGGACAGCCGGTGGAGGCTGCCGCGCCCCCGATCGCGGCGACGACGGTGGCGATCCCCGGCACGGGCGCGCCGCGCAGGAGCCTGTGATGGACGAGAGAACCGTCGTCGAGACCAAGGCGCGGATCCGGGCTGGGCCCGGGACCCGGCTGAACGACCTCTACGAGATCGACGCGTTGATTGCCGTCGGCGGCATGGGCGAGATCTATCGTGGACACGTGATCGAGACGGGAGATGTGGTCGCGATCAAGACCATCCGGCCCGATTTCGCCGAGAACGCGAACGCCCTGACGCTGTTCCGCAAGGAAGCCGCGGCCCTGCACAACGTCAATCACGGGGCGGTGGTGCGCTACTTCGTGTTCTCGGTCGATCGCGGCCTCAACCTGCCCTACCTGGCGATGGAATACGTCACCGGCGAATCGCTGGCCGACGCGATGAAGCACGGTCCGCTCTCGTTCGAGAGCGTCGATCTGCTGCGCCGCCGCCTCGCCGCCGGCTTCCAGGCCGCGCACGAAGCGGGCATCGTCCATCGGGATGTTTCGCCCGACAACGTGATTCTCCCGGCCGGCGATCTCGGCCGGGCCAAAATCATCGATTTCGGGATCGCGCGTACGCCCCTGGGCGGGCAGACGGTGATCGGCGACGGGTTCGCGGGAAAATACAGCTACGTCTCGCCGGAGCAGTTCGGCCTCCAGGGCGGCAACGTCACCGCCCAATCCGACATCTACAGCCTCGGCCTCGTGCTGGCGGAGGCGAGCCGTGGCCGGCCCGTCGACATGGGTGCCAATCCGGCCGACTTCGTCGCCCGGCGCACCACGATCCCCGATCTCACCGGGGTCGATGCCCGTCTCGTCCCGCTGCTGGAGGCGATGCTGCGGCCCGATCCGCGGATGCGGCCGGAGAGTATGGCCGACGTTGCGGCCTGGGAGCCGGCGCCGGTCGCGATCCGGACCGCGCCCGCCGCGACGGTCCCGCGATCGCGGCGGCGCCTCGCGATTGCCGCCGGCGGCCTGGGGCTGGTCGCCGCGGCGGGGATCGCGCTGGTCGTTCTGCGCGGACCATCCGACGATGCGACGCCATCGGAGGCGAGCACGCCGCTCGCCGAACGCACGCAGCCGCTCGCCCCTCCGGCGGCGGTCCCGGCCGAGCGGGCGCCGGCGGCCGAGCCGCCGCCCCGGGACACGGCTGCCGCGGTGTCGTCGGTCCGGCCTCCACCGGACGCCGAACCGCCTCCGCCACCGCGCGCGGAAACGGCCCCACGGCCAGTGGCGACGCCTGGTCCGGCCGCGGCCCTCGATCCGCCGAGCTTCGCTCCTGCGCTCCCTCCTGCCCTCGCCCCGGCAGGTCCCGGTTCGCCGACCATGGAGCAGGTCGCCGCCTATATCCGCAGTTACCAGGGCGGGCCGTGCTTCTTCCTGAATCCGGGCTCCGTGAGCCCGCGCGACGCCGCGGTCGAGGCCTATGGCACGGCGCCGCGCCCGTTCGCGGAGTTCGATGCGGCCTTCACGAAGACATTGGGCTTCGAGGCCCGGATCCAGTTGCGGCAGATCGAGGCTGCCCAATGTCCCGTGGTCGAGCTGATGGTGCGCCAAGCCCAGGCGAAGCCCTCGAACGTGCCCCACCTCCTCCTCGACCGCGACCGCATCCCCAGCGGTGAGGAATTGCGCGGCCGGGTCGACCTACCCGACGACCGAGCCTTGCGGCTGCTGCTCGTCGACGGCGACGGGCTCGTGCACGACCTCGCCCCCTACCTGAAGCGCAACGGCCGGCAGGCGAGTTTCGCGGTGCGGTTGGAGACGCCCGAGCCCAAGCGCGGCCGGGCACAGCTTCTCGTGGCGATCGCGAGCCCGTCGCCGGCCGCAGCCCTCGGCGAGGGCGCGCGCAGCGACAGCGTCTTTCGGGCGATCGCGCAGGAGGCGGAACAGGCCGGCTCGGGTCTCGGGCTCGCGGTGCGCTACCTCAAGGTCGGCGGTTGAGCGATGGGCGCCCGCACTCCCATCGTGCCGTTGCCCGAGGAGGAGTGCCTCGACGTAGTGATGCGGCTGCGCTTCGCCGATGCGCCGTGCCGGGCCTGCGGTGCGCTGGGCGGCCACGTTCGCGAGAGCCGCAACCGAGCGTTTTCCTGCCGGGCCTGCGGGATGAAGGTGTTTCCCTGTCAGGGCACCCCCTTCGCGAAGGCACGGCCGACACTCGCCGAATGGTTCATGGCGATCGACCTCGCCGCGCAAGGTGACACCAGCATCCGCGCGATCCGGCGGCGACTCGGCACGGATCGCCGCTGCGCGGCCGATCTCGCCACCGGCATCGCGCGCCTGAAGGCGGGCGCCGACCCCGCGACACCCGCCTCCTGGTATTCGGAGATCGCGGCCTTCGTCGCCGCGCGCCGGGAGACCGTGTCCGGACGGATTTCGGCTGCAGCGCCGGATCGGGAGACCCTCTGGGAGACCCTGCGCGCGACGCTGACCCTGCCGCAGCTCGAAGGTCGGCCGATGGCGGGGCTCGTCGCGATCGGCCTGTTCATGCTGGGCGGGGCCGGCATTGGTTGGCTGCTGGTTCCGCAAGCGCCCGAACCCGACGCGGAACTCGCTCAGGCGACCGCGATCCTGACGCTCGGCGAGGACAAGCCCGTCATCCTGGTGAGCGCGGACGTCGCAGCCCAGCTCTACGACGTCACCGATGTCGATGCCGATCCATCCTCGCCCCTAGCCTCGTCGATCCGCATCGCTCCGACGCTCGATCGCAAGGGGGCGGCCTCCGCCCAGTCGGGCGCGGCGCCCGTCGCGCCGCCTGCCGTGAAGCTCTCGGCGGGCGTCGGCAAGTCGCTGGTCGAGGGCAATACCGGCGCGGTGCGCGAGAGCGCGGCGGGCCGCCCCGAACTCGCCGCATACACTGCGCTGGCGAGCGAACTCGATGCCAAGGGACCGCGCAACCCGGACGAACTCCTGATCTTCGGACCGATGAAGATCCGCCGCTATCTGGTGGAGAAGATCGTCCAAGCCTCGCGCGTCACCAGCGTCGATCCGGTGCTGCTGATGGCAATCGCTGACAAGGAATCGAGTTTCAAGACCGAGGTCCAGGCCCAGACCTCCTCGGCGTCCGGGCTTTACCAATTCATCGAGAAGACCTGGCTCGGGGTCGTGCGCGAATTCGGACCGCGCTACGGGCTGGAGAAGGAAGCCGCCCTGCTCGCCGCCGGCGATGCCGGCGGGGCGCAAAGGACCCGCATTCTCGACCTGCGCCGGGACCCCTACCTCTCCGCGGTGCTCGCCGCCGAAATGCTCAAGCGCGACAGCCTGCGTATCGCCCGCCGGATCGGCCGCAACCTCACCGGCGGCGAGGTCTACCTCGTCCACTTCCTCGGGCCGGACGGGGCCGAACGCATGATCGACGAGGTGACCCACAAGCCCGACACGGTCGCTGCCGATCTGCTGCCCCGTCCCGCAGCGGCCAACAAGCCGATCTTCTACGGCGCCGGCGCGAAGAGTCTCTCGGTCGCCGAGGTTCGCGGCAAGTTCGAAACGATGATTTCGCTCCGACTCGATCGCTATCGCACCGTCAAAGGCGTGACCGTGCCGAACACCCCGGAGCCGCGCATCGTGCCGGCGGTGGAGAACCGCTGAGGCCTCCCGCAGGATGGTCTTGCGATCGCCGCATCCTGACCGCCTCGCGGTACTACTGGACGGGGCGCACGCCCGTCAAAGCGACGACGCGACCGAGCCGAAGCCCATGGCCCGAGCGCGCTCGCGCACCTGCGCTTTCTGGTCCTCGCGCAGGACGTCGAGGAGTGGGCGGGCCACAGAACTCATCCGCATCGCGGCGCCGATGCCGAAGGCATCGCTGGGGGCTTGTCCGGCGCGGACCAGGGCGACCTGCTGCGTTCCGATCTCCAGCAGCATCTGCTCGACCGGGAACCAGTAGGGTTCTTGATCGCGGGTCAGCCGAAGGGACAGCTTGATCCGACGGATCTCGGCCGCGGTGAGCACGGTATCGGCGCGCGTCTCCTGCGGCCGTCTGAGCCTCGGCAATTGCGGAGGCGCGGCCGCGACGGGCGGCATCGCGACCGGTGGCGACGCTGTGACGGCCTTTCCGTGCGGAACCTCCCGGGACGCGGTCTGCACCGGCGCGGCCTGCTTTGGCGGAGGCGGCGCAGTCAGGGCTGGAACGGCGGCGTAGGTCCCGCCCTCTCCGAGGCGCGACGCCTCGTCCGATCGGGTCGCGGATGGCATCGGGGCCGGCCGCTCGGAGAGGACCGCAGGCTGGCGCTGCTCCACCGGTCCGGGGGCTGGCGCCTCCGGCGAAGTGAAGGGTTTCAAAGCCGTGGCGCGCTCCATCAGCAGGGCATTCTCCCCCGATGGGCCGAGCCGCTCGCCCGGCAGGAGCGTGATGATGATCAGGGCGCCGGCAGCGACCGCGCCGGCGAAGGCCGCCACGCCGCCGGTCAGAGCCAGAACCCGCATCCCGTCCATGTCTCACCTGCCGGAGCGTGTTCGAGGAACGTGGCTACCCGGTCTTATGAAGACGATGTGACCACGCAATAGTATAGCTCGATTTTCTGAATTGGGAAATAATGGAGATCACTTGTCGTGTCTCATCGGTCGCCGACGTCAGCACATCCGCCGGGTCTGGTCCGGGTTCCACTGAAGCGGACACGGGCGTTCAACGAGCCGCCACCGGGTCGCTCAGCAAGTCCGATCTTTATCCCGAAATTTTAATGACCGAGGTATTCGAATTTCGATTCGGATAGATGCGCCAGAGAGGCCAGTACACCTTCAGAAAATAGCTGTACCGCCGGGCTGTGTTATTGGCCAGGTAACCGGCTCCAACAGAAAAATGGGCTTTCGGTTGACGCAAACCCGTAGATTTTATCGCAAAAGTTCAGGATTTATTTTTAGATTTATTCTGTCAGCGGCGTATCCGCGCGCTTGTCGAAAACGACTGATCATCGTCGTGCATCACGATCACTGGCGCTGCCGAGACGAGATTTGATCCGCGGCGGTGAAGGATCGCCGAAACCCGTATCCGGGCGTGATTGCGCGACGCGTTAACGATTCCTTAACCGTCCTGACGACCTTTATCCGGACTAGATCAGCCTCGGGCAGCTTTGCGTAACAGGGCAGCAAAGGGCAGTCGCGGGGCGATCGGGAGAATTCTCGGAATGGGTCGAATCTCGCTCAAGCTGCTGATCGCGGGACAGACCGGCGCTGCCGTGATCCTCGGCTCCGCACTGGTTTGGGGCAGCGTGGTTTGGAGCGGCCACGCGCGTGGGGCCGGGCCGGGTTCACGCGACGTCACCCAGGCTTCGCAGGCTTTCGCAGCCGCCCTCGATCGGGGCCTCTACGACGTGACCCAGGATCTGCGGACGGTGGCACTCAGCCTGCGGGACGCCCAATCGGGCCTCGGCGGCGGCGATCCTCAATCGACGTTGCGCGCCTGGAACGACCTGCGGCCCGATTACGCCGATCTGCTCCTGGTGGGTGCGAACGGACGCATCAAGGCGGCCGCCCAGGACGGGTCTCAGGAGGGCGCGCTCGGCGCCGATGTCTCGGGCCGACCCTGGTTCGCACGGGCCAGGGGCGCCCAATCCGCAATCGTCACCGCCTCCGCGACGCTTGGCGATCCGGTGCCGTTCGACGTGGCGATTCCACTTTCCTCCGGACAGGGACGGCAGACCGGGCGCGAGGACGTACTGGTCGCGCGCCTGAGCGAAGGCTGGCTGCGCGAGATTCAGGACCGATTGCTGCGTGCGCGCCCGGCTTCGGAGGCTGCGCTCGTCTTCTCGGTTCTCGGGCCGGATGGGCGGGCGCTGTCGTCCGTGGAGGGCGCGCGTGAACTCGCACCGGAGGCCAGTGAGCGCGGCCTTGCGCGCGCGACTCCGAGCGCCGGTTATCGCGACCTCGCCGCCTCCGGCTGGCTCGCGGTGGCGCGGGCGCCGGATCAGCGCTCCGGCTGGGTCGTCCTGCCTGGTTGGCGGCTCGGCACCCTCGCCCTTGCCCTCGCCCTCGCGGCGGCGGCGGGCGCCTACCTCCTCACCGGCCGGCTCACGCGGCGCCTTCGTCGGATCTCCGAGGAGGGAGCCCCGGACGCCGCGCCATCCCGCATCGCCGAGTTGACGGACCATGCGAGCCGCCTCGTGGCGCGCGAGCGAAGCCGTGGTCGCGCCCTGCACGAGTCCCGGACCGCCCTGGCCCGCATCCGCGAGCGCCTGCGCACCTTCGAGGCGATGTCGGGTTGGACCTATTGGGAGATCGATACGGGGGCCGGCAACGTGACCTGGGCCGATTCGTCCGGGCGTCCGGACGCGTCCGGCGCCGACAGGGCGGTGGCTCTCACCGACCTCACCGACGGAATTGATCCCAAGGATCGCGACCTGATGCAGTTCACGATGCAGTCGGCCCTCGACGGCCAGGGTCCGCACGACGTCGTCCTGCGCATGGCCGATTCTCAGGCCCAGCAGGGCGAGCGTCGTCTCCTGGTCCGCTTCATCCGCAGCGACGAAGACGGCCAGGGCGGCAGCGCCACCAAGTTGCATGCGCTGAGCCGCGAACTGGTCGGACAGGCGGTGACCGACCATTCGGCCCAGGGCGGCACCGACGCGGCCACCGACGAGCCGGCCGAACGGCGCAACGGCACGATCCTGCGGCAGGCGGTCGATGGCGTCGTCGACGATTTCAACAGCCTGCTCACCGTGGTCAGCGCGAACCTCGCGACCCTGAAGCGCCGGCATCGCCTGAGCCCGCAGCAGAGCCGGCTGGTGGATGCCGCACTCGCGGGTGCGCAGCGCGGCTCCAGCCTCACCCGCCGCCTCGTCGGGTTCGTGCGGCGTGACGAGTCGACCTTGCTGGAGACCGATATCGAGGTCGCCCTGGCCGCCTTCGTCCCGTTCCTCGGGGCGAACATCCTGCGCCAGACCTCGATCGAGACCCGCGTCCGGCCGGGCCTGGCCAAGGCGCTCTGCAGCGAGGCGATGCTCGAAGCCGTGCTGCTGAACCTCGCCTTCCACGTCCGCGATATCGGCTCGGAAGGCTTTGCCATCGGCGCCGACGAACGGATGCTGTCGGCGGAGGATGGCATCGCTCTGCCCGAGGGGCGCTACATCCGGATCGTGCTCGCCAGCGGCACGCCGGCCCGTGTTGCCACCGCTACGGCGCCTCCCGGCGAGGGACGCTCGACAGAGGCGGTCGCCAACCTTCTGACCCGGATCGGCGGCGGCTTCCGCCTCATCGCCGATGGCCGCGGCGACTCGGCCTTCCTGGCCGAACTCTGGATTCCCGCGGGCGACGCCAGAGCGGCGAGCCAGGAATCGGAGGCGGCCAGCGTTCAAAGGACGCTCCGCGTCCTGCTGGTGGACAGCGACACCCTCGTGCGCGAGAGCTTCGCCGAGGCGCTGGCGGACCTCGGTCATACTGTGATCCAGGCCGGCTCGGCCGAACATGCCCTCATCCTGCTCGACGATCCCGCCGGCTACGACGTCATGATCGCCGATCAGAAGATGCCGGTGATGAGTGGGTTGCAACTCGCCGCGACGGTGGTCCAGCGCCATCCCGCGCTTCGCATCGTCCTCGTGAGCCCGCAAGGACAATTGCCGGCGAGCGCGCGGGCGTTCCTGCGGATCGACAAGCCCTTCCGCTACACCGACCTCGCCTCGGTCATGCGCGAGGCTGCCGGCGAGCGCGCGGCGAAAGCCGCCTGAGGCGTCCGATCGGGACCGGCCGCCGCTATCCCACAAAGGCCGAAGTGAAAGCCGAAATCAACGGCGTCGGAGCGGGGACAAACCCGGTCCGACGCCGTTGCCGTTAGAACCGGCTACGCTTTCAGGCGAACCGCGCCGGGCTCGATCGTATTGGGTAACCGGATGCCGCTTGTCCGCATCATGCTCGAGCGGGCGATCGGGGATCCGGCGCGTCTGAAGCGAGCCGCTCTCGTCGCTTGGCGAGGATCCTCGCTCGGGACTGTCCGCGCCTGGACGGTGCGCCTCACCGGCCTGGTTCCCGGCATCGGGTCCGAGCCCGGTCATGCCACTGCGCTCGGGTGCCCTCCCGCGTTCTTCAGTGCCCGCTCTTGAGCTTCCGACTGTTCGATCCGCAGATTACTCGGTGCGACGAGATGAAGACGCTTCTTTGCTGACTTCGAATGATTTCGCCGATCGGTCCGGCATTCGAAGTCTGTCAGGAAAGGTCCGGATTATCGTCACGGCCACGCGAATATGGGATCTGCCAGTCGATCGCGTCGAATGATGACGCATCGACTCGGGCAGAGCCGCCGATACAATCGTTGCCGCGCTTGGCGTCGTGCGAGTGTTGCAATGGCACCACATCACAACCCACGTTTGGGATTTTATCCTTCGCGTTAAGATCTGATTAACCGCCCGAAATCCATAACCCTCTGGATGCGAAATCGGACGAAGGCCGCCGAAAGTGCACTGGGGCGACAGGCTTACGGAATGACGATGCGCGATGCCTTTCTGATGTCCGTGGCCGTCCTGTCGGTCGGGATCGCCGACACCGCCTCGGCCGCCGATTGGTACACGGGCGCGGAGCCGGTGGTCCTGGAAGAGAATTGGACCACCGCTGTCGACGCATCCGTCGCCGTCACGTCCAACAGCTCCGCCTTCGGCTCGGTCACAGGGACCATGGCCACGGAAGGAACGTTGCTGGAGAGCGGTCCGCGCATCCGCGTCGAAGGCGTTGCGGGCACCTACAGCTACCCGGGCCGGGACGTCGGCAAGCGGGTCACCGGCTACCAGCAGGAAGGCGCCCTGTCCGGTGGCTACGAGTGGATCTGGAGGGACGCGGCGCTCGCCGGCTTCATCGGCTTCAACGTGCGCAGCAACCAACTCTCCATCGTCGATCCGGGCAACCCCGTGGTCGGCACCGGCGTCGGCGCCAAGGTCGCGGCGAACTTCTACGCGCGGCCCACCGAGAACACCATGTTCTCCGCCTACGGATCATACTCGACCCAGTTCAACGCTTATTACGCCAGGGTCCGCCTTGGCTACATGGTCGCCGATGGCGTCTATGTCGGTCCTGAGGCGCTCTTTCTGGGCGACAACTTCTTCAACCAGTATCGGATCGGTGGTCACGTGACCGGGTTCAGCTTCGGTCCAATCAAAATGGCCGTCGGTGTCGGTTACGTGAAGGACCGGATCCAGGGCAGCGGTTATTACTCAACTGTCGAAGCCAGGACTGCATTTTAGTTCAACTTGGAACGCAGTCCAAAAATGAAACGGGACTCGTTCTCATCGCTCCGTTTCTGGCCAGTCGCGTTTCCTGAAGCTGCCTGAACTGGCCGGATTTGGTCGATTACCGGCGGAACGGGCCTGCCTTACCTTGGCAGGAAAATCGCTAGCGTATTTTTCAGGTCAAGCGTGGTTCCGGCAACGTGACGGTTCCTGCGTGATCCCGGGCCTCTCCGGTACCGCCGACGTCGATGACGCGGTGGTGCCGACGGCCTGGGTTCCCGCAGGGCCCCGCGACGGTCCCCGCCGGTGTTCGCTCCGCAGATCGGAGTTGCCGGCTGGGATGGCAGAAGGGGTCGGTCGCGATCCGGTTTCGGGAAGGGCAGGTCGGTGGGAACTACTTTTCGTTGGTTGGCCTGGATCGTGTCCGCGGCGGCCGTTCTGATCCTGCTGAGTCAGCCGGTCAGCACGCAGGACCAGCTCGCCATGAGCCTCTGCGCCATGGTGGCGATGGTGGTGCTGTGGGTGTTCTTCGACAGCCAGCCGGCGCGGTTCGTCTTCCTGGCGCTCGGAAGCCTCGTGGTGCTGCGCTACATGTTCTGGCGCGTGACCAACACGCTGCCGTCCCTGAGCGATCCGGTGAGTTTCGGCTTCGGTTTCGTCCTGCTTCTCGGCGAGATCTACTGCGTCTTCATTCTCTTCATCAGCCTGATCATCAATGCCGATCCGCTTCGGCGCGCGCCGCCGCCCCAGGCGGTCCGTGACGCCTCCGCGCCCGACGCGCATGCCTATGCCGCCTTTCCAACCGTCGACATCTTCGTGCCGAGCTACAACGAAGATGCACGCATTCTGTCCGTCACCCTCGCGGCGGCGCGCCTGATCGATTACCCGGCCGAAAAACTCAACGTCTGGCTGCTCGATGACGGCGGAACCGATCAGAAATGCGCCGATCCCGACCCGGCCAAGGCCCTGGAGGCCATGCGCCGCCGCAGTGACCTGCAGGCCCTCTGTGCCTCCCTCGGCGTCGCGTACCTGACCCGGTCCCGCAACCAGCACGCCAAGGCCGGCAACCTCAACAACGGCCTCAAGCATTCGCACGGCGAGATCATCGTGGTGTTCGATGCCGATCACGTGCCGTTCCGATCCTTCCTGCGCGACACCATCGGCTACTTCGCGCAGGATCCGCGTCTGTTCCTGGTGCAGACGCCGCACGCGTTCCTCAATCCCGACCCGATCGAGCGCAACCTGCGCACCTTCGACCGCATGCCCTCCGAGAACGAGATGTTCTATTCGGTGACGCAACGCGGCCTCGACAAGTGGAACGGCTCGTTCTTCTGTGGCTCGGCCGCCTTGCTGCGCCGCCGTGCCCTCGACGAGGCCGGCGGGTTCTCCGGCGTGACCATCACGGAGGATTGCGAGACCGCCTTCGAGCTGCATTCCCGCGGCTGGAACAGCGTCTACGTCGACAAGCCCCTGATCGCCGGCCTGCAGCCCGAGACGCTCGAGGCGTTCATCGGCCAGCGTTCGCGCTGGTGCCAGGGCATGTTCCAGATCCTGATGCTCAAGAACCCGCTGTTCAAGCGTGGCCTCCATCCGATCCAGAAGCTTGCCTACCTGTCGAGCATGACATTCTGGTTCTTCCCAGTGCCGCGATTGATCTTCATGTTCGCGCCGCTGCTGCACATCTTCTTCGACCTGAAGATCTTCGTCGCCAGCGTCGACGAATCGATCGCCTATACGGCGACCTACATCGTCATCAACCTGATGATGCAGAACTACGTCTATGGGAAGTTCCGGTGGCCGTTCGTGTCGGAGCTCTACGAATACGTCCAGGGCTTGTTCCTTTTCCGCGCCATCGCGTCGGTGATCATCTCGCCGCGGCGACCGACCTTCAACGTCACCGCCAAGGGAACCTCCCTCGACCACGACCACCTCTCGGCTCTGGCTTGGCCGTTCTTCGCAGTCTACGGCCTGCTGCTCGTGGGCTGCGGCACCGCGATGTACCGCTACCTGTTCGAGCCCGGCGTCACCAACCTGATGCTCGTGGTCGGCCTGTGGAACTTCTTCAACCTCCTCACCGCGGGTGCTGCCCTCGGGGTCGTGGCCGAGCGTCGTACCACCGAGTCCACCCCCTCCCTCGCCATCGATCGCGAGGGCCGGCTGATGTTGGGCGGGCGTGCCCTCGACGTGGTGGTCGAGCGCGCCTCGGCCGAGGGGTGCACCGTGCGGTTCGGTGCCGAGGGCCTGCCGCCCGGCACCGGCAGCAGCCACCGTTTCGGCAAGCTCACGGTCGTTCCGATGGACGGTGCCCCGGCCGGTGGGCCGCTGCCCTTCGAGGTCGGCACGATCACGCAGACCGGCGACGACGCCGTGGTGACGCTGCTTTTCCAGACTCTCGACGCCCAGGGCTACTCTGCCCTTGCCGGTCTCATGTACGGCGATGCCGATGCGCTGCTGCGGTTCCAGCAGAGCCGGCGCCGCCACAAGAACATCGTCGCCGGCACGCTCCAGCTGGTCTGGTGGGGGCTGGTGGAGCCGCTGCGCGCCATCCGCTACGCCTTCAAACCCCGCCCGGTGGCGGCGCCCGCTGTCCCGAAAGCCGACACCGCCCTGCCGCGCTCCGGTCCCAAGGCCCCGCTCCTCCCGGGTGGTGGTCGCGCGATCGCGGGTGCACCCGGCGGGGTGGACCGCCGGCGGCCTGCGGAAGGTCCGTTGGCGATCCGGCCGAACCCGGTGCGGAGTCCGGACGGCGAGCCGACCACGGATTGGGTTCGCCTGATGCTCGAATTCGAGAATGAGCGCCTGCTCGACGGAGGGGCCGGGGGTGGCCCCGCTTCGTCCGACGGCCGCGTCCGGGCATGAGGGAGGCCAGCATGCGCGTTGCGACCATCACACTTCGCCTCGTCGCGCTCGGGGTTCTGGCACAGGCGCCCAGCGCCGGCGCGCAGAGCTTCGTCGGCGCAGGCGGTCCCACCGAGCGCCTCACCGTGCCGCCCTCGGGCAATGCCTTGCGCCGCGCGGCCGCTCCGGAATCCGGCCCGCGTGCCGCGATCCCCGCCGATCCCCTGCGCCAGCCGGTTCTCACCACCAGCGCTCCGGCCCGGCGCCTGCCCGCCACCACCGGCGGTTTCCGCCTGGAGGGTGAGGAGGATGCCCTGCGCTTCCCCGTCTACGTGACGGAAGCGCAGAGCCGGGGGCGTCCGCGCCTCAGGGTGTCTTATCTGTCCGCGATCTCGGTGGCGCCCGAAGCCTCCGAGCTCGTCGCCAGCGTCAACGGCATCGTCGTCGGGCGCACCCGCATCCAGGCGCCGGGCGCGGTGAAGGTGGTGGAGTTCGAGCTGCCCGAAGGCAGCCTCAAGCTCGGCTACAACGCCATCGACCTGTCGGCGAGCCAGCGCCACCGTGTCGATTGCTCCCTTGATGCCACCTACGAACTCTGGACCCAGATCGATCCGTCGCGCTCCGGCCTCGTGGTACCGCCCGTCGCCGCCGGCGGCATCGAACTGAAGGACCTGGCGGCTCTCGAGCCCGACGACAGCGGGGCCCTTCCGGTCCGGGTGGTGGTCAACGACAAGCCGAGCCTGCCGCGCCTCGAGCGGATATTCCACGCGGTGGAGGCGATCGGGCTCGTCGGGCGCATCGCCCGGCCGATCGTGGAGTTCGGTCCGCTGATGCCCGGCCGGGCCGGTATCAACCTGCTCGTCGGAACCGCGAGCGAATTGCGCGGCTCGCCCGACCTGGAGTCGATCGGTCCGGTCACCGGCCCCAAGCTCGCGATGCTGCCGCCGCGGGAGGACCGTGCGCCGACCCTCGTGGTCAGCGGCACGAGCTACGACGAGGTCGAGGCGGCCATCGCGATCCTGGCGCGCGGCACCGAGCCTTACGGAACCTCGCGTGGTCTCAAGGCCGCTGCGCTCCTGCGCGGCGTCGCGGTGACGAGCGGAGACCGGGTGCCGCTCCAGAGCCTCGGGGTCTCGACGCGGGAATTCTCCGGCCGTCTCCTGCGCACCAGCTTCGACGTCCATCTCCCGGCGGACTTCCTGCCCGCCGATTACGGGAAGGTGATGCTCAACCTCGCCGGCGCCTACGCCTCCGGCCTGGCTCCCGAGGCGCGCATCCTCGTCGATCTTAACGGGCGCAACGCGGCCAGCGTGCCGCTGCCGCAGACCCGTGGCGAGGTGTTCGAGAACAACACCATCCCCCTCCCCCTGAGTCTGTGGCGGCCCGGCCTGAACCGGGTCGACATCGCGGCGCAGGTGCCGGTTCCCGCCGATGCAACCTGCGGGCTCGGCGGCCCAGATCTCAAGCGCGAGCGCTTCCTGTTCCTCGACCGGACCAGCCTGAGCATCCCCAACCTGGCGCGGACCGCCAAGGTCCCGGACCTCGCCGCCACCACCAGCGGCGCGGTCCCGTTCGTCGAAGGTCGGCGGCGCCCGCGCATCGTCCTGCCGACCCTCGATCGCGACACCGTCGCGGCGGGTGCGATGATGGCGGCGCGCCTCGCGAGCGCCGCCGGGCGAATGATCGATTTCGAACTCGCCAACGAGACGCAGAGCGGCACCGGCGCCACCCTCATCGTCGCACCGGTGCGATCCCTCGCACCGGCCTCCCTCTCCGGCCTCGGACTCGATCCGGATCAGGTCCGGCGGATCTGGGAGGCGCGGGCCGAGACCAGCCGTGCGTCGGGACAGTCCGGCTCGGTACCGGCACCGACCCTCGACCGGATGCGCCGCAACGTGCCGCCGCGTTGCAGTCTACCGGACCTGACACTGCGGGTCGCCGGCCCGGTGCCGCCGCGCGCCGCGTCCTCCTCTTCGCCGGCGGACGGACGCCCCGCCGTCACCCGCGCGACCTTTGACGGCGACCTCGCCACGAAGTGGGATGAAACCCTCCGCACCCGCCATCCGCTGGTGGAAGCGGCCGGAGACATGGTCGAGCGGGCCTCCTCGACCTTTCGCGATCTCCTCGGCGAGTCCCGCGGATGGCTCGATTCCGGTGAGCCGGTCAAATCGCTCAACGTGCCCCCGAGCGCTTCGCTCGTCCTGGCGCAGGGCTTCCTCTCCACGCAGGGCGCGAACGACAGCTTCGACGACACCACGACGCTGGTCACGGCCCCCAACGCGATCCTGCTGAAGGCGTCGGTGGCCTGTCTCATCGACCCGGAGGTGTGGTCGAAGGTCGGGGGGCGCTTCGCCTTCCTCAATGCCGCCGATGGGCGTCTCGACACGATCGAACCCGACAGCGTCCGGCTCATCG
Source organism: Methylobacterium sp. BTF04 (assembly GCF_010692745.1). Taxonomy (GTDB): domain Bacteria; phylum Pseudomonadota; class Alphaproteobacteria; order Rhizobiales; family Beijerinckiaceae; genus Methylobacterium. Next base: position 55,702 of record NZ_JAAHTB010000008.1, read on the forward strand.
CGACGCAGGACCGCTCCGTCTCCAACCTGCGCCTCGTCGCGGCCGGATGGCTCTCGATGAATCCGATCTTCTACGTCGCGCTCGCGCTCGGATTGGCGCTCTGCCTCGGCCTGAGCACCACAGTAATGGTCCGCAATGTCGGCCGGAGGAACCGATGAGACGCCTCCACGCCGCCGCGACGCGTCTCAAGGCCAGCACGCGCGCCAGCCTCATGAGCGGGACATGCGCGATCGTGCTGTCGCTCGGGATCGCCGGTGCCATGGCACAAGATCTTCCTGCTCAGGGACTGTCGCCGCGCGCCCAGATGACACCGGACCTCCCCTCCTCCGTCCCGCCCGCCACCGCGATCCCGTCGGCGCCGACGGTCACTGGGCCAGCGATGCCGTCCTCCGCCAACGCTCCGGCACTCGTCGGCGCCCTCAAGGACGTCGAGGCCTGGCGCCTCTATCGGAGCCGCTTCGTCACCGAGGCCGGCCGGGTGGTCGATACCGCCAACGGCATGATCAGCCATAGCGAGGGCCAGGGCTACGGCATGCTCCTGGCGGTGGCGGCCAACGACCGGGCCACCTTCGAGCGGATCTGGGGCTGGACCCGCGGCAACCTCATGGTGCGTCCCGACGCGCTGCTGGCTTGGCGCTGGGAGCCCGGCAAGCGGCCGGCCGTGGCCGACCTCAACGACGCTTCCGACGGGGACATCCTCGTCGCCTGGGCGCTCACGGAGGCGGCCGAGGCGTGGGACGACGCCTCCTACCGCGTGGCGGCCCGGCGCATCGCCGTCGAGGTCGGGCGCCGGACCATCCTGTTCAAGGACCGCAACGGGGCGTTGCTGCTGCCGGCAGTCCAGGGGTTCTCCGCGTCCGAGCGCGCCGATGGACCCTTGATCAACCTGTCCTATTGGGTGTTTCCGGCCTTCGCCCGGTTGCCGATCGTGGCGCCGGAATACGATTGGGCGGCGCTGACCCGCAGCGGGCTCCAGCTCCTGCGGCGCGCCCGGTTCGGTTCGGCCAATCTCCCGACGGAGTGGATCTCCCTGAAGGGCGAGCAGCCGCGGCCCGCCGACGGCTTTCCGCCGCTGTTCTCCTACAACGCGATCCGGATTCCCCTGTACATGGTCTGGGCGGCCGTGGGCCGCCGGGACGATTACGAGCCGTTCGTCGCCCTGTGGTCGGGACCCGATCGGGAGCGCCTGCCCATCGTCGATACCGCTGACGGACGCACCGTCGAGTGGCTCGGCGAGAACGGCTACGCGGCCCTGTCAGCCATGTTGCTGTGCGCCGTGAAGGACACGGCCCTGCCCGCGAGCTTCGGCCAGGTCCGGGACAACGAGAACTACTATCCGACGACGCTGCATCTCCTGGCCATGGCCGCGCTGCAGATGAGGGAGCCGTCATGTCAGAAGCGATAGGCCGCCCACCGATGCGGATCCCCTCTCACGGACGCCGCGCTGTCCGCCGCCGGCTCCTGTGCGGTGTCGCGCTCCTGTGCTGCGCGAGCGGAATCGCGCCCGCGAACGCCCAAGGCCGGCCGGAGACGCAGGCCGGTCTACGACGGGAGACCGTCGACGATACGACTCGCGCGCCCGCGATCATCGCGGATCCGAGCGGCTCTGCCGCCGCCGGCATGGTCGACGAGAGCGCGCTGCGCTACTACGCCTCGCAGAAGCAGACGGCGCGGATGAAGGCCGAGGCCGCCCGGCTGAAGCAGCTCTATCCGGGCTGGACCGAGCCCACCGACCTCGACACCCTTCAGCCGAGTCCGCCCGAAGAGGCCCCGCTGTGGGACCTGTTCACGGCGGGCCGCTTCGACGACCTGAACGCCGCGATCACGGCGCGGCGCGCCATCGACCCGAGCTGGCAACCCTCGGACGAGCTTGCGCGCAAGCTCCGTCGCGCGGGCTTCCGCAGCCGGCTCAAGGCCCTGGCGCTGGCGCAACGCAACCCCGACATCATCGCGCTCTACCGGGCCGATCCGACCGCCCTCGATCCCGGCGACGTTGAGAGCATCTGGACCGCCGCCGATGCGCTCGCCGCCGAGGAGGTCACGTCCGAGGCCTACGCGCTCTACAAGTCCGTCCTCGATACCAGCAACGATACGGGCGCACGCCTCGCCACCATCCAGAAGGCCATGAGCAACCTGCCCATGGCCCGGGCCGAGCAACTGATCGCGCTCGGGCGCATGGATTCGGATGGCGGTTCCGAATTCCGGCGTATCGCCATCGACATCACCCGGGCGCGCATCGTCGCGTTCCTGCACGACGAGCCGGCCCAGGAGCCCTTGCCCGCCGACCTCGTCGCCCTGCAGGTCCAGGCCCGCAAGTCCGGCGATCCGACCCAGACCGGGCTTCTCGGCTGGTACGCCTACAAGCGCCACCAATTCCGGGAGGCGCTGGACTGGTTCAAGCTCGCTATCGCGCGCGGTGGCGACGCCATGATCGCGCACGGGCTCGCCCATACCCTGCGCGAGCTCGGCATGCTGCGCGAGGCCGAGGAAGTCGCCTTCGCTTGGCGGGACAAGTACGTCGGCAACAACATCCTCTTCATCGACCTGATGGAGCGCAAGCTCACCCAAGCCAACCCGCCCTTCATCGACCTCGACCGGATCAGCCGCTACGCCAAGGTCACGCTCGCCTCGGCCTCCGGCGAGGGCGCGCAGGCGCTCGGCTGGTACGCCTACAATTCGTGCCAGTTCGAGTCGGCGCTCGAATGGTTTCAGCACGGGGTCGCGTGGTTTCCCAGCGAATCCACGGTCTTCGGCTATGCCTTGTCGCTTCAGCGCCTGAAGCGGACGCGCGACTATCTTGAGACAGTCAACCGCTACGATGGGCTGTTCCCGAAGGTGGTGGACCTTCTCTTCCGTGAAGCGCCGGACGGGCCGCCGATGTCCTGCAGCGTGGCGGCCACGCCGCCGGGCAACCCACGCCAGGCGGCCGCTGCGCCCACCGCCGCCATGCCGGCGCCTGCCCGTGTCGGCGCCGCCTATGGGCGCGTGCCCAAGCCCGATCTCTCGGCAGGCGGCCAGGTCAGGCCGCTGCCGGTCCAGCGCAGCGAGTTTCCCCTCGCCGTCGCCTACGACAATCCGCTTCGCTATGCCCCCGCTTCCGCTTCCCGCGCCCTGGCCGAGCGTGTGTCGGGGACCGCTTTGGCCGAGCCGGTGGTCGGTACGCCCTCTCTCGTGGCCCGTCGCGTCCCCGGTGCCGGAACGATGCCGTACGAGCGCTACGGCTTCGCGCTGCTGCCGAGCTATAGCGGTGGGACTCAGGCGACCACGTTGGCCGATCCTCCGGCAGGGACCGTGTGGCAGGACCAGCAGGCCGCGCGCAGCCGCAACGACGGCGACCGCTCGATGCCCGAGACCGAGCGGTTTTCGGTTCCCGGAGCGCGATCGGCCAACCGTGCCTCCGCCGAAGCTGGAACCGGGCAGCAGCCATGATGCGTGACCTTCGCTTCGGTCTGGCCACCCTCTTCGCCGCCCTCCTCGTCACGCCCGCCACGGCGGGATCCAGTGGCGCCGCCCTCAACCTTCCCGGGGCCGGCCCCGTCGCCGACGTGGCGCAGACCGGGTTTCGCGACGGGTTCGCACAGCGCATCACCTTCGCGGGCGGCCAGCGCGGCGTCGCCGAGGTCACCATTCGCAACGGCGGCAACGGCTCGAGTTTCGGGTCCGCCGTCAGCATGACGAAGCCGAGCCGAAGCGGAATCGCGGCGGAACTCCGCGCGCGCTTTCCCGGCGAGGTCATGCGCGTCGTCACGACGGCACACAGCAACGCCTACGGACCGGTCGGATTGGCCCTCGGCAGCGACTGTCTCTTCGCGTGGCAATGGATCGACATGTCGGCCGGTCGGGCTGGCGCCCGGCGCCGACCGAATGCGTTTTTCGGTGACAGCACGGAAACTGCGGCCTCGGTGCGGATCAAGCTGTGTCGGACCGGAACCGCCACCGTCGCGGACCTCGCCGCGTCCGTGGAGCGCATGACACTCTCGACCGATCCGGAGACTGCCCGCGTTGCGCAGGAGCGTGCGCCGCGTCGGGTGCGGCGCGCCAGCGCGCCGGCCCGGCCTCCCGCACCGAACCCCGAGGCTGCCGCCACCGATGCACCCGGGCCGGGTGTCCCCGACGGCAGGATGCTCGGAGCGAGCGCGCCGGGCGCCATGGACCGGCCGGGAACCGAGGCGCCCAAGGCTGTCTCGGCCCGGCGCGCCGCGCCGGAGCGCGCGGTCGAGGCCCAGCGCTACGTCCTTCCGCCCCCCACCTCGTCGCAGCCGTCGCCGATCGTCCCGGCGCCCGCACCCGCCGTCTCCGGACAGGCGCCGCGCTACATCACCGATGCGAGCCCCGGCCTGTCCAATCCGATGATGTCGGTTCCGAAGCCGGCACCGAACCGTACGGAGATGGACGACATCCTGGCTAAGGAATTGCCCGCCCGAGCGTATCGGCCACCGCCGTAGGGTGTTTTTGCGTTCGCTAGCCTCGGCCAACGTCACCTGCCCGCGATGGTGGTGCCGATAGGACAGCCTCCGGATCGCCCCGGAGTCGGTCCTGATCCGCAAGTCGCCCTGCCCCTTGCTCCGCCGGCTCAGCGCACCTGAAGCAGCTTGTCCACCAGGGGCATCAGGGCGTCGACGCAGGCCTTGGTGGTGTCGTCCGCCGCACACTTGAAATCGATGGCCGCCTCGCCGCGCCGGAAGCGGAGGTGGGCGCCCTTCATACCGATCATCGGCGGATGATGACGCCAGCCGCCCTCTCGCTCGCCATCGGGCGATCCCCGGCGCGGCCCGTCGGGGCGTCCGCCATCGGCCATGCCGGGGGTTTGCGGCGGCGGGTTCTGCGGTCCACCCGGTCCGGGTTCGGCAACGCAGATCGCGGTGGTCAGAACGGTGACGAGGCCGGCGGCGGCGAGGCGTTTCATGATCATGGCTCTCCTTGGGCCCGATGGGATGCCGGAGCCTTAAGCGGCCGATGTTTCTGCAGTACGATCCAATGTTGCCGAGTGATGCGAGGCCGCGCGTCGGCGCGTGTCGGTGCGGTGCGCCACCCAAGGCCAGCTTCCCCGGGCCTGCGCCGCGCCGCTGCCCTGCGGCCGGTCGAGACATCGTGCGTCCCCGCGTAAGAGTTCGGTATGGTCGGGAAAAGCGATCCGCCTATGTCTTCGAGGCCGGGTCGTTTCCGCCCGGCCAATAGGAGGATCCCATGATCCACGCATATCGGTGCGGTTTGGCCGCTCTCGCCCTGTCCGTTTCTTTCCTTCCGGCCTACGCGGCTGGCGAAACCATGACCTTCAAGGCAGCCCTCGACGGCGCCAGCGAGGCTCCGGCGACCTCCAGCAAGGGCACAGGCACCGTCACCGCGACCTACGATCCCGCGGGCAAGATGCTGTCCTGGACCGGCACCTACACCGGCCTCACCGGACCTGCGACGGCGGCGCATTTCCATGGCCCGGCCGGTGCTGGGGACAATGCCGGCGTACTCGTGCCGGCACCGGCGATGACCAGCCCGTTCTCCGGTTCGGCGACCCTCGACGATGCGAAGGCGGCCGATCTCCTGGCCGGCAAGGTCTATTTCAACGTGCACACGGCGGCGAATCCGAAGGGCGAGATTCGCGGTCAGCTTCAGAAGGCGCCGTAGCGCCCGAAGGCGGGGCTTGCGGCCGGGCCGCTTGACCTGCCCGGCCCGGGCGCCGACAGCACGGCGTCCGGAGAGGAACGAGCATGGCAGGCCTGAAAGACAAACGCGGGTTCATCGACAAGGACCGCCTCGACCTCTCTGAGCGCAAGGCGGTCGAGCACTGGATGAAGCGCTGGGGCGTGACCCAGGACCAGTTGACCTCCGCCCATCGCAAGGTCGGCCGCATGGTCAAGGACATCGCGTCGGAGCTCGGCAAGAAGCGTTGATGGGTCGGCGCTCAGCTCCGCGCGACCATCTCGACATCCTTCTCGACCTGCCGTTCGAAGCGACGCGGGTAGAGGTTTTTGCGCGACATCCGGCGTAGGCCCAGCACCATCAGCGCGACGGCGGCGCCAGCGAACGGAGTCCCGACGATCAGCGATGCGATGATGTCGGACCCGGTCAGTGCGGCGACTGTCTTCACCAGAGCGACGAGGAGCGACACCAGGGCGGCGAGCACCAGCATGGCCACGGTGCCGAAGCGTGCGGTCAGGCCGAGGATCGCCCGGATGTTGCCGTCGGTCTCCTGCCGCAGGAGCGTCATCTCCTGGCTGAACAGATCGCCGCCATGGCGGAGCCCGTCGGCCAGGAGCGTCCGCAGGCCGGGGGCAGGAGGTTGGCGCATGGAATCCTCGGCGGTCGGGCAGTGATCACTCTAAGTGCGGCAACCGGGTTCTACCGGCCGTGTTCCCGGGCGGCATGACGCTTTAGGCCGTTGCCCCCAGCGCGGACGTCTGGACGCCGTCGCCGTCCTCCCGCCCGATGGCGGCCGCGATGGCATCGAGGAGCGTCGTGTCCTCTCCGGCCATCGCCTCCATCGAGGCCATGCGGCCCACCACCGTTGCTGCGATGGTCTCCTCCACGGTCTCTTCGGCGAGCGCGTAGTAGATCGTCGCCTTCTGGCCGTCGCGGTGGCACCGACCTTCGATCTGGGCGAGCTGGATCGCGCTGTGGCGCAGGTCGTGGACGATCAGCGCTCGGGCGCGGTCTCCGCCCGGCATCTCGCCGGCGTGAAGCGAGATCGATTCCGTGACGGTGAACACCACCACGTCGAGCGCCCCGGTCTGGAAGGCGAGCCGGGTGGCCTCGTTGGCTTCGCCGGAGCGCTCGCCGGTGATCGTCCCGCTTTGCCAGCCGGCGGTGGTCAGCGCCTCGACGAGGGCCGCGCCGGTTTCGAGGAAGGCCACCGAGATCGCGATCTGGTGGCCTTCGTCCAGCAGAAGGTCCGCGAAGGCCGCCGTGCCGGCCACCCGCAACAGGCTCGCCTTCTGGCGAAAGCGCAGGTCCGCCGCCCAGCCGGAGGGCTTGCGGGTACTTCCGCCGAGCAGCCCCCATTCTCGCCGAAATTCACGCCATGTGGCGTCGTACAGACGGCGCGCTTCCGGGCTCAGCGCCACCGGGGCCAGCTCGCGCTGCACCTCGGGCCAGCCGGCGATGTCGCCGGGGCGCCGGCGCAGGCCAATGGCGCGGGCGCCCTTGAACAGCAGGTCGGCCATCACCGCGCAGTCGCGCGGATTGGCCTCCCACGACCAGTTGGTCCAGCGCCCCTTGGCCCGGCCGATCCCGAGGCGTTTCATCAAGTCGCGAAAATCGGCGAGCGTCTCGGTGGGGGCGTCCGCCGCGTGGCCGAGCAGGCGACCGAGATAGGACAGCTCGTGGGGAGCCTGCCCCGCCGTGGCGCTGAGATACACCGTGAAGGCCGCCGCATCGGCCATTTGCCGGCAGACGAGGCTCTGCTGGGCGTAAGGGTTGCGGATGCGATGGCTCTCGTCGAACACCACGATCGGCCAGATGCGTTTCGGGCTGCCGTGCCGCGCCAGCGCGTTGTTCTTCGCCCGCGTCGAACGACGGTTGCCGGCCGGCGGCGGCGCCATCAGGGCCTTGGTGCGCTCGTAGTTCGTCAGCGTCACCGCTTTCGCGTCGAGGCCGGCCAGAGCGATGGTGCGGCGCCATTGCGGCATCGCCCCCTTCGGACACAGGATCAGCACCTCGCGCTCGGGCATCGCCGCCACGGCGGCCCAGACCGAGAGCGTCTTGCCCAGCCCGGTCATGTCGCCAAGCAGGAAACCGGGCCGGCCGGCGGCACGGGCGGCTAGGATGGCGCGGGTCGCCTCCACCTGATGTGGGCGTGGGACGAGCAGGCCGGTTTGCGTCACCACTTGGCATTTCCGGATGGCGCGAATCCGCGCGCGGCGGCATCGCGAAACGGGCTTGCAAAGTGTTTCGGAGAATTCGTTAAAGAAATCTTAATCATCGGCCATTCGGTCGGGAACTGTTCAGGTTGAGTGCAGGTTGTGGAGAAGTCCAGGTGACCGCCGGGGACCGACGCCGGAGAGTCCGATGCCGATGTTTCGCCCCTCGTCTGCATCCGCATTTCTCCTCGCCTCGGCCGGCATGCTTCTGTTGGTCGGCTTGCCTGCCTCTGCGCAAACGGCAGATGCGCCGATGAGCCTGTTCGAGCGCCTCTTTGCGCCACAGCGTCCGGTGCAGCAGATGGCACCCGCCGTCCAGGGCCAGGATGACGGGGGCAGCTATGCCCGGCGCTCGCTTCGACGAGCTTCGGTGAGCCGGCGTCATCTGCGCATCCGCTACGCCGCCCTGCACAATGCCGAGCCGCTGCAGTTGCGGGTGGCCGATCGTCAGAAGCCCCTCGATATGAAGGCCGGGGCCGCCGCTGCTTTCTTGAAGGACGAGACCCTTCGGCCTGGCGACATCGTCGTGCTCAAGGACGGCATAAAGGTGTTCGTTGGGCGGACCGATGGGTCTCATGCGCCGCGTGATTTCGAGGCTGTCGGACGCTCCGATTTCGTCGATCGCCAGACCCGCCTGAAGCTCGCCGCCATGACGATGCCGGTGGGCGCGATGCCGGCCGACGCGGCGCGCAAGGCCATGGCCCGGGTCCGCTCGCTGATGCCCGCCACCACCGAGCCCACCCCGTCCGAAGTGACGGCGATGCGGGTGATCAATCCGTGGAAGATGGAGCCCGCGGCGTTCGAGGCGCGCTGAAGACCGTCACTGTCCAAGTGCGACAGCCCCCGACTTTCGTGGCCGGAGGCTATTTTGCGTCCGGTCAGACCGCGCGCACCGGAACGACGAAGCCGCCAACCTTCCGGTGCGGTGCGAACAGCGTGCGACTGAACAATCCGCGCATCCATGCGCTCGACCGGCTCTCATCTTCCACCATTGGCTTCATGGGTGCGGCGATCCATCTCGGTGTGCCGGACGGTGCCGGATTCCAGCGCGATATTGTCGCCGTACGCTTTTTGTTCTAGTCGCGGAGGCGGACGGACAGGGTTCCCGGCGCGTATCTTGCCGGGGTGGTCCCTTGCCCGCGGACCCGGTGCGCCCGACATGCCGTCAGGTCGGCGGACCGACCTGCCCGATGCCCGAGGGCGCACCGACACGACCGCGAAGAGATTTCATGGCCAAAGCCAAAGCCGCCAAGCAATCGACGGCATCCACGCAATCCACGGCCGCCCGAAATGCGGCCGAGATCGAAGCGGATATCGAGAAGCTATTCGACGGCGCCCGCGATTCGCGGGTCATCTCGGTGCGGGGCGCACGCGAGCACAATCTCAAGAACGTCGATCTGATCATCCCGCGCGACAAGCTCGTGGTGTTCACCGGTCTGTCGGGATCCGGCAAGTCGTCCCTGGCCTTCGACACCATCTATGCCGAGGGTCAGCGCCGCTACGTCGAATCACTGTCGGCTTATGCCCGGCAGTTCCTCGAGATGATGTCGAAGCCCGATGTCGACCAGATCGACGGGCTGTCGCCGGCGATCTCCATCGAGCAGAAGACCACCTCGAAAAACCCGCGCTCGACGGTGGGTACCGTCACCGAGATCTACGATTACATGCGCCTGCTCTGGGCGCGGGTCGGCATCCCGTACTCCCCCGCCACCGGCCTGCCGATCGAGAGCCAGACCGTCAGCCAGATGGTGGACCGGGTCCTGGCGCTCCCCGAAAAGAGCCGGCTCTATCTGCTCGCCCCCGTGGTGCGCGGGCGCAAGGGCGAATACCGCAAGGAAATCGCCGAGTTCCAGAAGAAGGGTTTCCAGCGTCTGCGCGTCGACGGCGAGTATTGCGCCATCGACGATGCGCCGAAGCTCGACAAGAAGCTCAAGCACGACATCGACGTGGTGGTGGACCGCATCGTGGTGCGGGCCGATATCGCCGCGCGGCTGGCCGATTCGTTCGAGACCGCGCTGGAACTCGCCGACGGGATCGCGCTGGTCGAGTTCGCAGACACCCCCGAGGGTGAAGAGGTCCGCGAGGCGATCACCTTCTCCTCGCGCTTCGCCTGTCCGGTCTCCGGCTTCACCATCGCGGAGATCGAGCCAAGACTCTTCTCGTTCAATAACCCGTTCGGCGCCTGCCAGACCTGCGGCGGCATCGGCCACGAGATGCGGATCGACCCCGAGCTCGTGATCTCCGACGTGCGCCTCAGCCTCAAGCGCGGTGCCGTCGGCCCCTGGGCGAAATCGACCTCACCCTATTACGGGCAGACGCTCGACGCGCTCGCCAAGCATTATGGCTTCAAGACCACCGTGGCCTGGGCCGAGTTGCCCGAGACCGCTCGGACCGTGATCCTCCAAGGCACCGGCCGGGAGGCGATCCGCTTCTCGTATGACGACGGCATGCGCGCCTACGAGGTCAACAAGCCGTTCGAGGGTGTGATCCCGAACCTGGAGCGGCGCTACAAGGAGACCGAGAGCGACGCGTCCCGCGAGGATATCTCGCGGTTCATGAGCGAGACGCCCTGCGCCACCTGTGGCGGCAAGCGGCTCAAGCTCGAAGCGCTGTCGGTCAAGATCGCCATGGCGGATATCGGCACGGTCACCGCCCTCTCCGTGCGCGATGCCCATCGCTGGTTCAGCGATCTGCCGGACAAGCTGACCCCGAAGCAGAACGAGATCGCCTTCCGCATCCTCAAGGAAATTCGCGATCGACTGACCTTCCTGGTGGATGTCGGCCTCGACTACCTCACCCTCGCGCGTGGCTCGGGCTCGTTGTCGGGCGGCGAGAGCCAGCGCATCCGCCTCGCCTCGCAGATCGGCTCGGGCCTCACCGGCGTCCTCTACGTGCTGGACGAACCCTCCATCGGCCTGCATCAGCGCGACAACGAGCGCCTGCTCGGGACGCTGAAGCGCCTGCGCGATCTGGGCAACTCCGTGATCGTCGTCGAGCACGACGAGGACGCGATCCTGCAGGCCGATTACGTGGTCGATGTCGGCCCGGGCGCCGGCATCCATGGCGGACGGATCATCGCGCAGGGTACGCCGGCGGAGGTCCTGAAGAACCCGGACTCGCTCACCGCCAAGTACCTCACCGGCGAGATGAGCGTGCGGGTACCCACCGCGCGCAGGAAGCCGAAGAAGGGCAAGCTCACGCTGGTGGGCGCGCGCGGCAACAATCTGAAGGACGTCACCGTCGAGATCCCACTCGGCACGTTCACCTGCGTCTCGGGCGTCTCGGGGGGCGGCAAGTCTACCCTGATCATCGACACGCTCTACAAGTCGGTGGCCAAGACCCTCAACGGCGCGATGGAACATCCGGCCCCGTTCGATCGCCTCGACGGGCTGGAGCACCTCGACAAGGTCATCGATATCGACCAGTCGCCGATCGGGCGCACCCCGCGCTCCAACCCGGCGACCTATACCGGTGCCTTCACCCCGATCCGCGACTGGTTCGCTGGGCTGCCCGAGGCCAAGGCGCGCGGGTATCAGGCCGGGCGCTTCTCCTTCAACGTGAAGGGCGGCCGCTGCGAGGCCTGCTCGGGCGACGGCGTCATCAAGATCGAGATGCACTTCCTGCCCGACGTCTACGTCACCTGCGACGTGTGCAAGGGCCGCCGCTACGACCGCGAGACTCTGGAAGTGAAGTACCGCGAGCGCTCCATCGCCGATGTCCTCGACATGACCGTCGAGGAGGCCGCCGACCTGTTCAAGGCCGTCCCGAGCATCCGCGAGAAGATGGAGACCCTGGCCCGCGTCGGCCTCGGCTACGTCAAGGTCGGCCAGCAGGCGACCACCCTGTCCGGCGGCGAGGCGCAGCGGGTGAAGCTTTCCAAGGAGCTCTCGAAGCGGGCCACCGGCCGCACCCTCTACATCCTCGACGAGCCGACGACGGGTCTGCACTTCCACGACGTCGCCAAGCTCATGGAGGTGCTCCACGAACTCGTCGATCAGGGCAACACCGTCGTGGTGATCGAGCACAACCTCGAGGTGATCAAGACCGCCGACTGGGTGATCGACATGGGGCCCGAGGGCGGCGATGGCGGTGGCATGGTCGTGGCTGAAGGCACGCCGGAGCAGATCGCAAAATCGAAGGCGAGCCATACCGGCCGCTTCCTGCGCGACGTGCTGGCCCGGCGCCCGGCCTTGGTGGCGCCGATGAAGGGCCGCGCTGCCGCAGAATAGCAACACCGAAAATCTTCGGGGCGGCCGCCTTCGACTGATTCGCCCGATCGAGGGCGCCGAACGGGCTCGAACCGGTTTCGCACCGCATCGCCGGTGCGCCGCCGCGCGAAAGGGCGCGTGGCCGCGGCGATACCTTGCGCGAAAGTCGAGACCGTATTGCGCGATTGTCCCGATCTTGGCCTTGGCCGGCAACAGCTTGAGCATTCAGCGCTATTTTTCACAAAGCCGTATTCGTCAGCTTCGAATAAGTGCTGGACCAGGTTTCAAAGGTTAACAAAACCTTATGCTGCGTTGCGTCCAAATTGCGGCTTTTGCGCAACGGTTGGGTTGGAACTGCCCCGTTTCCAAGCATCCCCCTGTCCTTCCGGATCATCATGTAGAATAGTTCTCGACGTTGAGACATGAACTTGGGCCGCAAGGGGGGCCTCCCGCACCGGGTGCAAACAAGCCGCGATCAAGCGGCGGACCGGCAGAATGGTGCGGAAGGCTGCGTGGCGGACGCCTGAAATCCTTGGGAAGGAATAGAAAATGTTGAAGAACTGGCTCGCCGCCGGAGCGGTGTCGCTTGCGGTCGGCATGTCCGCTACCGCGTCTTTCGCTCAGACGACCACGGTTCCCGGTGAGCAGGTCGGCTTGGCCACCGGCGCTCCGCTGCCCGAGGGCATCTATGCGCTGAACACCTTCGTGTACCGCAGCAACCAGAACAACGGTCCTGGCAGCGTTGATGTCGGCGTCAACGTTCCGGTGCTGGTGTGGTCGACCCCGTTCGTTCCGTTCGGTGGCCGCGTCGAGCTGCTCGTCGCTCCCCCGACCGTGTTCGCCTTCGGCAAGAACAGCGGCCCGAACGGTGCCCGTGATCTCTCGATCAACGTCGGTACCTTCGTCGGCGGCATCTGGGCCTTCGATCTCGGCAACAACTTCGGCGTCAGCTTGCTCGGCGGTGTCTACCTCAACGAGCTCAACGGCGACCGCGGCGTTCTCGTCAGCAACGGCGGCCAGCTCCTCGGTGCTCCGGTCCTCGGCCAGCTCGCTTCGAACACCTACCGCATGGGCGTCGCCGCCAGCTACACCGGCGAAGGCTACAACCTGACCGCCAACCTGACCGCGAACATCTACGACTCGCCGGCCACCTTCGGCGGCAACAACACCTTCGGCCTCCGTGGTCCGTTCATCATCTCCGACTCGCTCAACCTCGACCTGACCGCGACCAAGAAGTTCGGTAAGTTCGAAATCGGCGCCATCGGTTATGGTACCTACAACTTCGATATCAGCCAGTTCAGCCTGGCTGCCGGCAACCGCGGCAACTTCTCGCTCGGCGGCCTCATCGGCTACGACTTCGGCATGTTCACGGCTCAGGCCTACGTCGCCCACACCGTCGCGTCGGCGGTTCGCCGCTCCGACACCACCGAGGGCTGGTTCCGCCTGATCGTTCCGCTGTACTCGCCGACCCCGGTCGTCGCTTCGGCCGCTCCGATCATCCGCAAGTACTGATCCCGGCAATTCGGCTACGGAGCTCCGGCTCCGTGGTCGGTCCGCCAAGGATGAGCCGTTCGACCCTTGGGTCGGACGGCTTTTTCGTGGGCACAGAGGCAATCTCTCTGACTCTGTGTCCTTCTCTTCGTCCGGTCTCCGCCACGTCGCGAGCGCTGGCATGTCGAAAAACGCCGCAGCGGAAACTTTTCGCATCCGCGCTCCGTAAGGCGACCTGACACCCTGCTCCTGCGCAGGGATCGAAGAGGAAATGACGCCATGACCCAGACCACCGTCCGTCGCCCGCTCGCCGTGCGTGCCGCCGCCACCGTCGCCCTTGCCTTCGCCCTCGGCGCCGCCGTTCCGGCCGCAGCCTTCGCCAAGAATCCGATGGTCGGCGGCGCACCGATGTACGCCTCTAAGAACATCGTCGAGAACGCGGTGAACTCGAAGGACCACACCACGCTGGTCGCCGCCGTGAAGGCCGCCGGCCTCGTCGACACGCTCGCCAGCCCTGGCCCATTCACGGTGTTCGCTCCCACCAACGCCGCCTTCGCCAAGCTGCCCGCCGGCACGGTGGAGACCCTGGTGAAGCCCGAGAACAAGGCGACGCTCACCAAGATCCTGACCTATCACGTGGTCCCGGGCGTCTACACCGGCAGGGATCTGATGAAGCTCGTCAAGGATGGCGGCGGCGAAGCCCAGCTCAAGACCGTCGAGGGTGAGCCCCTGGTGATCCAGTCCAAGGGTAAGAAGCTCTACGTGACCGACGCCAAGGGCAGCACCGCCACCGTGACCATCGCCAACGTGATGCAGTCGAACGGCGTGATCCACGTGATCAACGGCGTTCTCCAGCCGTAATCGGTTCCCGTCTTAGACTGGAAAGCCCCGGCGCGCAGGCGCCGGGGCTTTTTCGTGCGTTCTCTACCGGTGTCGGTCGAAGGTCGCGGACCGCTCCTGGCACGCCGGGCGATCGATTGAGCAGAGGCGACCCGCGCCCTTACCCAATGTGCGTTGTCCCGGAAGTGAGCCGCTCAGCTCGACCGGTTGAGCCGGCGGGCCCCTGAGAAGCGGTTGAGGAAGCGCGGCTCCTTCTCGGGGGCGATGCGGATCGCCAGATGCATGGTTCCGCCCTCCTCCTCGCGCCGGTCGAGCACCTCGGCGTTCTCGTAGAGCCAGTGCAGGGCGGCGCCGTCCTCCGGTGGCAGGACCACCGCGAAGGTCGAGCGCTGGCGCGCGATCCGCGCCTCGATCCGGCTGGTCAGGGCGGCGAGGCCTTCGCCGGTGAGGGCCGAGACCAGCACCGGCGCCGCGCTGTCGCGGTCCGAGCGTTCATGCCCGCTCAGGTTCAGCAGCCGCGTCCGCTCGTCCGCATCGAGGAGGTCGGCCTTGTTCCAGACCTCGATGATCCGCGTCGCGCTGGTCTCGATCCCGAGTTCGCGCAGGACCGACCCGACATCCTCGGCCTGCGCTTCGCTGTCGCCGTGCGAGACGTCGCGGATATGGAGCAGGATGTCGGCTTCGATCACGTCCTCCAGGGTCGCCCGGAAGGCGGCGATCAGCGAGGTCGGCAACTCGGAGATGAATCCCACCGTGTCGGAGAGAATCACGGTCTCGCCGTGCGGCAGCTTGGTCGCCCGCGCCGTGGGGTCGAGGGTGGCGAACAGCATGTCCTGCGCCATCACCTGCGCCTTGGTCAGCGCGTTGAACAGCGTCGACTTGCCGGCATTGGTGTAGCCGACGAGAGCGACGATGGGATACGGCACCCGCGCCCGGCTCTGGCGGTGCAGGCCGCGCGTGCGGGTGACGCTGTCGAGCTCGCGCTCGATCTTCGTCATCCGCTCCTGGATCATGCGCCGGTCGGCCTCGATCTGGGTCTCGCCAGGGCCACCGAGGAAGCCGAAGCCGCCACGCTGGCGCTCCAGGTGGGTCCAGGACCGCACGAGCCGGCTCCGCTGGTAGGCGAGATGGGCGTGCTCGACCTGCAGCGTGCCCTCGCGGGTCGAGGCGCGACGCCCGAAAATCTCGAGGATCAGGCCGGTCCGGTCGATCACCTTGCAGCCGAAGGCCTTCTCCAGGTTGCGCTGTTGCACCGGGGAGAGCGCGCAATCCATCACGACGAGGCCGATCTCCTGCGCCTTGATCACGCCGGTCAGCTCTTCCACCCGGCCCTTGCCGAGATAGGTCGAGGGCCGGATGCGCTGGACCGGTGCCACGATCGCCTCGACCACGTCGAGTTCGATGGCCGCGGCGAGGCCGGAGGCTTCGTCGAGGCGCGCCTCGCTGGAGCGTAGGATGTCCGCGTTGCTGGCCGCCCCGCCGCTGCGCATGGCCGCCCGACTGAGATAGGGGCCGATCACGAGGGTATGGGTCGCTGCCGCGATATCGCCCTCGGGGGCGGCCATCGCTTGGAGCCGGGCTTCACCCGGCGTCATCGTTTCGGTCATGCGGTGCTTCTGGAACCCTGTCCTGTGGTCTCAGGACAATGGGCGTTTGCCGGCCACAGACAAGGGCACGGCAAACTTATCCGATCGATCGGCCTGCGAAGTGACCTGCCGCGTCTCGCGCCGCTTTGGGACTTCAGGCCTTCTCGGGAGCTGTTTCGTCGGGCTCGAACAACTGTACCGGATGACCCGGCATGATCGTCGAGATCGCATGCTTGTAGACGAGCTGTGAGTGCCCATCTCGCCGCAGCAAGACGCAGAAGTTGTCGAACCAAGTCACGACGCCTTGAAGCTTGACACCATTGACGAGGAAGATCGTAAGCGGGATCTTGTTCTTGCGAACATGGTTCAGGAACGTGTCCTGCAGATTCTGAGCGCGTTCGCCCGCCATTTTTTCTTATCCTTGCGTACACTGCCGCCCGCCGCGAATGACGGGTTCTCATCAGTCGGACATTTGGGTGCCCGGCCCTTACAATTTGAAACCCAAGTGATCGATCCGAAACGGTGATCGACCTCAACCATTACACGCGCAGCGCCTACGCGATGCAAGAGCGCCGCCAGCCCCTTACGGGCCGATGCCCAGGGACTTCAGCTTGCGGTGCAGGGCGGAACGCTCCATTCCGATGAACTCCGCGGTGCGCGAGATGTTGCCGGAGAATCGCGCGATCTGGGCCACGAGATACTCGCGCTCGAAGATTTCGCGGGCTTCGCGCAGAGCCAAGCTCATCAGCTTCTCGCCCCCCGAGCCGTTGGGGGTGGTCGGCACTAGTGCACCGATCTCGGTGGGGAGCATCTCGGAGGTTACCTCCTGCTCCGGATCGGTGTGGGTGAGGATCATCAGCCGTTCGACGTTGTTGCGCAGCTGGCGCACGTTGCCGGGCCAGTCGTGCGATTGCAGTACCGCCATGGCGTCCTCGGCGATGCGCCGGCGCGGCAGGCCGGTGGCGCCCGAAATCTGCTCCATGAAGAAGCTGATCAGCTCCGGCACATCCTCGCGCCGTTCGGACAGGGACGGCACCCGGATCGGCACCACCGAGAGCCGGTGGAACAGATCCTCGCGGAAACGGCCCGCAGCGATCTCCTCGGCGAGATCGCGCGAGGAGGACGAGATGATGCGGACGTCGACATGGACGCGCGTGGTGCCGCCCACCCGCTGGAAGTTCTGGTCGACGAGGACGCGCAGGATGCGGTTCTGGGTCTCGCGCGGCATATCGGCGACTTCGTCGATGTAGAGCGATCCGCCATGCGCCTCCTCGAGGGCGCCGACCCGGCGCGCCCGGCCTTCGCCCGCCTCGACGCCGAACAGTTCGGCCTCCATCGTGTCTGGGGTGATGGTCGCCGCGTTGATGACCACGAACGGACCGCTGGCGCGGGTCGAGGTGGCGTGCAGCGTGCGGGCCGAGAGCTCCTTGCCGGAGCCCGGTGCGCCAAGGATCATCACCCGGGCGTTGGTGGGCGCTACGCGCTCCACCGTCTGGCGCAACTGGTTGACCACCACCGAGGCGCCGACGAGCCGGCTCGCCTGCCCCGAACGGGTCTTGAGGTCGCGCACCTCGCGGCGCAGGCGCGAGGTCTCCAGCGCCCGCTCGGCCACCAGGATCAACCGGTCGGCCTTGAACGGCTTCTCGATGAAGTCGTAGGCGCCTGCCTTGATCGCCGCCACCGCGGTTTCGATGTTGCCGTGGCCCGAGATCATGACCACCGGCAGGTCGGGGTGGCCGGCCTTGATCTGATCGAGCACTTGCAATCCGTCGAGGCGCGAACCCTGCAGCCAGATGTCGAGAAAGACGAGGTGGGGCCGGCGCGACTCGATCGCCGCCAGGGCCTCGTCCGACCCGCCGGCGGTGCGCGTACGGTGGCCTTCGTCGTCGAGGATGCCGGCGACGAGGTCGCGGATGTCGGCCTCGTCGTCGACGATCAGGATATCGGCGCTCATGACTGCATCTCCGCGATTGGGGGGGCCGTCCGCGCGGCGCCCTTCTCTTCCTGCACGGAGGGTTTGCCCTCCGGCGTCGTCTCACCCTGAGGGTCGCACGGCACGCGCATCCGCACGCGTCCGCCCCGTCCCTCCGGGTTGTCGTTCAGCTCGATCCCGCCGCCATGCTCTTCCAGCACCTTGCTGACGATGGCGAGTCCGAGGCCGGTCCCGCCTTCGCGGGTCGTCATATAGGGCTCCAGCAGCCGCTGGCGCCCCTCGGCGGGAAATCCCTTGCCGTTGTCGGTGACCTCGATCACCGCGAACCCGTCTTCGAGCAGGAGGCGCACGTCGACGCGGCCCTTGCCGAGATCGGGCTCCGGCACCGCCTGCACCGCCTCCACCGCGTTCTTGAGGATGTTGGTGATCGCCTGCGACAGCAGGCGGATGTCGAAGGCGGCGAGCACCCGCTCCTCGGCAGCCTCGGTGAACGAGAAGTCCATGTCGGGATGGGCGACACGCATCATGAACAGGTTCTGGCGGGTGATCTCGCTCAGGTCGTTCCGGGCGATGGCGGGCTTGGGCATCCGGGCAAAGGACGAGAATTCATCGACCATGCGTTTGATCTCGTCGACCTGGCGGATGATCGTCGCCGTGCACTGATCGAACACGTCCTTGTCGGCAACGATGACCTTTCCATACTTGCGCCGGATGCGCTCGGCCGAAAGCTGGATCGGGGTGAGCGGGTTCTTGATCTCGTGGGCGATGCGACGCGCCACATCGGCCCAGGCCGAGGTGCGCTGGGCCGAGACGAGGTCGGTGATGTCGTCGAGCGTCACCACGAAGCCGCGCGCGCCCCCTTGCGCCTGCTCACTCGTGACCCGGACAGTGACGGTGCGCTCGCGCCCGTCCCGGGTGAGCTGGATCTGTTGCTGGAGTGCGCGCTGGCGCCCTTCCCCGCCCTCCGGGAACAGCGCGGCCAGTTCGGGAATCGCCTGTGTCAGCGGTCGACCGACGATCGCGTCGGCCCGCAGGCCCAGCGTGCGCTCCACCGACGGGTTGGCGATGGTGACGAGGCCGCTTTCGTCGACGCCGATGACCCCAGGCGAAACGCCCGATAGCACGGCTTCGGTGAAGCGGCGGCGGCGATCGATGAGGTCGCTCGCCGCCGTCAGACCGTCGTGCTGGCGGCGCAGCTCCTGTGTCATCTTGTTGAAGCTCTCGCCGAGATGAGCGAGATCGCCGTCGCTCTTTCGCGCCGGCACCTGCGCGTAGAAATTGCCGGACGCCACCTGATCCGCCGCGTTGATGAGGCGGCGGATCGGCGCGACGAAGCGGTTGGCGAAGTTGAGTCCGAACCACACCGCCGACAGCAGGGCGATGAGCGCGATCAGCACGAAGACCGACGCGAAGCTGATCTGGATCGAGCGCTTGAGCGAGTCGTAGATGAGGTATTCCGCCGCCGCGGCGCGTGAGACGCCGGGGAAATCGATGGCGAGCTGGCTGACCTCGCGCTGCACCAGCAGCACCGCCCCGTCATAGGCCGGCATCCGCAGGAGGGCTGCGAAGACCCTGCCCTCGCTCGGCACGAGGCAGATCGGGTCGGTGGATTTCGCCGCGTCCTCGAAGGCGGCGGCCGAAGGCAGGCGTCGCTCCTTCAAGGTGTCGATCTTGGCCCGTGCCACCACCTCGTTGGGCCCGCGCATGATCTCGGCCACGGGCAGGCCCAGGGCGGTCGCGCGCGCGGTGAGGAAGCTCTCGAACCATTGCCGGTTCACGTCGAAATTCGGGCGCGCGCGGGTGAGGTCGTCGGTGAGGATGCGGATCTCGCGGGCGAGACTCTGGCACTGGTTCTCTTGGTAGGCATCCGCCACTTCCACCGATTTCAGCACCACGTCGCGTACCCGGTCGGTGAAGCCGAGCGACAGGCCCCGGTCGATGGTCACGGCGGCCACTACGGCGAGCAGGACGGTGGGGAGAACGGCGATGAGGCTGAACAGGCCGACGATGCGGGTGTGGAGCCGCGCCACCGCCGCGTTGGTGCGCCGAGCATGCAGGAAGACCCGCGCCTCCCAGGCGATGATCACCACGAGGCTGAGCACCAAGAAGACGTTGATGCCGAGAAGCGTCAGGCCGACCGTGGGCGTCTTCATGACGCGGATCACGCCGGCCAAGATCAGGAACGTGGCGATCGCCGAGACCAGCGCCGTACCGACCACCAGCGCACCGACCCATCCGGGCCCGCGCGGGCCGGGCTTCAGCGACGCCGAAACCTCCTCGCCGTCCTCCGCGTCCGCACCTTCGCCGGGCTTCTCGATGAGCCCGGACGCCGTGTCGGCGGTCTCTTTTGTCTTGAAACGTTGCAGCCACGCCATGGCTGATGCATCGCCACAACAGTGTGGCGAAATTAATACGAATCGGGTTTCTGGCGCACCGGATTCGCTTCTTACGGTCGGTTCGACGGAGCAATCCGAGTGAGGGCTGTCGCCAGCGCGGTCGCAATCCCGTCAGGGCTTCGAACGCATCGACGCGTCCCGAAAATGCACTACTCTCAACACCTCCCGATTTTAGAGATCAGCATGCCAGACACCCCCGTCTACGCGTCGGCCGCCGTCGCTGCGCCCCATCACCTCGCCGCGCGCTCCGGGCAGACGGTGCTCGCGCAGGGTGGCAATGCCATCGAGGCGATGGCGGCGATGGCGGCGACCATCGCGGTGGTCTATCCGCATATGAACGGCATCGGCGGGGACGGCTTCTGGCTGGTGCGCGAGCGCGGTGGCCGGGTGCGCGGCATCGAGGCCTGCGGGCCGGCCGGCAGCCTCGCGACGATCCGGCGCTACCGCGAGAAGGGCTACGAGGTCCTGCCCTCGCGCGGACCCGACGCGGCGCTCACCGTGGCCGGTGCCATCGGCGGCTGGAGCCTCGCCCTCGATCTTGCCCGCGCGCTCGGTGGCCGGCTGCCTTTGCAGACCCTGTTGGCGGATGCGATCCGCCACGCCCGCGACGGCGTCGCGGTGTCGCCCTCCGAAGCGCGCTACGTGCCCAAGGAGATCGACACCCTCCACGACCAGCCGAATTTTGCGCAGACGTTCCTCGACGACGGCAAGCCCTACGCGGCCGGCATCGTCCGCCGACTGCCGGTTCTCGCCGACACCCTCGATCAGCTCGCCCATGCCGGGCTCGACGACTTCTATCGCGGCGATCTCGGCCGCGAGATCGCCGCCGATCTCGATCGTCTCGGTTCGCCGGTGACCCGCGCCGACCTCAAAGCCTACGCGCCGCGCGAACGCGCGCCCCTCACCCTGCGCCGGCGCGATGCGACGCTGTACAATTTCCCGCCCCCGACCCAAGGGGTCGCTGCGCTCCTGATCCTCGGCATCTTCGACCGGCTGAAGATCGCGCGCCCGGAGACGGCGGCGCATTATCACGGGCTCATCGAGGCGACGAAGCGCGCCTTCGCGATCCGCGATCGGATCGTCACCGATTTCGACCGGCTCGACGTCGACCCGGCAAGCTTCCTGACGCCCGAACGCCTCGACCGCGAGGCGGCACAGATCGACATGAGCCGGGCGGCCAGCATTCCCCTGCGCAATCCGGGCGAGGGCGATACGGTGTGGATGGGCGCCATCGACAAGGATGGGCTGGCCGTCTCCTACATCCAGTCGATCTACTGGGAGTATGGCTCCGGCATGGTGCTGCCGAAGACCGGCATCCATTGGCAGAACCGCGGCACCTCGTTCTCCCTCGACGCGCATGCGGTCAACCCGCTCGAGCCCGGCCGGCGGCCGTTCCATACCCTGATCCCGGCGCTCGCCTGCTTCGACGATGGCCGGGTCATGTCGTACGGCTCGATGGGCGGCGACGGGCAGCCCCAGTTCCAGGCGCAGACCTATACGCGCTACGCCGATTACGGGATGAGCCCGCTGGCGGCCGTCGATGCGCCGCGGTTGCTCTATGGCCGTACCTGGGGTGCGGAATCCCTCACCGTGAAGGTCGAGGACCGCTTCGATCCCGATTGCATCCGCGCCCTGCGCTCCATGGGCCACGCGGTCGAGGAACTCGGCGGTGCCTACATCGACTCACTCGGCCATGCCGGGATGATCGTGCGGCATCCCGGCAACGGACGTGTCGAGGCCGTGCACGACCCGCGCTCGGATGGCGGTTCGGAAGGGCTGTAGGGCCGAAGTCACGTGCGGACACAGCGCGCGCAATCTTGTCGAAAAGGAAAGGCCGCTTCCCCGAGGGAAGCGGCCGTTTTCTTGTCTTCAGGGCCGATCGATTTCGTCCATCAGCAAACCTGCCGGACCCTCAGCGTGAATTGCGAAACACCTGCAGGTCGAGGTCGCGGACCTTCTTGCGCAGGGTGTTGCGGTTGACGCCGAGCAGTTCCGCCGCGCGGATCTGATTGCCGCGGGTTGCGGCCAGCGCCGCGCCGATGAGCGGGCCTTCGATCTCGCGTAGGATCCGGTGGTAGAGGCCGGGTGGAGGTAGCGTGTCGCGATAACCGCCGAAATACTCGGCCAGATGGCGCTCCACCGCGCCGGACAGGGTTTCGGCCTCGCCGTTGCTGCCTTTTCGCGGGGCGCCGTTGCTCGGCTGGCTGTGGGCCAGGGGCAAGGTGTCGAGTTCGGCCTCGATCACCGGGCCGGTGATCGTCTCCTGCGGGTAGAGCGCGGCGAGGCGCCGGACGAGGTTCTCGAGTTCGCGGACGTTACCGGGCCAGCGATAGCGCTTGAGTCGCTCCATCGCCTCGCCGTCGAGGGATTTGCGGCTGAGACCCTCGCGCTCGACCATCACGAAGAAGTGGCGGATCAGGTCGGGCACGTCCTCCGACCGCTCGCGCAGGGCCGGAAGCCGCAGCGGGACCACGTTGAGGCGGAAGAACAGATCCTCGCGAAAAATGCCCTGCTGGATCGAGACGCGAAGATCCTTGTTGGTCGCCGCGATGATGCGGACGTTGGTCTTGATCGGAACCCGGCCGCCGACGGTGGTGTACTCGCCCTGCTGCAGCACGCGCAGCAGGCGGGTCTGCGCCTCCATCGGCATGTCGCCGATCTCGTCGAGAAACAGGGTGCCGCCCTCCGCCTGCTCGAACCGGCCGGCCGAGCGCGACAGCGCCCCGGTGAAGGCGCCCTTCTCGTGGCCGAACAGTTCGGATTCGATGAGGTCACGCGGGATCGCGGCCATGTTCACGGGCACGAACGGCCCGGTGCGGCGGCGGCCGTAATCGTGCAGCGCGCGGGCCACCAATTCCTTGCCGGTGCCGGATTCGCCGGTGATCATCACCGTGAGATCGGTGGGCATCAGGCGGGCGAGCGCCCGGTAGATCTCCTGCATGGCCGGCGAGCGGCCGACCAGCGGGATATCCTCGTTGCCGGGATCCGCTCCCGGCGCCGGCGTCCCGCGCGGCCGCGACAGCGCACGCCCGACTATGGCGATCAGCTCCTTCAGGTCGAAGGGCTTGGGGAGATATTCGTAGGCGCCGCGCTCGGAAGCGCGGATCGCGGTCATGAACGTGTTCTGCGCGCTCATGACGATGATCGGCAGTTCCGGGCGCACGCGCTTGATCCGCGGCAGCAGGTCGAACACGTTCTCGTCGGGCATCACCACGTCGGTGATGACGAGATCGCCCTCGCCTTGCGCGACCCAGCGCCAGAGCGTCGCGCAGTTTCCGGTGGAGCGGACTTCGTAGCCGGCCCGCGACAGCGCCTGATTCAAGACGGTGCGGATGGCGGCGTCGTCGTCCGCGACGATGATGTGTCCGTTGGGCATGACGCGACTCTACAGCTCCGCGGACGATTCGCGCCCATCGCGGGCGCTCGACATGGGGAGAAGAAGGCGAAAGGTGGTCCGGCGCGGGACCGGATCGCATTCGACGATACCGCCGTGATCGCCGACGATCTTGGCGACCAATGCAAGTCCGAGGCCGGACCCTTGCGTCTTCGTGGTGACGAAGGGGTCGAACAGGTCGGGCAGAAGGTCGGGCGTGACGCCCGGCCCGTTGTCGCGCACCGCCACCTCGATCGGCAGGCTGACGCGCTCGCGCGAGCCGGGCACCTGCAGGCGCAAGCCGGTGCGAAAGGCGGTGGAGAGGGTGATCTCGCCGTCGACCGTGTCGGCGCCGATGGCTTCGGCGGCGTTTTTGACCAGGTTGAGGATGACCTGGACGAGCTGGTCGCGGTTGCCGAGCACCGGTGGCAGCGAAGGATCGTAGGTCTCGACGAAGCGGATGTGGCGCGCGAAGCCGGATTGGGCCGAGCGCTTCACCTGATCGAGCACGCCGTGGACGTTGACCGAGCTGCGCTCCACCGGACGCTCGTCGCCGAACAGCTCCATGCGCTCGACGATGCGCACGATCCGGTCGGATTCGTCGCAGATCAGCCGGGTCAGGAGCCGGTCGTCCTCATCGGCGGATTGCTCGAGGAGCTGGGCCGCGCCGCGGATGCCGGCGAGCGGGTTCTTGATCTCGTGGGCGAGCATCGCGCCGAGGGCCACCATCGAGCGCGCCGCACCCCGATGAGTGAGCTGGCGGTTCATCTTGTCGGCGATGGTGCGCTCCTGAAGCATCAGCACCACCACCTCCTCGTCATCGCCCAGCGGTGTCGCGAACACGTCGACGCTGCGCTCCAGGCCGGAGCGCGGCTGGACCAGTTCGACCCCATACTCGCTCACGCTCGCCCGGCGCCGGCGCACCTCCGACACCAGGGCGCTGATCGGCGAGGCGAAGGGGATGATGTCGGACAGGCGCCGCCGCTGCATCAGCCGGGCGGAATGGTCGAAGAAGGTCTCGCCGGCATGGTTCACGTGCAGGATGCGGTCGTCCGCCCCGATGGTGAGCACCGGTAGCGGCAGGGCGTTGATCACCGCCTCGCTGGTCGGCAGCGCGAAGCCCGCGCCGGTCGCGTCGGCTCCCGTATTCATGCCGCCTCCTCGATCGATGGCCGTTGGTGCTGAGCGTTGTCGAGGACGGCCCTCTCGCCCAGGAACGCCTGCGAAAGCAGCGCACTGGCGAGGGCCGGATCGTTGGTGGTGAGGAGCCGCATGCGATCCTCCGGGTTCAGGCCGCCGCCGGCCTCGGCATAGGCTGCCAGATGCTTGCGGGCGTGGCGCACGCCCATGCGCGCGCCGTACAGGATGAGCAGCCCCTCGTAATGCTGCACCGCCAGGGCCGCGCGGTCGTTGTTCGACAGGACCGGGGCGGCTGTGCCGGAAAGCCCCGCGGCGATCTCCCCCACGAGCCAGGGGCGTCCGATCGCGGCACGGCCGATCATCACCCCGGCCGCGCCCGATTGCGCGAGGCAGGCGCGCGCCTCGGCGAGGGTGGTCACGTCGCCGTTGGCGACCACCGGAATCGTCACTGCGTCGACCACGGTGCGGATCGCCGCCCAATCGGCCTGGCCCTTGTAGAATTGCTGACGCGTGCGGCCATGGACGGTGACGGCATTGAAGCCGAGCCCTTCGGCGCGGCGGGCGAGATCGGCAGCGTTGAGGGTGGCATGGTCCCACCCGAGCCGCATCTTGACCGTGACGGGGATCGCGACCGCACCGCGCACGGCGGCGAGAATGCGCGTGGCGCCCTCGATATCGCGCATCAGCGCCGATCCGGAGGCTCCGCCGGTAACGACCTTGGCCGGACAGCCCATGTTGATGTCGATCACGTCGGCGCCGCTGGCTTCGGCCAGGCGCGCGGCCTCGGCCATCGGCTCCGGCGCGCACCCGGCAAGCTGGACCACGTGCGGGTCGATGCCGCCACCTTCAGCGCGCAGGCGGGCCTCGGTGGCGCCGCGCGCGAACTCGGCCGCCGCCACCATCTCGGAGACCACTGCACTTGCGCCGAGCCTGCGCACGATTCGCCGAAAATGCACGTCGGTGACACCCGACAGCGGCGCCAGCAAAACCGGCGCCGACCCGCCGGTGGCCCGTCTCGCGACAGAGCTCCCAACCGTCTCGGACGAGCGCAGAACGCTCAAATAATCATCAGCCCACATTGTGCACAACAAATAGACAAATCGTCCGAAGGCGCAAGCGGCTTGCGCGATTTGATTTACGCGACTCCCCCGCTTAAACGACAGGCCGTCCCAAAGCCTGCGCGCGAGGAAGTTCATGTCCGGTACCGCGTTCCCAGCGGCGGCAGTGGTGGTCGCGGCCGGTCGCGGCATCCGTATCGGCGGCGACCGCCCCAAGCAGTACCGCCGCGTCGGCGGTCAGGCCGTCCTGACGCGCACGCTCGCGGCGCTCGCCGTGCACGACGGCATCACCCGAATCCAGCCGGTGATCGCGCCCGATGCTGCGGCGTTCTACCACGCCTGCCTCGACGATCTCGACCCCATCCTGCGCGCGAAACTCGCGGCTCCGGTGAAGGGGGGTGCTACCCGTCAGCTTTCGGTGCGGGCCGGCCTCGAAGCCCTGGCGGCCGCCGGTGCGCCCGAGCTGGTCCTCGTTCACGATGCCGCCCGCCCCTACGTGGATGCCGGCTTGATCGACCGGGCTCTCGCCGCCGGTCGCGACCATGGCGCCGCCGTTCCGGGCATCGCCGTCACCGACACGATCAAGCTGGTGGAAGACCTCGCCCCCGGCATCGGCCGGGTGCGCGAGACGCCCGCCCGCGAAAACCTGCGCGCCGTTCAGACGCCGCAGGCCTTCGCCTTCCCGCTCCTGCTCGATGCTCATCATGCGGCGATGCGGGCCGGCCTCGACGGCTTCACCGACGATGGAGCGCTGGCCGAATGGGCCGGACTCTCGGTGGTCGTGTTCGAAGGCGATATCCGCAACCGCAAGATCACCCAGCCCACCGACCTGATCGAGGCCGATCGCAGCTTCTCCGGGTCCGACCCTGCCGCATCCGGACAGCCTGGAGCCTCCGCCATGACCACCTACGTGACCCGCCTCGGCACCGGATTCGACGTGCATGCCTTCACCGATGGCGACCATGTCTGGCTTGGCGGCGTGAAGATTCCCGCCGACCGCGGCGTGCTCGCCCATTCGGATGGTGACGTGGCGTTGCACGCGCTCACCGACGCGCTGCTCGGCGCCATCGCCGACGGGGATATCGGCACGCATTTCCCGCCCAGCGACGAGCAGTGGCGCGGCGCCTCCTCCGATCGCTTCCTTGCCCACGCGGTGGAATTGGTGCGGGCACGCGGCGGCAAGATCGACCATCTCGACATCACGGTGCTGGCCGAGGCCCCGCGCATCGGCGCCCATCGCGAAGCGATCCGCGCCCGCATCGCCGAGATCGCCGGTGTGCCGCTGACCTCGGTTTCGATCAAGGCGACCACCACCGAGAAGCTCGGCTTCGTCGGCCGCGCCGAGGGCCTCGCCGCCCAGGCCGCCGCCACGGTGCGCCTGCCGGAGATCTGTGCCGAGGTTAACGCCGAAGCCGAGACCACCGAGCGCCGGGCGTGATCGACGATCCCGTCCTGCTCGCGCGTGCGGAGGCTGTGATCGCCGCCTACACGGCGGCGGGGTTGCGGATCGCCACGGCCGAATCCTGCACCGGCGGCCTCGTCGCCGGGCTCCTGACGGCGGTACCGGGCTCCTCCGCGGTGGTGGAGCGCGGCTTCGTCACCTATTCGAACGATGCCAAGGCCGAGGCGATCGGCGTGCCGCCCGACCTCATCGCCCGCCACGGGGCGGTGAGCGAACCGGTGGCGCGCGCCATGGCGGACGGCGCCCTCGCCCATTCGCGGGCCGACGTCGCCGTAGCGATCACCGGCATCGCCGGCCCCGGCGGCGGTACTGCCGACAAGCCGGTCGGGCTGGTGCATTTCGGCTTGGCGACGAAGAATGGACCGGTAGGCCATCGTGAGGCCCGGTACGGTGACCTCGGGCGCGCCGAGATTCGCCGACGGGCCGTGGCGGATGCCCTCGGCCTGCTCGAAAGCGCCCTGCCCTGAGCCGGGTGCGAAACGTCCTGTTCGTCTGCGGCCGCAACCGCCTGCGCAGCCCGACCGCCGAACAGATCTTCTCGAAACGGGCCGACCTGGCCGTGGCGTCTGCCGGTATCGATCACGACGCCGACGAGGTGCTGAGCACCGAGCATCTCGCCTGGGCGGAGATCGTCTTCGTGATGGAGCGCAAACATCGCGCGAAACTACAACGCCGACATCGAGCGGCCCTGAACCAAGTCCGCTTGATCTGCCTCGACATTCCGGACGTCTACGATTTCATGGAGCCGGACCTGATCCGGTTGCTCGAGGCGAAGGTCACGCCGCACCTCAGGTAGCGGCCGACCGTCTGTCAGGCGGCGCCGTAAACCCGCCCGGCGCGCGCCTCAAAGGCGTCGGTGAACTTGCGGAAGGCGCGGTCGAACATCGAACCCATGAGCAGCCCCAGAGTCCGGCTCTTGAACTCGTAGGTGATGAAGAAATCGATGGTGCAGCCGCCGTCCGCGCCCTCCTTGAAGAGCCACCGGTTCTCGAGGTGCCGGAACGGTCCGTCGATGTACTCGGCCACGATCTTCATGTTTGCCCGATCGAGGGTGACCCGGGTGGTGAAACGCTCGCGGATCGCCTTGTAGCCCACGCCCATCTCGGCCACGAGCACCTCGACGCCGTCCTCACCGGTCTGCCGGCGCAGGACGCGCAGGGACTCGCACAGCGGCAGGAACTCGGGGTAGCGCTCCACGTCGGCGACGAGGTCGTACATCTGCTGCGGTGAATGGCGCACCGCGCGGTCGATCCGGAAAGACGGCATGAAGACTCAGGCGTTGGCGGAATGCGCGAGACGGGCGACGCGGGCCGCCTTCAATCGCGAAAAATCCTCGCCGGCATGGTGGGAGGAACGGGTCAGCGGCGTTGCCGAGACGAGCAGGAAACCCTTGGAATACGCTGTCGTCTCCAGGGACTTGAACTCGTCGGGCGGCATGAAACGCACCACCTCGTGGTGCTTCTTCGTCGGTTGCAGATACTGTCCGACCGTGAGGAAGTCGACATCTGCCGAACGCAGGTCGTCCATGAGCTGGACCACCTCGTTCCGCTCCTCACCGAGGCCGACCATGATGCCGGATTTGGTAAAGATCGTCGGATCGAGCTCCTTGACCCGCTGCAGCAGCCGCACCGAATGGAAGTAGCGGGCGCCGGGCCGTACGGTGAGGTAGTTGCCCGGTACCGTCTCGAGGTTGTGGTTGAACACATCGGGGCGGGCCGCGACCACCACTTCGAGCGCACCGTCCTTGCGCAGGAAATCGGGGGTCAGGATCTCGATGGTCGTGGCGGGGCTGCGGGCGCGGATCGCCCGGATGGTCTGGGCGAAATGCTCGGCGCCGCCATCGGCGAGATCGTCGCGATCCACCGAGGTGATCACCACGTGGTGCAGTCCGAGCTTGGCCACCGAATCCGCGACGTTGTCGGGCTCGCGCGCATCGAGGCCCTGCGGCAGGCCCGTGCGCACGTTGCAGAAGGCGCAGGCCCGCGTGCAGGTGTCGCCCATGATCATGAAGGTGGCGTGCTTCTTCTCCCAGCACTCGCCGATATTGGGGCAGCCCGCTTCCTCGCACACCGTGACGAGACCGTGTTCCTTGACGATGGCACGGGTCTCGGCCCAGCCGGCCGAGCCGGGCGCCTTCACCCGAATCCAGTCGGGCTTGCGCTGGATCGGCTGATCCGGGCGATGCGCCTTCTCGGGATGCCGCGGCCGCTGGTCGTTTCGGAGAAGGTCGAGGACGACGGCCATGCCACACCGCGGAGTCTGCCCGCGACAGGCGGACAAGGTCCCTTGACGTAAGCCCTCGAACACGAAGCTGCAAACCCACCGCGTTGCGATCGCGCGACACGGCATCCCATTCGTCAGGCGTTGCTGGCCGCTCCCGCCTTCATCGCCGCCGTCGGGGACCGATTGAGGCTGGCGGACAGTTGCGCCTCGAAATCCGACAGGTGTCCGAACCGCGAAAGCTTGTGAAAATAATCGAAGGACCAGCGCGGGTCTGTCCGCTCGACCTGATCCCGACGCGCATCCCGGTTTGTGTGCCGCGCTGCGGTTTCCCGCAAACCGTCGATGAAGGTGTTGAAGCGCTCACGCTCGATGGTCATCAGCCGCAAGGTCGTGGCACGCACGTAGTCGGGCGGAATGGCCCGCGCCTTCATGGCTGCGACACCGTCCTGCACGGCGCGGGGGTCGTCCGCAACGATGAGGGTCGTGTCCGGATGGAAGAAGGTGTCGCGCCCGCCCTGGCTGCGGGTGGAGACCACCGGCAATCCCGCCAGCAGGTACTCGCTGCTCGCGTACATGGCGCCTTCCAGGCGGGAGAGGCACAGACCGACATGGGCGGAGGCCATCGCCGCGTTCACGCGCAGATGGTCCATCGCGACGACGTCATCGGCGCCGATGTCGTTGAGGATCGTGTGGCCATGCGGCAAGGCGCGAACGAAGCGGTCGAGCTGCGCCCGTTTCAAGTGCGGCGACCAACTCTTGAACATCTTGGTCACATAGGCGCAGCTCGGCACGAGACGGGCCAATTCGTGCCGCTTGAAGGGCGCGAGCTGGGCATTGTAGATCGCGTCGCACCGCCGTTCCTGTCCCGGAATCGGATGGTACATCGTCTCGTCGATGAACATGTTCTGCGGGATCAGGTGCACGTCGACCCCGAGCTTTCGCAGCAACAGCTCCTCGGCCTGGGTATTGGCCATGAGGATGAGCCGCGCGCGGGGATGCGCTCTACGGAAGCGACGATGCTGTGCCGCCAAGGCCAGGGCGAAGGCGCGGCGTTCGAGGCTCATGGTGATCGGTTGCAGGAAGACCAGCGGTTCGTCGGGAAACCGCGCCGCGAGGTAATGGGCTGCGCCGAACGGCCAGGGTTGTGGCTGGCAGCAGAAGATCGGTGGATCGAGACTGAGGAACTGCGCCATGATGGGCGTGGCCGGATCCCAATTCCGTGGCGGCCGAATGAACAGGCCCCGCAGACCGATCACCTGACTCACGAGCGGGACACTGAACAGGAACGGGTATTGCAGCGTGTGCAGGCCGAGCATGAGCGAAAACCTCATCGCCGCCGCCGGGCGTCGAACAGTGCGGCCGAGGCCTCGGGTTTTTACAATTCCGCTGTGTCTTGGCTACGAAAACTTTTCCGGGACGTCTTGTCTCGATCCCTGTCGATTGGCCCGGGACTGGCTGGCCCGAAAAAGGTTCTGCTTGCCGGACCTCTCCGCACTCTTCGAATGACCGCTTCCGGTTACTGATCGAAGGTCGGAGGGCGCGAGTCTTTGTTCGCTGTACTCGGTGCTCCGAACGGCGTCGGCGGCCAAAGACGGACTTGGCCCGTGACCAGCAACGATCAGCCCCCCTGAGCGATGGCGGCGGAAGGGCCGCTTCGCACGTGGGCCTGAGACGGCCGCCTGCGCTGGGCTCGCAGGCGGCCGAGGTCGTCTGATGTCACCGACGATCAGCTATGGATCACCTTGCCATACGCATCGAGCACGCTTTCGTGCATCATCTCGGACAGGGTCGGGTGCGGGAAGACCGTGTGCATCAGGTCCTCCTCGGTGGTCTCGAGGTTCATGGCGACGACGTAGCCCTGGATCAGCTCGGTCACTTCGGCGCCGACCATGTGGGCACCGAGCAACTGGCCGGTCTTGGCGTCGAACACCGTCTTGACCATGCCGTCCGGCTCCCCGAGCGCGATGGCCTTGCCGTTGCCCGCGAACGGGAAGCGGCCGACCTTCACGGCGAAACCCTGCTCCTTGGCCTTGGCCTCGGTGAGCCCGACGCTGGCGATCTGCGGCTGGCAATAGGTACAGCCGGGGATCTTGGCCTTGTCCATGGCGTGGGTGTGCAGGCCCTTGATCGTCTCGACGCAGAGGACGCCCTCGTGCTCGGCCTTGTGGGCGAGCATCGGCGGCCCGGCGACGTCGCCGATGGCGTAGACGCCCGGGACGTTGGTGCGCCCCAGCCCATCGGTGACGACGATACCGCGATCGATCTTGAGGCCGATCTTTTCCAGCCCGAGATTCTCGATGTTGCCGACGACGCCCACCGCCGAGATCAGCTTTTCCGCGCTCAATTGCTGCGATTTGCCGTCCGTCGTCTCGATCGTGGCGGTGACGGAGTCGGCCGACTTCTCCACCTTGGTGACCTTCGCGCCGGTCAGGATCTTGATGCCCTGCTTCTCGAAGCGCTTGCGCGCGAGCCCGGCGATCTCCGCATCCTCGACGGGGAGGATCTGCGGCAGGAGCTCGATCACCGTCACCTCCGCACCCATGGTGCGATAGAACGAGGCGAACTCGATACCGATGGCGCCCGAGCCCATCACGAGGAGCGACTTCGGCATGGTCTCGGGGACCATCGCCTCGTAGTAGGTCCAGATCTGCTTCTTGTCCGGCTCGATGCCCGGAATGGCGCGGGGCCGTGCCCCGGTGGCGATGATGATGTGCTTTGCGCTGTAGGAGCCCGCGGCGAGCGCGCCCTTGGGGGCCGGCGCGCGACTGGTCTCCTTGACGGTGACCTTGCCGGGCTGGTTGCCCTGGGCTCCGGCCTCGATGGTCGCTTCGCCCCAGATGACGTCGACCTTGTTCTTCTTCAGCAGCATGCCGACGCCGCCGTTGAGACGGGCCGAGACGCCGCGTGAGCGCTTGACGATGGCGGCCGTGTCAAAGCCGACCTTCTCCGCCGAGAGGCCGTAATCGCCGGCATGCTGCATGTAGTGGTAGATTTCGGCCGAGCGCAGCAGGGCTTTGGTCGGGATGCAGCCCCAGTTCAGGCAGATGCCACCGAGATGCTCACGGTCGATCACCGCAGTCTTGAACCCGAGCTGCGCCGCGCGGATCGCCGCTACGTAGCCGCCGGGTCCGGCGCCGATGATGAGGATGTCATAGGTGTCGGCCATGGGGCGCTCCTAATCCCCTCCCTTATGGGGAGGGGTCGGGGGTGAGGGCTAGCGAGGGTGGCGTTACCGAAGTCAGACCAGCATGCCCATCGGGCTCTCGATCAGTGCCTTGAAGGCCGAGATCAGCTCGGCGCCCAGTGCCCCGTCGAGCACCCGGTGATCGCAGGACATGGTGGCGGTCATCACCTGGACCACGGCCGGCGCGCCGTCCTTGACCACGACGCGCTTCTCGCCCGCACCCACCGCTAGGATCGAGGATTGCGGCGGGTTGATCACCGCGGTGAAGTGCTTGATGCCGAACATGCCGAGGTTCGACACGGAGGTGACGCCGCCCTGGTATTCGTCGGGCTTGAGCTTCTTGGCGCGGGCGCGGGCCGCGAAGTCCTTCATCTCGTTCGAGATGGTGGAGAGGGTCTTCTGGTCGGCCCTACGGATCACCGGGGTGAACAGGCCACCGTCGATCGCGACGGCGACGCCGACCTCGGCGTTGTTGAAGCGGAGGATTCTATCCTCAGCCCAGACGGCGTTGGCCGCCGGCACCCGCATCAGAGCGAGGCCCATCGCCTTGATGACGAAGTCGTTGACCGAGAGCTTGAACAGCGGCTTGCCGTCCTTCGTCGTGCCGGCGCTCTTGTTGAGCTGCTCGCGCAGGGCCATCAGCGCGTCGAGTTCGCAATCCACAGTGAGGTAGAAGTGCGGCGCCACCTGCATCGCCTCGGTGAGGCGCTTGGCGATGGTCTTGCGCATGCCGTCGAGCGGCACCTCCTCGTAGGAGCCCTTGGCGTAGAAGCCGCGAACCTGATCGGTGGTGAGGCCGACAGGACCGCTGGCACCGGCGGGGGCGGCTGCCTTCGGCGGCGCTGCGGCGGGAGTGGACGCGGCTGCGGTCGGCGCCGGCGCGG
Source organism: Methylobacterium sp. BTF04 (assembly GCF_010692745.1). GTDB lineage: Bacteria > Pseudomonadota > Alphaproteobacteria > Rhizobiales > Beijerinckiaceae > Methylobacterium. The sequence goes on from NZ_JAAHTB010000008.1 coordinate 89,333, forward strand.
CCTTGGTTGTGCCGCTGGCCATGGCGGCGCGCACGTCGCGCTCGATGATCCGGCCATGCGGGCCGGAGCCCGTCACCGCCGAGAGGTCGACGCCCTCCTGGCCGGCGATGCGGCGGGCGAGCGGCGACGCGACGATGCGACCGCCGGTGGCCGGCGCCGATGCCGGTTTGGCACCTTCCGGGGCCGCATCCACGCGGGCATAGGCCATGGTGCCGCCGCCGGGCGTGGAGTTCTGCGCCGGGGCCTCGGCTTTGGGAGCAGGCGCCGCAGCACCGCCGGCAGCGGGGGCCTGGATGCTGGCCGGGTCTTCGCCTTCGGTGGCGATGATCGCGATCAGGTCGTTCACCGGCACGTCCGCCGTGCCTTCGGCGACCAGGATCTTGGCGAGTACGCCCTCGTCGATCGCCTCGACCTCCATCGTTGCCTTGTCGGTCTCGATCTCGGCGAGGACGTCACCGGATTTAACCAGGTCGCCCTCTTTCTTGAGCCACTTGGCGAGGTTGCCCTTTTCCATCGTCGGCGACAGGGCGGGCATCAGGACGTTGATCGGCATCGGCGGTTATCCTGATCGGAAGCGGGCTGGCGTTGGTCTGGTTCGTTCAGTTCAGGGTGTTCGCACCGGAGGACTCATCCGGATCGAATTTCTCGGATTCGAGTCCGGCGCGAATGCGCTCGAAGGCGTCCTCCTCCGACATCTCGGTCTCCAGCGCGTAGACGCGGGCCGCCTGTCGGGCGAGATCGATCAGAAGCCGGCCCCAGGTGAAGGGATCGTCGAACGAGCGCCGCAGCGCGACGCTCACCGCGCCGTCGACCACGCTGGCCCGGACGACCTCGATGCCACCGTTCTCGACGGCATCGGGTGGGGCGGAGAGTTCTACGAATTTATCCGTCATGATCCTCGGCTCCACGTCCCTCGCCGTCACGACGCGGGACGAGCGCTGGGTTTTTTAGCGGTAGCAGACGGCTTTGACCGCCTCGATCACCTCGGCGACGTTGGGCAGCGCGAGCTTTTCGAGGTTGGCGGCATACGGCATCGGGACGTCCTTGCCGGTGACGCGCAGGACCGGGGCGTCGAGATAGTCGAAGGCATCGACCATCAGGCGGGCCGAGATCTCGGCGCCGATTCCCGATTGCGGGAAGCCTTCCTCCACGGTGACACAGCGACCGGTCTTCTTCACCGACTCGATGACCGTATCGGTGTCCATCGGGCGCAGGGTGCGCAGGTCGATCACCTCGGCCTCGATGCCCTGCTCGGCAAGCGCCTGCGCGGCCTTCAGCGCATAGGTCATGCCGATGGAGAACGAGACGATCGTCACATCGGTGCCGGGGCGGTGGATGCGGGCCTTGCCGATGGGCAGCACGAAATCGTCGAGCTTCGGCACCGGGAAGCTCTGGCCGTAGAGAATTTCGTTCTCGAGGAAGATGATCGGGTTCGGGTCGCGGATCGCCGCCTTGAGCAGGCCCTTGGCGTCCGACGCCGTGTAGGGCGCGATCACCTTGAGGCCGGGCACGCTGGAGTACCACGACGAGTAATCGTGGCTGTGCTGGGCGCCGACGCGGGCCGCCGCACCGTTGGGGCCGCGGAACACGATCGGACAGCCGAGCTGGCCGCCGGACATGTAGAGGGTCTTGGCCGCCGAGTTGATGATGTGGTCGATCGCCTGCATGGCGAAGTTGAAGGTCATGAACTCGACGATGGGGCGCAGGCCGGTATAGGCGGCACCCACTGCGATACCTGCAAAACCGTGCTCTGTGATCGGTGTATCGACCACGCGGCGCGCACCGAATTCCTGCAGCAGACCTTGGGTGATCTTGTAGGCGCCCTGGTATTCGGCGACCTCCTCGCCGATCACGAAGACGGAGTCCTCGCGGCGCATCTCCTCGGCCATGGCGTCGCGAAGCGCCTCGCGCACGGTGGTGGTGACCATCTCGGTCCCTTCCGGGAACTCGGCCATCACCGGGGCCGGCGTCTTGTTGGTGATCACCGCCGGGCTCGCCGGCGCATTGGCCTTGTCGTCGCCGGTCTTGGCGGTCGCGGCCGGCGCCGAGGCATGCCCTTCCGCCTGCATCGTCGGGGTCGGGGCGGGCTGGCCAACGGAATCGGCGCCGTCGGCCTTCTTGCCACCACCTGCCGCCGCCGCGGCGACGTCTTCGCCGTCCGCCGCGATGATCGCGATCGGGGTGTTGACCTTCACCCCCTCGGTGCCCTCGGCGATGAGGATTTTGGCGAGTACGCCCTCGTCGATGGCCTCGACCTCCATCGTCGCCTTGTCGGTCTCGATCTCGGCGAGGACGTCGCCGGATTTCACCGGGTCGCCCTCTTTCTTGAGCCATTTGGCGAGCTTCCCCTCTTCCATGGTCGGAGAGAGGGCGGGCATCAGGATGTCGGTCGCCATGAGGTACTCGTCGTCGATCGAGGATGAAGCGGGCGGCCCTGGAGCCGTTTCCGTGAGAACGGAATCGGCTGCCTGTCTTGAGCGTCGGCGCGTTATCGTCCCGTCAGCCGGGTCCATCCAACGCCACGACGCGGTCGAGAACGCGGCTCAGCCGCGCGCCTCCAGAAGGATGTCGGTCCAGAGCTCGGCGGGATCCGGCTCGGGATCGTGGGTGGCGAATTCGGCCGCGTCGCTCACCGCCTCGCGGACCTTCGCATCGGTGGCCTTCAGGTCGGCCTCGGGCACGCCGTGCTCCTCGATCAGGCGCTTGCGCACCATCTCGATCGGGTCGTGCTCGTCGCGCATCTTCGAGACTTCGTCCTTGGTCCGGTATTTCGCCGGATCGGACATCGAGTGGCCACGATAGCGGTAGGTCTGCATCTCGAGGATGTAGGGGCCTTCGCCGGAGCGGGCATGTTCGATGGCGCGGGACGCGGCCTCGCGCACCGTGCGCACGTCCATCCCGTCCACCTGCTCGCCGGGAATACCGAAGGAGATGCCGCGACGGGAGAAATCGGTCTGCGCCGAGGCGCGGGCCACGGACGTGCCCATGGCGTAGCGGTTGTTCTCGATGACGTAGACCACCGGCAGCTTCCACAGCTGCGCCATGTTGAAGCTCTCGTAGACCTGGCCCTGATTGGCAGCGCCGTCGCCCATATAGGTCAGGCTGACGTGGCCGTTCTTCTTGTAGGCATCGGCAAAGCCGAGGCCGGTGCCGAGCGAAACCTGTGCACCGACGATACCGTGGCCGCCGAAGAACTGCTTCTCGCGGCTGAACATGTGCATCGAGCCACCCTTGCCGCGGCTGTAGCCGCCGCGACGTCCGGTGAGCTCGGCCATCACGCCCTTCGGGTCCATGCCGCAGGCGAGCATGTGGCCGTGGTCGCGATATCCGGTGATGACCTGATCGCCCTCGATGGACGCCATCTGCATCCCGATGACGACGGCTTCCTGGCCGATGTAGAGATGGCAGAAGCCACCGATCAGCCCCATGCCGTAGAGCTGCCCCGCCTTCTCCTCGAAGCGGCGGATCAGCAGCATCTCGTGGTAGGCGTGGAGCTCTTCCTCGCGGGTGAATTTCGGCGCGGGCTCGTGGGCCACTGCGCTGCCGGTCGCGGGAATCGTCGGATCGACGTCAGCGTGATCGGACTTGATCTGATCAGCTTTAGCCTGACCCGCTTCGTTGGCGGCATCCATCGGCGCTCTCCCGGAACGTCTCTTCTGCCACCGTTTCTAAGGCACGCATTTTGGGAAAGCGAGGCCGCCCCGTCGACAGATCGCCCGAGTTGTCAGTGATGACGAGGGCGCGTCGGAGATTGAAATCGGTGCGTAAAGCGTCGGTGCTGCGGCCGTGCAGGGACTGCCTTCAGGGGGTGATGATGACCACGTCGTTGGCGTGCACCCGGCCGAGAACGACGCGGGCGCGTTCCTCGAGCAGGTCGCGATCGATCTGGTCGCTGCGCAGCAGGGCCACGCGGTGCTCCCAGGTGGCACGGTCCGCCTTGGCGGCGGTGAGCTCCTGGTTGAGCCCGTAGGCCTGGATCTTGAGCGCGCGCTTGGCTTCGAGGCCGCGGTTTCCGCTCTCGGCCTGATGCACGAAATAGCCGACGACGAGGCCCGACACGGCGTAGAGGCCGAGCGGCATCAGGACGGAACGGACGCGGCGACGGATGACCATGGCGGCACCATCGCGCCGCAGGGTTAAGGAAATCTTATCCAGGCCTTTGCGCCTTGCCACACGGCTCAGGCCGGGTAGGTCTCGTTGATGATGCGCTTCGACCTCGTCGATCTCGGATTGTTCCGCCACGTGGTCGAGGCGGGCTCGATCACCCATGGGGCGGCACGGGCCAACCTCGCGCTGGCGGCGGCCTCCGTCCGCATCCGCGCCATGGAGGAGACGCTGGGGGCCGCCCTCCTCATCCGCGGGCGCCAGGGCGTCACCGCGACCCCGGCGGGCCGCACCCTGCTCGCCCATGCCCGCGGCCTGCTCGACCGCATCGACCGGATGCAGGAGGATCTGGCCCCGTTCTCCGGCGGGACGGTGGGCCAGATCCGGGTGCTGTCGAACACCAACGCCCTGACCGAATTCCTGCCCGAGGTGCTCAGCGCCTTCCTGGCTCATCAGGCCGGCGTTAGCGTCGATATCGAGGAGCGGACCTCCGACGAGATCGTCGGACTGGTGGCGGACGGGGCGGCCGATCTCGGTATCGTCGCCGGCACCGTCGATACCGGCACGCTGGAAACCTACCCGTTCCGGCAGGATCGCTTCGTGGTGGTGGTCTCCGACCGGCATGCCTTTGCCGGACGCGACGGCGTGGCCTTCGCCGAGGTTCTCGATCACGACCTCGTCGGCCTCGATCGCACCAGCGCATTGACCCGCTTCCTCGCCGACAAGGCGGCCCGTACCGGGCGTCCCCCCATGCGCCTGAGGGTGCAACTGCGCAGCTTCGATGCGGTCTGCCGGCTGGTGGAATGCGGCGTCGGCCTCGGCATCGTCCCCGAGACCACCGCCCGCCGGGTCGCCCGCTCCATGGCCATCGCGATCGTGCCGCTGCGCGATCCCTGGGCGGCGCGCGACCTCACCATCTGCGTCCGGTCCCTGGACGCCCTGCCCGGATTCGCACAGGATTTCGTGGCGCATCTGCGCGCATAGATTTTGCGCGAATCGTCGATCGGGCGTGTCGGGGGCTCCCATCGGGGCGCGGGCTTGGCTACACAGCGGGAACGCGGGCGCCCGATCCGGCGCGTTCGGCGATCGGGAGACAGCCGGCCTCATGCGGGAAACGTCGCGATCCGTGCCAGAAGCGTCGCTCGTCGATGCCGACGTCCATGTCGAAAGCTTCCGACAGGCGCGCGAGGCGCGGCGACTCGAACTCGTGGAGGATTACGTCGAACTGATCGCAGATCTCATCGGCGATGGCGGCGAGGCGCGTCAGGTGGATATCGCCGCCCGACTCGGCGTCGCCCAGCCGACGGTGGCCAAGATGCTCAAGCGTCTGGCCGAGGACGGCCTGGTGCAGCAGCGGCCCTATCGCGGGGTGTTTCTCACTGAGACCGGCCAGGCGCTCGCCGTGCAGAGCCGGGAGCGTCATCGAATCGTCGAGCTGTTCCTGTGCGCCCTCGGCGTCAGTGCCGAGACCGCCCGCCGCGATGCGGAAGGGATCGAGCATCACGTGAGTGCCGAGACCCTGGAGGCGTTCCGGCGTTTCACGGAAACGAATTCGTAGAGCCGTGTCGAAGCCAGGGCGGCATTACTCGGAAACGCTGGCTTAAGCGTCCCGCCGACCGATCGCCGTCGCCACGCCACCATCCACCAGAATTTCTGCCGGACGCGGATGGCCGAGGAAGCCCGTCGGGCTCGCTGTGAGCCCGTACGCGCCCGATTGCAGCACCGCCACGAGGTCGCCCGGCGCGAGATCCGGCAGCGTGGCGGCGCGGGCCAGCATATCGAGGGGCGTGCAGAGTGGGCCGACCACGGCGCAGGGACTGCGCGGTGTCTCGGGACGATCGACCACCGCGACCAGCGGATAGTCGCGCTTGACGATCTGGCCGAGATTGCCCGAGGCGGCGAGATGATGATGCATGCCGCCATCGGTGATGACGAAGCGAGTGCCGCGCGAGCGCTTCACAGCCCGGACCCGCGCCACGTAGAGGCCGGCGGGGCCGGCGAGATAGCGTCCGGGCTCCAAGACGATGCGGGCGCCCGCGAGGTTTGGGTTTCCGGCCACCAACTCCTTCAGCACCGGAATCCCGGCGTGCAGGGCGGCGAGGTCGAGGGCGGTATCGCCCGAAAAATACGGGATGCCGAGGCCGCCGCCGAGGTCGACAGTATCGAGGCGGCGCCCGATCCGCGCGGCGACGCGGGCGGCGAGCCGCAAGCCGTAGGCCCATTGCGCCAGAAGCGTGCCGGCGATCAGTCCCTGCGTCCCGGCGAACAGATGGATTCCCGAGAGGTGCAGGTGCGGCTCGGCCTCCACCGCATCGACGACGGCGTCGAGGTCCTCCTCGTCGAAGCCGAACGGCGACGGCTTGCCACCCATCCGCATGGCGCCGCCCTGCGCGTCCGGTCCCGGATTGATCCGGATCGCCACCCGTTGCGTCCGGCCCTGGTGTCCGGCGGCCAAAGCAACACGCGCCGTCTCCTCGGCATTTTCCAAGTGGATTTCGCCGATCCCGGCCGCGACCACCCGCGCGATGTCGGCATCGCTTTTGCCCGGCCCGGCGAACAGGATCCGATCCGGCGACACCCCAGCCGCGCATGCGGCCGCGAACTCGGCGCCGGAGGCGATTTCGGCCCCCGCCCCTTCCTGCGCGAAGATCCGGATGATCGCCGGGTCGGGATTGGCCTTGACCGAGTAGACGACCTCCGCAAAGCCCGAGACCGCTTGCGCCAGGGTGCGGTAGGCCCGACGCATCAGGTCGGCATCGTAGAGGAAGAGCGGCGTGCCGTGGGTGTCGGACAGGGTCCGCACGTCGAGACCGCCCACGTGGAGCACGCCGTCACTCCGGGAAAACTGCTCGGCGACGAGGGCTTTGGCGAGGTCGTCCGGCTCAGGCATCGATGGTGCGCTCCGCGACGAGGCGCTTGTAATCGACCTTGCCGTTGGGCGTCAGCGGCAGCGCCGCCACGGCCTCGACGGCCCGAGGCACCATGTGCGGGGGCAGCAGGTCGCGGACCGCCTGCAACGCGGCGTCCGGCGGTACTCCGTCCTCGGCCAGCACGGCCACCGCATGGATGCGCTGCCCGACGCTCGCATCCGGCAGGCCGATGATGGCGACGGTGCGGAAGGCGCCGGTCTCCATCAGCGCCTCCTCCACCTCGGTCGGGCTCACGCGAAACCCCGCCGTCTTGATCATCGCGTCGGCCCGGCCGACGAAGCTGAAGTAGCCTGCCTCGTCCTCCACCACGATATCGCCGGAGCGGCAGACCGGCGGGGCGTGCGGGTCGCGGGGATCGGGCACCAGCACCCGGGCGGTGTCCTCGGGCCGGTTCCAGTAGCCGAGCGAGACCGTGGGTCCGCGATGCATCAGGATGCCGGGCTCGCCGGGCCGCGTGCGTCGGCCGTCCTCGGTCACCGCGAAGATCTCGGTCTCGGGGATGGCGCGGCCGATGGAGCCCGGTCGCGCTGCGATCTCGTGCGGTGGCAGCCACGTCGAGCGGAACGCCTCCGTGAGCCCGTACATCAGGACGATCTCGGTGGCCGGAAGTGCCTTGCGCAGGCGCGCCAGCGTCTCGAGCGGGACGGCGCCGCCCGAATTGGTGACGTAGCGCAGGCGTGAGAGGTCGGCCCTCGCGAGGCGCGGCGCGGCGCGGGTGAGCAGGGTCCATAGGGTCGGGACACCGGCAAGCCCGGTGATCCCCTGCTCCTCGATGGCCCGCACGACCTCGTCGCCGAACCGGAATTCGAGGAGGACGAGGCAAGCCCCCTGCTCCACGCTGGTGAGGAGCTGATTCAGCCCGTAATCGAAGGCGAAGGGCAGCACCGACAGGATGCGCTCGTCGGGCGTGATCCCGAGATAGCTCCGTACGATGCGGATGCCGGCGATCAGGTTGGCATGGCTGAGCATCACGCCCTTGGGCAGGCCGGTGGAGCCGGAGGTGTAGAGGATCGCGGCGAGGTCTTGTGGTGCGGCCGATGTCGTTGTGGGATCGAGCCGGACGATGAGCGGGTCGAGGCCCGCATCGCTATCCGTAATCGCTGCCGGGCTGAGGAAGGCGATCGCCGCGCCGAGTTGGGCGAGCAGGCTCGCGTTCGTCACCAGCGCACGCGCGCCGCAATCCTCGACGATGTGCTGCACCTGACGCGGGCGCAGGCTTGGGTGGATCGGCACGAACACCGCCCCTGCCCGGCCGATCGCGAAGATCGCGACGCATTCGGCGAGCGATTTCGGCTGCAGGATCGCGACCCGATCACCCGGCTCGATCCCGGCCCGAACCAGGCGCGCGGCCAGGGTGTCGACGCCCTCGCGCAAGGCGCCATAGGTCAGGCTGTCGCTGCCGGCCACGAGCGCCGTGCGGTCGGCCGTGCAGGCCGCCCCGTCGAGCAGATGGTGCAGCAGCGTGGGTTGGCGCATCGGTAAGGGCTTCAGGCCTGATGCCGCTTGCCGTCGACGTAACGGGCGAGCGCATCGACGCTCTCGAAATGCGCGAGGTCGAAGGCATCCTCCTCGATCTCGAACCCGAAGCGTTCGCCGAGGTCCATCATCAGGTCGAGCACGCCGATGGAATCGAGGGCATCGCTGGTGACGAGCGACGTCGCACCCGTCACCGCATCGCGATCCATCCCCGGATTGCGCGCGGCGATGAAGGCGAGGATCGCGGCGCTCACGGCGGCGTGCCGTTCCATCGTCTGTGTCTCGGCCAAGACCCGCTCTCCATCTGATGTCCGCGCGTGGAGCCGCGCTTAAGCCATCTCGCCCTCGAAAGTCCATCGGATGGGCAGGCGGCTGCGCTCCCCGAACGCCGAGTCCGCAACCCGCATCACCGGTCTCGCTAGCACGCCCACCACAATCGGTGAGGATTGGAGGAATTCTAGAAACCGCGCGCAAAAACTATTAAAAACTGAGATATAAGCAATTGTTGCGATTTTACCGGAAATCGAACATTGTATTCGTGTCACAAGCGATGTCCTGTCGTCACATCGCTTGTGCCTGAAGATTCGGTGCGGACGACTGTCTCTGAACAGGATGTCGCCTATGTCCAATGACACCATGCGTCGGGCCTCGGCCGAATTCTTCGGAACCTTCTGGCTGACCTTCGGGGGATGTGGAGCCGCCGTGATCTCGGCGGCCTTCCCCGAACTCGGGATCGGATTTCTCGGGGTCGCCTTCGCCTTCGGCCTCACCGTCCTGACCATGGCCTACGCCGTCGGGCATATCTCAGGCGGCCACTTCAATCCCGCAGTGACGTTCGGATTGTGGACGGCGGGGCGCTGTGCCGACCGGCATGTCCTGCCTTATGTGCTCGCCCAGGTGACCGGCGCGATCGTCGGGGCGGCGGTGCTCTACACCATCGCGTCCGGCAAAGCCGGTTGGGTTCCGGCGGGCTTCGCCTCGAACGGATATGGCGACCTCAGCCCGGGCAAGTACAGTCTCGGTGCGTGCCTGATGATGGAGTTCCTGGCGACGTTCTTTTTCCTGTTCATCATCATCGGCACAACCTCGAAAGGCGCGGCAAGCGGCTTTGCCGGCATTCCCATCGGGTTCGCCCTGGTCCTGATCCATCTCGTCTCGATCCCGGTGACCAACACATCGGTCAACCCCGCGCGCAGCACTGGCCCTGCCCTATTCGCCGGGGGCGAATATATCGGGCAGCTGTGGCTGTTCTGGCTCGCGCCGATGCTCGGGGCTGGCCTTGCGGGCGCCCTGGCGCGCTGGCTCTACGAGCCGGACGGCATCGTCCAGACCATCGTGGTCGAGGAGAGGTCGGTGGCGTGAACCGGTGTCAGGTGGTCTCGGATTCGGCCACCGTCGCATGCTCCGGCATCGCCTCGCCGTCTGGGATCACGTCGACCTCGACCTTGAGCTTCTGCGGGCCGGAGGACGAGACGATGCCGTCGATGGGCGAGACGTCGGTATAGTCGCGCCCGCGCGCCACCACGATATGGTCGTCGCACATCCCGATCCCGTTGGTCGGGTCGAAACCGAACCAGGCGTCCCCGCACCACACCGAGACCCAGGCATGGCTCGCATCGGCGCCGCGCAGGCGCGGGCGCCCGGCTGGCGGGATGGTGCGCAGGTAGCCGCTGACATAGGCCGCCGGCACTCCGAGACCGCGCAGGCCCGCGATCATGATGTGGGCGAAATCCTGACACACGCCGGCGCGCAGGACGAAGGCTTCGGCGAGCGGCGTACGGACGTCGGTGGCCTTGGAGTCGAATTTGAAGTCGGCCCGGATCCGCCGCATCAGATCGAAGGCGCCACCATAGGCACTGCGTCCGGGCGGGAAGCTCGCGCGGGCATAGTCGGTGATCGTCGGCGCCAGGGCGACGCGGGCGCTCGGAAACAGGTAGTGGACCGGCGCGTCGTGGGCTAGCGAGCGGGCGGCCAGGCTCGTGTCGCGCACCTGATCCCACGGCATCCCCGATTCCGGCGCGGGGAGCGGCGGCCGCTCCACCATCACCCGAGACAGCGATTCGACGCGCAGTTCGGTGTGCGGCGCGTCGATGGTGACCGCCACCACGTCGAGTCCGAAATAGTCACGCCGCACCACGCGGGTCCGCGGGGCCGGCGTGATCGTCAGGCTGCTGTCGAGCACCGTCTGGCCTTCCCCATCGCTGGGGCGCAGCCGCAGGGCGCAGCGGGCGAAACGGACGGGCCGGGCGTAGCGGTAGGTGGTGAGGTGGCGCAGCGTATAGATCACGCAAGCCCCATGAGCTTTTCCGGGCGCATCGCGTGTGGCCCATTGGGGAAATAGCGGGTGGCGATGGCGTCGGCGAGGCCCTCGAAGGCGTTCTCCAGGCGGGCGAGTGCGGCCCCGTCGAAATCACTCGCCTCCCCGGTGGCGAACTCCGCCCCCAGCTTGGCGGCGATCCGCCGGTGCGGTTCGGGCAGGCCGTCGACCCGCAGGGCCGGCAGGTCGGCGAGGTGGCGCTCGATCGCTTCGACCTGAAATGCCACCGATCGTGGGTTGAACGGATCGAGCAGCACCATGTCGCGCACCGGTTCGAGGGCCACGCCCTGCATGTAGCGCGCGCCGAAGGAGACGTGGGAATCGCACAGCGACAGCATCACCCCGAGATCCTCCGCGGTGGCGGTGTCCCCGGCGAATTGCGTGGCGCAGGCACAGGTGTTGATCGCCCGCTCGATACGCCGGCCGAGATCGACGAAGTGCCATCCCGCCGTCCGGTTCATGTTCTCCTGCGCCAGTCCCGACAGGGCGGCGATGTGCCCGAGCGCCCGCTCGGCCAATGCCAAGAGCTGAGCTTCTGCCAAGTCCCGCTTCGGGTCGAGGTCGAGGACGTCGCGCAGATCGGCCAATGTGCGCCACGCCTCTCCCGAGAGGCGTTCGCGCAGGGAGGCGGCGTTGGCCCGCGCCGACAGGCTGTGCGACAGGGCGGAACCGTAGGCCTCGCGTCCGCTGAGTGCCTCCTGCGCCAGTTCCGCCGTGGGCATGTCGGGGGCGGCGATCGCTCCCCACTCGTCGAGGAGGGCGCGGATGCGCAGGGCCGTCGGCGCCTTGGCATCGCCCGCCATGTCGGCGATCACCGCGCCGCCGACGCTGCCGAGATGGGCCACCACGAGGCGGATCACCGCCTCTGCGCGCTCGACGTAGCGCCCGAACCAGAACAGGTTGTCGGCGGCCCGTGACGGCAAGTGGCCGGCGATGCGGCGGACCCGCGGCGCGCCCTGCTGCATCAGCGAGACCGCTTCCACCGGCGTATCCGACAGGACCCAGACGTCGGCCGACTTGATGCCCGCCCGCATCTCGATGGGCTCCACGTCGGGCCGCTCGGAAATGCGGCAGAACCCGCCGGGCATCACACGCCATCCGCCATCCGCCGTGGCAGCCGCGAACACCCGCAGGACGAAGGGACGCGGCGTCAGGCGCAGACCTCCGGGCGTGCGCTCCCAGGCCGGCATGGTCGAAAGCGGTGCGGCCTCCTGTGCAACGTAGTCGAACGGACGGTCGCGCAGGGCCGCAACCACGCGGTCGCGCTCCGCTCCCAGCGCATGCGGACCCATGATCGCGTCGCGCGCCGCGCCTTTGGGTGGGGTCGCTACGGGCCGCAACGTCAGGCCGTCGAGGTTGTCGCGGACATAGGCGAGCGAGTCCGGATCGCCGCACCACCAGGTGCGGGGGCCGGTGAGCGCCAGTTCGGTGCCGAGCAGCTTTTGCGCGATGCCGGGCAGGTAGGCGGCCAATGCCCCCGATTCGAGAAAGCCCGATCCCGGCATATTGCCGACCACGAGGCTGCCGTTGCGCAGGGCTTCGACGAGGCCGGGCACGCCCAGGCGCGAGGCCGGGTTGAGTTCGAGCGGGTCGACGTAGTCGGAATCGATGCGCCGCCACAGCACGTCGGCCCGCTTCAGGCCCGAGACTGTGCGGATATGCAGGGCTCCGTCCTGCATCACGAGGTCGTCGCCTTCGACCAGCAGCAGGCCGAGATAGCGGGCAAGTGCTGCCTGCTCGACATAGGTCGAGCTGAACGGGCCGGAGGTCAGCAGGCAGATGCGCGGGTCGCTGCGCTGCGCGCCCACCGCGAGGCCATCGCGAAACGCCTGGAAGAACGTGGCGAGGCGCTCGACGTGCAGGTCGGTGTGGATGTCCGGGAAGGCGCGGGTCAACACCATCCGGTTCTCCAGCGCGTAGCCGGGGCCGGAGGGGGATTGTGTCCGGTCGGCGAGCACGCGCCAGCGTCCGTCGCGGCCGCGGGTGATATCGGCCGCATAGAACTTGAGGAAGCGGCCGCCGGGGGGCGCCACATGCACCATCGGGCGCATGAATTCGGGACTTCCCGCAACGACGGCCGCCGGCAGCAGTCCCTCCTCAACGAGACGGCCGGCGCCATACACGTCGGCGAGGATCGCTTCCATCAGCGAGGCACGCTGGATGATGCCGGCGCCGAGCGCCTGCCAATCGGCGTGCTCGACGACGAGGGGAAGCGAGCCGAGCGGCCAGGCATGCTCGCGCCTGTCGCCGTAGATCCGGTACGAGATGCCGGTATCGCGGATGTGGCGCTCGGCCGAAGTGAACCGAGCCGCGATCTGCGTCTCGCTCAGGGCGCCCAGACGGTCGAGCAGACGTGGCCACCCGCCCTTGGGGCGACCGGCGGAGTCCATGAACTCGTCGGGTACGCCCGGTTGCGGCCGGTAGCCGGAGGTCCAGCGTGCCAGCCGTTCCGCTCGCCCGGAGACCTCCGCCACGGCCAGGTCGGTCATTGGGGCGACGGTGTCCGCAGGTCGAGGGTCATCGGGAACTCGCGGCTCGTCTCTTCTACCGGCATCGCGACCTTGCCGGGGGTGTGGCCGTGGGCCTGGAAGCGGGCGAGGCGGCGCCCCTCCGCTTCGTAGGTGTTGACCGGGAAGGTCTCGTAGTTGCGCCCCCCCGGATGGCTGACGTGATAGCGACACCCGCCGAGCGATCGGCCACTCCAGGCATCGAGGATATCGATGGTCAACGGTGCGTGGGCCGGGATCGTCGGGTGCATCGACGATGCCGGCTGCCACGCCTTGAACCGCAGGCCCGCAACGGCCTCTCCGGATACGCCGGTGCTGGTCATCGGCAATCGGCGTCCGTTGCAGCTGATCACGTGCCGGCCGGGGACAAAGCCCTCGACCTTCACCTGAAGCCGCTCCACGGAGCTGTCGACGTAACGCACGGTGCCTCCGATGGCGCCCTCCTCGCCCAGCACGTGCCAGGGCTCCAGGGCTTGGCGCAGCTCAAGCTTCACGCCGCCATGCTCCACCGTCCCGAAGACCGGGAAGCGGAACTCGCGCTGCGCGACGAAGGCCGCAGGATCGAAGTCGTAGCCGGCTGCCCGCAGATCCTCCAGCACGCCGACGAAGTCGGCCCACAGGAAGTGCGGCAGCATGAAACGATCGTGCAGGCCCGTGCCCCAGCGGACACAGCCACCGGTTTGCGGCTCGCGCCACAGCCAGGCGACGATGGCGCGCAGCAGGAGCTGCTGGGCCAGGCTCATGCGCGGGTCCGGCGGCATCTCGAAGGAGCGGAACTCGAGCAGCCCGAGGCGTCCCGTCGGCCCGTCCGGCGAGTACAGCTTGTCGATGCAGATCTCGGAGCGATGGGTGTTGCCCGTCACATCCACGAGGATGTTGCGGAAGATGCGATCCACCAGCCAGCGCGGAATATTGGGCTCGTCGGGCTTGGGAACCTGCGCCATGGCGATTTCGAGCTCGTAGAGCCCGTCATGACGCGCCTCGTCCATGCGCGGGGCCTGGCTCGTGGGGCCGATATACAGACCCGAGAACAGGTACGACATCGCCGGGTGGCGCTGCCAGTAGAGTACGAGGCTCTTGAGCAGATCGGGCCGTCGGAGGAACGGGGAATCGGCCGGCGTCGCGCCGCCCAGCACCACGTGGTTGCCGCCGCCGGTGCCGGTGTGGCGTCCATCGGTCATGAACTTCTGCGCACCGAGGCGGATCTGGCGGGCATCCTCGTACAGGTCGGTGGTGATCGTCACCGCGTCGCGCCAGGTCGGAGCCGGGTGGACGTTGACCTCGATCACGCCGGGATCGGGAGTGACCTTGATGACGTTCATGCGCGGGTCGAACGGCGGCTCGTAGCCTTCGATATGCAGCGGCTGCTTGAGTTCGGCGGCGGCCTCCTCGAGATAGCCGAGCAGCTCGAGATACTCGTCCACGCGCTCGAGCGGCGGCATGAAGACGTGAAGCAGGCCGTCGCGCGGCTCCACCGCGAAAGCGGTGCGGACGGCGACGCCCGTGACACCCGAGCCATTGATGGTCTCGGGACCGGAATGACCCTCGGGCAGAGCACCGCGCGCCTCCAGCGGATCCTGCGGCTGGTAATAGGGGTAGTTCTCCGGCGCCACATAGGGCAGCGACGAGAGCGGCAGACGGTAGCCCACCGGCGAGTCGCCCGGTGTGAGGAAGGCGTGATCGCGGCGGAACTCCCAGCCTTCGGAGATCCAGAGGCGCTCTGCCGCCTCATCCTTGTCGCTGGGACTCGCCTTGCCGATGGGCAGGCTCGCGAGCGGCAGCGCATAGCCGGCGGCCTCGCCGAGGCCGCGCTCGAAGACGCGGGCCATCCGCGCATTGGCCTCTGGGTTGGGGAAATGCGGCTCGGAGGTCGTGACGTTGACCGGCAGCTCGTCGCGCTTCTCAGCCCAGTAGACCGGGTCCTCGAAGGCGGGGAAAACGTAGGGTCCGAGGCCGAGGCGCTTGGCGACCGCGTCGATCAGCGCCTTGGCCTTGGTCGAATCCGCATCGCGCGGGCCGTCCTCGGCGGCGATGAGCTCTGCGTTCTTCCAGATCGGCTTGCCGTCCCGGCGCCAGTACAGGGCGAAGGCCCAGCGCGGCAGGCTCTCGCCCGGATACCACTTGCCCTGGCCGTAATGCAGCATGCCGCCGGGTGCGAAGCGGGTGCGCAGGCGACGGATCAGCTTGTCGGCCAGACCGCGCTTCGTCGGTCCGACCGCGGCGGCGTTCCATTCCGCCGATTCGAAATCGTCGATGGAGACGAAGGTCGGCTCGCCGCCCATGGTCAGCCGCACGTCCTGCTCGGCGAGGTCGGCGTCGATGCGATCGCCCAGCGCGTCCATGGCCGCCCAGATCTCTTCCGAGAACGGCTTAGTGATGCGTGGGGCCTCGGCCACGCGCGTCACCGTCATCTCGAAGCCGAACTCCACTTCCGCCGGCTCGGCGAGCCCTGAGATGGGGGATGCGGAATTGTAGTGCGGGGTCGCGGCCAGCGGGATGTGGCCCTCGCCGCACAGCAGGCCGGAGGTGGCATCGAGCCCGATCCATCCCGCGCCGGGCAGGAAGACCTCCGCCCATGCGTGCAGATCGGTGAAATCGGTGGCGGTTCCAACCGGGCCATCCACCGCGGTGGTGTCGGGGACGAGCTGAATCAGGTAGCCCGAGACGAAGCGCGCCGCGAGGCCGATGCGGCGCAGGATCTGCACCATCAGCCATGCCGAGTCGCGGCACGAACCGCTCTTCAGCGTCAAGGTTTCGGCGGCGGTCTGCACGCCCGGCTCCATGCGGACGCCGTAGGTGATCTCCTGCGCCACCTGCGCGTTCAACGCCACCAGGAATAGTACCGTGTTCGGCTCGGCCGGCAGGTGCTCGAGGAACGCGTCCACCTCGGGCGCCATGGCGTCGTCGAGGACGAGATAGGGCTTCAGTTCTGCGGTCAGGTCGTCCGCATAGGTGAAGCCGCGGGTCTGTGCGTACTCCTCCACGAAGAAGTCGAATGGGTTGATCACCGACATGTCGGCGGTCAGGTCGACCTCGATCTTCAGCTCGGTCGTCTTCTCAGGGAAGATGATGCGCGCGAGCCAGTTGCCGTTGGGGTCCTGCTGCCAGTTGATGAAGTGGTTCTCGGGCAGAACCTTCAGCGAATAGGCCGGCACGGCCGTGCGCGCATGCGGTGCGGGCCGCAGGCGGATAACCTGTGGACCCAGCGCAATCGGCCGGTCGTAGGTGTAGTGGGTGACGTGATGCAGGGCGGCTTTGATCGACACGGGGACTCCCGCAGTACCAGGACATGGAGCCGGGCGGGCGAGGACGTATTCGCGCCGGCTGCGGAGAAACGAGGCACCGCCTTGCGGTGCCTCGGAAGAAGGTCATCAGTTCCATACGCCAACGGTCACCCGTGTGCGATGGGTCGTTTCTGGCACGCACCGGTGGATCGCGGGCCGGATGGCGTGAGCGGCCATCCCTGCCAGCGTTTCGCCGAAAGCTGCGCCGGGCCGGACTTGTACGCAAGTTTCGTGCATCATTGCGTGTCGGAAAATGATGGACCGGGGCGCTCTCCAGTATGGAGTTGGAACTTCCCTCACTGCCCGGCTTTGGTTGGCTTGCCGTGGGACCGCGGCCGGGCGGAGCCGTCCGCGTTGCAGATCCGGGAGCGGAGCAAGGGAAGAGTGGGGGCGCGCGGAGATCGGAACGGAGTGTGTAGGACAGGGATGGGTACCGAGCCGACTCAATGAAGATCTTCCAGTGCCAGGCTTGCGATCAGCCGATCAGCTTCGAGAGCACCGATTGCGAAAGCTGCGGGCGAAAGCTCGGCTACGTCTCCGACGTGCACGAGATGTCGGCGCTCGAGCCCTCGGGCACAATTTGGCATGCCTATGCCGACCCGGCGCGCAAGTACCGTTTTTGCGCCAATGCCCAATACGGAGCGTGCAACTGGCTGGTGCCGGATGCGTCATCCGATCGCTACTGTACGACCTGCCGGCACAACCGGGTCGTGCCCGATCTGACCATCGCCTGGAACCTCACCCGCTGGCGCCAGATCGAGGCGGCCAAGCATCGGCTGTTCTACTCGCTCCTGCGCCTCAACCTGCCGCTGATGACGCGCGACGAGAATCCGATCGCCGGCCTCGCCTTCGACTTCCTCGTCGATCCAGCCGAAAGCTACCGGGTCGGACCGCCGGTTCTCACCGGACACCGGAACGGGTTGATTACCCTCAACATCGCCGAAGCCGATGATGTCGAGCGCGAGCGGCGGCGGATGCTCTTCGGAGAATATTACCGCACTCTTCTCGGCCATTTCCGCCACGAGATCGGACATTATTTCTGGAACGTTCTGGTGCGCTACGACCAGAGCCTGTGGACGTTCCGGTCGCTTTTCGGCGACGAGCGCGCGAATTACAGCGGCGCGCTGCAGCGCCATTACGCCCATGGCGCGCCGGCGGATTGGGAGGACTCCTACGTCAGCGCCTATGCCAGCAGCCATCCCTGGGAGGATTTCGCCGAGACCTGGGCGCAGTACCTCCACATCGTCGATACCGTCGAGACCGCCAGCACCTTTGAAATGCACGTGCGTCCACGCCTGCGGCACGGGGCGAGCGAACCCGTGGTGATCGACTACGATCCCTATCGGATTTCCGATTTCAGTCGGCTCGTGGAGGCGTGGCTGCCGCTGACCTACGCGGTCAATTCGCTCAGCCGCAGCATGGGGCAGCCGGCCCTGTACCCGTTCAAGCTGACGCCGGCGGTGATCGCCAAGCTGTCCTTCATCCACGAGCGCATCGATTCCATTCGCTCCATGGGGCATTCGATGGGCAGCGAGGAGGCCGGTTCGGACATTCTCAAGGCGGTGATCACCGGGCTGCGCCAACGCGTGGCGGCACCGAACGCCTGACAGTCTACGCGGGTTCGATCGGCCGGGGCCGGCCCTCGTCGTCGATGGCGACGAAGGTGAACGTCGCTTCGGTGACCTTTTCGCGCGTCTGCGTACGGAAGCGGCGCGCCCAGGCTTCCACCTCGATCTTCATCGATGTTCGGCCGATCTTTCCGATGCGGGTGTAGACGCACAGGACGTCACCGACCCGCACGGGACGGATGAAGGTCATCGCGTCCACCGCCACCGTCACAACGCGGCCCTGCGTGCGGTCGACCCCCGCGATGCCACCCGCCTGGTCCATCTGCGACATCACCCAGCCGCCAAAGATGTCGCCGTTGGCATTGGTGTCCGCCGGCATCGCGCTGGTTCGGACCGTAAGGTCCCCGCGCGGACCGCCGCCCTCTTCCGTCTCCGCCATTTCGTCCCCTCGTCGCCTTCGGCTCACCCACCAGTGCCATCACTCCGGAAGGCGAATGCAACCTTCAGGAAGCGGCGAAGCAAAAACAAGGAATTACCAGCGGCGGAACGGATACGCGACTGGGCGCCATGCTCGATCGTGACCCGCGCCGGATAAGCCACGTTTGGGGGAGCCTGATCAGGGCATCATACCCATGAATTTCAGGCATCCGGCCACGATGACGGCAGCGACCGAGACGGCGAGTTCGAGGGGGATCGATTGCCAGAGGTCGTGGGTCTGGGTCTCGCGCGCGGCGATCTCGGTCATGGGCGTTCCTCCGGAGCGGCGCGATCTGATGTCGACCGTCTCACGAAAAGAACCATACAGCATCATTCTGCCGGTACCCACACCCGAACAGGCATTTTGGTGCAAGACGCAAAAAGCCCGGCGGCGAATCACGCGCGCCGGGCTGATCGATGGCGAGCGATCCCGCTACCCGCGGGACCGAGCGCTATCAGTAGAAGCGGCGCGGGCCGTAGAACCGGCGCGGACCATAGAACCGCCGTGGGCCATAGAAACGACGCGGGGCATAGTAGCGACGGCCATAGAACGGGCGCGGACCATAGAAGCGGCGCGGGCCATAGAACCGGCGACGGTAACCGTAATACTGCACCGTCTGGGCGACGGCGGGGGCTGCCTCGCTCTGAAGGGCGAGGGCAGGACCGATCGGGGCGGCCGATGCGCCCTGGGGTGCCGCCGCGGCAAAGCCGAGAGCCAGCAGCGCGGCCAGCACGAGTTTCCTCAGCACGTTCACAACTCCCTGGGATATGTCGAGTGACGCCACGATACGAAGTGGCCCGGATTTCAATCCGGTCGCATGCAACGCGTGAACAGGCAAAGCGTTGCTTTTGCCATTCGCGCGTCTGCGAATACGGTCAACCAACCATTCCCGGCGGGTATGCCGGTCAGGCGATCTTGGTGGTCATGTCGACGATCGAGGCCGCGGCGCTTTCCTTGACCAATGCGATCCCGTGCTCGCAATCGGCGCGCCGGGCGTAGCCTTCGGCGGAATCGGCCACGACGTTGCCGTTCGCCACCCGCAGACGCCAACGCCACTCTCCGGCGGAATCCCTGTAGAGTTCGAACCGCATGGAAACCTCACTGGCTGCGCCTCGTGTCGCTCTTGAGATGGAGCGTCCGATCGGTGCGGCAATGGGGGTGACGCGACATGAAAACGCCGCCCCGGAGAACCGGGACGGCGCGAATGTCAGAACGGTATGCAGCGATCAGGAGCGCGGCGAGCGATCGAGCCAGCCGATGGCACGGCCTTCGCCGGGACCCGCGCCCTGCGGACGCGGGGTGCGCTGGCGATTGTCGCTGCGCGGCTCCGAGCGGGTCTCCTGCGGAGCGCCCTGGCGACGATCGCCACGGGCTTCCTGCGACCGACCGGCGCCCTCGGGCCGGGCCGAGCGCGCGGGCGCGCCCTGGCCACCACGGCCACCGTCTCCGCCGCGGCCCTGGCCGGGACGGCCACCACCGGGACGAGAACCGCCGGGGCGCTGACCCTGGCGCTGGCCGGGACGCTGACCCTGCGGAGCGGGACGACGCTCCTCGGCCTGGGCGGCGTCCATCGCCTCCTGGCGCGACGGAGGCGTGAAGCCCTCCGGGAAGGGGGCGACGGGGATCTTCTGGCGCGTGGTGCGCTCGATGTCCCGCAGGTAGGCCTTCTCTTCGTCGTTGCAGAACGAGATCGCGAGCCCGTTCGCCCCGGCGCGTGCGGTACGGCCGATGCGGTGGACGTAGCTCTCCGGCACGTTCGGCAGATCGTAGTTGATCACGTGGCTCACCGCTTCGACATCGATGCCGCGTGCGGCGATGTCGGTGGCCACGAGCACCCGGCAGGAGCCATCCTTGAAGGCGGCGAGGGCCCGCTCACGCTGGGGCTGGGACTTGTTGCCGTGGATGGCCGAGGCCGGAACGCCGACCTTCTCCAGACCGCGAACGACGCGGTCGGCGCCATGCTTGGTACGGGTGAAGACGAGAACGCGCTCGATCTTGGGATCGCGCAGGATATGGCCCAGCAATGCCTGCTTCGCGCCGGTATGGGCGAAGATGACCTCCTGCGTGACGCGCTCGGCGGTGGTGGCCACCGGCGTGACGGCGACCTGAACCGGGTCGCGCAGATACTGGTCGGCGAGGCCGGCGATGTTCTTCGGCATCGTGGCCGAAAAGAACAGGCTCTGGCGCTCCTTGGGCAGCATCTTCACGATGCGCTTCAGGGCGTGGATGAAGCCGAGGTCGAGCATCTGGTCGGCCTCGTCGAGGACGAGGATCTCGACGGCCTCGAGGGTCAGCGAGCGGCGCTCGATGAGATCCATCAGGCGGCCCGGCGTGGCGACGAGGATGTCGACGCCGTTGGCGAGCGCCTTCTCCTGGCGGGAGATGGTGACGCCACCGAACACCACGGTGTTGGTGAACGAGAGATGCCGGCCATAATCCGAGAAGCTCTCGGCGATCTGGTTGGCGAGCTCGCGCGTGGGCGAGAGTACGAGCACGCGGCAGCCACGACGGATCGCCTTGCGCGGGTTCTGCGCGAGCCGGTGCAGGATCGGCAGCGCGAAGGCGGCGGTCTTGCCGGTGCCGGTCTGGGCGATGCCGCAGAGGTCGCGGCCTTCCATGGCGGGGCGGAGGGCCTGGGCCTGGATCGGGGTCGGCGTCTTGTAGCCGGCCTCCTCCAACGCGCGCAGCACGGGCTGTGCGAGGCCGAAATCGGTAAACTGGGTCAAAAGGGTAACTTTCAGGCAGCGGGACCGTGGCGACGGCCGTCGAGAGACGGCGACCGCGATCGATGATCAGAATCGGTCCGTTGAGCTGGAGCCGCCCGCGTGCCGGGGCAGTCCGGGTGCATGCACGTTGAAGAGAGGGGCTCAGGTCGGTCGGAATTCGCGCTGGGCGACCCGTCGATCCGTCACGCAGCCCTCTCAAGCGGAACCATGACGGCCGCTGACGCTGCAAGTGCGATATGCGGCTTCGCGTCTGCGAAGTCAATGCCGAGGGATCGTATCGTCGGACCATCCGGCGGTCGTCGCTTTTGCACCTTCGACGTCCGAAGACGGCGAGGCGGATCAGGCGCCGACCCGCGTATTGACGCCTCGGCAAGGGTTGCGTGTTAAGACTTCCCACAGACCGGGCGGCCCGGTGGACCCGAATTCCGGATGATCGCGCGCCATACCCTCACCTATGTCGGCTCGCGTGGCCTCGCCGCCGCCCTGAATATGGCCTCGCTCGCTGTCTTCACGCGCCTCGCGCCGACCGAAGTGTATGGGCTGTATCTGCTCGTCCTGTCCTGGGCGCTGGTACTCTACGGGGCGACCTGCCAATGGCCGAAATTCTCGTTCTTCGCGCTCTATGACGAGACGCGCGCGGCGGCCCAGGTCGGTACGGTGGTCCGCCTGCTCGGTGCGATGATCGGGCTCGCCAGTCTGGTCGCGGCCGGAGCGACCCTGCTCGGCTTTGTGGAAGCACGGTCCGCCATCGCCATCGTCGCAGCGGCGTGCGGGATGATGGTGTTCGAGGGGTCGGCGGAGATCGCCAGAACCCGGCTCGAGGTGGGCGCGGTCGCGTTGTCCATCGTTCTGCGCGCGGTGCTGGTCCTGGTCCTGGGCAGCGCCGCCCTGCTGCTGTCGGGCGATGCCGTCGACCTTCTCCTCGCCACTGCCGGTGCCAACGTGATCGCGGCGGTGCCGGCCGTCCTGTCGATCGCCACGCTGTTGCGCGCGCGCGGCAACCTGCATGAGGCCCGGCGCCTCCTCACCTATGGTTGGCCTCTGGTGCTGTCCTTCGGGGTCGCGGCGCTCGCTCAGACCATCGACCGGCTGATCATCGGATCGAGCGTCGGCGTGCGCGAACTCGGGGCCTACGGCGCCTTCGCCGATTTCCTGCGCCAGAGCTTCGTCGTGTTCGGTGACAGTATCGCCCTCGCCCTCGTCTCCATCGCCAAGCGCGATGCGCGGGACGGCGGCATGGCGGCGGCGCGCCCTGTGCTGGAGGATGCCGCGCGCCTGCTCACTCTGATCGCGGCCTTCGGGGCGGTGTTCTTCCTCGCCTTCGACGATCTTCTCGTAGCGGCCCTGCTCGGGCCGGATTATCGCGATGCCGCGCTGCGGGTCGCGCCCCTGCTGGTCGCGGGCAGCATCCTGCTGATGTTCCGATCCTATTATTTCGGACAGGTCATCTACTTCGCGGATTCGAGCCGCCTCGACGCCGTCGCATCCGTCACGTTGCTTACGGTCATCGGCGGATTGTCGGCGCTGCTGATCCCGCGCTACGGCGTCGAGGGGGCGGCCGTGGCCGTGGCCCTGGGCCAGGGCGCCGCCTGCCTCGTTTTCGTGCTCGGCACACGCGGGCCGATCCGAATGCCGGTGCCGTGGCGCGACATCGCCGTCATCGCGGCATCCGCCCTCGCCTGTCGGGCCGTCATCGGCGCCGTCGATCTGACAGCGATGGGCCGCGCACCGGCCGGGATCGCCTTGGAAATCACCCTGTTGGGGATCGCCGCAATGGCGACAGCGTGGCGTTTCAACATCCTCGGGATCGCCGACCTCACTGCCCGGCGACTGAACCGAGCCGCGTGATGAATTGGTTCAAGTCGCGGATGCGCCGTACCAGCGTCGTGACCCCCGATGGGCTCGTCGTCGCTCTCCGACCGCTGGACCCGCACGCCCCCTGGATCGAGCCTTGGCGGAGGCTGAGCGACCGCGCCCTCGTCGACAACCTCTTTTACCATCCCGACTTTGCCTTGTCCGCGGCGGGGGCGTTCGGAGCCGGGGTGCAGGTCGCCCTCGTGGGCGATCGGGCGCCGGAAGAGCCGGGCCTGCGCCTGCTCGCAGCTTGGCCCATTCGCCGAACCCGCCTGCGCTGGGGCATTCCGCTGACGCTTGTCATGGGCTGGATGCACGATTTCGGCGTCTTCGGTGCGCCGCTTCTCGATGCGGCGGAGGCGTCACGCGCCCTCGATGCCCTGTTCTTCGGCGTTCGCCTGCTGGTGGGAAAGCGCGTGATGCTGACCTTCGCGCCCACGCGAGGAGCGTTCGCCGACCTGCTTTCGGATTGGCTGGGGCGCCACCGCCTGCGCCAGGCCCGGTTCTGGGCGCACGAGCGGGCGTTTCTCGATCTGAGGGGAAAGGCGCAGTCTGAGCGCGCGGCCTATCTCGATCACCTCTCCGCCCGACGGCGCCGCAAGTTCCGTCAAAGCGCCGAGCGCCTGGAGGCGGACGGTCCCGTCACCTTCGAGACCGTCCGCGACCCGGGCGAACTCGCGGCCGCCCTCGACGACCATCTCGCCGTCGAGGCCCAGGGATGGAAGGGCCGGCGCGGCACCGCCATCGCCGCAGCGCCGTCTCAGGCCGCCCTGATGCGCGGCGCTGTCGCTTCCCTCGGCGCGCGCGGCTGCGTTCGGATCGACCGGCTGCGTCGCAACGAGCGGACCCTGGCCTCGGTGGTGAGCTTCGTCACCCGCGACGAGATCTGGACCCTGAAGATCGCCTTCGACGAATCGGTCGCCCGCCACTCCCCCGGCACCCAGTTGTTCTACCGACTGACCCAGAGCCTGATCGCGGATGGCGCCGTCACCAGAGCCGATTCCTGCGCGCCGCCGAACTTCGCCCTGCCCGAGACCTTCTGGACCGAGCGACGCGCGCTCGCGCACATCCTTGTGGAGACGCGGGGCGGTGACCGTTTGTTCGCTTTGGCCGCGCGGCTCGAGCGCTTGCGTGCCGACATCGTGACCTGGGTGCGCGCCTGGGTCCATGCTCGTCGCAAGACCGCCGAGGCGGATTCCTGAGGGTCGGCTGGCCGGACTACCAGCCGAACCGGCTGATCTGATCGAGCTTGACCTGCACCGTGGATTCGTCCTGACCGAAGGCGGCGATGCGTTGCGATAGGCCGTAGCAGGTGGCGCAGAACGCGAGATGCAGAAGCGGAATCCCGTCCTCCCGGGCGCGGGCGACCGAGCCGACGAGGCAGCCGATCGCCGGCTCGTCCACCGGTGTCGTGAGGCACGCCCCACGTGGGCTGCCGAAGAACGGGCGGTTCGGATAGGCGAGCGACACGACGGTGCTGCCGCGCCGATCCGGCGCGGGGGGCACCGTGTAGCTGCGGACGAATGTCGCGGCGAACAGCAACAGCACCCCGAAGGCGAGAAGCGTGCGCATGGGTTCAGCCCGGCCCGTCGAAGCGGCTCCAGCGAAACACCTCCGTGCCCGCCCCGTCGATCACTCGGACGAGTTCCGCCGGTTCCCCCGAGCGTTGTGGGGCACGGGCGCGGGCGAACAGCGTGAGCGCCCGCTCGCGGGCCGCCTCGACGCCGCTGGTCCGCACGGAGACGCGCTGGCGTACGGCATCCGGGCCAAGCGATTCCTCGGGACCGAGGATTTCGATGTGAAAGGTTTCACGCGGGCTCAAGGCTGCGGCGGCTCCATCGGGGGCGTTCCGCCATAGACATAGGCCAAGCCGGCCACGACCGGCACCCGTAAAGACGCCGCGCGCGGACCCATGGGACGCCGGACGTCGTCGGCCGCCCTTTCGAGGTCTGAAACCGCGCTGCGGTCGTGACGGGCCGGAGCCATCGTGCAACGGCGGCCCGGATGTGATTGAGTGGCGTATCCCCTCACGTCGAACGGAAAAAGAACCCATGGCGACGACGCCCTTCGTCAGCACGGATTGGCTCAAGGCCCGCCTCGACGCGCCCGACCTCGTCGTGCTCGACGCCTCTTGGTATCTGCCCGCGCAGGGGCGCGATGCAGCCGCCGAGTATGCCGCCGGCCACATCCCCGGTGCTGTCCGCTTCGATATCGACGCGATGAGCGACGAAGGCTCCACCCTGCCTCACATGCTGCCGCGCCCCGAGGTCTTCGCCTCGCGGATGCGGGCTTTGGGCATCGGCGACGGCATGCACATCGTGGTCTATGACGGCATGGGCCTGTTTTCCGCTCCCCGCGTGCGCTGGATGCTGATGACTTTCGGGGTGCGCGACGTGGCGATCCTGGAGGGCGGCTTTCCCGCCTGGGTGGCGACCGGTGGCCCGGTGGAAGACGGCGAAGGCCGCCCCCGCGCCAAGCGCCATTTCACCGCCCGTCTCGATCATGGTGCGGTGGCGGATGCGGGCGACATCGCCCGCGCCCTCGAGACCGGTTTGGCGCAGGTGGTCGATGCCCGGTCCGGCCCGCGCTTTCGCGGCGAGGAGGCCGAGCCACGGCCGGGCGTGCGCCCCGGCCATATGGCCGGCGCGCGCAACGTGCACTACTCGGCTCTGCAGACGGACGGTCGCCTCAAGGATCCGGAGGCCCTGCGCGCGGTGTTCGCGGAAAACGGCGTCGACGTCGAGCGCCCGGTGGTCACCACGTGCGGCTCGGGCGTCACGGCCGCCATCGTCGCGCTGGCGCTGGAGACCCTCGGCCGTCCGCCCCGTGCCCTCTACGATGGCTCCTGGTCGGAATGGGGCTCGGATGCCGAGCGCCCTGTCGCCACCGGACCTGCGTGAAGCGGCCCTGGCCGTGTCGGCTCGCGTCCGCGGGGTAGGTGTGATGAACCGTGGCGTTTGATCGATCGGGGCCGCTGTCTGTGGCGCCGGAGCCGACCGCGAAGACGGCAGCGCCCGCGCGGCAACGCTCGGACGGTCGCATCCGCCTGAGCGTCGTGCGGATGGGCGATAGCACCCGGATCCGCGACCTCGCCGAGGCCGGTCCCTCGCGTCTGCGGCTGCCGCGCCGGCCGGTAGGACCCTGCGAGGCGGTGTTGCTTAACACCGCCGGCGGCATCGCCTGCGGCGACCGGTTCAGCGTCGCGGTGGAGGTCGGCCCTGGTGCTGACCTCGTCCTCACCACTACCGCGGCGGAAAAAATTTATCGCTCGGACGGCCCAGTCAGCATCGCCGAGACGCGCGTGACTGTCGAGGCCGGAGGCCGCCTCGCCTACCTGCCGCAGGAGACGATCCTGTTCGACGGCGCGGCGCTGCGCCGTCGGTTCGAGGCCGATCTGGCTTCGGACGCGCATCTCCTCGCCTTCGAGGCCATCACCTTCGGGCGAACGGCGCGTGACGAAGACATCCGGCACGGGACCTTCGCGGATGTCTGGCGCATCCGCCGCGACGGGCGCCTCGTCTATGCCGATTCCCTCAGCCTCGAGGGCCCGATCACCGCGCACCTCGCCCGCACCGCCATCGCCGGCGGCGCGCGGGCGATGGCGACGCTGATCGACGTTTCGCCCGATGCGGAAGGGCGGATCGAGGAAGTGCGTGCGCTTCTCGAAGCCAGCGGCGCGCGAGTCGGTCTCCCGGCCGCCGGTAGCCGGGGCGGCGGCGTCGAGGCCGGAGCGAGCGCCTGGAACGGCCATCTCGTGGTGCGCTGTCTCAGTGCCGATCCGGACACCCTGCGCAGCGTCACCCAGCGCGTCCTCGTCGGCTACCGCGGAATGTCGTTGCCGCGCGTCTGGCAGACTTGAGGGGCGGTATCGGCCATTCTCTCTCGTGCATGCCTCTAGCGATCTGGCTCGCCTCTTGTATGCACCGCTGGCGATCATCCCGGAGATCCGAACCTTCATGCTGCCGACCATTCTCGATCTGGCGACCCTCCGCGCCGTCTATGCCTCGGGCGATCTCACTCCGGTGGCGCTTGCCGACATCGTCGCCGACCGGATGGCGGCCTCGGGCGACCCGGCGATCTTCATCACTCCGGTCGCGCGTTCCGCCCTCGTGGCGGCGGCACGGGACTTGATGACACGTGCGCCCGAGCCGAATTCGCTGCCGCTCTGGGGCGTACCGTTCGCGGTGAAGGACAACATCGACGTCGCGGGCCTGCCCACCACCGCCGCCTGCCCGGCTTTCGCCTACACGCCCGATGCCGATGCGGAGGTCGTCGCGCGCCTGAAGGCGGCGGGCGCCCTGGTGACGGGCAAGACCAACCTCGACCAGTTCGCCACTGGCCTCAACGGAACCCGCTCGCCCTACGGTGCGCCGCGCAGCGTGTTCGATGCGGATTACGTCTCGGGTGGGTCGAGTTCCGGCTCGGCGGTCGCGGTGGCGGCCGGGCTTGCCAGCTTCTCCCTCGGCACCGACACCGCCGGCTCGGGCCGGGTGCCGGCCGCCTTCAACAATCTCGTCGGCATCAAACCGACGCCCGGCCTCCTCAGCACCACCGGACTCGTCCCGGCCTGCCGCAGTCTCGATTGCATCACGGTGTTTTCGGCGACTGTGGGGGACGGAACCGTCGTGCGGAGAATCGCCGAGGGCTTCGACCCGGCCGACCCGTATTCGCGCCGAGCCGTTCCGCTTGGCTTACCCAGCACGGGTCTGCGCTTCGGCGTGCTGATGCCGGCCGAGCGCGAATTCTACGGTGATGCCGAAACCGAGGCGCTCTACGATGCGGCCATCGCGCGGCTCGAAACCCTGGGCGGCGTCGCGGTGCCGTTTGATTACGCCCCGTTCCGCGAGATCGCCACTTTACTCTACGACGGGCCCTGGGTCGCCGAGCGCCTGGTGGCCATCGAAGAGTTTTTCGCAGATCACGCCGCGGCGATGGATCCGAGCGTCCGCGCCATCGTCGCCTCGGCGCAAGGCTACAGTGCCGCCGATGCGTTCCGGGGCCGGTATGCGTTCGAGACGCTGCGCCGGCGGACCGATGCGATCCTGGCCGGGCTCGATCTACTGCTGCTGCCGACCGCTCCCACCACCTACAGCGTTGCGGCGATGCAGGCCGATCCGATCCGCCTCAACAGCCATTTCGGGCGCTACACCAACTTCGCCAACCTGCTCGGTCACGCCGCGATCGCGGTGCCGGCGGGATTCCGCGCCGATGGTCTGCCCGGCGGCGTGATGCTGGTGGCCCCGAGCTTCAGCGACGAGGCTTTGGCGCCCTGGGCCGATGCGCTCCACCGCGCCCTCGGCGGCGGCATGGGGATCGACCGTGCCGCCGCCCTGCCGGAGGCGAGCCGCGTTCTCGCCGCGCCATCGACGTCCGAAGCGATCGAACTGGTAGTGGTCGGCGCGCATCTCACGGGGTTGGCCCTCAACCACCAACTCCTCACGCTCGGCGCCACCTTCGTCCGCAGCGCGACGACCACGCGCGATTATCGCCTCTACGCGCTGGCAGGAACGGTCCCGGCCAAACCCGGGCTGATCCGAACGCCGGGCTTCGACGGTCCTGGCTTGGCGGTGGAGATTTGGTCCCTCGACCCGGCGGCCTTCGGTCGGTTCGCTGCCGCGATCCCGGCGCCCCTCGGTATCGGCAGGATTGCCCTCGACGACGGCAGCGAGGCCTCCGGCTTCCTGTGCGAGGCCCACGCGGTCGATGGTGCCGTCGAGATCACCGCCTATGGCGGCTGGCGCGCCTATCTTGCTGCCGAGACCGGCTGATCCCGTTGCTTGCGATGCCGACGACCGGCGCTTAAACCCGGCACAGCATCAGGATGGCGCCACGCGGGCGGCATCGGCGTGAAGGATTTCCGGGTTTGCCGCGTACGATCCGTTGCCGCCTCGACCCCGTCAGCCAGATCGTGGCGGAGGACCAGGCGGGTCTATGGCGGGCGACCGGCTCCGACCCCCATTTCCGGTTGTGGCCGGCTAAGGCGCGGGGCCGGCATCGTGGCGGCTGGGTGCGCATCCGGGCCGACCTGACTCCCTCGGAGCGGACCAAGCTGACGCCACTGCTCTATGTCGACGACGGCAAGGGGTTTCGCGAGACGCTGGTCATTCCCCTCGAAGCCGATGCGAACGGTATCGACAACCTCGTGCATCTGCCCAGGCGCGTGCGCGGCCTGCGCCTCGACCCGCTCGGTGGACCGGGCCGTTTCAGCCTGAGCGCTGTCAGCCTGACGCATCTGAGCCCGGTGGGTGCCTGCGTGGAGACCGCTCGCCGACTCCTGGACACGCTCCCCCCGGAGGAGCGGACTCCGCTACGCCTGCTGCCGCGTCTTGCCGGCCTTGCCCACAGCCGGCCTGCGCGCGCGCTCTGGACCGCCTTTCGCGATAGTGCGAGGCCGCGGCCTGCGCCGGCCTCCTACACCACCTGGATCGACACGGTGGAGACGCCGTCACGCCTGTCGGTGGAGGCGATGCGTCGCGCCATCGCCGGGTTCGGCATCCAGCCACGCATTTCGATCGTCATGCCGGTCTACGACACGCCCCTGCGCTGGCTGGAAGCGGCCATCGCATCGGTGCAGGCGCAGGCTTATCAGGATTGGGAACTGTGCCTGTGCGACGACAACTCGCCATCGCCGCACATCCTGCCGATGCTCGCGGCGTTCGCGGCCGGTGATTCCCGGATCAAGCTGCATCGGAGGAGCGAGAACGGCCGCATCTCTGCCGCGTCCAACGACGCGATGGCGCTGGCGACCGGCACATACATGACGCTGATGGACCACGACGACGTGATCCCGGACAACGCCCTCTACGAATTCGTGCGCATCCTCAACGCCGACCCCACGGTGGACTTCATCTATTCCGATGAAGACAAGATCTCCATCGACGGCGTGCGTTACGATCCGTTCTTCAAGCCGGACTGGTCGCCCGAGGCGCTCGAAGCCTGCATGTATACGGCGCATCTGGCGCTCTACCGGATGGATATCGTCGGCCGCATCGGCGGCTTTCGAGAGGTTTGCAACGGTGCGCAGGATTACGACTTCGCCCTTCGGTACACCGAGCAGGTTCGCAACGTCCATCACGTCGCCAAGGTGCTCTATCACTGGCGCGCGATCCCCGGTTCCACGGCGCAGACCATGGACAACAAGGACTACGTCATCGCGTCGGCGGTGCGTGGCCTCGAGGACAGGGCACGGCGCACCGGCGAACTCGATTACGTTCGCCCCTCCCCTTACAAGGGCTGCTTCGATCTGCGCCGAAAGCTGATGGCACGGCCGCTCGTCTCCATCGTGATCCCGAGCGCCGGACGCGACAGCGTGGTCGGCGGGCGGAGCGTCGATCTCCTGGCCGCCTGCCTCGCCAGCATCCGCCAGACCAGTCTCTACGACGCCATCGAGATCGTGGTCGTCGACAACGGCGATCTGCGACCGCAGACGCAGGCCGCCCTCGACCGACATGGGGCGCGGCGCGTCACCTATGCGCAGCCGGTCTTCAACGTCGCCGCCAAGATGAATCTCGGGGCGCGGGCCGCCGCGGGCGACGTGCTGGTGTTCCTCAACGACGACATCGCGGTGATCACGCCCGACTGGATCGAGGCGATGCTGGCGTTGCTCCAGATCCCCGGCGTGGGCGCGGTCGGCCCCAAGCTGCTGTTCGAGACCGGGGAAATCCAGCATGCCGGCGTCTCCGTCGTCGATTCAACGCCCGACCATATTCGCCGTGGCTATCCCGGGGACGATCCGGGGCACTTCTTCTCCACGGCGGCCAACCGCAACTATCTGGCGGTCACCGGGGCCTGCGTGATGGTGAAACGGACCGACTTCGATGCCATCGATGGCTTCGACGAGGGATTTCCGGTCAACTACAACGACGTCGATCTGTGTCTGCGCCTGTGGGATCGCGGCCTGCGCATCGTCTATTGCGCCACGGTCTCGCTCTATCATTACGAGAGCCGGAACCGGGTGCGCAGCGTCGACCCGGCCGAGCAGGAGCGCTTCCGCGACCGCTGGGCCGAGAAGATCCCGCTCGACCCGTTCTATGGCGAATGGTTCGCGGCGCTGCCGCCGACCTTCGAGCTCGACCCGTCCCGTTTCTGACCTTCGATCCTTCGCCAACGGCGAAGGATCGATCGAAGTCTTCCGAATTGCGAACCGTTCCAATTCGAGGGCAAGTGTCAGTCCTCGCAAACACGGCAGCGGCGTCAGGCCGGCGGTCACGGAACGGTTTCCGGCGCGATGCAGACATCATCACTCCTGGGCGGGGACGGCACGGTGGTGATGACCGGGCTGCTGCTCGTGCTCTGCATGGGGCTCTGGGCGAGCGGTCTCGTGGCGGAGATCGTCACCGCGATGCTGTTCTTCGCCCTTGCGATGCTGTTTCGCCTCGCGCCGCCGGCCGTGGTGTTTTCAGGATTCGCCTCCTCCGCCTTCTGGCTGGTGCTGAGCGGCATGGTGGTCGGGCTGGCGATGACGCGCACCGGGCTCGGCGCCCGGCTCGCCCTCGGCCTCTCGGGCTATCTTTCCACATCCTATCGCGGGTTCATCGCCGGTCTCGTGGCGCTCGCCTTCGCCCTGTCCTTCGTCATGCCATCCAATCTCGGGCGGATCGCCTTGCTGATACCGGTGGTGCTGTCCCTGTGCGACGCCTTCGGGCTCGAGCCCGGACGGCCCGGGCGGCACGGCGCCGTACTGGCGGTGGGGCTGGCGACGCCGATCCTGTCCGCTGCGGTACTACCGGCAAACGTGCCCAACCTCGTCATGGCCGGCACGGCGGAGGCCCAATACGGTCTGCATATCGGGTACCTGCCCTATCTGATCCTGCATGCGCCGGTCCTGGCGATCGCCAAGGGTGTGCTCCTCGTCGTCGCGACGGTCTGGATGTTCCCGGATCGGCTGGGAGCGAATGCAGGGCCGGCAGAGGTGGACGGTGCGCCCCTCACGCCTGAGGCCCGGCGCCTGTCCGTGATTCTGGTCGCAACGCTGGCCTTGTGGGTGACGGACGGTGTGCACCACATCGCGCCGGCCTGGATCGGGCTCTCGGCCGCGGTGATCTGCCTGCTGCCGCGCATCGGCGTGCTGCCGGCGGAGGCGTTCGGTGCCGTGAACCTGCGCACCTGCTTCTACGTCGCCGCCCTGCTCGGCCTGGTGGCGACGGTCAACGAGATCGGCCTCGGCGCCCGTCTCGGCCACGCGCTCCTTAGTATCGCACCGCTGCGGGCGGATGCGCCGGCCCACGATTTCGGGATTCTCGCGGGTCTCGCCGCCATCCTGACCCTCGCGGTCACCGCTAACGGGGCACCGGCCCTCTACACCGCTCTGGCCGGCGAGATGGCGCGGGCGAGCAATCTCGACCTCATGAGCGTCGTGATGATCCAGGTGGTGGGGTACTCGACGCTGTTCCTGCCCTATCAGGCACCCCCCATCGTGATGGCTGTGGATCTTGGGCGGGTGCCCCTGGTGCAGGCGACGAAGCTGACCCTGCTCACCGGCTTCGCCTCGGTCCTCCTGATCGCGCCGCTCGACTACCTGTGGTGGCGTATCCTGGGACAAATCCCATGAGCGCGGTGACGGAAGCGCGACTGACGATCGGCCGAGAGTGTCGCATCCCGCCGGCTATGGAGACGGGTTGCGCATTGGCTCGCGGCCTGTACCACCTTAGAGACGGTCCAAAGTTTTAATCCCATTTTCGCGACGCTGACAAAAATCGAGGATCGCAACCACGATGCCACCCACCGTCCGACCCACGGTCGCAGCGCCCTTGTCGCCCCATCTCCAGATCTATCGCTGGACTTGGACCATGGCGATGTCGGTGTTCCACCGCATCACCGGCACCGCGCTCTACGGCGGCACCGGCCTCGTCGCGATCTGGCTCGTAGCCCTCGCCTCGGGCCCGCTCGGCTACGACGCCGTCGCATGGTTCTTCGGCTCGATCGTCGGTCGGCTGATCCTGTTCGTCTACACCTGGATCCTGATGCACCACATGCTGGGCGGTCTGCGCCACTTCGTCTGGGACGTCGGCCAGGGCTTCGACCGTGAGCGCCGGATGGCGTTGGCACGCGGTACGCTGATCGCGTCGGTGATCGCCACCGTTCTCATCTGGGCGATCGCCCTCGTCGTGCGCTGAGGAGGCCGATCATGGCTGACACTGCAAAGACTTCGCTGCGCACTGCGCGCTCCCGCGTGAAGGGTCTCGGCGCCTCCGGCCACGGCGCCGGCCACTGGTGGCAGCAGCGCGTCACCGCGGCCGCCAACGTGCCGCTGATGATCGCCTTCATCGTAATCATCGCCAAGATGTCCGGGCGCCCCTACCCCGAGGCGGTCGCCCTGGTGTCGCACCCCCTCGTGGCGCTCATTCTGATCCTCGCCGTGATCTCGGTCGCGCTCCACATGAGGATCGGCCTGCAGGTGGTGATCGAGGACTATGTCCAAGCCAAGGGGCTGAAGTTCGCCGCCCTGTTCGCCAACAACGTCTATTCGGTCGGTGTGGCCGTCGCCTGTCTCTACGCGATCATGCGCGTGAGTCTGGCGCGCCTCGTCTGATCGCATCCGGAACCCAAGGAGATCGTCCATGGCCAGCAACGGATCGAACGGCGCGCCCGCCTATACGATCACCGACCACACCTTCGACGTGGTGATCGTCGGTGCCGGCGGTGCGGGGCTTCGCGCTACAGTGGGCTGCTCGCAGGCCGGGCTGCGTACCGCCTGCATCACCAAGGTGTTCCCCACCCGCTCGCACACCGTGGCGGCCCAGGGCGGCATCTCGGCTTCCCTCGGCAATATGGGGCCGGACGATTGGCGCTGGCACATGTACGACACCGTCAAGGGCTCGGACTGGCTCGGTGACCAGGACGCCATCGAGTACCTCGTGCGCAACGCGCCGGCCGCGGTCTACGAGCTCGAGCATTGGGGCGTCCCGTTCTCGCGCACCGAAGAAGGCAAGATTTATCAGCGCCCCTTCGGCGGCATGACCACGGATTACGGCAAGGGCACCGCCCAGCGGACCTGTGCCGCGGCCGACCGCACCGGCCACGCGATGCTGCACACGCTGTATGGCCAGGCGGTGAAGAACAACACCAACTTCTTCATCGAGTACTTCGCCCTCGATCTGATCATGGACGAGGACGGCCGCTGCCTCGGCGTCATCGCCATCGATCAAGCCACCGGCGAGATTCATCGGTTCCGCGGCCAGCAGACCATTCTGGCCACCGGCGGCTATGGCCGTTCGTATTTCTCGGCCACCTCCGCCCATACCTGTACGGGCGATGGCAATGCCATGGTGCTGCGCGCCGGCCTGCCGCTGCAGGATATGGAATTCGTGCAGTTCCACCCCACCGGCATCTACGGCGCCGGCTGCCTCATTACCGAGGGCGCACGCGGTGAGGGCGGCTATCTCACCAATTCCGAGGGCGAGCGCTTCATGGAGCGCTACGCGCCGTCGGCGAAGGATCTCGCCTCGCGCGACGTGGTCTCACGGTCGATGACCATGGAGATCCGGGCCGGCCGCGGCGTCGGCAAGACCAGCGATCACATCTACCTGCACCTCGACCATCTCGACCCGGCGATCCTGCACCAGCGCCTGCCGGGGATTTCCGAATCCGCCAAGATCTTCGCCGGCGTCGATGTCACCAAGGAGCCGATCCCGGTTTTGCCGACGGTGCATTACAACATGGGCGGCATCCCGACGAACTATCACGGCGAGGTCCTGACCCTGAAGAACGGCAACCCCGACACGGTGGTGCCGGGCCTGATGGCGCTCGGCGAAGCGGCCTGCGTGTCCGTTCACGGCGCCAACCGGCTCGGCTCCAACTCGCTCATCGATCTCGTGGTGTTCGGCCGTGCGGCCGGCCTGCGCTGCGCCGAGATCGTCGAGCCGGGCCGCCGCCAGATGGACCTGCCGAAGGACTCCGCCGACAAGGCGCTCGGCCGCCTCGACCGCTTCCGTTACGCCAACGGCAATACGCCGACGGCGGAACTGCGCGCCGAGATGCAGAAGACCATGCAGAACAATTGCGCGGTCTTCCGCACCGGCGAAGTGCTGGAAGAGGGCAAGACCCTCATCCACAAGGTCGCCTCCGGCATCCAGGACATCAAGATCGAAGATCGTTCGCTGATCTGGAACACCGACCTGCTCGAGACCCTGGAATTCGACAACCTCATCGGCCAGGCGGTCGTCACGATGGAATCGGCGGCCAACCGCAAGGAGAGCCGCGGCGCGCATGCCCGAGAGGATTTCCCGGATCGCGACGACAAGGAATGGATGAAGCATACGCTCGCCTGGATGGACGACAAATCCAAGCAGGTCAGCATCGATTACCGTCCGGTCCATACTTACACGATGTCGAACGAGATTCAGTATATCGAGCCGAAGGCGCGCGTATACTGATGAAGAACGAGACGGCACCGCGCATTTCCGCGATGCCGGATTGTAGGAGATGAGGCGATGAACTCGACGCTGCGCCGCCGTGCGAGCGCTGCCCTTGCGATCATGGCAGCTCTCCTTCTGATCGTGCCGGCGGCGGCGCGGGCTCCGGACTTCGATTTTCCGCCGGAGGTCGTCGGCTTCGCACGCGGACCCAGGACCGATTACGAAGCCCGCGCTCCCGGATACGGCTACTCCGTCGTGTACACGAACGGTCGCTGGAAAGCGGATGTCTACGTCTACGACGGCGGAGTTGCGCTGATCGCCGACGGGCCATCGTCTTCGGGTGTCGCGGAACAGATCGCGCAGGCGGGCGGCGAAATCCGGACGCTGGTGGAGCGCGGCGTTTATCGCGGAAGCACGGATCGCGGACCGATGCGGCTCGGCGGCGCAGCGGGAGACGCAGTCGCATGCCGCGCCTTCACCATCGACCGCCCGGATCTCGGCGTGACCGAAAGCTTGCTGTGCCTCACGGGCCTACGCGGAAAATACGTGAAGTTCCGCTTGTCGAGTCCTGTGGGAACGCAGGTATCCCAGGTGGAAGCAGAGCAATTCATCGCCGGCTGGCTTGCCCGCCAATAGAAATCCTGCGGTTCGAAGCGCGTGACACCGCTGCTCCGCCCCGCTCTCTACGAAGGTACGGACATGGCCCAGTTCAACCTCCCCAAGAACTCCCAGCTCACCGAGGGCAAGATCTGGCCTCGGCCGACGGGTGGGAACAACCTCCAGGAATTTCGGATCTACCGCTGGAATCCCGATGACGGGAAGAACCCGCGCGTCGATATCTATCAGGTCGATCGGGACGATTGCGGGCCGATGGTCCTCGACGCCCTGCTGTGGATCAAGAGCAAGGTCGATTCGACTCTGGTGTTCCGCCGCTCCTGCCGCGAGGGCATCTGCGGCTCCTGCGCCATGAACATCGAAGGCCAGAATGCCCTCGCCTGCACCATGGGCATCGACGAGTGCCAGGAGCATGCCAAGGGCAAGAAGACCGGCGCGGTGCGGATCTACCCGCTGCCTCACATGCCGGTGCTGAAGGACCTCGTCCCCGACCTGACGAACTTCTTCGCCCAGCATGCCTCGGTGGAGCCCTGGCTCCAGACCGAGACGCCCGCCCCGGAAGGCGAGTGGAAGCAGACGCCGGAGGATCGCGCCCAGCTCGATGGGCTGTACGAGTGCATCCTGTGCGCGTGCTGCACCACCTCCTGCCCGAGCTATTGGTGGAACGGCGACCGCTTCCTCGGCCCGGCGGCCCTGCTCCAGGCCTATCGCTGGCTCATCGACAGCCGCGACGAGAACACCGGTGAGCGTCTCGACGCGTTGCACGATCCCTTCCGGCTTTACCGCTGCCACACGATCATGAACTGCGCCAACGCGTGTCCGAAGGGGCTGAACCCGGCCAAAGCCATCGCCGAGATCAAGAAGATGATGGTCACGCGCGAAGTCTGACGATCACCGTCCGTGCATGGGCGGCCGGCAGGCACGAAAAAGGGGCGCGCGGTTCTGAGAACCACGCGCCCCTTTTTTGTCGGTGATCCGGGATGCTTATTCTGCCGGTACGTGATGGCCCGCCTGCACGGCGCCGGGCTCGGCCTCGGGCCGGATTCCCTGCATCGCGTCCTTGCGCCGGAACAGACGCATGACGACGACGAAGAACACCGGCACGAACAGCACGGCGAGGATCGTCGCCGAAATCATGCCGCCGAGCACGCCGGTGCCGATCGCCTGCTGGCTTTTCGAGGCCGCACCCGAGGCGATGGCGAGAGGTACCACGCCGAAGATGAAGGCGAGAGAGGTCATCACGATCGGGCGGAAGCGCAGGGTCGCCGCCTCGATGGTCGCATCGACGAGGGAGGTGCCGGGCTTCCACAGGTCCTTGGCGAATTCCACGATCAGGATCGCGTTCTTGGCCGAAAGACCGATGATCGTGATGATCCCGATCTTGAAGTAGACGTCGTTTGGCATGCCGCGCAGATATACCGCCGCCACCGAGCCGATAATGCCGAGCGGGATGACGAGCAGGACCGAGAACGGAATCGACCAGCTTTCGTACAGCGCGGCCAGACACAGGAACACGATCAGGATCGACAGGCCGAGCAGCAAGGATGCCTGGCTGCCGGCCTGCTTTTCCTGAAGCGACTGTCCAGTCCAGGTGTAACCGAAGCCCTTCGGCAGTTGCTGCATCAGGCGCTCCATCTCGATGAGCGCGTCTCCGGAGGTGTAGCCCGCCGCCGGCTCGCCGGTGATGCGCACCGACTGGTAGCCGTTGAAGCCGACGATCTGCGATGGGCCGACACCCCATTTCAGGTCGGCGAAGGAGGACATCGGCACCATCGTTCCGGTGGCGTTCTTCACTCCGTAGTTCAGCAAATCGGGCGCTTGCATGCGCTGCAGCTGCTCGGCCTGGACGTAGACGCGCTGCATCTTGCCCTGGTTCGGGAAGTCGTTGGTGTAGACCGATCCGAGATTGACCTGGATCGTGCTGTTGATGTCCTCGAACTTGACGCCGAGAGCCGCCGCCTTCTCACGATCGATGATGAGTTCCGCCTGCGGGGCCGGAGACAGGCCTTCAATCTTCATCTTCTGCAGAATCGGGCTCTTCTTCGCGAGGGTCAGCAACTGCGCTTCGGCGGCGGTGAGCGCCGAGTACCCTTTCTGCGCCCGGTCCTGGAGGCGGAAGGAGAAGCCGGCCGCGTTGCCGAGATTGTCCACCGGCGGCGGCTCCTGCGCGTCGACGATGGCGTCGCGGTAGCCGGCCAACGCCGCGTTGGTGCCGGCTACCAGAGCGTTGGCGGAGTTCGATGCGTCGCGTTCGCTCCAGGGCTTCAGGGTCACGAAGGCCTGGCTGAGGTTCGGGCCCTGCCCCGAGAACGAGAAGCCGTTCAGCATCGTCACCGTGGCGATACCGGGCTGAGCGAGCAGGTATTTCTCGACCTCGCGCACGGCGGTCTGCGTGCGGTTGAACGAGGCGCCCGGCGGTGTCTGGATGTCGACGGTGAAGAAGCCCTGATCCTCGACCGGCAGGAAGCCTTCGGGGAGTCGCAGGAAGGCGAAGCCCATGCCGACCACAAGTGCCAGATAGACCACCATCACCCGGCCGGAGCGCTTGATGAGCCCGGCGATGCCACGTCCGTAGCGCGCGGTCTCGCGGTCCACCACCCGATTGAACCAACCGAAGACGCCGCCCTTGGAATGGCCGTGGCCCTTCTCGATCGGCTTGAGCAGGGTCGCACACAGGGCCGGTGTCAGCGACAGGGCGAGCAGTGCCGAGAAACCGATGGAGGTGACCATCGCGATGGAGAACTGCCGGTAGATGATGCCCACCGAACCGGGGAAGAACGCCATCGGAATGAACACCGCGATCAACACCAGCGTGATGCCGATGATGGCGCCGGTGATCTGGCCCATGGCCTTCCGCGTGGCCTCCTTCGGCGAGAGGCCCTCCTCGTTCATGATGCGCTCGACGTTCTCCACCACCACGATGGCGTCGTCGACGAGGATGCCGATGGCGAGCACCATGCCGAACATGGTGAGCACGTTGATCGAGAACCCGGCGAGCAGCATCACCGTGACGGTCCCCATCAGGGCGATCGGTACGACGATGGTCGGGATCAAGGTGTAACGGATGTTCTGGAGGAACACGAACATCACGACGAAGACCAGTATCACCGCCTCGACGAGGGTCATCAGGACCTTCTTGATCGAGGCCTGCACGGCCGGGGTGATGTCGTAGGGAATGTCCCACTTCAGGCCCGGCGGAAAGAACTGGGCGAGCTCCTCCATCTTGGCGCGGATGGCCTTGGCCGTCTCGAGGGCGTTGCCATCGGGGGCGAGGGTCACCGAGATGCCGGCTGCTTCGCCGCCGTTCAATCGTGTCGAGAACTGGTAGGCGTCGCCTCCGAGTTCGATCCGCGACACGTCGCGCAGGCGCACGTTCGAGCCATCGGAATTGGCCCGCAGCACGATCGCGCCGAAATCCTCGACGGTGTTGAGCTGACCCTTGACGACGATCGGTGCGAAGACCGGATGGCTGACGGGGCTCGGCTGGGCGCCGACCGCGCCCGAGGCGATCTGGATGTTCTGGTTGCGGATCGCATTGGTGACGTCGTCGGGCATCAGTGAGAGGCCGCGCAGCTTGTCTGGATCGACCCAGACGCGCAGGGACCGCTCGGTCGAATAGAGGGTGGCGCGCCCGACGCCGGGCACGCGCCGGATTTCGTTGATGACGTTGCGGATCAGGAAATCGCCGAGCCCGATCTCGTCCATCTTCCCGTCGGTGGAGACGAGGGTGATGATGTTCAGGGTCGCGGCGGAAGCTTCCTCCACCAGGATACCCTGCTGGCGCACCTCTGCCGGCAGGCGCGCCTCGACGCGCTTCAGGCGGTTCTGCACCTCCACCGAGGCCAGCGCCGGGTCGGTGCCCGGTAGGAACGTCGCGGTGATGTTGATCGAGCCGAACGAATCGGTGGTCGACTCGAAGCTCATGATATTGGCAGCACCGTTGAGCTCATCCTCGATGAGGCGGGTGGTGCCGGTGTAGAGGCTTTCCACCGACGCGCCGGGAAACGCCGTCGAGAGCGCGATCGAGGGCGGCGCGATCACCGGATACTGCGCCACGGGCAGGAGGGGGAGCGAGAGCGCTCCGCCCAGGATGATGAACAGGGCGACGACCCAGGCGAAGACCGGCCGGTCGATGAAGAAACGGGCCATGGCTCAGCGCACCTGCGCTGCGTTCTGCGTGGCGGGCGTTGCTTCCGCCCCGTCGGTGTCGCGCGGCTTCGTCCCGGTTTCGTGGCCGGCCGGGTGCAATTCCACCGCCTTGACCTGCTGACCGGCGGTAATCTTCTGAACGCCCTCGACCACCACGCGGTCGCCGGCCTTCAGGCCCTCGCGGATGACCCACTGGTTGTCGACCACGGGGCCGACCTCCACGGGCTGCAGCATGACCTTTTCGTCCTCTCGCACCACCCAAACCTCGGCCTTGCCGTCGTTGGTACGCTGGATCGATTGCTGCGGAACCGCGATGGCATCGAAATCGATGCCCTGTTTGATCCGGGCGCGCACGTACATGCCGGGGAACAGCTCATCGTGCGGATTCGGGAACAGCACGCGAAGGGTCACCTGACCGGTGCTCGGATCGGCGGTGACGTCCGAGAACAGCAGCTTGCCGGCCGAGCCGTAGAGCGAGCCATCGTCCATGATCAGATGGACGTTGGCGGTGTCGCCGCTCAGGCGCGAGAGTTCGCCGCTGGCGAGATCCCGGCGCAACTTGTTCAGCTCACCCACCGACTGGGTGATGTCGACATAGATCGGATCGAGCTGCTGGATTGTGGCGAGGTTCGACGTCGCGCCCTGCTCCACCAGCGTGCCCTCGGTGAGG
This sequence comes from Methylobacterium sp. BTF04, assembly GCF_010692745.1. Taxonomy (GTDB): domain Bacteria; phylum Pseudomonadota; class Alphaproteobacteria; order Rhizobiales; family Beijerinckiaceae; genus Methylobacterium. Next base: position 130,367 of record NZ_JAAHTB010000008.1, read on the forward strand.
AGAGCGCGACCGATGCGGCCGGAGATCGGGGCGCGGACATCGGTGTAACCGAGGTTGAGCCGGGCCTTGTCGCGGGAGGCCTTGGCGCCGGCAACCTCGGCCTGGGCCTGCTTCTGGCTGGCATAGGCGGCGTCGTACTGGGCTTGGCTCGCGGTCTGGCGCGAAAGGAGCTGTTCCAGGCGGTCGGCCTGCTGGCCGGCGAGCACCTGCGCCGCCTCTGTGCGGGCGAGCACCGCCTCAGCGCTCTGGAGCTCCACCACGAAGGGCGCGGGGTCGATCTTGTAGAGGACGTCGCCCTCCTTGACCAAGCTCCCCTGCTCGAAGGTGCGCTTCACCACCAGTCCGGAGACACGCGAGCGCACCTCGGCGATCCGCAGCGGCGCCACGCGACCGGGCAGGTCGCGGACATACGGGATCGGCTGCTCGCGCACCGTGACGATGCTGACCTCGGGGGCCGGACCCGGAACGGGGGCGGCGGCTTGCTGTTTCTGGTCACAGCCCGACAGGGCGACCATGACGAAGCCGGCGGCGAGAGAGGCCGGCCAAGCCCAGGGTGCACGGGTGGAGAAAGACGTCACGATCACTTCGCTCCTGCGAAACTCTGGCGATGGTCGGCCCGCTCACGGATCGGCATCGGGTGTTCAAAAGCCTGACGCACCCTCGTCCGGAATCGGAGCGAGGCCGTGGCAATCGCCGGGCCCCTGGATAAGCGGCCCCGGCGTAAGATTCCGTTCGTATCGGTGATTGCATCCCGGACTGGCCGGCGTTGCACGGTCTTGCGCTACTCATCGCAGAGGATTCTGGCGATCAGACGACAGCGTCGGGATTGATCGATCCGCAGCAGGTACGGGTTCTCGCGACGCGCGGGCGGCGTGGTCGATCAGGCCGTCGTTCTGGGAGGGCGCTCGAGCCGCGTCGCGTCCGAACTTTCCGCGATCGCCACGATGGCGGAGCCGATCGTTGCTGCGGGCGGCGCCAAGGCGAGAGAGGGCAATCCGGTCCAGCCTGCATCGTCGAGGCAATCGTCGAGGTCGGCCGTGACGGTGGCCGCGATCGTCGTCGCATGGAAGTCGCCGGGCTGTGCATCCATCAGCACGACCCGCTCGCCATCCGGCGTCACGGCGAACCGGTTCTGCTGAAGCCCCATCATCATCACGAGCGTGAGTGCGAGACAGGCGACCGCTGTGCGGAAAGCCCGATAGCCCAGCAGCTTCCATGCCGAGGAATCGGCAGGAGGTCCGGATAGTACAGCCATCGTGGGGGGAGTGGTCACCTACCCAAGGTTGGTACCGGGTGCAACGCAACGCAATATCCTGCGGCATTCTGTCGTGGAACTCTCGGCTCTTGCGCTTCGCCCTCCGGGCGATTTCCTTCGGCGTTGCTCGGATCCCACAAGCCTCGCGGTTCGACTATCCCTGGGTTGACCACCCCACCCCATGCCGCCAAGGCTCCACGCTCCGATCATTCGCCCATCCGATCCAGTCGTCGTCCGTGTTTCGGTCGCTTCGTGAATCGGGCGGCTGCCGGAACGGACATCGCCGGCATCGGCCGCCGAACACCCGCCTCGGCCGAAGGAGACGACTCATGCTCACGCGTCGCATCATCGCTGCATCGGCCTTCGCGGCCCTCGCCACGATCGCATCCGGACAGGGCGCCAGCGCCGCCAACCCGTTCGACAGCGGCCCGATCGCCGACTTCATGAACATCTTTCGCGAGCAGGCGATCCCTCGCGAGACCGTGGCCTGGAAGGGCGCGGAGAAGCCGGGCACCATCGTCGTGTCGACGAGCCAGCGCCGGCTCTACTACGTGCTGGGCCGCGGCGAGGCCGTGCGCTACGGCGTCGGCGTCGGCCGGCAGGGCTTCTCGTGGTCGGGCGAGAAGACGGTAACCATGAAGAAGGAATGGCCGGCTTGGCGCCCGCCGGCGCAGATGCTGGCCCGCCGGCCCGACCTGCCGCGCTTCATGGCCGGCGGCCAGGACAATCCGCTGGGTGCCCGCGCCATGTATCTCGGCTCGTCGCTCTATCGCATCCACGGGTCCAACGAACCCGAGACCATGGGCGCCGCCGTCTCCTCCGGCTGCATCCGCATGACCAACAAGGATGTGGTCGATCTCTACGATCGCGCGAAGGTCGGCACCAAGGTGATCGTGCGCAACTGAGGCCGTCACGCCGTCGATCGGCGGCGTGACTTCAAACGATCATCCGTTCGCCTGCCTGTCCGCGGCCGGTCTGCCGCGGCTGAGGGACGAGTGGGATATGATCTTCGGCGTCGATATCGGCCTGATCGCAGGCCTCTTCGCGGTCGCCCTGGCGGCCGGGTGCGTCGACGCCATCGCGGGTGGCGGCGGTCTGCTGACGGTGCCGGTCCTGCTGCTGTCCGGGCTCGATCCCGTGAGCGCCATCGCGACGAACAAGCTCCAGGGCAGTGCCGGCGCCGTCTCCTCGACGATCGCGTTCGCGCGCCGTGGCCTGATCCATTGGCCGGACGCCTGGAAGATTGCGCTGAGCGCCGGCATCGCCTCGATCGGGGGCGCCCTGTGCGTGAGCCTGCTGCCGCGCCCGGTGCTCGACGCTGCCGTGCCGATCCTGCTCGTCGGCATCGCACTCTACTTTGCCATGGCGCGCCGCATGAGCAACGACGACGCTACCGCTCGCGTGACCCCTGCCCTGTTCGCCCTGACTTGGGCACCGGCCGTCGGCTTCTACGACGGGGTGTTCGGACCCGGCGCCGGCGCGTTCTACATGATCGGCTTCGTGACGCTGCTGGGCCTCGGCGTCGTGCGGGCCACAGCGCACACCAAACTCGCCAATGCCGCGAGCAATCTCGGCAGCCTCGCGCTGTTCGCGGCAGGCGGGCATGTGATCTGGCCCATCGGCCTCGCCATGGCGGTCGGTGCGTTCTTCGGTGCCCAGGTCGGATCGCGTCTCGCGATCCGGTTGGGTGCCCGGCTGATCCGGCCGCTCCTGGTCACCATCGCCTGCCTGATGGCGCTCCGTCTGCTCTCCGACCCGGCGAACCCGCTGCGGCGCGCCGTGGTCGGGTTTTTCGGCGGCTGAATCGTCAGCGTGGCATGAACGCCCAGTAATCGAGATCGAGGATGACCGACGGATCGTAGCCGTCGCCGACCTTGCCGGGGTGGTTTCCGCAAGGCTGGTTCTTGGTGGCGACGGTCCTGAGGCGCAGGAGCCCGACATCGGAGCGGTTCGGGAGGTCTGCGGTCTCCAGCACCTCGCTCCAGGCATAGACCGTGTCGCCGGCAAACAGCGGGGCGACGTGACGGCCGGCATTGATGCCGGCGAGCGCGAAGGCGTTGGCCAGACCGTTGAAGCTCAGGGCACGGGCCAGCGAGATCACGTGGCCGCCATAGATCAGGCGTCGGCCGAAGCGCGTGTCCTTGGTGGCGAAGGCGTCGAAATGGACCTTCGCGGTGTTCTGGAACAGGCGCGTGGCGATCTGATGCTCGGCCTCCTCCACGGTCATGCCGTCGACGTGGTCGATCTTCTCACCGACGACGTAGTCCCCGAACCGGTGCGGGCTGCCAGCGAGATCGACATCGTAGGCGCCGGCATCGAGAGGCGGCAGGGCTCCGGCGAGATCTGCAGGCGAGACCACCTTGGCGAAGGTCGGCACGTGTTCCTGCGTGATCGTGGCCTCCGGATCGCGCTTCTTCACCAGCACCCAGCGGCAATAGCTCAGAACGGTCTCGCCGTTGGCGTCCGAGCCGGTGGAGCGCACGTAGACCACGCCGGTCTGACGGTTCGAGCTCTCCTTGAGGCCGATCACCTCGGAAACGGTGGAGAGCGTCTCGCCCGGATAGACCGGACGGCGAAAGCCGCCCTCGGCATAGCCGAGATTGGCGAGGGCGTTGAGCGAGATGTCCGGAACCGTCTTACCGAAGACGACGTGGAAGGTCAGCAGGTCGTCGAGCGGGCTCTGAGGGTAGCCGAGCGCCCGTGCGAAGGCGTCAGAGGATTGCACCGCGAAGCGGGGGCCGTAGAGCGCCGTATAGAGCGCGACGTCTCCGGTGGTGACCGTGCGGGGCGTGGCATGGCGGATGGTCTCGCCGAGGCGGTAATCCTCGAAGAAGCGGCCAGGATTGGTCTTCATGGCAGATTATCGTCCTATCGCAGGCGTGGCGCTCAACGCGTGTACACGGTCGGCTGCATGGGCAGGAACTCATGGAGCAGGCGGCTCGCGAACAGCAGCAGCAACACCAGCACGATCGGCGACAGGTCGACGCCGCCGAGGTTGGGCAGGATGTTGCGGATCGGCCGCAGCACCGGCTCGGTGAGCCGGTAGAGCACCTCCCCGATCTGCGAGACGATCGGGTTGCGCACGTTCACGACGTTGAAGGCCACGAGCCAGCTGAGCACGGCACTGGCGATCAGGACATAGATGTAGAGCTGCACGACGGTGTCGAAGAGCCAGATGAAGGCGTTCATGCGGGGGATCGATGTCCTCGTGGTCCCGGCCTTGGAGGCACGATTCACGCGCAGGCAAAGCAGCAGGATTTCCGGAATTGACAGTCTGGCGTGCCCGAGCCTAAAAGGCCGGCACCCCGGAACGGGGCTGTAGCTCAGATGGGAGAGCGCCGCAATCGCACTGCGGAGGTCAGCGGTTCGATCCCGCTCAGCTCCACCAGGTTTTCCTTATCTGACAGGGAAACCGGGTGTTTGGTTGCGAACCGGTCGCCCCATGGAGGCGACCACCATCTCGCTGAAATTGCATCGTTTTCTGACGCGCCGATCCGAAGCCCGATGGGCGATGCGGATTGCCTATAGCCGTCAAAGCGGCCTTCGGTCCGACGAGAGCCGGGCCTGTCTGTTCGGTCGTTGCAACAGGCTCAAGCGATGAGCCACGCGATCGCAAAAACCCCACTGAGGAAGAGTCCATAAGTCGCCAGCACGGCGGCGACTTCACGATGCTGGATGACGAGGTTTTCGGATGCGGTGATCATGGCATTTGCAGCGAGTGATGCGACACCCGGACCATCTCACGCCGCCTCATAAAATACGATGCGGTGGAGTGCGTCTTCGCGCATCAAATCCGCTCTGTCGCCGGACTGCAACTATGTCGCCAGATTGCAACGAAAATGGCCGCGCGCCGATGCCCGGACCGCCAAAGTGGACGCAGTCTCTCGATGTTCGTCGAAACACACGGGCCGGCCTCCCGCTATGCCCCGTAAGCCAACACAGGCAACATGCCTTTTCCGGAGTCCCGCAAGCCGGAGGCCTGCGAGACCCAGTGGACTCACCGTCGCGGTGATGGATGGGGCGTCACATCGCGTGATGGCGGCGGTGATGCTTCATCCGACGATGGCTCTTCATGCGGGACTTCATCTTCGGTCGTTCGCTCATGGCAGGATCCATGGAAGGGCCACCGCCGCCGGTACCCATGCGACGCTCCTCGCCCGCACGCGGACCGCCGGCCTGCGAGCCGGACGAATTGTAGGGCGAGCCGCCCTGGGCGAATGCCGGGATCGAGAGCAGGATCAGCCCGGAAGCAATAATGAATGACTTCATATCAAATCCTCATTCGGCCCGGCAGGCGGGCATCCTGTATCCATTGCAGGTTCGTGTGAGGTTTGACAGTCGGTTTTTGCGGAGGCGGACCGAATACAAATGACCGGTACGGCAAGTTTAGCCGATCATTTGTTACATGCAGGTCTTGCGGTGAAGAGCGCAGCGCTCAGTGAGCCACGTCACTTCCGGCGCGTGAACTTGCGAACAGATCGGCGCCGGCCTTCGCACCCGCAGCCTGAACCAGCGTGGCCTCGGCGCAGGTGCCGGCGATCCGTACGCCGATGTGGTGAAGGCGCTCCCGATCGGTGCAATAGGCAGCGACCCGGGCGCGACCGTATTCCGGCATCGTCTCCATCAGCTTTCCGAACTCCACATCGTTCGCGCGGTAGAGGGCGGCGATGAGCTCGATCGGGATCGGATACTTGGCCAGGACCGACGTCACCGGCCGCAGGGGAGAGTTCGCCATGACTGCCTCATCACTTCCAAGTGAATGAAGATCGTGGGCGTATGGTTAACAAAGTCCTAACCAATCACTGCACTGACGATCTTGCGACGGTCTGCTGCTTCCGAAGCGAATCGATCGAGAAAACGCGTGCGTCGGCTCTGGACCGTCGATCAGCGGTGACGGCGCATCATGCGTCCCGAACGCATGCGCGGGCGGACCATGGCGCTGCCGCTGCGCGCTTCGCGGTGCTGGCCGGCGAAGCTGCTGTTGCCGGTGGCCGCCGCACGACGGCCGAGTCCGTCTCCGGCGGCGAAGCTCGTAGTGCTGAAGCCGAAAAGAAGACCGGGCGACGCGGCGGCGCCGCGGACATTCTTATTCATGGGATGACCGTCAGCGGCGAATACGTCTCGGGACAACCGCACTGCTGGGGGGGAGCCGTGAGCAATCGATCCTGTTCCGGTGCGGTCGAGGCACCGAGACGCGGCAACGCCGTGTCAGCGCTTCAACATTCCGAGCCAGGACGAGACCGGGTCGACGACATAGGCGGCGACCGAGGCCGCCCATTCCCGCGCCCTGGCCGTCATCGTGCGGCCTCCGAGGCGGGATTGTTCGTCCTCGGCGGCTTGAGCCGCCATCACCGCCGTCACGTAGGCGTCTTCCTGCGCTTTGCATTCGTCGAGAGCGTTGCGCTGTCCGCCGGCCTTGCTCTGGCCGGCCGGCTGGTGCGTGAACGCATCGCGCACGCAGCCCTTCCAATCCCGCTCCAGGATCGTGAGATCGCCGCCGCTCGCCGGCTCGGCCGCCATCGACCCGAGACAGCTCCCGAGGCCGACGGCGATGCAGGCGAAGGTGAGCACGAACGGTCGCATGCCCTCTCTATCGCCGATCAAGGAGCCCGCTGACAAGAACAAAGGTGCAACACCTGTTCGGCCGCGAGACGAGGTCCAAAGTCGCGACGGAAACCGGCGGACCCGCCGATTTCCACCGATGGTTCGCGCGGTGACGCTACTCGGCGGCGATCGGCGCCGGTGTCTTGCGCGGCCGGCCGCGGCCTGCCGTCTTCGTCGGCACTGCGGCAACAGGCCGTTCGGCCTTGGTCTCTTGACGATGGCGACCCAGGCCGAGGCTCTGAGCGAGCGCGGAACGCTGCGCCGAGTAGCTCGCGGAGGTCATCGGGTAATCCACCGGCAGGCCGTGCTTGGCCCGGTAGGCTTCCGGGGTCAGACCGCGGATCGTGAGGTGACGACGCAAGGTCTTGTAGGACTTGCCATCCTCGAAACTGACCAACGCGTCGGGGGTGATCGACTTCCTGATCTGTGCGGGCGTGGCGCGTTCTTGCTTTTCTTCAGCCGATGCGACGGGCTGGCTCAGGTTGATCAGTGCCTGATGAACGGCTCCGATCAGATCGGCCAGGTCGGACGGGCGGATCGAGTTGTTGGAGACGTAGGCAGACACGACATCGCCCGTGAGCGCGACGAAATCGGCTGGTTGAACCTCAAGTATGTCGTCCATTGCGTGCCTCATGTGTGGTTGATCGCAAATACTTTGGAGAGTTTACGATCAAAATCAAGTCTGCTTCAGCGTTGTCGCGATAATATTGTTCCGGTGCGTCTGTCCAATTTCGGACCGATCGAGCGGGTATCGCGCCAATCGAACCTTTGCGGTCTGCGCTGGTCATCGCGAAAATGGCTGGCAGGCATAGGCTGACACGCGCGGGCCGCCGCGTGTCTCTCGGTGCTGATTCATCGGGGATGTTGGCTGACCGCAACCGCCGAGGTCTTGGCATGATCCAAGCGGCGATGGCAAAGACATGCCGCTTTACGGCTGCATCATGCACTTTGGTCAAGCGGGCCCGATATCGGATCTCGCTGACGATTGCGTGTTCTGGGGAAAATGGTGAGCGCGTTGGGGTTCGAACCCAAGACCTACAGATTAAAAGTCCGTTGCTCTACCAGCTGAGCTACGCGCTCGCATTCGCGGTGAGGATCGGGGCCGGACGTGGTGTCGGACCGGATCGTTCCGGAAAGCGTGGCCCGCAATAGGGGCTCGGCGGTATGGGGTCAACCGGTCGCCGGTGCGACGCCGAGGATGGGAAAGGCGGGCGATGACGACGACGAGCGATGGGACGGCGCAGGACGCCATGCCCTTATCCTGGCGCCGCTTCATCGCGCTGGTCGTGGGGGTGAGCCTCGGCCTCGGGCTCGCGGTGGTGGCCTTCGTGGCGGCGATGGACCCCTATGGCCTGCATGCGGCGGCGGGGCGCCGGGCCGGACCGCTGATGGATAGCAACCAGCGCTTCATGTATCCGCAGGTGGTGCGTAGCGGCGCCTACGATGCGGCGGTGTTCGGCACCTCCACCGCACGGCTGCTCGATCCGGTCGATCTCGATCGCACCTTCGGGGGACACTTTGCCAACCTCGCGATGAATGCCGCGACGCCGTTCGAGCAGGTGGAGATGGCGCGGTTGTTCCTGCGCCATGCGTCACCGCGCACAATCCTGTGGGGCCTCGACCGGAACTGGTGTGAGGCCGATGCCGACACCCGGCGTTTCACCTTCCGGCCGTTCCCGTCCTGGCTCTACACAGAGGGCACGCCGTTGGGGGCGCTGCGACAAGTGAACTGGCAGAGCCTGGCGGCGGCGAGCGCCGTTCTGCTTCATCGCGTCGGTAAGGCGCCCGTCCGGCTGCGCGGGGACGGATACGCGGTCTTCACGCCACCCGAAGCCAGCTACGACGCGGCGCGCGCCGCACTCCACATCCATGGCGGCCGGACGGCCCTGCCCGACGCCGCGGGTGACCCGGATTCGGCACCGCGCGCCGCGTCCGATCCGGAGGCGATGCCGGCGCTGGCGTGGCTCGACGACACCCTCGCGGCATTGCCGCCCACGACGGCGGCCATCGTGGCGTTCATGCCGGCCCATGTCGCTGCGCAGGGCGCCCCCGGCACGCCGATGGCGACCCGCGAGGCCGCCTGCAAAGCCCACGTCGCTGAGATCGGCCGCCGTCGCGGGGCGTTGGTGGTGGATTTCCGGATTCCCTCCCCGGTGACGCGGGAGGACACCAACTACTGGGACGCCCTGCATTACCGGCTGCCCATCGCCGCCCGCATCGTCGCCGCGCTCGGGGCGGCGCGGGCGAAAACCGCGGACGCGTCCGACGGTTTCTACTCGGTGCTGTCCCGCCCCTGAGCCACCCCGATCAGGCGGCGGCGCGTTCGGCTTCGGCCCGCGCCCAATTCGCCCGGGTCTCGTCGCAGAAATCGGCGAGGCGCCCCTGCGCGATGGCGGCGCGCATCCCGGCCATGAGATCCTGGTAATACGAGAGGTTGTTCCAGGTGAGCAGCATCATGCCCAGGATCTCGTCGGTGCGCACGAGGTGGTGGAGGTAGGCGCGCGAGTAGTCGCGCGCCGCCGGACAGGCCGAGGCCTCGTCGAGGGGCCGGGTATCCTCGCCATGGCGGGCGTTGCGCAGGTTGATCCGCCCGTGGCGGGTATAGGCGAGGCCGTGGCGTCCGGCCCGCGTCGGCATCACGCAATCGAACATGTCGATGCCGCGCGCCACCGAGCGCATCAGGTCGTCGGGGGTGCCGACACCCATCAGGTAGCGCGGCTTCTCCCTGGGCAGATGCGGCTCGACGGTTTCGATCATCGCCAGCATCACCGCCTGCGGTTCGCCCACCGCGAGGCCGCCGATGGCGTAGCCCTTGAGGTCGAGGTCGACGAGGGCCCTGGCGCTCTCCACGCGCAGATCCGGGATATCGCCCCCCTGGACGATGCCGAACAGGGCTTTGCCCGGCTGTTCGCCGAAGGCGACCCGGCAGCGTTCGGCCCAGCGCAGCGACAGGCGCATGGCCTTTTCGATGGCGGCGGCGTCCGCCGGCAGGCGCACGCATTCGTCGAGCTGCATCTGGATGTCCGAGCCGAGCAGGCCCTGGATTGCGATGGAGCGCTCGGGGCTCATGTGGTGGGTCGAGCCGTCCACATGCGAGCGGAAGGTCACGCCCTGCTCGTCGAGCTTCCGCAGCGCCGACAGCGACATCACTTGGAAGCCGCCGGAATCGGTGAGGATCGGGTGCGGCCAGTTCATGAACCGGTGCAGGCCGCCGAGCCGCTCCATGCGCTCGGGGCCGGGGCGCAGCATCAGGTGATAGGTGTTGCCGAGCACCACATCGGCGCCGAGATCGCGCACCTGCCCCGGATACATCGCCTTGACCGTCGCGGCGGTGCCCACCGGCATGAAGGCCGGCGTGCGGATGGTCCCGCGCGGCATGGTGATCGCGCCGGTGCGCGCCGTGCCGTCGGTGGCGTCGACGCGGAAGCGAAAGTCGGTGGGGAGGTCGGAGGGGGCGCGTTCGGACATCGGCGCTCCTTAGCACTGGTTTTCCCGAGCGGACACGCCGGGGCACGCGGTTATCGCTCGGCCGGAAACAGCAGGCTCGAATCCCCGTAGGAATAGAACCGATACCCGCCCGCGATGGCATGGGCATAGGCCGCCCGCATGGTCTCCAGGCCGGAAAACGCCGAGACCAGCATGAACAGGGTCGAGCGCGGCAGGTGGAAGTTCGTCATCAGCGCATCCACCGCGCGGATGCGGGTGCCCGGCGTGATGAAGATGTCGGTGGGGCCCTCGAAGGCGCGGAGCCGGCCGTCGGCATCCGCTGCGCTCTCCAGCAGTCGGAGCGCAGTGGTGCCCACCGCGACGATGCGCCCGCCCGCCGCGCGGATCCGGTTGAGGGCCTGCGCGGTGGCCTCGCTCAGGATTCCGATCTCGGCATGCATGCGGTGGTCGTCGGTGTCGTCGGCCTTCACCGGCAGGAAGGTGCCGGCGCCGACATGCAGCGTCACGCTGTGCCGGGTGATCCCGGCCGCATCGAGTTTTGCCAGAAGGTCCTGCGAGAAATGCAGGCCGGCGGTGGGGGCGGCGACGGCGCCGGGATCGCGGGCATAGACCGTCTGATAGTCGGTGGAATCCTGCGCGTCGGTGGGGCGTTTGCCGGCGATGTAGGGCGGCAGCGGCAGGTCGCCGAAGGCGGCGATGGCGCCGTCGAGGGCGGGGCCGGAGAGGTCGAAGCGCAAGGCGATCTCGCCGGCCTCGCCTTTCTCCGCGATGGTGGCGTCGAAGCCGCCAAGGTCACCCGGTTCGCCGGTGCCGTGGCGGGCGAAGGTGACACGGTCCCCCACCGCCAGGCGCTTGGCCGGCCGCGCGAAGGCGCGCCAGCGATCGGGCGCCTCGCGCAGATGCAGCATCGCCTCCATGCGCAGGCCCGGCGAGCCGGCGCGGTGGCGCACCCCGCGCAGGCGGGCGGGGATGACGCGGGTGTCGTTGAAGACCAGGGCATCGCCCGGCCGCAACATCTGGCCGAGTTCGCGGACGGTCCGGTCCGCTAGCGGCTGGCCGGGGCGGACCACGAGGAGGCGGCCCGCATCGCGGGGCACCGGCGGCCGCAGGGCGATGCTCGCCTCCGGCAGATCGAAATCGAAGAGGTCGACGCGCATGGCGCGCCAACAGCACGGTTTTGCCGTCCGGATCAACGGGGCCGCGCGCGCGGGAACCGCCGCCGGCCGCCCATTGTTCTGACCGTACGGCACTAAAATGCCACCTGCGCGTGCCGTTCGGGACCGTGCTGCCCGGACGCCCGCTGCCTTCGAGAAAGTGACACGATGCTCTGGTATGCCTTGCGACCGCGCGATCCGGCCGATCCGCGCTGGCCCCTGCCCGGCAGCCCTGTGGTCAACCTCAAGGCCGATAATGCCGATGAGGCGCGAGCGAAATTCGCGCAGGCCTATCCGAGCGAGCCGTTCGGAACGCCGACCTCGCCGGTCGCGGATGCCGGACAGGTCGGGTTTGCCCACGATGCCGAAGCGCTCCTCGTGGAAGAGACGTCCGCGCCGCCTTCGCCACCCAAGTGATGAACAGGCTTACCCACACGAAGGCTTCGCATGACCGATGAGACCAGGACGAAGGCGCCTCGGCGCCGGATAACCCTCGATTCGCAGCTCATGTCCTACTGGGAGCGCGAGGCGAAACGCCTCGATGCCCTGGCGGCGAACGCAAAGTGGCGGTGGGTCTCGCGCCGCTACGCCCGCAAAGCGGCGCGTGCCCGGGCGCAGGGCGCGCGCAGCACCCTGCGTGAGGCTGCGCGAGGCACGCCGAGCGCGTAGGCTCGCGGTCCGAACCGTTCGGACGGCGCAGGCGTCATAGCCCCGGGTAAATCGTACAGCGGCGGGTTCAACCTGTGCCGTGGCCTTGTGCGGGCCGGGAGCGCTAAGGGCGGCCCTGCACGGGACGGTGCGTCCCGCTCCGCCCGATTCGACCCCCTGCCGGACACCGTGATGGACCGCACCCAGAAAGCCGCTCTCGCGAGCGCCGGCATCGGTCTCCTGGTGACGGGCCTGAAGTTCGTGGCCTATTGGCTCACGGGCAGTCTCGCCCTGTATTCCGACGCGCTGGAGAGCATCATCAACGTGGCGGCGGCGGTGTTCGCCTTCGTCGCCCTGCGGGTGGCGGCGCGGCCGGCCGATGCCGATCACCCCTACGGCCATCACAAGGCCGAGTACTTCTCCGCGGTGATCGAGGGGGCGCTGATCATCGTCGCCGCGATCCTGATCCTGCGCGAGGCCTTCTACGGCATCCTCGCGCCGAAGGCCCTCGACGCGCCGGCCCTCGGGCTCGCCGTCAATGCGCTCGCCACGGCGATCAACGCCGCCTGGGCCTGGGCGCTGATGCAGCGCGGCCGGCTCTGGCGCTCGCCCGCCCTCGTCGCCGATGCGAGCCACGTGATGGCCGACGTCTTCACCTCCGGCGGCGTGCTCATCGGCCTCGGACTCGTGGCCGTGACCGGGATCGTCATCCTCGATCCGCTAATCGCCGGCCTGGTGGCCCTCAACATCCTGTGGTCCGGCTGGGGCATGGTCCGCGATTCCGTCAGCGGCCTGATGGACAAGGCGGCACCGCCCGAGCTGGTCGGGCAGCTGCGCGAGATCATCTCGGTCCATGGCGAGGGGGCGCTCGAAGTGCACGACATGCGCACCCGCCACGCCGGGCAGGCGACCTTCATCGACTTCCACCTCGTGGTCCCGGGCGAGATGAGCGTCGCCGATTCGCATGCGATCTGCGATCGGCTCGAGACCGCCATCGAGGGCGCGATCGAAGGCGCCGTGGTGGTGATCCACGTGGAGCCCGGCGATCACGCCAAGGCGCGCGGCGTGCCCATCGTCTGATCAGGCGGATTCCACCGGCCCGAAGATCGCGGTGAACGTCGCGCGCAATTGCATGTCGACCTCGGGCAGGCTGACCAGCTGTCCGAGGTCGACGAGGCTGGTGACCCCGTGGCCGGTGATCCCGCAGGGCACGATGCCGGAGAAATGCGACAGGTCCGGTTCCACGTTGAGACTGATGCCGTGGAAGCTGACCCAGCGCCGCACGCGAATGCCGATGGCGGCGATCTTGTCCTCGACCCCCTCGCCTTTCTCGGGCCGGCGGACCCAGACCCCGACCCGGTCCTCGCGCCGCTCGCCCCGGACGTTGAAGGCATCGAGGGTGGCGATGATCCAGGCCTCCAGCGCGGCCACGTAGGCGCGCAGGTCCGGCCGGCGCCGGTTGAGGTCGAGCATCACGTAGGCCACCCGCTGGCCGGGGCCGTGATAGGTGTATTGCCCGCCCCGGCCGGTCCGGTGCACCGGAAAGCGCTGCGGCTCCACGAGGTCGGTGTCCCGCGCAGAGGTGCCCGCCGTGTAGAGCGGCGGGTGTTCCAGCAGCCAAACCAGCTCGGACGCGGTGCCCGCCGCGATGGCGGCGACGCGGGCCTCCATCACCGCCACGGCCGCGGCGTAGGGCACGGGCGCGTCGTCGATCCGCCACTCCACCGGCGGCGCGCCCGGCGCGGCGTGAAAATCGCTCGACGGGAGCCCGAGCCGGCCCTTGGTTATGGTTTCGTTTACCAAGACTTCACCATCGCGCATGGAAGGTCGGGCGGGGACAAAGCCGGGTGCGGCCGCCCCGATCAGATCGGACTGGACGCGTGGCTGTTTTCGAAGACCTCAAGGTCGATCTCACGGTGGTGCTCGGGCGCAGCCGCATGCCGCTGCACATCCTGCTGCGCATGGGCCGCGGCGCGGTGATCGAACTCGAATCCACCGAGACCGATATGGTCGAAATTCTCGCCAACGACCACCCGATCGCGCGCGGGCAGATCGTGGTGACCGGCAACCGCATCTCGGTGGAGATCACCGAACTCATCCGCAAGGCCGAGGTGGTGCGCGAGCCCGGTGTCACCATCGGTGACGGGGCGGTGCCCCTCCTCGACGGCCTCAAGGATTTCGCCTGACACCGGCGATTTCCGACAAAGCGGAGCGGCAGCGCTTGTCGGGGCGGATTCGATCTGTTATCCGCTGCGCCGCGCCACACGGAACGCCTGCTTCACCCCTTCGGGGCCGCGGACGGATCATTGGGGTGGCGATGCGGCCATGGCGGAATTGGTAGACGCGCTAGCTTGAGGTGCTAGTCCTGCAAGGGGTGGAGGTTCGAGTCCTCTTGGCCGCACCAACTTTTTCTTGAATGATTGGAAGAGGTTGGTGCATTACGACATGTGAAGGATGACCGCACTCTCACACGGCGGTCTCACACATGCCCCTCAGAGTTGCCCGGCCGTGGAAAGACCCTAAGACAGGGGTTTATCATCTAAGGCAACGGACTCCTCGCTCTCTTCTAGGGGAGCTTGAGGGACGAATTATCAGAATCCCAATCCGCGATGTGTGGTTCCCGGTTACCGTTGGACCAATCGTTCAGCTATCATTGCGAACCAAAGAGCCAAGCGAAGCTCGTATCCGTCATTCGATAGCGGACGGGTTCTTGAAGCGGTTGTGGCAGGCTGAACGAAGCGGTCCAAAGGCCGGTTTCGATTGGTCGATTTGTGACGGATCGCAACTTTCAAAACGTGATACGGACAGTGTTGCGAACGGGACACATTCAGACACCGAGCGCGTATCATCCCAGTCCCCCTTCAAGGCCGACTCGGAACTTCTGACTGTCGCCAATCTGTTCGAACAATGGGCCGTCTACAGCGCCGATAAGAAGGCTGCGAACACCATCAAGCGGTATCGAGGAAGCTTCCGGTCCTTTGCCGCCTTCGCCAAGAGTCGTGATGCTCGATCCCTGACCGCCGACGACGTTTTCGCATGGGCTGAGATGCGCCGTGATGTCGAGGGGGTAAGCGCCAGAGCCATCAATAAGAACGATCTCGTCGCGGTTAGCTCAGTGTTTCGGTGGGCGTCGGGGCGTTCGGGGGGGCAGCTTCTCTCAAAAAACCCTGTCACCGGCATCGCTCTGGATGAGCCAAGGATCGTTGCACAGCGTGAGCGGACGTTCCGAGACGATGAGATCAGGGCGATCCTTTCAGCGGCCCTGACGGTCAAGCATGATGATCATAACCCAACCCGTGCGGCGTCAAGGCGATGGTGCCCTTGGTTGACGGCATACTCAGGTGCGCGAATCGCCGAACTCACGAATCTTGAGAAGCGCGACATACGACATGAAGCCGGCATCATGGTCATGGACCTTCGAGTGACCAAGACCGGGGAACTCCGAACGGTCCCGCTGCACGCTCACCTTATCGACCAAGGCTTTCTCGTGTTCGTGGCGACATCGGCGCCGGGACCGCTGTTCTATGATCCTAAGCGTCACCGGAAGGATTCTGGGTATTCATCCGGCGTGGACCGCGGGGGTCCTATTTCGTCATGATGCGGCGGATATCGATGAGGTTACGGAGGCTCTCGATCCCGAACTCGGAGAAGGCCATGGTTCCGTCAGGGTGCTGCGGATCGTAGACCCAGACCAGCCCGTCTTCGGGCTCCAGATCGGTAGCGATATCGGCGAGCCAGTCGGCATCTTCGCCGAGCTCACGCGCGACGAGCGCCAGGGTCCTGACGGCA
>NZ_JAAHTB010000009.1 GCF_010692745.1 Methylobacterium sp. BTF04
GGATCATCGGCGATAAAAGCAGCCTCGAACACGCCATCATGGTCGGCGGGTCGACGGCCCCAGCAGGTGTTCGCAGTTTTGTACGCAAATGGCGCGCCAAATTTTCCCGATTATTTTCGGTAGTCGAATTATCGCCCGTTCCGCAGTGCGGTCGCTGCGCATCGGTGGTATTCGGCCGTGCGATCTCGATACCTGCCGCAAACGATATCCGCTTGCGGCCCATCGGGAGGTCCTGTCCACACCCGAGTGTCATTGCGATGCGGGATGCACGACCCCTGAAAACCCTCGCGATTTTAGCGATCCGTCCTCGCTCATCGCCATTCTTGTCGCAGTGCGGCGAAAGAAGTTCCGTGCACGACTTCCAGGCCGTCTTGCGTAGTCTGAACGTCGGGTTAACATCGCCTACGTAGTTCGGGTGAAGCGACTCAACGAACAGGCGGATTGACAGCCATGCCCAACATGATTCGCGTACGTCCGACGCAGGACGGCACCTACACGGTCTATCTTGGCACCACCGTGCTCATCAGCGGCCTGAGCCGGCTCCAGGCCGAACGTTACGAGGCAGCCTTCCCGATTCAGCGACCGGACTTCTCGGCCGACGCCGCGCAACCATAATCCGCCCGGACTCGATGGCCTCTCATGAGGTCGGCGCGCGATGAAGTCGGATCGCGCCGATCTCGCCAATGATCCCGGCAGGGGTCAATCCGCGCTCGTGCCCGGTGATCGCGTAGCCGTCGGAGGCTTTTGCGATCGTGTAGAGATTGTAGCTCGCACGATGATGCGAGAACCCATCCCTCGCCGAAGCGGACGGCGCTCCGATGATCGGGACGAAGCGGCCTGCCGGCCCGGCGATGAAGTTCACCATGCCGACATGGTTGTGGCCGTGCAGGATCAGGTCGGCGCCGGCACGCCCGATCATCGCGGTGAAGGCGGCTGCATCCTTCAATTCCCTGCCCGGCTTGGCGCCGCCGGGATGCGGTGGATGGTGGATCATCACCACGCGCGCGGGCGGCTCGGCTTCGGCGGCGAGGGTCGTCAGAAGCTGCTCCGCTGCCGCAATCTGCGCCGGGCCGAGGCGACCGCTCGCCACGAACGGCTTCGTGGGGATCGCCGAGGATAGCCCGATCAGCGCCACCGGTCCGCGCCGGCGCAGGTAGGGAAACACCCCCTCCGTACCGTCATCGCCTGCCGTCCAGGCGCCGCAGGCGGCGAGCAATCCTTCGAGGGAGCCGCGCACGTAGGCGTCGTGATTGCCCGGTACGAAGCTGACGGCCTCAGGGGCGCCGAGGGCCTCCAGAAAGACCTTCGATGTCGCCCACTCGCTCGGCAGGCCAATATTGCACAGGTCGCCGGTGCAGGCGATGTGGTCGTAGGATTGAGCGTGCAGGTCGGCGACGAGGGCGGCCAGCAGATCCATGTCGTGGGCATGCCTGCGGCCCCGGCGCCAATTCACGTAGCCGGTGGCCCGCTTGCTCAGGAGCTGGCGCAGGCGCGGGCGCGACAGGGGCCCAACGTGCGGGTCGGTGAGATGAACGAGGCGGAACATCGAGGTCCGTGGTGAGGCGGGCTTTGGCACCCGCCAATCGCAACAAGCCGGCCCGAGGGTCAACCCGGCTGTCGCGCCCGGCCTGAGAACCGCGCCCGTTCAGGCGTTGCCGATGACGATCCCGGCGATCAGGACGAGCGCGCCTCCGAGCACCACCTGCAGCGAGGCACGCCAGAACGGTGTCGCCATGTAGCGGGTGCGGATGGCCGAGATCACCAGCAGTTCGATGATGACAACCACGATGGCGATCCCGGTGGCGAGCGCGAAGGCGTTGGGCCAGGAATCGGGAATCGCATAGGGCAGTGTGTGGCCGAGGCCGCCCACCGTGGTCATCACGCCGCAGACGAGGCCGCGCATCCAGGGCGTTCCGCGTCCTGTGATCGATCCGTCGTCGGACAGGGCCTCGGTGAAGCCCATGCTGATGCCCGCCCCGATGGAGGCCGCGAGCCCGACGAGGAATGTCGCCCAATTGCTGTGCGTGGCGAACGCCGCGGCGAAAATGGGTGCCAAGGTCGACACAGACCCGTCGATCAGACCGGCGAGCGCCGGCTGGACATAGCGCAGCACGAAGGCGCGGTGCTCGTCGCTGGTGCGGTCCAGCGCGATTTTGGCGCCCAGAATTGGATTATCCATCATGTTTGATCCACCTTAGATTGATTCTAATTTATATATTGGAATTGATCTAAACAAGCGATTTTATGCGATTTCTCGAATGGCGTTGCCGGTTCGCCAGTTTGCTCGCCGTTGCGTCGCTGAGCCGATCGGAGCTAGACACCCGGCGGTACCGCCGACCTGCGCTCGGACGGCGGGCCGGGTCCGCGACGCGCCATTCGGTCGGTGTGCCTCAGCGGGCGGCCCGCGAAGCGAAAAGCGAAGATATGAGCCTCGTCAAAAGCATCGGCCGCTCGGCGGCTGTGCAGCAGAGCCTCGGATTCCTGGCGGGTCAGTACCTGCGCCTCGTGCGCCGGACCAATCGCTTCATCGTCGAGCCCGTGAACCCCGATCCGTGGCTCGACGAGATCGGGCCGTTCATCGCCGGCATGTGGCATGGCCAGCATACGATGATCTCGTTCATGCGCCGCCCGCACGACCGTATCGCGACGATCATCTCGCGATCGGCGGACGGAAACGTCAACACCATCGCGCTCGCGCGTATGGGGGTGCGGGTGATCCGTGCGTCGGGCGCGCGCGGACGCGCCGTGCGCGACATCCGCGCCAAGGGCGGGGCCGAGGGCCTGCGCGCCATGCTGCGGGCCCTGAAGGACGGGGAGACCGTGGCGTTCAGCGCCGACGTACCCAAGGTCTCCCGGCGCTGCGATGCAGGAATTCTCACCCTGGCCCGGTTCTCCGGGCGGCCGATCGTGCCGGTGGCCGTCGTGACGAGCCGCCACCTGCGCTTCGACAGCTGGGACCGCGCCTGCTTCGGCCTGCCCTTCGGCCGGGGCGCCATGGTGTTCGGGACCCCGACCTACGTACCGCGCGACATCGAGCCCGACGCGTTCGAGGCGCTGCGCCTCACCGTCGAGGCCGAGATGAACCGTATCCACGACCACGCCTACACGCTGGTCGGGCGTACCGACCGGGTGGGAAACCCGGCATGAAGGCGCCGCCTCTCACCGCGGCCTTGCGGGCCATCCGCTACGGGCTCTATCTCGGTGAGCCGGCTTTGGCCGGGCTTCTGGCCTGGCGTGCGCGCCGCGGTAAGGAAGATCCGGGCCGGCTCTCGGAGCGCCGCGGCCTGCCCGGCCGAGCCCGGCCCGTGGGCCGCCTGGTCTGGATGCACGGGGCCAGTGTCGGTGAGGCGTTGTCCCTGGTCGGCCTCATCGATGGCATGATCGCCCGCGGTTTCTCCGTCCTCGTCACCACGGGCACCCGCAGCGCGGCCGACCTGATCGGGCGCCGCCTGCAGGCCGGCGCGGTGCACCAGTACATGCCCCTCGATGCTCCGCGCTGGATCGGGCGCTTCCTCGATCATTGGCGGCCCGATCTCGCATTGGTGGCCGAGTCGGAGATCTGGCCCAACACCGTCGTCGCCTTGTACGAGCGCGGGATTCCCCTCCTGCTGGTGAACGGACGCATGTCGGAGCGGTCGTTCCGGGGTTGGGGGCGCACACCGCGCACCGCCGAGGCGTTGTTGTCCCGCTTCGCCATCTGCCTCGTCCAGACGCAGGACGATGCCGAGCGGTTCGCCAAGCTCGGTGCCCCGCGCGTCAGCCTCGCCGGAAACCTTAAATACGATTCCGAGGTGCCTCCGGCCGATCCGCAGCAGCTCGCGCATCTGCGCGACATCATCGGCGATCGTCCGGTCTGGGTCGCGGCGAGCACCCATGTCGGCGAGGATGCCCTGGTGGCGCGCGTCCATGCGGCGTTGAAGGGCCGCTGGCCGCGCCTCCTCACCATTGTCGTTCCGCGCCATCCCCATCGCGGCGGCGATGTTGCCGCCTGTGCGGCGGCCGAAGGCCTGCGCAGCGTGCGGCGCTCGCAGGGCGGGCGCCCGCACGGCGCCGTCGATGTCTACGTCGCCGATACCCTCGGCGAACTCGGGCTGTTCTATCGGTTGGCGCCGCTGGTCTATCTCGGCGGTTCGCTGGTGCCGCATGGCGGCCAGAACCCCATCGAGCCGACGCGGCTGCGGGCTGCCGTGCTGCACGGGCCGCACGTCCACAACTTCACGGAAGTCTATCGGGCCCTCGATGCCGCCGGTGGTGCGCTCGCCGTGGCCGATGCCGACGCTCTCGCAAGCGCCCTCGCCGATCTCCTCGCCGACCCGCCCCGCATCGCCGCCATGGCGCGGGCCGGCGAAGCCGCCCTGAAGCCGTTCGAGGGCGCCGTCGAGCGGACCCTTGCGGTGCTCGATCCGTTCATCGCTCAGATGCGGCTCGACGCCATGGCGGCATCGTGAGCGGCCGCTGATGCGGCCTCCGGCCTTCTGGGATGCGGCGCCGACCCATCCCGTCGCACGGGTGCTACGACCGCTCGGCGCCCTCTATGGCCGTCATACCGCCGGGCGGATGGACCGGGCCGGGCTGCGGGCGCCCTGCCCGGTCCTGTGCGTCGGGAACTTCACCCTTGGCGGTGCCGGCAAGACCCCGACCGCGCTGGCGCTGGCCGGGCTTTTGCGCGATCTCGGGGCCAACCCCGCCTTCCTCACCCGCGGCTATGGCGGGAGCCTCGCCGGCCCGGTGGTGGTCGACCCCGATCGGCACCGCGCTGGCGAGACCGGCGACGAACCGCTGCTTCTCGCGCGGCTCGCGCCGACTATTCTGGCGCGCGATCGGCTCGCCGGAGCGCGGCTCTGCGTCGCCCAAGGGGCGGATCCTGTCGTCATGGATGACGGCCTGCAGAACCCGAGCCTGACGAAGGACCTCTCGCTGGCGGTGGTCGATGCCGGCGTCGGTGTCGGCAATGGCCTGTCTTTCCCAGCCGGCCCCTTGCGGGTGCCGTTGGCTCGGCAATGGCGCCACGTGAACGGTCTCGTCCTCATCGGCGAAGGCGCAAAGGGCGAGGATGTGGCGAAAGAGGCGCACAGGCGCGGCTTGCCAATTCATCGTGCCCGTCTGATCGCCGCTGCAGGATTATCCAAGCGGCGCGTGATCGCCTTCGCGGGCATCGGCCGGCCGGAGAAGTTTTTTGTGAGCCTGCGTGAGACCGGCGCCGAGATCGTCGACACCCGCGCCTTTCCGGATCACCACCCGTATCGGGCCAGCGATCTCGAAGACCTCGCGGCGCGTGCGGCGCGGGCCGGAGCGGACCTCGTGACGACAGAGAAGGACCATGTCCGTCTGCCACAACTCTTTGCGGCCCGCGTCGGCGTGCTGCCCGTCACCCTGCGGTTCAACGATCCCGGCCCTCTGATCGCGCAGCTGAAGGCGCTGGTTTCGGGATCGCAGCTCTGAGGGTCGATGTTCGGATCACCCGGTTTTCGGTGTGATGCGCTAGCCGTTCGTGCGTGCCGCGTCGGCGAGTCGCCGGATCACCGCGTCGGGTGTGGCATAGGCTTCCTGGAAGGTGGCGCTCCAGTAGCGCAGCGCGTCGAGGGCGATGGGCTCGCCCGTCACGGCGCAGCGCACGAAACTGCCGGGCTTCACCACCCGCATGGTGCCGTCGCCGTATTCCACCGTCGCCTCGCCGGAGGCTCCGCGTTCCAATCGTCCCAGCATGGTCTTCGAAGCCTCCCGGCCCTCTCCATCCTCATCACCGTCGCGTCTTAGAAGGCCGATCCCGCCTTGTCGATGCATCCCGCCCCTCGACAGCCCCGAGCCCTTGGTGCCTATGCTGGATCGTGCCGATATGCCGGATACCCGCATGAGTTCCGAACTCGCCCGCCTGTTCGAGGCTGCCCGCGCGGCCCGCGACCGGGCCTATGCGCCCTACTCGGCGTTCCAAGTCGGGTCGGCCTTGCGCGACGAGCACGACCGCGTCCATGCCGGCTGCAACGTCGAGAACGCGGCCTATCCGGTCGGAACCTGCGCCGAGGCCGGAGCCATCGCGGCGATGGTGGCGACAGGCGGGCGCGCCATCCGCGAAATCCTCGTGCTCGGCCCTGGTCCCGGCCTGGTGACCCCGTGTGGTGCCTGCCGCCAGCGCATCCGCGAATTCGCGAGCCCGGATGTACTGGTCCACGTCGCCGACTTCGACGGGATACGCGCGAGTTTCACCCTCGGCACACTTCTGCCCGACTCCTTCGGCCCCGAAAACCTGGTTCACGATGCGTGATCCCGATCCGATGATCACGGCCGCCGCCGAGACCCTGCGCGCCCGCGGCCTTGGCGGGCCCTATGCCTGCGCCATCGTCACCGGGACCGGGCTCGGCGCCCTGGTCGACCGTCTCGATGGGGTGGTCTCGGTGCCCTATGGCGAGATCGCCGGCTTTCCCCCACCCGGCGTCAGTGGCCATCGCGGTCGGCTCCACGGCGGTACGCTCGCCGGGCGGCGCGTGCTGCTGTTCGAGGGGCGGGCCCATGCTTACGAGACCGGCAACGCCGCGGTGATGCGCGTGCCGGTAGGCGTGGCCCAGGCGCTCGGTGCCGGTGCGCTGCTGCTGACCAATGCGGCGGGCTCGCTGAGACCCGAGATCGGCCCTGGCCGCCTCGTGGCGCTCAACGACCACATCAACCTGTCGGGCCTCAATCCGCTCGTCGGCGAGACGAGCGACGCGCGCTTCGTGCCGATGGTCGGGGCCTATGACGCGATATTGCGGGCCCACCTCGCCGAGGCCGCAGCCGAATGCGGCATTTCGCTCGCAGACGGCGTCTACGCCTGGTTCTCCGGTCCGAGCTTCGAGACCCCCGCGGAGGTGCGGATGGCCGCGCGGCTCGGGGCCGATCTGGTCGGCATGTCGACGGTGCCGGAGACCATCCTCGCTCGCTTCTTCGGCCTGCGGGTGGCCTCCGTTTCGGTGGTGACGAATTTGGGCGCCGGTATCGGCGACGGCGATCCCCACCACGCCGAGACTAAGGCCGTCGCCGCCCGTGCGGCGGACGATCTCGCCCGTCTCGTCATCGCCTTCGTCCAACGTCTGTGAGAAGCCGCCGATGACACTTTCGTTCGATCCGGCCGCGATCGCCCGCCGCGCCCTGCCGCTCCTCGATCTCACCGATCTCGGCGATTCCTGCTCCGCCTCGGCGGTGGAGGCTTTGTGCGCGACGGCGCGCGCGCACCACGTCGCGGCGGTGTGTGTCTGGCCGCAATTCGTCACCGCCAGCGCCGCGGCGCTCGCCGGTAGCCCGGTCCGGGTCGCCACCGTGATCAACTTTCCTGCCGGTGGCGACGATGTCGAACGGGCCGTGGAGGATACCCGCGAGGCGCTCAACGACGGCGCGCACGAGATCGATCTGGTGCTGCCCTATCGCGCCTTTCTCGCTGGAGACGAGGCGACGCCGCGCGACATGCTCGCCGCCGTTCGCGAGGTCTGCGACCAGGGACGTCTCCTCAAGGTCATCCTGGAGACCGGCGCCCTGCCCTCGCCGGAGCGGATCGTACAGGCGAGCCGCCTCGCCATCGCGGCCGGCGCCGACTTCATCAAGACATCCACCGGCAAGAGCGCGATTTCGGCCACGCCGGAGGCCGCCGAGGCAATGCTGGTGGCGATCCGTGACCATTCCGGGCCCCATTCGGTAGGGCTCAAGGTCTCGGGCGGCCTGCGGACAGTGGCGGACGCCGCCCTCTATCTTGCCCTCGCCGACCGGATCATGGGGCCGGGTTGGGTGACGCCCCGGACCTTCCGCCTTGGGACGAGCAGCCTGCTCGCCGAACTCGTCGCTGCGCTGGAGCACAGCGCATGATGCTTCCGCAGGAACTGATCCGGGCCAAGCGCGATGGCGCCAGCCTCGACCCGGCGGAGATCGAACACTTCATCGCCGGTCTTACCCAGGGGCAGGTCACCGAGGGGCAGGCGGCGGCCTTCGCCATGGCGGTGTTCTTCCGCGGGCTCTCGCTCGATGAGCGCGTGGCGCTCACCCGCGCCATGACGCATTCGGGCACAGTGCTGCAATGGGATCTGCCCGGTCCGGTCCTCGACAAGCATTCGAGCGGTGGGGTCGGCGATGCCGTCAGCCTCGCTCTCGCACCGATGGTGGCGGCCTGCGGCGGCTACGTTCCGATGATTTCGGGGCGTGGGCTCGGCCATACCGGCGGCACCCTCGACAAGCTCGGCAGCATTCCCGGCTACGATGCCACGCCCGATCTCGACCGGTTCCGACGTGTCACCCGCGAGGTCGGTTGTGCCATCATCGGCCAGACGCCGGATCTGGCCCCGGCGGACCGGCGCCTCTATGCCATCCGCGACGTCACCGGCACGGTGGAATCCCTCGACCTGATCACGGCTTCGATCCTCTCGAAGAAGCTTGCGGCGGGTCTCGACGGTCTCGTCATGGACGTGAAGACCGGCGCGGGCGCCTTCATGGCGGACTTGGCCGATGCGCAGGGCCTGGCACGCAGCATCGTCGGCGTGGCGCAGGGCGCCGGCTTGAAGACCGTGGCGCTGGTGACCGACATGGATTCGCCGCTGGCCTCGGCCGCCGGCAACGCCATCGAGATCGCCTACACCATCGACTATCTCACCGGCCGGGCCCGCGAGCCGGCTTTCCACGCCATCACCGTCGAACTCGCCGCCGAGATGCTGGTGCTCGGTGGCCTCTCGCCCGACCTCGCGGCGGCACGTGGCCGCCTCGTCGAATGCCTCGAAACCGGGCGTGCCACCGAGGTTTTTTCGCGGATGGTCGCGGCGCTCGGTGGCCCGGCCGATCTGGTGGAGGTGCCGGAGCGCTATCTACCGACAGCGCCCGTGGTCCGGAGGATCGTCCCCGAGGAGAGCGGCTTCGTCGCGAGCGTGGCGACGCGGGAGATCGGCCTTGCGGTGATCGCCCTGGGGGGCGGCCGCACCCGACCCCAGGACGATATCGACCCGTGCGTCGGCTTCACCGGCCTGCCGAGAGTCGGCGATGCGGTCGGCCCGGATCGGCCGCTCGGCACGATCCACGCCCGCGACGAGGCGGCCGCCGATCACGCCGAGGCGGCTTTGCGGGTTGCCTATAGGATCACGTCCGGGTCGTGCGATACGGCGGCTTTCGTTCGCGACCGCATCGCCTGACGCAGTGGGCTCTGTCTGTGCGGAGTCGGCTTGTCGTTACGCGAGCCGGAAGCCGCCTCCCGGGAAACCTGCGTCAGTAGGGGTAATAGCCGCGATATCCGCCGCCGTGATGGCGATGGTGATGGTGGCCCCAGCCCTCGCGACGATGACCCCAGCCGTGGCGCTCGCCCCTGCCCGAGTGGTGATCCCAGCCGCGGTGTCCGCCGCCCCAGCCACGGTCATAGCCCCGGTCGCGGCCGCGATGGTGGCCGCCATATCCGTAATCGTCATGCACGCGGGTGATGACGGCGTCTGGCTGTCGGGCGAAGCCCTGTGCGAACGGAGCCGCCTGCGCATTGCTCGCAGACAGACCGCCCACGACCGCGGCAAACGCCGCCGCCAGGATGCGGCCGCGACGAGACGAGAATGCCGGACGAATAGCCATGGAAGTCTCCCGATCTGTGAGAGCCGAGGAAGCCTCGGCGCTTGATCGGGAACCTAGACAGGAGCCTCTGAATACCGGCCGCGGCGCCTATTCAGGTTGGCGTCAGGGAGATTTCGGGTCAGGGAAATTTTCGGTCAGGGCCTGCGATAGACCCAGACGCGGGCCGGGGGCAGGTTCAGCCAGACGCGGTTGGAGCGGCTCGCCGTGTAGGTGCCGGCATCGCAGCGCGCCGGGATCGGTGGCACCACCGCGTAGGTGAACTGCACGAACGGCGCATCCGCATGCATCATCGCGTGCGCGGCGTTGAGCAGGTCGAGGCGCTGCTCAAGCGGCTTGGTGAACAGCGGAAGGCTGGAGACCATCGCCGCCGCCTTCTCGGTGATCAGAGCACCGAGCGTCGTCGTAATATCGTAGGCGTCGCCCCGGACGATGGTGGCGCGCGGAAACCGCTTCTGGAGAAGCTTGCAGAAATCCGGGTTGTATTCGACGAGAACCAACCGCTCCTGCTCGATCCCGCGCCGGATCAGGGCTTCGGTGACGGGGCCGGTTCCGGGTCCGAGTTCGATCACCGGTCCGCTCACCCGCGGATCGACATACGACGCCATGGTGCGGGCGAGCATCTTGCCCGACGGGGTTACCGCGCCGGTGACGAGGGGGCGCTCGAACCAGGAGCGCAGGAAGCGCGCCTCGTCTTCCAGCGGGTCGCGCCGCTTGCGGAGGTCACCGAGTGCGACATCGGCCTTGGCGCTGGAGCGGCGTAGCGGCGGCAATACCCTATGTCCTCAGATCACGGGTTGGGAAGGAAAGGCTAGACGACGAAGCCTTGCCCCAGTCAAGAACGCATCCACGTTTCGGACCGGAGACCGGCGTGCAAACGGCGCAGCGATGCTGACCCGCCACATCATACGCCGGGTCGTCCGCCGAAGCGCTATCAAGAAAAATCACGTTCTGGCGGCTCCGCCGAGGCCGTCGAAGAACTCCCGGACCTTGGAAAAGAACCCGGCACTCTCCGGATGGTTCTCGTCCGAGGCCGATTGACCGAACTCCTGCAGCAATTCGCGTTGGCGCTTCGACAGGTTCTGCGGTGTCTCGACGAAAACCTGGATGTAGAGGTCACCGACATCGCGCGCGCGCAGCACCGGCATGCCTTTGCCTTTGATGCGGAACTGCTTGGCGGTCTGCGTGCCGGCTGGGATCCGCACCTGCGTCTGCGAGCCGTCGATCACCGGCACGGTGATCTCGCCCGAGAGGGCCGCCGTCACCATCGAGATCGGGACTCTGCAGAACAGGTCCGCCCCGTCGCGCTGGAAGAACTCGTGCGGCTTGATCGAAAGGAAGACGTAGAGGTCGCCGGCCGGCCCACCGCGCAGGCCGGTCTCCCCCTCGCCGGCGAGCCGGATGCGCAAGCCGTCATCGACGCCCGCCGGGACGTTGATCGAGAGCGTCCGTTCGCGGGTGACCCGTCCGGCGCCGCCGCACGAGCCGCACGGGTCGTCGATCACCTCACCGCGGCCGTGGCAGTTCGGACAGGTCCGCTCGATGGCGAAGAATCCCTGCGCCGCCCGAACCCGGCCATAGCCGCCGCAGGTCTGGCACGGCCGCGGCTTCGAGCCGGCCTTGGCGCCCGAGCCCGAGCAGGTCTCGCAAGCGACGGAGGTCGCCATCTTGATGGTCTCGGCCTTGCCGGCGAAAGCGTCCTCCAGCGATATTTCGAGATTGTAGCGCAGGTCGGCACCGCGTTCGCGGGCCGGACCGCCGCGCCCGCCACGGGCGCCAGCACCCGGTGCCGCACGGCCGTCGCCGAAGAAATTGTCGAAGATGTCCGACATGAAGTCGCCGAACTCGTTGCCGAATCCGGGACCGCCGGCGCCACCGCCCTGCTGGAAAGCCGCATGGCCGAAGCGGTCGTAGGCCGCGCGCTTCTGGCCGTCGGTGAGGGTCTGGTAGGCCTCGTTGACTTCCTTGAACTTGACCTCGGCCTCCGCATTCCCCGGGTTGCGATCGGGGTGGTAGGTCATGGCGAGCTTGCGGAAGGCGATCTTCATATCGCCGTCGGTCGCGGTCTTGGAGACGCCCAGGATCTCGTAATAGTCCCGCTTCGACATACCGCGTCCTTAAAAGTCCCTTGGCGCGCCGGCCTCCACCGAGGATCGCGCCGTCGTCACCCTGGAGAGCATCGCCGATCCGAAAACCGGTACCCACCGCCCGGGCCGATGCTCCCGACATGACACAGGGCCGGATTGCTCCGGCCCTGTGTTCGGAAGCAGGCTTTATGCCCGCTTCTTCTGGTCCTTGTCATCGACTTCCTGGAAGTCGGCGTCGATGACGTCGTCCTTCTTCGCCTCGTGGCCCTCGCCTGCCGCGGCACCGGCCTCACCGGCCTGGTTGGCGGCATACATCGCCTCGCCGAGCTTCATCGACGCCTGCATCACATCGGTGGTGCGGGACTTGATGACCTCCACATCCTCGCCCTCGAGGGCGGTGCGCAGGGCGGTGACGGCGGTTTCGATGGCGCCCTTGTCGTCGGCCGAGACCTTGTCGCCGTACTCCTTCACCGATTTCTCGGTGGCGTGGAGCAGGCTCTCGCCCTGGTTCTTTACCTCGACGAGCTCACGACGCTTCTTGTCGGCCTCGGCATTCGCCTCGGCGTCCTTCACCATCCGGTCGATGTCGGCGTCAGACAGACCGCCCGAAGCCTGAATGCGGATCTGGTGCTCCTTGTTCGTCGCCTTGTCCTTGGCCGTCACGTTGACGATGCCGTTGGCGTCGATGTCGAAGGTCACCTCGATCTGCGGCATGCCGCGCGGAGCCGGCGGGATGCCCATCAGGTCGAACTGGCCGAGCATCTTGTTGTCGGCCGCCATCTCGCGCTCACCCTGGAAGACCCGGATGGTGACCGCGTTCTGGTTGTCTTCCGCCGTCGAGAAGGTCTGCGACTTCTTGGTCGGGATGGTGGTGTTGCGGTCGATGAGCCGGGTGAACACGCCACCCAGGGTCTCGATGCCGAGCGACAGCGGGGTCACGTCGAGGAGCAGCACGTCCTTGACGTCGCCCTGGAGCACGCCGGCCTGAACCGCCGCACCGATAGCCACGACCTCATCGGGGTTGACGCCCTTGTGGGGCTCCTTGCCGAAGAACGACTTCACGACTTCCTGGATCTTCGGCATGCGGATCATACCGCCGACGAGCACGACCTCGTCGATCTCGGAAGCGGAGACGCCCGCATCCTTGAGCGCCTTGCGGCACGGCTCGATGGTGCGCTGGACGAGATCGTCGACCAGCGACTCGAACTTCGCCCGGCTGAGCTTGAGCGCGAGATGCTTCGGACCGGACGCGTCTGCCGTGATGTAGGGCAGGTTGATCTCGGTCTGGGTGGCCGAGGACAGCTCGATCTTGGCCTTCTCGGCAGCTTCCTTGAGGCGCTGGAGCGCGAGCTTGTCCTTGGTGAGGTCGATGCCCTGCTCGCGCTTGAACTCCGCCGCAAGGTACTCGACCACGCGGTTGTCGAAGTCCTCGCCGCCGAGGAAGGTGTCGCCGTTGGTGGACTTCACCTCAAACACGCCGTCACCGATCTCGAGGATCGAGACGTCGAAGGTGCCGCCGCCGAGATCGTAGACCGCGATGGTGCCGGCCTTCTTCTTGTCGAGGCCGTAAGCCAAAGCCGCGGCGGTGGGCTCGTTGATGATGCGCAGCACTTCAAGGCCGGCGATCTTGCCGGCATCCTTGGTCGCCTGGCGCTGGGCGTCGTTGAAGTAGGCCGGTACCGTGATGACGGCCTGCGTCACCGGCTGACCGAGATGAGCCTCGGCCGTCTCCTTCATCTTCTGCAGCGTGAAGGCGGAAATCTGGGACGGCGAATACTTCTTGCCGTCGGACTCGACCCAGGCGTCGCCGTTGTCGCCGCGGACGATGTTGTAGGGCACCAGGCCCTTGTCCTTCTGCGTCATCGGATCGTCGTAGGTGCGTCCGACCAGACGCTTGATCGCGAAGAAGGTGCGCTCCGGATTCGTCACGGCCTGGCGCTTGGCCGGCTGGCCGACGAGGCGCTCGCCCTCATCGGTGAAGGCGACGATGGACGGCGTGGTGCGCGCGCCTTCCGAATTCTCGATGACCTTAGGCTGCGTGCCTTCCATGACGGCCACGCACGAATTGGTGGTGCCAAGGTCGATACCGATAACCTTACCCATGGTGGGATCCCTCTGTTTTCGTTTGGTCAAGCAGACCGCCGAGCCCCGAAGCAGCTCGGCCCATGGCGGTGCAAAACTGAAAGTATGAGAACGGTGTCCGGCCCGGACCGAGCACCGGAAACGCGCTCATCCGGGTCTTAATCCCGCGTCCCGCCGGATATAAGAAGGCCGGTGCGGAGCCGCAAGACGATGCGGCCCGTATCCTCGGCGCCAGTGTTATCCCCTTCTCCCGATTGATGATCACGCCGTGATCCCTGGGAGATGCGCCGTCAACGCCTGCAACTATGTTGCATGGGAGCCACGCTCGCACCATCGATCGCATGATAGGTTTCGTCAAATTCAACCTGCCTCGCTCTCGCGAGCCCCGGTCCGGGGCCGCGGTCCGGGGTGCCACGCCGTCCGGCCTGAAAGTCTCGATGCGTCTGATCCGCGTCCTCCCGGTCCTGTCCGTTCTGTCCGCGGCGGCCTTCGCTCCGGTACCTGCGAACGCTCAGTCGTTCTTCGAGGAATTGTTCGGGATCGGTCGCGCGGCCAAACCCCCCGTGCCACCACGCGGCGTTCCCGGCGGCGTGCCGGCACCGGCTCCCGGCCTGCCGCTTCCCGGCGCACCGGGGGCGCCCGGCGAGCCGACGGTTGAGGCGCCCAAGCCGGTGGTTCCGCGCCAGCCCGTGGTTCTGAAGGCTCCGGCCGAAGACAACGTGATCGGCCAGGACCTGATGCTCAACGGTCTGACCGGGAGCCTGAAGCTCGAGAAGGGGGCGTCCGGCACCACGGCCCGCATCGTCCTGCCGGGGACCAAGGTGTCCCAGCCGAGCGAAAGCTGCAAAGTCCCGCTCGGCGGCGGTGGACCGCTGGCGGTGACCGCCGATGGGCGACCGGAGGGCGTCGGTCGCTTCGAAATCCCCGGGGGCGAGTGCCCTCTGCGCTTCGACGTGCTCGACGGTGCCGTATTGGTCACGCCGTTGTCCGGCAGCCCGCTCTGCACGTTCACGGCGGCCGATTGCGCCACCACCCCGTCTGGCCTGTGGGGGCCGCCCGCCGCCACGCTGATCCCGCGTGCGGCCGAGTTCGAGAGCGCGCGGGGCACCGCGGATCGGGCCGTCCGCGAAAACTACAAGCTGATGACGCAACGCCTGCGCGGGCAGGACGTGCGGCCGGTCGTGACCGAGCAGGCGGCCTTCTCCTCCGATCGCGAGCAACTCTGCCGGACCTATGCCCGCGAGGGCGCCCACGGCTTCTGCAATCTGCGCTTCACCGAAAACCGGGCGCTCGCCCTGGCGACGCGGCTCGGCGTCAACACCGCCACCGCGGCGCCCTCGGCCTCGGCGGCGCCGCGCCGTCGCAGGGCCCCCAGCGCGACCCCTTCCGTCGATGGGATGAACCCGGATGCCGGCGGAGCTCCACTCGCCGAGTGATCGCGATCAGGCGTGGCCTGCGCTGAACGAGAGCATCGCCGGATCGATGCCGTTGCTGCGCAGGGTGCGCTCGTATTTCGTGTCGAGGGCCGGGTGGAAGATCAGGGCCGGGTCGGCCGGGCAGGTCAACCAGCCATTGGCGAGGATCTCGCTTTCCAGCTGTCCCGCCTGCCAGCCGGCATAGCCGAGGGCCAGTACCGCGTTGGCCGGGCCGTCGCCGCTGGCGATCGCGCGCAGGATCTCGACGGTGGCGGTGAGGCAGATGCCGTCGTCGATGATCAGCGTGGAGTGGTCGATGTGGAAGTCGTCCGTGTGTAGCACGAAGCCGCGCTTGGCATCGACCGGCCCACCCATCAGCACCGGCATGTGGCCGACCCGCTCGCGCAGGCGGATGGCGTCGGTCTCTTCGGCGATGTCGAGCTGGATCAGCAGATCCGGCATGTCGAGGTCGGTCACCGCCTTGTTGAGGATGATTCCCATCGCCCCGTCCGCGGAATGCGCGCAAAGGTAGATTACCGATCGGGCGAAGCGCGAATCCGTCAGCCCCGGCATCGCCACCAGGAACTGACCTTCGAGATAGGCGGAATGCGCCGCGCGGTTCTGGGACATCTGCATCGCGCCATGCTACGCGCGCCGCCCGCCTTGTCCAGCATCCCGTGTCGGCAATGCACCTGCCAACGGTGGCGCCTGCACATCCGCATGTGCACGGTGTGAGGCGCCAACTCGACAGGTTCGACCCCGCGGGCTAGAGGCTTTTTCTTACGGCCGGCACAGGATGTCGGCCCGGAAAACCGCTTTGTGGCGCATGAACCGGGTTCGGGTTTTCGTCGCAGGCCCCGGCGATCGAGGACATCACGGATGACCATTCAGGTTGGCGACCACCTCCCCCAGGTGACCTTCCGCGTGAACGGCGCGGACGGGCCGGAGGCCAAGACCACCGACGACATCTTCAAGGGACGTCGCGTCGTCCTCGTCGGCGTGCCGGGCGCATTCACGCCGAGCTGCCACCGCAATCACCTTCCGGGCTTCGTCGAGAAGCAGGCTGACATCAAGGCGCGCGGCGTCGATGCCATCGCCATCACGGCGGTCAACGACGTGTTCGTGCTTGAGGCCTGGCAGAAGGCCAGCGGCGCCGAGAGCCTCGAGTTTCTCGCCGACGGCAATGCCGAATTCGCCAAGGCGATCGGCCTCGACATGGACGGTGCCGGCTTCGGCCTCGGCCCGCGTTCCAAGCGCTATGCCATGCTCGTCGACGACGGTGTGGTGCGGGTGCTGAACATCGAAGAATCCCCGGCCAAGACCGAGATTTCCGGTGTGGACGCTCTGCTCAAGGTGATCTGAGCAGCCCTCATAATTCGATGCAACGTTTCGAGCCCGGGGCCAGCCCCGGGCTTTTTTGGCGAACTGCCTTCGCTTTGATCGACACGCGTCAAGGATTTGCGGACGTACTATTGGTATTGCCGGGAGCCGGTATCCGAGTGGGGCTGTCCTCGAACAAAAACCGACTCTTTCGAAAGCGATGGCACCATTGCTGTGCCGCTTCGAAATCCGCGCAATAAGCCCAACGGCTTTGCCGACCACACCGTCGCGGTTCAACTAGCGACGGCGAAGGGCGACCTTGTGATCGCCGCCGGCCGCTGGGAGGCGAGCGGGTCCGGGGACGGTGGAACCAGGAAGACGTTCAGCGGGAACCGTGTGACCATCATGGACCGCCGAGGCGACGATTGGCGCAGCGTGCTGGACACCTCGAACTGAGCGCGGCGACCCGAACGGGATCAGGCGTTTCGCCCGTAATCCGCCGCCCGCGTCGCCGTGCGATGGAACGTCAGACGCCGATCGTATTCCAGCGGGTCCTTTGGCTGCACAAGGGCACCGGGCGGTACGTTCAGCCAGTCGACGAGGCGGGTCAGCAGGAAGCGCAGGGCTGCGCCCCGGCACAGGATCGGCAGGGCGGCGACTTCTCGCGGGTCGAGTGGCCGCACGGCCTCGTATCCGGCGATGAGGGCCGTGCCCATGTCGCGGTGATAGGTGCCATCGGCATCGAAACACCAGGCGTTGAGGCAGATGGCGAGATCGTACGCGAAGGCGTCTGTGCAGGCGAAGTAGAAGTCGATCAGCCCCGACAGCTCGTCGCCGATGAAGAACACATTGTCGGTGAACAGGTCGGCGTGGATCACGCCCGAGGGCAGGCCGCGCGGCCAGCCGGCCTGAAGCACCGCGAGATCGCCGCGGACACGCTCGGCGAGGCCCGGCGAGACGCTGTCGGCCTGGCCTTCCGCGATCCGGAACAGCGGCTCCCAGGCCTCCACCGAGAGGCTGTTGTCGCGCCGCATGCCGAAGTCGCTCCCGGCCGCATGCAGGCCGGCCAGGGCCTTCCCGAGTTCTCCGCAATGATGAATCCCGGGCCGCTTGACCGAGAAACCGTCCAGGAAGCTGACGATCACCGCCGGGCGTCCGCAAAGCTGGCCGAGGGCCGTGCCTTCTCGGTTGCGAATGGGCTGCGGGCAAGCGAGCCCGCGCATGGCGAGATGCTGCATCAGGTTGAGGAAGAACGGCAGGTCGTCGGCCCGCACCCGCTTCTCGTAGAGGGTGAGGATGTAGGAACCGGCGGTGGTGTGCAGAAAGAAATTGGTATTCTCGACGCCCTCGGCGATGCCCTTGTAGGACAGCAGCGTGCCGATCTCGTAGGCGGCGAGAAAGCTGGTCAGCGCCTCGTCGGAAACCTCGGTATAGACGGCCACTGGCTTTTCGCTCGATCGCTGGAGGTCGAAAACGACAAGGGCGCCGAAGGGCGCCCTTGCTGACGGCTCGAACGGGCGCCTTGGGTTACTCGGCGGCTTCGCTGCGCAGCTCGCGCGGCAGCGGGAAGGACATGTCCTCGACCACCGTGGAGATCGTGTCCACCGTCACCGTGTAGCGGGCGGCGAAGGCGTCGATGATCTCCTCCACCAGCACCTCGGGTGCCGAAGCGCCGGCGGTGAGGCCGAGCTTGCGGATGCCCTCGAAGGCCGGCCAGTCGATCTCCTCGGCACGCAGGACGAGGCGGGTGATCGGGCAACCGACGCGCTCGGCAACCTCGCGCAGGCGTTGCGAATTCGACGAGTTCGAGGAGCCGACCACGATCACGGCATCCACCAGTGGTGCCACCTGCTTGACCGCTTCCTGCCGGTTGGTGGTGGCGTAGCAGATATCGTCCTTGTGCGGCCCGGTAATGGTCGGGAACTTCTTCTTCAAAGCCTCGACAATGTGGTGGGTATCATCCACCGACAGGGTCGTCTGCGTGACCCAGGCGAGGTTGTCGCGGCTCGCGGGCTCGAGCGCCGCGATCTGCTCCAGATCCTCCACCAGGGTGATCGAGCCCTTGGGAAGCTGGCCCATGGTGCCGACCACCTCCGGGTGGCCGGAATGGCCGACCAGCAGCACGTGGCGGCCGCGCTTGTGATGAATCTCGGCCTCCCGGTGGACCTTCGTCACCAGCGGGCAGGTGGCGTCGATGGTCGTCAGGCCACGCGCATCGGCGTTGTTCGGCACGGTCTTGGCCACGCCATGCGCGGAGAAGATCACCGGTGCGGCACCATCCGGCACCTCGTCGAGTTCGCGCACGAACACCGCGCCTTTGCGCTTCAGGCTCTCGACCACGTATTTGTTGTGGACGATCTCGTGGCGCACGTAGACCGGAGGCCCGTAGATGGCGAGCGCCCGCTCGACCACGTCGATGGCTCGCACCACGCCGGCACAGAAGCCGCGCGGGGCGCAGAGCAAGATTTCGAGAGGCGGCTTGGCCGCGTCGGGAATGGTGGTCGGGGTCGTCGAGAGTGCTTCGCTCATGATAACCGGGATGTGGCGAGGCGGGGCCGCCCCTGTCAACCGCTCTTAGCCGAAAACTGCGTCGCCGGCACCGTCGTGTCATTCGAAACACCGGCACAGTGACATGAAGGACGGCCATTTCAGCCAGACATCGCGCTCGCCAGAACTGAGAAGATACGCGGATCGCCGCAATGGGCCACGTTGAAGCGCAGGAATTCCTGGCCCAGCGGAGAGGTGCTGAAGACCACGCCCGGCGCCAGCACCAC
Source organism: Methylobacterium sp. BTF04 (assembly GCF_010692745.1). Classification (GTDB taxonomy): domain Bacteria; phylum Pseudomonadota; class Alphaproteobacteria; order Rhizobiales; family Beijerinckiaceae; genus Methylobacterium. The sequence goes on from NZ_JAAHTB010000009.1 coordinate 19,237, forward strand.
CCCCTTGGCGAGGGCGCGGCGTGCCACGTCGGCCGAATCGAGTCCGCCCGGCAGGCGCGCCCACAGGAACATGCCGCCCCGAGGCTCGATCCAGGGTTTGAGCCCGCAGGCTTCGAGGTGCCGTGCCGCCTGTCCCATGTCGCGGGCGAGCTTGTCCCGGACGTCCGCGAGGTGGTGGCGATAGCTGCCGTCGGTGATGAGACGGTGCATCAGGACGGCGGCGAGATGGCCGCTGCCGAGGCTCATGGCCAACTTCAGGTCCACCAGAGGCTCGACCCAGTCGCCCCGCGCGGCGATGAAGCCGCAGCGGACGGCCGCCGACAGGGTCTTGGAGAAGCTGCCGACCTGAATAACCCGCTGGAGACCGTCGAAGCCGGCTAGCCTCGGCGCCGCTTCGGGTTCGAGATCGCCGAAGATATCGTCCTCGATGATCAGTGTATCGTGGGTCTCGGCGAGCCTGAGGACCCGGTGGGCCACCATCGGCGCCAGCGTCGCGCCGGTCGGGTTATGGAGCGCCGAATTGGTCAGATAGAAGCGCGGTCGGTGCGCGGCGAGGATCGCCTCGAACTGCACGAGGTCCGGACCCGTCGGGGTGTAGGGCACGCCCACGATCCGCACGTGATGCGAACGCAACAGGGCGTGGAAGTTGAAGTAGCAGGGGTCGTCCACCACCACCGTGTCGCCCGGGCTGAGCAGGAAACGGCCGAGAAGATCGACGGCCTGCGTCGCCGAATCGACCAGGATGATCTGGTCGGCATCCGCCGCCACGCCCTTCTCATCGAGCCGTCGCGCGATCTGGCTGCGCAACGGCGCAAAGCCGAGCGGCTGATCGTAGGATGTCAACTCGGCATGGGCAGTGCGGGCGAGCTGGCGCAGGTTCCGGCGGATGGCATCTTCCGGCAGCCACGTGGCCGGAAGCCAGCCGGAGCCCGGCATCAATAGGCCCGGCCCGGCCTGCATCGACTGTCGGGTGATCCAGAGCGGATCGACGGCGCGGTCGAGTTCCGGTCCGATCACCTTGAGGCAGAGCGGTCGGGTCTTGCCGGCGACGTAGAAGCCCGAGCCCCGGCGCGCGACGATCGCCCCCTCGGCGCCGAGCCGGTCATAGGCCTCCACCACCGTCGATTTCGACACGCCCATCGCCTCGGCGAAGGCGCGGACCGAGGGCAGCCTCGCGCCCGGAGCGAGCTGACGGCTGGCGATCCGATCGGCGATGGCGACGGTGACGGTCTCCACCAGGGTCGGTGCAGAAGATGCGGCGGCTTTCATCTGTACGGTCTTTCCGTCCGGACAATTCTGGTCAACCGTACTGCATTGTCCCTGTCGTCGCCAGCCGACGCTGGGCATCCTGACGCCATCGAAACCCACACCGAGGGCGCAGCGATGAACCGCACCGCGTTACCAGCAGCTGACCTGACGACGACGGCTCCGCTCTTTCAGACCCTGAAGCGATTCGTTCGTAGCGTCGTCGCACAGGCTGCCGCCGGGCTCTCGCGGCAGGCGATCAACCGGCGCGTGCTTTCTCAGCTCGACGGAATGTCGGACCGGGAACTGAAGGATATCGGCCTCATCCGGCAGGATGTGGCCGATGCCGCGCAGCTGTCGCCGGAGCAGGATGCGTCCTGCCTCCTCATCGCACGCCGCGACGAGCGGCGGGGATCACGGTGGCGCGGGTGCTGATTCGCACCGCAGGAACCGGAGCGGCCGTAGATGGGGCCGTGTCCGACGTGGCGGTCGGCGAAGGGCTGGTCTAAGAGAATCCGGTTCCCGACGTCCATGATCGCTGCGATCGGGCCCGGCCTCCTCCAGCCTGGATACTCATGGCGAGCGCCGCAACCCACGTCAGTTTCCTGCCGCCGGTGCTGACCTTCCTGTCGGCTGCGGTGATCGGCGTGCCGATCTTCCGGCTCATCGGCCAGAGCGCCGTGCTCGGCTACCTCGTAGCCGGCGTGGTGATCGGGCCATTCGGTTTTTCGCTCATCGCCGAACCCGAGACGGCGGCGAGCGTCGCCGAACTCGGCGTGGTGCTGCTGCTCTTCATCGTCGGCCTCGAACTCCAGATCTCGCGCCTTGTCTCGATGCGACGGGACATCTTCGGGCTCGGCACTACCCAACTTCTCGTCTGTTCCGCGGTCCTGGCCGGCGTCGGTGCGCTGATGGGGCTCAAGCCCTCGGCCGCCATCGTCATCGGCATCGCGCTGGCCTTGTCCGCGACGGCGGTGGCGCTCCAACTCCTCGAAGAGCGCGGCGATCTCGGCACGCCCTATGGTGGCCGCGCCTTCGCGGTCCTGCTGTTCCAGGACATCTCGGTGGTCGCCATCCTGGCGCTGATGCCGCTCCTCGCGTCCACCGGGGGTGGCGGCGGCGACGGCTGGCTCATGTCGGCGTTGCAGTCGACCGGTACGGTGGCGGCTGCGATCCTGGCGGTGGTGCTGGTGGGGCGCTACGGCCTGAACCCGTTCTTCGGCCTGCTCGCCGCCAGCGGCGCACGCGAGGTGATGACGGCCGCCGCTCTCTTGGTGGTGCTCGGCACCGCGATGCTGATGGAGCATGTCGGCCTGTCGATGGCGATGGGCGCCTTCCTGGCGGGCGTGCTGCTCGCCGAATCGAACTTCCGCCACCAGCTCGAGGCCGACATCGAGCCGTTCCGCGGCATGCTGCTCGGTCTGTTCTTCATGAGCGTGGGCATGTCCATCGACGGCGGCCTGCTCAAGGCCGAGTGGCCGCTGCTGCTCGGCGCCACCGCGGGGGCGATCCTGATCAAGGTCGGGATCGTCGCCTGCCTGTTCCGGCTGTTCGGTTCACCGTGGCTCGATGCCGTGCGTGGGGGCGCGATCCTGGCGCCCGCCGGCGAATTCGCCTTCGTGCTGTTGCCGGTGGGCGGCGAGCTTGGGCTGATCGACCAGCCGAGTACGCGGTTCGCCGTGGCGCTCGCGGCCCTCACCATGCTGGTCGGCCCGGTGGCGGCCAAAGCCCTCGACTCGGCGCTTGCCCGCCGCCGCAGCGAGCCTGATCAGGCCCCCGACACCGTGGAGACTACAGAAGCCCGGGTCCTGGTGATCGGATTCGGCCGCTTCGGCCAGATCCTGACGCAGGTGCTGCTTGCGGAAGGCATCAGCGTCACGGTGATCGACAAGGACGTGGAGCAGATCCGCAGTGCCTCGCGCTTCGGCTTCCGGATCTATTACGGCGACGGCACCCGCCTCGACGTGCTGCGCGCCGCCGGCATCGGCCGCGCCGAACTCCTCTGTGTCTGCGTCGACGATGCCGAGGCCGCGCTGAAGATCGTCGACATCGTCCACGAGGAATTCTCCTCCGTGCGGACCTATGTCCGGGCCTATGACCGCATGCACGCGGTCGAACTCATGAACCGCGACGTGGATTATCAATTGCGCGAAACGGTGGATTCGGCCCTCTCCTTCGGGCGCGCGACCCTCGAAGGCCTCGGCCTCAGCGCCGCTACCGCCGCTGCCACGGCCGAGGATGTGCGCAAGCGCGACATCGCCCGCCTCGTGCTGCAGCAGGCCGGTGCCTTGCCCGAAGCGAGCACCTGGATGCGCGGTGGCTCGGAGATCAAGCCGGAGCCGCTCACCGCGCCGCAGACCCCCTCGCGCGCGTTAAACGCAGAGACCCGCGGCATCATCGGGAGGAAGAGCCGCGAGGCCGCGACCCGGACCCTCGAGGCCCGAGACGCCCAGCAGGACGCGCATTCCGATGCGTGAGCCGCGTGCGGAATCCGCGCGCTTCGTTCGCGGATCGATCCTGCGCCACGTCGTGGTGATGAGCGGCACCGGCTCCATCGGCCTGATGGCGATCTTCGTCGTCGACCTGTTGTCGCTGCTCTACGTCTCGAAGCTCGGCGACCCGAAGCTGACGGCGGCGGTGGGCTTTGCCACCATCGTCCAGTTCTTCGCCATCGCCATCAACATCGGCCTGATGATCGCTGCCGGCGCCTTGGTCTCGCGGGCGATCGGGGCCGGGGACGAGGCCGGCGCCCGGCGCATCGCCACCTCGGGCACCATCCACGGCCTCGTGGTCTCGGCGGTCCTCGTCCTGGCGATGCTGCCCTTCCTCGGCCCATTCCTGAGTTTCATCGGCGCCGATGCCGAAACCCTGCCGGTGGCCGAGCGCTTCCTCTGGATCGCCCTGCCGTCGAACCTCCTGATGGGGCCCGGCATGATGTTCTCGGGGCTGCTGCGCGCCGTGGGCGCCGCCCGCCAAGCCATGTACGTGACGCTCGGCGGCGCCATCGTCACTGCCGGACTCGATCCATTGCTGATCTTCGGCGCCGGTCTGGGCGTCGACGGGGCGGCGATTACTACCTGCGTGGCGCGCGCCACCTTCGCCCTCGTCGGCCTGTGGGGCGTGCGCCAGCACCGTATGCTCGCACGGCCCCGGATCGCCGACATCGTCTCCGACGCGCCGATCGTCCTGCGGATCGCCCTGCCGGCGGTCCTCACCAACCTCGCGCCCTCGGTGGCGAGCGCCTTCATCGCCCATGCGCTGGCGCAGTTCGGCACCGCCGCGGTGGCCGGCAACGTGGTGATCGACCGCCTGACGCCCGTGGCCTTCGGTGGTCTGTTCGCCATGTCGGGCTCCATCGGCCCGATCCTCGGACAGAATTGGGGCGCGGCTCGGTTCGATCGGATGCGCGGTGTCCTGCGCAGCGGCGCCCTCGTTACCGCGGTCTACGTGGTCGTGGTCTGGCTCGCGCTGATCGTGTTTCGCGAGCCGCTTCTCCATCTTTTCACGCTGGAAGGGATGGCCGCCGACCTGTTCGAATTCTTTTGCGTCGTCAGTGGTGCGGTCTGGTTCTTCACCGGGCTGTTGTTCCTGGCCAACGCGGCATTCAACAACCTCGGCTTTCCGTTCTACTCCACCGCCCTCAACTGGGGCCGGGCGACGCTCGGCACCGTCCCCCCTGCCCTGATCGGCGCACATTTCTACGGGCCGCGTGGCGTCATCGCCGGCATTGGACTCGGCTCCATCCTGTTCGGGATTGCCGGAATACTCCTGGCGTTCCGCACCGTCGCGACCCTTGAGCGACGCGGACGGGCGAAGAGCGTCGCAGCCGCGGCAGAAACCGAAATGCCGAATGTCGGTGCCGATGCTGCGCGCGCCGCGGCCCCGGCCCCGTCCGGCGCATTGGTCTAGCGCGCTTTCGCTTTGTCGCTGTGGTCAGCGGTCGCCGCCGCGCTACCTCGGTGACATCGCACTGCACCAAGTCCGGAATCCGATGACAGATCCAGCCGCCATCACCGCCGCCATCCTTGTCATCGGCGACGAGATCCTGTCCGGGCGCACCAAGGACAAGAACATCGGCACCATCGCCGATTACTGCACGGCCGTCGGCATCGACCTCCGCGAAGTCCGCATCGTGCCCGACGAAGCCGACAAGATCGTCGCCGCGGTGAATGCGCTGCGGGCGGACCACACTTACGTCTTTACCACCGGCGGCATCGGCCCGACCCACGACGACATCACCGCCGATTGCGTGGCCGCCGCCTTCGGGGTCTCCATCGACGTCGATCCGCGCGCCAAGGCGATGCTGCTCGAGCGCCACAAGCCCGAAGACCTCAACGAGGCTCGCCTGCGCATGGCGCGCATTCCGGCGGGCGCCGACCTCATCGCCAACCCGATCTCGAAGGCCCCGGGCTTTCGCATCGGCAACGTCTTCGTCATGGCTGGCGTGCCGGCGATCATGCAGGCGATGCTCGACGCCATCGGCCCGACCCTCGAAACCGGCGCCCGCGTCCTGTCGGAGACCATCGAAGCCGGCAATCTGCCCGAGGGCCAGTACGCTGCGGGCTTGAGCGCCCTCGCCAAGGCGCACGCAGCGGTCTCGATCGGTTCCTATCCGTCGATGACGCAGAACGGCTTTGCCAACCGGATCGTGGTGCGGGGCAAGGATGCCGCGGCCGTCGAGGCGGCGCGTAGCGCCGTCGCGGCTCTCGTGACGGAGCTGCGCGACGGAACCGCCGGCTGATGCGGCGTCTTGTCCCCCTCGCCGCCCTCTTCGGTCGGTAAGGGAAGGATGCGGAGATGAGCCGACGGGACGAGGCCGAGAAGCGCGAGGACGAGGAGAGCGTAGCCGCGCTCGGAAGGCCGGACGCGTTCGTCCTTCATGAAGCGATCCGCCGGGAGGGCGACGAGGAGCTGCGCCGCCACGGAGGCGCGTTGCTGATCTCGGCCATCGCCGCCGGCCTCACCATGGGCTTCTCGCTCATCGTTCCGGGGGTGCTCAAGGCACATCTTCCCGAAGCGCCCTGGAGCGAACTCATCACGAGCATGGGCTACGCCACCGGCTTCCTCATCGTCGTGCTCGGCCGCCAGCAACTCTTCACCGAAAATACGCTGACGCCGATCCTGCCGCTGCTGCACGACCGCAACCTCACGACCCTGTGGCGCGTGTTGCGCCTGTGGGGGATCGTGCTCGCCGGAAACGTGGCGGCGACCGCGATGATCGCCGCCGTGCTGGTCTCCAGCGATGCGTTCGAGCCGCAGGTCCACGAGGCTTTCGCCAAGATCAGCCAGCACGCCGTCGCCGCCGCGTTCACGACGACGGTGATCAAGGCCGTGTTCGCCGGTTGGCTGATCGCCCTCATGGTGTGGGTTCTGCCAGCGACCGGGGCCGCCGCGCCCTTCATCATCATTCTCTTCACGTGGCTGGTCTCGATGTGCGGCCTGTCCCACATCGTCGCCGGCTCGGTCGATACGTTCTACCTCGTCTTCTCCGGAGACCTGACCATGGCCGACTACGTCTGGCGCTTCTTCGTACCCACCCTCATCGGCAACGTCTTTGGCGGAACCGCTCTCGTGGCGGTACTCAATTACGGGCAGGTCGCGACGGAGGTCGAAGAACAGAAGGCCAATGACGGCGAGGGCTGAAGTGCCGATCGGCGTGCTTGGAACCGATCGCTTGGTTCAGGCGCGCACGACCGGCTTTGCCTTCACGGCTGCGGCCAAGGCCTTGAGGTTGCGGTTGAGATCCGCGATCTCGTTCAGCGCGATGGTCTTGTGGCCGTCCTTCACCGCCCGCTCGATGTCGCTGACCTGATCGGTGGCGATGCGCTTCAGCTCTGCGGCGAGTTGGTCCCGGGTCATCGTCGCTCCTGTCACGGCTCGGGGTTGCGCGACCCTGTTAAGCGATCGTGCTTAACCGCCCGTTGTCGGAGCAAGCCGGCCACCGGATCACGGGAAGCCCTCCCGCCCGACCTGTGCGTAATCCAGACGGCGTTGGAATGAACCGTCTCTGTTTGGCGGTGCAGGCGATCCGGTCGCCAGACGTCATTCCGACGGTGTGTGTTGCATCGCGGTCATAGGGGGCGGCCTCAACCAGCGATACGCTCTGCGCAAGCTCAATCCGTTCGGGAATACCCAACCCATGTTCGCCAAGTCCCTTCTGGCCGGCGCCGTCTCGTTCGCCCTCGCCGGTGTGGCCGTCGCCGCCGATCTTCCGCGCCGCGCTGTGCCGCCGGTCTTCACCGCTGTGCCGGTGTTCACCTGGACCGGCATTTATGCCGGCACCCACAGCTCGTATGCCTTCAGCGACAGCCAGCGGATCACCACCGTCGGCAACAACAACGGTACGGGCGGCATCACCAACACCGCTCTCAACGTCGCGCAGCTGCGTCGCCCGCCGAGCCTGCGCTCGGAGCAGGACGGCATCGGTAATGTCGGTGGCGGCATCGGCTACAACTATCAGTTCACCCCGGGCTCGGGCTTCGTCGTCGGCGTCGAGACCGACGTGACCTGGACCGCCATCGCCAAGAAGTACGCCTATTTCGGTCCGGTGATCCCGGGTGTGAACACCGTCCCGGACCCGAGCGCCTTCCGTCAGCGTCTCGACTACCTCGGCACCGTGCAGGGCCGCCTCGGCTACGCCTTCGACCGGTTCCTCGTCTACGGGACCGGCGGTTTCGCCTACGGTAACGTCAACTACGGCGCCTACTTCGCCAACGGCGCCAACGTGACGGCCTATGCTGGCCGCTACAATCAGATCGAGACCGGCTACGTCTACGGCGGTGGCGTCGAGTACGCGATCCCCACCGACAGCTTCCTCAACCGCTTCAACTTCATCGGCAGCTTCCTCGGCGCCAGCGCCATCACGCTGAAGGCCGAGTACCTGCGCTACGACCTCGGCAGCCGCAACGTGACCGTCGCCGCCACCGGCCTCACCGCCGCCACCGGCTCGTACACCACGCGCTTCAACACCGAGGGCAGCATCGTCCGCGCTGGCTTCAACTACAAGTTCGGCGGTCTCTGAGGCGTCTCCCCGAAAAGTGGACCTCACTTTTCGGGGATGCCGATGGTGTAGGCCCTGCCAGCCATTCGAATACGCAAAACGAAAGGCCCCGTTCGGAAGAACGGGGCCTTTCGTTTTTTGCGGTGATTCGCAACGCGTGTTCCGACAGGGCCGTTGCCCGAAGTCGCTCTTGCGGGTTCGAGCGGGATCGGTCGGACGGTCAGGTGCGCCAGGGGTGGGCGGGCAGTTCCGTGGAGCCGACGGCACTGGCACCCGCGAGGGCCACGGCGTGGTCGTTCTCCACCGTCGAGCCGCTGACGCCGATGGCGCCGGACATCACGCCGTCCTTATCGACGATCGGGATGCCGCCGGGGAAGGTGATCAGCCCGTCATTCGAATGCTCGATGCCGTAGAGCGGGCCGCCCGGCTGGGAAAGCTGTCCGATCTGCCCGGTCATCATGCCGAAGAACAGCGAGGTCTTGGCCTTCTTCTGCGAGATGTCGATGGAGCCGACCCAGGCATCGTCCATCCGGTAGAAGGCCTTGAGATTGCCGCCTGAATCGACGACGGCGATGCACATCTGCGTGCCGAGCTCCACGGCCTTGGCGCGGGCGGCCTCGATGGCCTTGTGGGCGTCTTCGATGGTCACGTGCATGGTCGTGTCTCCCTTTGGCCCGCCCATTCAGGGTGCGGGCGCGCGAAAGCTTCAGGGGTGGCGGATCGGTCCGCCGTCGGCGCGGTGCTTCAGCCACGTCACCGACGCGAAGGCGCCGATCCAGGAGCCGAGCGCCGCAAACAGCACGTAGAGCGCGTTCTGGGTATAGCTGATCACCGCGAAGGCGGAGAGCAGGTACCAGATCGCGCTCCAGTTGGCCGCGCGCACGCGCTGGCGGGCGCCCACGGCCGCATTGAAGAAGACGTAGGCCGCATCCGTCACCGCCGTGGCCAGAACCACGCCGAGTGCGACCAGAGGATCGATGGACGTGACCAGCATCGGCCGCCTTCCCCCATCGTAAAGCGGCCGCTCCGGAAGGGAGCGGCCGTTCGTGTCGTTCAGTTGGCGGCCATCGCGTTGGCCTTCTCGATCAGCGCTTCCGCCATGCGGATCGACGCAATGTCGATGAGGCGCCCGTCGAGCGACACCGCGCCCTTGCCGGCCTTGGCGGCCTCTTCCATCGCGACCAGGATGCGGCGGGCCTTATCGACCTCGGCGGCCGACGGCGTGAACACGTCGTTGGCGAGGTCGATCTGGCTCGGGTGGATCGCCCACTTGCCTTCGAAGCCGAGGGCCGCACAGCGGCGGGCGGCGGAGGTGTAGCCGTCCGGATCGGAGAAGTCGCCGAACGGGCCGTCGATCGGGCGCAGGCCGTAGGCGCGGCAGGCGACCATCATGCGGGCCTGGGCGAACAGCCACGGGTCCTGCCAATGGGTCTGGCGGTTGCCGGCTTCGTCCTTGTCGGTGAGCACGCTGTAATCGTGGTTCACGCCGCCGATGACGGTGGAGCGGGCGCGGGTGGAGGCGGCATAGTCGGCGACGCCGAACGACATGGCTTCCAGGCGCTTCGACGAGGTGGCGATCGCCTCGACGTTGGCCATGCCGAGCGCGGTCTCGATCAGAACCTCGAAGCCGATCTTCTTCTCGCGCTTCTTGGCCTGCTCGATCTGCGTCACCATCACGTCGATGGCGTAGACGTCGGCCGGCACGCCGACCTTGGGGATCAGGATCATGTCGAGGCGCGGACAGGCCTCCACGATGTCGACCACGTCACGGTACATGTAGTGGGTGTCGAGACCGTTGATGCGGATCATCATGGTCTTGGTGCCCCAGTCGATCTCGTTGAGCGCCTGGATGATGTTCTTGCGGGCCTGCTCCTTGTCGTCGGGAGCCACCGCGTCCTCGAGGTCGAGGAAGATCACGTCGGCCTTCGAGGAGGCCGACTTCTCCATGAAGGTCGGGTTGGAGCCGGGGACGGCGAGTTCCGAGCGGTGGAGGCGCGGGGTGGCCTGTTGGATCAGGGTAAAGCTCATGGGGAAATCCTTCCTTGGGTTCGTGTCCGGGTCGCTGGCGAGACCATAAAACCGGCCTGCCATACGGTTCGAGATGCGCCTTGGCGCGAGGCCCAGGACCGTCGCCGGTCCTCGGTATCCTTAAAGAACGGTCAGCCCGTCGCGCCGAAGCCGACGGCGATGCAATTGATCGAGAGCAGCAGGGCGGATTTCACCGCCTCGCGCTTGTCCTCGTCCTCTTCCGCCCGGAATCGGCGCAGCAACTCGACCTGCTCCCGACTGACCTGATTGATCGTGGGCAGGCGCCCGTTGAGCCGGTCGCGGAACAGGGGGAAGCGCTCGGCCAATTCCCGGCCGCCGCTGACCCGCAGGGCCATCTCGCGGGTGAGGTCGTATTCGGCCTCGATCAGCGGGAAGATGGTCTCGCGGACGGATTCGTCGGGCACCAGGCCGGCATAGTCGCGGGCGATTTCGAGATCGACCATCAGAAGGGTCTTCTCGACCTCGTCGAGGATCAGGCGGAACGCCTTGGATTCGGCGAACAGCCGCTTCAACTGCGCTTCGCCCTGGGCACCGCGCACGTCGAGGAAGCTCTTGAGACCGGACCCGACGCCGTACCAGCCGGTGATGACGTGCCGGTTCTGCGACCAGGCGAAGACCCACGGGATGGCGCGGAGATCCGACAGCGAGCGGGCGCCGAAGCGGCGGGCCGGCCGCGAACCGATGTTCAGCAGCGCGATCTCATCGAGGGGGCTCGCCGCGCCGAAATAGGTCACGAGATCGGGGTGCTGGATCAGGTTGACATAGGCCGCCCGCGAGGCGCCCGACAGCGCCTCCAGGCTGTCGTCGAACTCGTTACGGGGAATCTTCGCGGCTTCGCGCTCGGATTTCAGCGCATGCTCGAACACCGACGAGGCCAGCAATTCCATCTGGTAGGCCGCGGTACCGCGGTTGGCGTATTTGAACGAGACGACCTCGCCCTGCTCCGTGGTGCGGAAGCGGCCGTTGATCGAGCCCGGCGGCTGGGCCGCGATGGCACGTGCGGTCGGCGCCCCTCCCCGGCTCACCGAACCGCCGCGGCCATGGAAGAAGGCGATGGGCACGCCCGAGGTCTTGCCGAGTTCGGTGAGCTTGCTCTGCGCCTTATAGAGCTCCCAGTTCGAGGCGACGAAGCCGCCATCCTTGTTGGAATCCGAATACCCGATCATCACCTCCTGCACCCCGCCCTGCCAGCGGGTCGAGCGGCGCACCACGGGGATCGTGAAGAGCTCCTTCATGATCGCCGGCGCCGCGCGAAGGTCGTCGATGGTCTCGAACAGCGGAACGATCGGCAGGCAGCAGATCTCGGTGCCCGATGCATCGAGGAAGTTGCCGGCTTCCTTGGCGAGCAGGTAGGCGCCGAGGATGTCGGGGACGGACCGGGTCATCGACAGGACGAACGAGCCGAAGGCCTCGCGGTCGAGCTGCTCGCGCATCTCGCCCACCAGCGCGAAGGTCTCCAGAGTCTCGCGGGCATCGTCGGGTAGATCCTCGAAGCTGCGCTCGCCCTTGCGGGGCTTGGCGAGTTCGTCGAGCAGCCACTTCTTCCACTCGGGGGATTCGAGATCGGGCGGAGTCCGGTTGGCGCCGTTGGCCTGATTCCACAGGGCGTGCAGGGTTTTGGTGGTGCGGGTGGTGTTTTCGCGCAAGTCGAGTCGAACGGTGGAGAAGCGGAAGATCTCCACCATGCGCCGCACCGGGCGCACCAGGTCGGTGGCCAAAGACGGGCATTTGGCGTCGGCCAGTCCCTGCTCGAGGGTGCGCAGGTCGTGGATGAGACCATCGGCACTCGGGTAGTCCGGGTCGGTGGAGCGCTGCCCCTTGTTGCGTAGGATCGTCGCCTCGATCTTGCGCAGGATGCAGGTGAGGAACTGGCGATACGCCTCGCCGGGGTTGCGGCTGGCGATGGCGCGGCCATCGCCGCTCTCCACCAGCATATGCGCCAGAGCGTCCTTGAACGACGGCGGCACCGGCAGCGAGCGCTCGGTGAGCGACAGGGTGCGGCCGAGCGCCGTGACGCCGCTGCGATAGCGCCGGAGCGACGCGAGCGCGTTGCGTTGCAGCGTTGTCCGCGTCACCGACGAGGTGACGTAGGGATTGCCATCGCGATCGCCGCCGATCCACGAGCCGAACTGGAAGAACGGCGGCACTTCGAACTTCTCGTCCGGGTAATACTGCGCGAGGCTTTCCTCGAGCGAGTACAGCACCTCGGGCAGCATCTCGAACAGGGTCTCGTCGAAGAAGTGCAGCCCCCAGGCGACCTCGCGCTCGACGGTGGCTTTTTCCAGATGCAGCTCGCCGGTCATCCAGACGAGCTCGATTTGATCCCGCAGCTCGTTCATCAGGCCGTTGCGCTCGCGCTCGGTCCAGCGCGGCAGTTCGAGCTCGCGCAGGACGAGATAGATGCGGCGGAACTTTTCGAGCACCGTGACGCGCTTGCCCTCGGTGGGGTGCGCGGTGATCGTCGGGCGGATGCGCAGGTCTTTCAACAGCGCGTGGATTTCCGGCGCCTTGATGCCGCTGGCCGCGGCATCGGCCAGAACCGCACTGAAGCTGCCGCTCAGGGCCTCGCGGCCCTTGGTGCGCTCGACCTGACGACGGCGGCGCATCGCGGCGTTCTGCTCGGCGATGGAGAGGAGCTGGAACCAGATGCCCTGGACCTGTAGCGCGCGGGCGAGCAATTCGGGCGAGAACCCGGAAATGTTCGCGCGACCGAGGAGGACGTCCTCCAGCTCGGGCTCGTGACGGCGCGCCACTTCGAGCAGCGCACGAAACAGGATATCGAGTGCTTCCTTCGACGACGTGCCCGTGATCACCGGGGGGGCGAAGGTGTGGTCGATGGCCCCGACTGGGGCGTGAAGGGTATCCGTCATCGGATGGGCCACCTCGAACAGAGTTGAGCCGATGACCGCGAGCGTCCGCGGACAACGGTGAGAAGCGGCGGCGTCGGCAGCATGGAACGCACTGCCGTGACGATCAAGCGCTTGGTGTGTGGGTACGAGGCCGGTGCGTCTCCCTCTCTCCCTCCGCGGAAGAGGGGCGACCTGTCAGGACATCGCGTCGCCCTCGTCCTGGTCGCTGCGCGACCGCCCTCCCCCGCGGGGGGGAGGGTTTGGCGCGACTATGCCGCGAGTTGGCGCATGACCTGCGCCACCGTCGAGCCAAACTCGCCGGGGCTCGGGGCGACCGTCAGGCCGTAGGAGCGCATGATCTCCGCCTTCTCGGCGGCGCTGTCACCGGTGGCCGAGATGATGGCACCGGCATGGCCCATGCGGCGGCCCTTCGGCGCGGTGAGACCGGCGACGAAGCCGATGACGGGCTTCGTCATGTTCTCCTTGATCCAGGCCGAGGCCTCGGCTTCCTGCGGGCCACCGATCTCGCCGATCATCAGCACCGCCTTGGTGTCCGGGTCCTGCTCGAACAGAGCCAGATGGTCGAGGAAGGACGAACCGTTGATCGGGTCGCCGCCGATCCCCACTGAGGTGGTGATGCCGATGCCCTCTTCCATCATCTGCGCGGCAGCCTCGTACCCGAGAGTGCCCGAGCGCGAGATCACGCCGACATTGCCCTTGAGGTAGATGTGACCGGGCATGATACCGAGCATCGACTTGCCGGGCGAGATGATGCCGGCACAGTTCGGGCCCACCACCATGGTGCGCTTGTCCTTGGGGTAGCGCCGCAGATAGCGCTTAACCCGCATCATGTCCTGGGCCGGGATGCCGTCGGTGATCGAGCAGATCAGGGCGAGGCCGGCATCGGCCCCCTCCATGATCGCATCGGCCGCGAAGGGCGGAGCCACGAAGGTGATGGAGGTGGTCGCACCGGTAGCCTCCACGGCCTCCTTGACGGTGTTGAACACCGGCACCCCGAGATGGGTCTTGCCGCCCTTGCCGGGAGTGACGCCGCCGACGATGTTGGAGCCGTACTCCATCATCTCCTTGGCGTGGAACGTACCTTTGTCGCCGGTGATCCCCTGGATGATGATCGGGGTCTTCTCGTCGATCAGAATGCTCATGACGTATCCTCCCCGTTCTTAGTGTTTGCGCTTTGCGGCGTCGCAAGCCTCGACGGCCTTTGCGGCGGCGTCCGACAGGCTGTGGGCGGTGATCAGATCGAGGCCGCTCTCGGCCAGGATCTTCTGCCCGGCCTCGACGTTCGTGCCGGCGAGCCGGACGATGAGCGGCACATCGATCTTCACTTCCCGTGCGGCCTGGATCACGCCTTGGGCGACCCAGTCGCAGCGGTTGATGCCGGCGAAGATGTTGACCAGGATCGCCTTCACGTTCCGGTCCGACAGGACAAGGCGGAAGGCGGTCGCGACGCGGTCCGGGCTGGCGCCGCCGCCGACATCGAGGAAGTTCGCCGGCTCGCCGCCCGCATGCTTGATCATGTCCATGGTCGCCATAGCCAGACCGGCGCCATTGACGATGCAGCCGATTTCGCCTTCGAGGCCGATATAGCTGAGGTTGTGCTCGGCCGCCTGGGCTTCGCGCGGATCGCCCTGCGAGGGATCGTGCATTTCGGCGATGTTGCGACGACGGAACATCGCGTTGTCGTCGAAGCTCATCTTGGCGTCGAGTGCAAGGACGCGGTCGTCCTTGGTGACGACGAGAGGGTTGATCTCCAGCATGGTGCCGTCGCAATCGCGGAACGCACGGTAGGCGTTCATGATCGTCTTCACGGCGGCCGAGACCTGCTTGATGTTGAGGCCAAGCTGGAACGCGATCTCGCGCGCCTGGAACTGTTGCAGGCCGACGGCGGGTTCGACCACCACCTGGATCAGGGCCTCGGGCTCGTTGGCGGCGATTTCCTCGATATCCATGCCGCCGCGCTGCGAGGCGATGACCCGCACCCGCTCGGCCTTACGATCCAGCACGTAGCCGAGGTAAAGTTCGCGCTCGAACGGATCTGCGGTCTCGATGTAGACGCGCTGGACCGGCTTGCCCTCGGGCCCGGTCTGCAGCGTGACGAGGCGCTTACCGAGGAGCTCCTTGGCCGCATCGCGAACCTCGTTATAGGTCCGGCACAGCTTGATGCCGCCGGCCTTGCCGCGCGCGCCGGCATGGATCTGCGCCTTGACGGCCCAGAACGAGCCGCCGAGCTCGGTCGCTGCGTAGACGGCCTGATCGGGGCTGAAAGCCACCGCGCCCTTGGGAACCGCCACGCCGAAGCCAGCGAGCAGTTCCTTGGCTTGGTACTCGTGAACGTCCATGTGCGATCTCCTCGACGTTTCCTGGCCGGGACCTTCTCGTAAATTTCACTTCGCGAAAAGGGTCTTGGCGTTTATATTTTTTTACATTCTCGTTGAGTCTGCCTTGAGGCAGTCGGAATGCTTTTTGAATTCAATGAACCTGTGCGGTTCACCTTGGCGTCAGGGACTATTCCATGATCTTGGCGTCATGGTCACCAGCTTTCGTCTTATACTTCACGCGAGGCGGCGTCCGCCTCGCGTGAGACAGTGCTAATTCACCTTGGCCTTGACGATCTCGTAGATCGACTCGTTCAGCGGTCCGGCCGCACCGAGCAGGGATTCGAGTTCCTTCAGACGCTCGTCCGCAAACGCGCGATCGTCCAGGCCCTTGGCATTGACGTAGACATTGAGTGCCGCGCTGCGCAGGCCCGCATGGGCTGACAGGACCGCGACGCCAGCATCCGAGATGACGTTCAGGTTGCCCTTCTCGGCCACCGGCTCGGCCAGGTCGATGACCTTGCGGCAGGCGCGGCAACAGTCGAGCGGGACGTCGGTGGCGACCTTGAGCGCCTCCTGGATCGTCTCCGCCCGGGCGGCCTTCTCGTCGTCGGTGCCCTTCGGCAGACCGTAAGCCGCCATGACGGCATCGAACGCCGCCACGTCGTCGGCGATCATCCCGGTGAGTTCAGCCCGCAGGGCTTCGGATTGAGCGAGGATGTCCTTCAGCTCGCCCTCGACCGCGACGTACTTCTTCTTCCCGATGGTGAGGTTGCAGACCATGCTGAGGAGAGCCGCACCCATCGCCCCGTGGATGGCGGCAGCGCCGCCGCCCCCGGGGGTGGGCGCCGCGCTCGCCAATCCGTCGAGGAAGACGGCGATGGTGGTGTCGGCGGCGGTGTCGTTCGTCGCCATGGCTCAGGCCATCTTCTTGGCGAGGGCGTAGATCTCCTCGGCGTCGAGCACCTGCTCGGTGCTGTCGAAGAGCTGGCCGACGCAGGCACGGTGGAGCTTCAGCTTGAGGCCGCCGATGCCGAGCGCGCCGAACACCTTCTTGCCGTGGCGCTCCTTGCCCTTGTCCATGGCCTCGATGCCGCCGAAGCCGAGCGGCGGCTGGGCGTTGTAATCAGCGACGAACTCGATGCTGGCCTCGTCCTTCCAGTCGGCTTCCGACAGAAGTTCGATGCCGATGGCGCCGGCCGAGAAGATCAGATTCTGGCCCTTGACGATGGCGGCACGGGATGCGGCGTCCGGCGTGGCGGCGGCGGAGATCTCGACCTTGAAGCGCGCGTTGATGGCGTCGGCCGCGGCCTGGGCCTTGTCGAGGGAGCGACCGCAGAGGATCACGGTGGCGCCTTCCTGGGCGAGCAGAGCGGCGGAGCGCATGCCCACCGGACCGGTGCCGGCGAGCACGACGGCCTTCTTGCCGCTGAGAGAACCGGCGGCCTTCTGCACCAGGGCGACGCCAGCGGCGGCGGTGGTGTTCGAGCCGTTGGAATCGAGCATGATCGAGACGCGGAACGGACCGAAGAAGCGCTTCTTGACCGCCTCGAACACCGCCTCGCCGGCCGCCATGTTACCGCCGCCGACGAAGATCGCCGTCGACTTCTTCTCTGAGCCGCCACGGGTGTAGATCGTACCGTCGACCAGCGCGCCGACAGTGTCGGGGGTCACGTTGCCGTAGCCTGTGATGTGGTCCGCACCGCCATCGTAGCCGACGACCACGTCGAACACGCTCGGAACGGCATCGGTGTCGAATTGGAACAGCAGTTTTTTCATTTTTCTTGATCCCTATTGGTCCCGCGCCTTGGCGCGGTTGGCGTTCGATCTCGATTGAACCATCCGCCACGGGCCGGTTCGGCAGGCTCCTCCCCTATGACGGTCGGCGAGCCCGCGTCCTATCCTCAGGCGGTGGTGTCCGACACCACGTTCTGCGGCTTGCCGGCGACGAATGCCTCGACGTTGTCCACCAGCTGGTCGGCGAGGATTTGCATCGCCTCCTTGCTCGCCCAGGCCACGTGCGGCGTGACGATGAGGTTGGGCAGGTCGAGCTCGCACAGGATGTTGCCGTTCTTGGGCGGCTCGGTCATCACCACGTCGAAGCCGGCGCCGCCGATGGTACCGTTCTGAAGGGCCTCGGCCAGGGCCTCCTCGTCGACGAGACCGCCGCGCGCGGTGTTGATGAGGAGCGCATGCGGCTTCATCTTCGCGAGCTGTTCGCGACCGATCATGTTGCGGGTCTCGGGGGTCAGCGGTGCGTGCAACGTAATGACATCAGACTGCGTCAGAATCGTATCAAAATCGACGAGGCCGTCCTGCGGGAACACGTCGTAGGCGATGACCTTCATGCCGAGCGCTTCCGCGCGCTTGCCGATGGACTTGCCGAGGGCACCGTAGCCGACGATGCCGAGGGTCGAGCCGGCAATGTCGTGGATCGGGTAGTCGAAGTAGCAGAACTGGGTCGACTTCGCCCAATCGCCCCTGCGCACCGAGTTGGCGTAGGGCACGATGGCCCGGCGCAGCGCGAAGATCAGGCCGATCACGTGCTCGGGTACGGTGTTGAAGGCGTAGTTGCGGATGTTGACGACCGTGATGCCGAGGTCCTTGGCGGCGGCCTTGTCGACCACGTCGGTGCCGGTGGCGGCGACCGCGATCAGCTTGAGGTCGGGCAATTGCTTCAACGTGTCGGCGCGCATCGGCACCTTGTTGATCAACGCGATCTCGGCGCCCTTCAGGCGCTCCACGATCTCGTCGGGCGTCCAGGTCGAATCGTATTCGACGTATTCGTGCGGGAAGCTGAACTCCCGAACCTTGGCATCGAGGGATTCACGGTCGAGGAAAACGATCTTCTTCGTCATGGAACCCTCTGGCCGACTGGGCCGGATCGCTGATGCTGCGATGGTCTGGAAAGTCTCCGGGGCCGTTGGGCCCCGGAGATCGATAATCGCCCTAGGGCGTGGAGTCTCAGGACTTGGAGAGCGGGTTCTCGCGCAGGTAGCTCGACGCGGCGGCGACGCCAGAGCCGGGCTGCACCTTCACGCCGTTGTCGAGCATCGACATTTCGGCGCCGGCGATCGCGCCGAGCAGCGAGAGCTCGTTCATGTCGCCGACGTGGCCGATGCGGAACACCTTGCCGGCCACCTTGCTCAGACCAGCGCCGAGGGCGAGGTTGTAGCGGACATAGGCGTGCTTGATGATCGCCGCACCGTCGACGCCCTCAGGCACCAGGATGGTGGTGACGGTGTCGGAGTTCCACTTGGGCTCCTTGGCGCAGGTCTTGAGACCCCAGGCCGCAACCGCCTGGCGGGTGGCCTCGGCGAGCACATGGTGGCGGTGGTAGACGTTCTCGAGGCCTTCCTCGTTAAGGCAGGCAAGCGCCTCGCGCAGGCCGTAGAGCAGCGGCAGTGGCGGGGTGTAGGGGAAGTAGCCGGCGCCGTTCTGCTTCTGGTGGTCGGCCCAGTCGAAGTACACGTGGGCGAGACGGTCGTTCTTGCCGGCCGAATCCTCGGCGGCCTTGAGACCCTTGGGGCTGACGCAGATCACGCCGAGGCCGGCGGGCAGCATCAGGCCCTTCTGGGAGCCGGCGATGGCGCAATCGACGCCCCACTCGTCCATCTTGTAGGGAAGCGAGCCCACCGAGGACACGCCGTCGACGAACAGCAGTGCCGGGTGGCCGGC
This sequence comes from Methylobacterium sp. BTF04, assembly GCF_010692745.1. Classification (GTDB taxonomy): domain Bacteria; phylum Pseudomonadota; class Alphaproteobacteria; order Rhizobiales; family Beijerinckiaceae; genus Methylobacterium. The sequence goes on from NZ_JAAHTB010000009.1 coordinate 38,394, forward strand.
GGCATCCATCGCCTTGCGCACGGCGCCGATATCCGAGGTCACGCCGGTGGCGGTCTCGTTATGGACGACCATGACGGCCTTGATCTCGTGGTTCTTGTCGGCGCGCAGGGCCTCGCCGATCCGCTCCGGGCTCGCGCCGGTGCCCCACTCCTCGTCCTGGACGATGACGTTGAGGCCGAGACGTTCGGCCATGTCGACCCAGAGATGGCTGAACTGGCCGAAGCGCGCGGTCAGCACCTTGTCGCCGCGGGCCAGCGTGTTGGTGAGCGCGGATTCCCAGATGCCGGTGCCCGAAGCCGGGAACAGGAAGATGGTGCCCTCGGTCGAACCGAACACCGCCTTGGTGTCTTGGAACAGCGGCTTCGTCAGCGCGGGGAAGTCGACCGAACGGTGGTCCTCGGACTGCACCAGCATCGCGCGCAAGACGCGGTCGGGGATGTTGGTCGGACCGGGAACGAACAGGTGGTTCCGGCCGGGCCGTCGCGTTGCCGCCATGGTGTTGTCTCCGTTTTAACGTTGTGCGCGCACGGTTTCGTGCAACGCTTCGATATCGGTGATGAGAAGCGGACGGTGCATCCCGGCGATACTACTCACCGGATTGGTCCCTACGCATGGGTGGTCTGGTCGGAGTGTCGGTGGCACCGGCCTGCCCGCAGGAACCCGACAGGCGCCGGACCGGCACCGTCCGGCCACGGGGCATGGTCCCGAAAGCCCAATGGCCCGAACGCGTCCGAATTCCTCAAGCCTCTCTCCATAGGCCGGGCCGCGCATCTGAGCGCGCGCCGCTTGGCCGTCTCAGCGTGTCATCCCGTGGACGGCACCCTTGGTTCGCCTCGATGGGCTCCGGCCACGTGCAAGCGCACGGGGACCGGTGGGGTACCTTGGGTCGAACTATGCCCACCTTCGCACCGAAAGGAAAACCCGAAATACTTGCATGCAAATCAAAATTTTTTTCGTGCACGGCAGGCTCGTGCGGCACTGCCGCACGTAATGCGCGACCGATCCGACCGAATCGGCCGACGTCATCAAACTGATACGGGAATCCGGTTTGGCTCCGGGACAGTAAGAACGCTCGGAGATGATTGTGAGCGAAGAAACAGAGAAGACGATCCGCGTCCGGACCCTCTTCCTGTCGGACATGCATCTCGGTACCAAGGGCTGTCAGGCGGAATTGTTGCTGGAGTTCCTGCGCGACTATGATGCTGACGAGATCTATCTCGTCGGTGACATCGTCGACGGGTGGCAGCTGAAGTCCGGCTGGTACTGGCCGCAGAGCCACAACGACGTCGTGCAAAAGCTCATGCGCAAGGTGCGCAAGGGCTCGAACCTGGTCTATGTGCCGGGAAACCACGACGAATTCCTGCGCGATTATATCGGCATGACCTTCGGCGGGATCGAGATCGCCGACCAGCGCCTTCACGAGGCCGCCGATGGCAAGCGCTACCTCGTCATCCATGGCGATCAGTTCGACATGGTGGTGCGCCACGCCAAATGGCTCGCCTATCTGGGCGACGGTGCCTACACGTTCGCCCTCTTCATCAACACCTACGTCAACACCGTGCGCCGCCGCCTCGGCCTCGCGTATTGGTCGCTCTCGGCCTGGGCCAAGCTCCGGGTGAAGAACGCCGTCAACTTCATCGGAAAGTTCGAGGAACTGCTCAGCGCCGAAGCGCGGCGGGTCGGCGCCGACGGGGTCATCTGCGGACACATCCACCATGCCGCTAACCGCCAGATCGGCGGCCTGACCTACCTCAACACCGGGGATTGGGTAGAATCCTGCACCGCCATCGTCGAGCATTACGACGGCACCATGGAAGTCCTGCATTATCCGAGCCTCAAGCGCGCGCAAGCGGCGCAGCAGGACGTGCTCGACGTCCGGCAGGACGGGACACGGGCTGTCGCGTGAGGCTCCTCATCGCCTCCGACGCGTGGCACCCGCAGGTCAACGGCGTCGTCCGCTCCCTCGAGCACATGGCCGCCGCCGGGCCGGGCCTCGGCTTCGACACCGTGATGCTGACGCATCAGGACTTCGCCTCGATTCCGTTGCCGGGCTACCCCGAGATCCGTCTGTCCTACGCCACGAAGGCGAAGGTGGCGCGGCGCTGGGCCGGGCTCGCGCCGACCCATGTCCACATCGCCACCGAGGGTACGGTGGGCTACGCCACACGACGGTACTGCCTCGCGCACCGGCGACCGTTCACCACGAGCTATCACACCCGTTTTCCCGAATACCTCGCGGCGCGTGCCCCCATGCCGGAGGCGTGGAGCTACGCCTGGCTGCGGCGGTTCCATGGCGCCTCGAGCGGGACGATGGTGAGCACGCCGTCATTGGAGCGCGACCTGTCCGCGCGTGGCTTCACCAACCTGATGCGCTGGACCCGCGGCGTCGACACCGACCTGTTTCGGCCGCAGGCGTCGGAGGCGCTCGCCGGCCTGCCCCGGCCGATCTTCCTGTTCGTCGGCCGGCTCGCGGTGGAGAAGAACGTCGAGGCCTTTCTCCGCTTGGCCTTGCCCGGCACCAAGGTCGTGGTCGGTGACGGACCCGACCGGGCGCGTCTGGCCGCGATCGACCCGAAGGCGCGCTTCCTCGGCACCCAGACCGGACCGACCCTCGCGGCGACCTACGCGGCCGCTGACGTGTTCGTGTTTCCGAGCCTCACCGACACGTTCGGCATCGTGCTTCTGGAAGCCCTCGCCTGCGGCGTGCCGGTGGCGGCCTATCCGGTGACCGGGCCCCTCGACGTGATCGGTGGCACGGGGGCCGGCGTGCTCGACCACGATCTGCGCCAGGCGGCGTTCGGTGCCCTCGCGATCCCCCGGGCGCGATGCCGCGAGGAGGCCCTGCGCTACACCTGGGGTGAGAGCGCCCGGCAATTCTACGACAACATCGCCCTGGCCCACGGCACGGTCTCGGCACGCACGCGAGTGCGGCCGGGCTCGGTGACCGGGGCGGTGACGCTGGGTTGAGGATCGGACGATCGACGAGGTGACGTGGGCCGGCCCAGCTGCCAAGGTCCGACCCCGCCACTCACACGCCCCGTGACCGATGCGCCCTTTCGATCCGAATGCCGCTGCGGAGTATCCGGTCGCGATCGGCTGCGACGAGGTCGGGCGCGGGGCCTTGAGCGGGCCGGTGGTGGTGGCCGCCGTCTGGTTCGACCCCGCGCTGATCCCCCCTGCCCTGCTCGCCCGTCTCGACGACAGCAAGCGTCTCAAGCGGGCCGAGCGCGAGAGCCTGACGCCGCTGATCCGCGCGCATGGTCGCGTCGCGCTCGCCGCCGGATCGCGCGCGCTGGTCGATCGGATCAATGTCCGCGGCGCCACCCTGGACGCCATGGCCCGCGCGGTGACCAAGCTCGGCCTCGATGCGACGGTGCTGGTCGATGGCCGCGACTGCATTCCGGGGATCGCGCAGCCCTGCCGCGCCGTGATCGGCGGGGACCGGCTCGTGCCGCAGATCGCCGCCGCCTCCATCGTCGCCAAGACCGTGCGCGACGCGGTGATGCGGGTGCTGGCCCGGCGCCATCCCGATTACGGCTGGGACAGCAATGTCGGCTACGGCACCCGTGCCCATCTGGCCGGGCTGGCGAGCCTCGGCCGCTCGGCCCACCACCGGGTCAGTTTCACCCGCCGTTACGGGCCTGCGGACGATCTCAGAACAGCGTCAGTTGCGCGCCCAGTGCCGCGCCCCGCGTGAACAGGTCGGTGCGCAAGGTCAGCCGCTCGGTAGCATAGCCGAGACGTCGTTTCGCGAGGCGCATGCGACGCGTGACGAGGTCGGCATAGGCGCCCGATCCCGTCATCCGGGTGCGATAGCTGGAATCGTAGGCCTTTCCGCCCCGGGCCTGTCGCACCAGCGACATCACGTGGCTTTGCCGGCCGGGATAATGCTCGGCGAACCAGTCGTTGACGAGGTCGTCGAGCTCATGCGGCAGGCGCAGCAGCACGTGGTTGGCCTCGCGGGCACCGCAATCGCGCGCGCGTTCCAGGATCGTCTCGATCTCGTGGTCGTTGAGCGACGGGATGATCGGCGCCACGATCACCATCACGGGAATGCCCGCCGCGCTCAAGGACCGGATCGCCTCCAAGCGCTTCTCTGGGTGCGGCGCGCGCGGATCCATCCGTCGGGCGAGGACCGGATCGAGGGTCGCCACCGAGACCGCGACCTTGACGAGTCCGTCTGCCGCCATGGGGCCGAGAACGTCGATGTCTCGGGTGACGAGGTTCGATTTCGTCACGATCCCCACCGGATGGCGGAACCGCGCCAGAACCTCCAGCACCCCGCGGGTGATGCGATACCGGCGCTCGATCGGCTGGTAGGGATCCGTGGCGGTGCCGAGCGCGATCGTCCCCGGCGTGTAGGCGCGCGCCGACAATTCGCGCTCCAGCAGGGCCGCCGCCTCCGGCTTGTGAAACAGCTTCGTCTCGAAATCGAGGCCCGGCGACAAGCCGACATAACCGTGGTTCGGCCGCGCGAAACAGTAGATGCAGCCGTGCTCGCAGCCGCGATAAGGGTTGATCGAACGGTCGAACGCGATGTCCGGCGAGGTATTGCGGGAGATGATGGTGCGGGCACGCTCCGCACTCACCTCGGTGCGCGGCTGCGTCGGGCCGGCCTCCGATTCCCAGCCATCGTCGAGGATCTCGCGCCGCGTCGTCTCGAAACGGCCGTCGGGGTTGGCGGTGGCGCCCCGCCCCCGCCGCGCTTCCGGGGCGATCGTCGTGGCGGACAGGCGGCGTTCGCCCAGTCCCGCAGCGGAATCAGTCACCCGACCCGTCGCGTGCCTCCGTGCCATGATGATCCCCACGTCCCGACCGCCATCGTGACGGAAAAGAACGTATCATGAACAAACGGGTGCTGTACTGCGTATATTTCAGGCAAGTCGGCGAGGGGTTGCGTCGGTACGTAGACTTGTGCGGAAACGTTGCGGATCGGCGCCTTCTCGCGCCGCAAAAATACGCTATGCGCGCGCATGATTTCTGCTCTGATCCACGTGGCGAGGCCGGCCGACCCTGATGCGGTCGATCAGCTTGCCGATACCCTCGGTGCGTTGGTGGCCGGTGTGGCCGCCGGCCTGATCGGCGATGCCGTGATCATCGCGCCGTCACACCATGCCGCGATCGACGCCGTGGCCGAGGCCACCGGGGCCACTCTGGTGATCCGCGCGCGGGGGGCGACCCCCTGGTCGGCCGGGGCGAAGGCGGCCCGTCGCGAATGGGTGTTGTGTCTCGATGCCGGCGATGTGCCGGCGGAGGGTTGGATCCGCATCCTGGACCGGTTCATCGGTACCGCTCGGCCCGACCTCGCCCTCGGTCGTCTGCGCCGCCCGCACGCGGGAATCCCGGCCCGGCTTGCGGCGCGCGGTGAAAGCGTCATCGGAGTAACGGCGCCGCGGACCGGCGATCTCGTCCGCCGCGACCGCCTGCTCGCCGGCCCCAGCTTTTCGCGGCGGCTTAAGGTGCGCCGACTCGCGGCGCGCCTCGAACGGAGCTAGGCCTGGATCGAAGCGCCCCGGCGCAGGTGCTCGTCGAGGCGCGGCATGATCTCGACGAAGTTGCACGGCCGGTGGCGGTAATCGAGCTGGGCGGCCAGGATGCCGTCCCAGGCGTCACGGCAGGCGCCGGGAGAGCCCGGCAAGACGAAAACGTAGGTGGCATTCACCACCCCGGCGGTGGCGCGCGACTGCAGCGTCGACGTGCCGATCTTGTCGTAGGAGATGCGGTGGAAGACCGCCGAGAAGCCGTCCATGCGCTTCTCGAACAATGGCTCGATCGCCTCCGGGGTCACGTCACGGCCGGTGAAGCCGGTGCCGCCGGTGGTGATGACCACGTCCACCGCCGGATCGCGGGTCCAGGCCTCGACCTGACCCCGAATGGCCTCGACATCGTCCGGGACGATGGTACGCGCCGCGAGCGTATGGCCGGCGGCACTCAGGCGGTCGGCCAAGGTGTCGCCCGAGCGGTCCTCCTCCAGCGTTCGGGTATCCGATACGGTGAGAACCGCGATGGCCAGCGGGACGAAGCTGCGGGTCTTGTCGGATGCGACCATGAATGTGCTGCCTTCGGCTGATCCGCGCGGGCGTTCGATCGCGATCCTACGGCAAACCGCGACCTGCCGACAGCGCCGGTCTCAATTGCCGGTGGCGCGGAAGGTGTCGCAGGATTTGGTCTGGCCGCTCTTGTAGCCGGTCATGAACCAGCGCTGGCGCTGCGCCGACGAACCGTGCGTGAACGAATCCGGCACGGCATAGCCCTGCGACTGCTTCTGCAACTTGTCATCGCCGATGGCGCTGGCCGCGTTCATCGCCTCTTCGATATCGCCGGGTTCGAGCGAATTGTACTTGTCGTTGGAATTCTTCGCCCACACGCCGGCGAGGCAATCGGCCATCAGTTCGATGCGCACCGAAAGCTGGTTCGACTCGACCTTGCTCGACGCGTTCTGCTGGCGACCCTGCACCTTGCCCAGGATGCCGAGTTCGTCCTGGACGTGGTGCCCGACTTCGTGGGCGATGACGTATGCATAGGCGAAGTCACCCTTCACGCCGAACTTCTGCTCCATCTCCTTGAAGAACGACGTGTCGAGATAAACTTTCTTGTCGATCGGGCAGTAGAACGGCCCCATGGCGGCCTGGGCCGAGCCGCAACCGCTGCGGGTGCCGCCCTGGTAAAGCACCATCGTCGTCGGCCGGTATTGGCGCCCGGTCTGGTTCGGCAGCACCGTGCTCCAGACATCCTCGGTATTGCCGAGGATCGCGGCGGCGAACTTGCCGTTCTCGTCGGTGGGCTTGGATTTGCGCTGGGACTGGGTCTGCGGGTCGGCCTGCTCTTGGCGCGGGCGTCCGCCGCCGGACATCTGCTCGGCGCCCCCGATCAGGACCGCCGGATTGATCCCGGTGACCCAGCCGATGATGCACAGAATGACGATGGTCCCGATGCCGAGACTGCCGGCGCCGCCGCCCGGAAAGCCGCCACCGCCGCCACCGCCTTCACCACGCCGGTCTTCGACGTTGTCGGAACTGCGGAAATCATCCCAGCGCATGTGCTCGTTCCACCTGTCCCGGAATGCGGCACCGATGCCGACCACCCGAAGTAATTCCCCTGAGCGAGATACGGTTCCGGCTGGTCGCCTGCCCGGGGTCTCGGCACCGGCCTTAGCGGGCTCAGGCCTTGCCGTCGAGGGCGGCGCGCAAGGTGCGGAAGTCCCGCCAGGCCAGGCGCTTCTGCAGCGGCTGGCGCAGGAGATAGGCGGGATGGAGCGTCGCCAGCGCCCGGATTTCGCGGCCGGCGACGTGGTAGGGATAGAAGCGGCCGCGCGCTTTCAGAATGCCGTCCTTGGTGCCGGTGATCGCCTGCGTCGCCGGGCTGCCGAGGCAGACGATGAGGTCGGGGTCGGCGAGCTCGATCTGCCGCTCGATGAACGGCTTGCAGATCGAGACCTCCTGCGGGGTCGGATTGCGGTTTCCCGGCGGGCGCCAGGGCACGATGTTGGTGACATAGGCGCTGGTCCGGTCGAGGCCCACCGCGGCCATCATCCGGTCGAGGAGCTTGCCGGAGCGGCCCATGAACGGCTTGCCGATCCGGTCTTCGTCGGCGCCGGGGGCCTCGCCGATGAACATCAGCTTTGCTGTCGGATCGCCGTCGGCGAAGACGAGGTTCTTGGCCGTGAACTTCAGGGGGCAACCATCGAAGCCCGCGAGCAGGGCCTCCAACTCTTCCAGAGAGGTCACGTCCTTGGCCCGCGCCCGCGCGTCGCCGGCCGCTTCGCCGGGCTTGGCGGCGGCCGATTGGCCGTAGGTCCGGGTCGGCACCTGGGTCGCGACCTCGCCGCGTGGCGGTAATTCGAGACGCGGGCGGGTCTCGGCTATCGCCGGCTGCGTTTCCAGCCGCGGCGCCTCCGCCCTGACCGGGGCGTCCGCTTCGTTGAAGCGGTCGTGCGGATGCTCGTCGAGCATGACGTCGACGCCCGCCGCGACGTGGAAATCGAGGGTCGCAATCAGGTCGCGCTGCCGGTCGTCGCTCGCACTCATGACTAAGGATGTGGCCCGTCCAGGCGTGCGGGACAACTGCCGTCATCGTCCTGCCCGGATTTCCGTCGGCGCGACGCTTCACCACGAGCGGTTTTGCATGGCTTGGGGTTTTCCGGGGCTTGGCCGCTTGCGTTCCAAGGTTGGAATGGGTTGAGAGTGGATCAAAGCAATCGTTCACGCCCTACCCGCCCAGCGGCGAGGCGTGACAGGAGGATGATGGTATGGCGCTGCCCGAACGCGAGGGGATGGATTTCGACGTCGTGATCGTGGGGGCCGGGCCGGCCGGGCTCGCCGCCGCCATCCGCCTCAAGCAATTGTCCTCCGACATCAGCATCGTCGTCGTCGAGAAGGGCTCCGAGGTCGGCGCCCACATCCTGTCCGGTGCCGTCATCGATCCGTCGGGCCTCGATCTGCTGGTTCCGGATTGGCGTGAAGATCCGGCCCGTCCGCTGAAGACGGCGGTGGAGCGCGACGAATTCATGTTCCTGACGAAGAACAGCGGCGTAACGATGCCGAACCTGTTCTTCCCGAAGTTCATGTCGAACCACGGCAACTTCGTCGGCTCGCTCTCGAACGTGACCAAGTATCTCGGCGCCAAGGCCGAGGAGATCGGCGTCGAGATCTATCCCGGTTTTCCGGCCGCGGAAGTGCTCTACGACGACATGGGCGTTGTGGTCGGCGTCGCCACCGGCGACCTCGGCATCGGCAAGTCCGGCGAACCGCGCGAAGACTACACCCGCGGCATGGAGCTGCGCGGAAAGTACACGATCTTCGGCGAGGGCGCGCGCGGCTCGCTCACCAAGACGCTGATCGAGCGGTTCAAGCTCAACGCCCATAGCGATCATCAGAAGTACGGTCTCGGCGTCAAGGAGTTGTGGCAGCTCGCTCCCGACAGGTTCGAGGCCGGGCTCGTGCGGCATACCATGGGCTGGCCGTTGCCGAACAAGGCCGGCGGCGGTTCGTGGCTCTACCACTTCGACGACAACCTGCTCTCGGTGGGCTTCGTCACGCACCTGAACTACGAGAACCCGACCCTGTCGCCGTTCGACGAGTTCCAGCGCTTCAAGACTCACCCGATGATCGCCGAGACCTTCGAGGGGGCCAAGCGCATCGGCTACGGCGCCCGTGCGATCATGGAAGGCGGCTGGCAATCGGTGCCCAAGCTCGTCTTCCCCGGCGGCTGTCTGGTGGGCGATTCCGCCGGCTTCGTGAACGTGCCGCGCATCAAGGGCTCGCACAACGCGGTGCTGTCGGGGATGCAGGCGGCCGAGGCCATCGCGCAGGCGCTCGAATCCGGCCGTCACGGCGACGAACTCGCCGCCTATGAGAATGGATGGCGTGCCAGCGCCGTCGGCCAGGATCTCAAGCGCGTGCGCAACGTGAAGCCGCTCTGGTCGCGCTACGGAACCCTGATGGGCGTCGGCCTCGGCGGTCTCGACATGTGGGCCAACACCCTCCTCGATGCTTCGCCGTTCGGCACGTTGACGCACGGCAAGCCGGATTACGCCTGCACCAAGCCGCTCAGCGAGGTGACGCCGATCGTCTACCCCAAGCCCGACGGCAAGCTGACCTTCGACCGGCTCTCCTCGGTGTATCTCTCGAACACCAACCATGAGGAGGACCAGCCGCCCCACCTCAACGTGAAGAACCTCGATCTGCAGAAGGCGTCCGAGCACGACGTCTACGGCGGTCCGTCCGCACGCTACTGCCCGGCCGGCGTCTACGAATGGGTCGCGGATGCGGCCGCGAGTGATGGGCTGCGCTACCAGATCAACGCGCAGAACTGCGTCCACTGCAAGACGTGCGATATCAAGGACCCGAACCAGAACATCAACTGGGTGACCCCCGAGGGACCGGGCGGGCCGAACTACCCGAACATGTGAGGCGTGCGCTGCCGGATATAGCGGGCTCCGACGCGTTTTCGCACGCGGCGGCGCCGGCTAACGTTCGGGAAACGCGACCATGCAAGACCCGACCAGCCGATTCCGTCCCGACGGAAGCGGCACTTTCGCCGCCATCCTTATGCCTTGCGGGGATGGTGGGAAGGGTTCAGTGTCACGCCCGATCAAAGCCCGGCTCCATGAGAAAGCCGGAGCGCAGGAGCCGTGAACGGTGCTCATGAACGGAAACGCAGCGACCCGCCGGGCCCTCTCGGCTCTCGCTCTCTACCTGGCTGCGACCCTTCCGGGCCAGGCCGCGCAGCCGCGCGAGTCGACCCCGCTCTCCGATTACGAGCCCGCGGAATCGCTCGAAGGAAACTTTCTCTCCGCCTACATCGCCGGCGCATCGAAGGACACGGCCGCGGCCGCGAGCTTCTACCGCGAGGCGGTCAAGGCCGATCCGCGCAATGCGGAGCTTCTCGAACGCGCCTTCGTGTCGCTGCTGGCCGACGGCGCTCTGCCCGACGCGTTCCGCGCCGCCGAGCGCCTGACCACCCGCGACGGCTCGAACGGCCTCGCCCAGCTCGCCCTGGGGGTGCGCCAGATCAAGGCCGGACAATTCGCGCAGGCGCGCCAGAACTTTGCCCGCAGCGGTCGTGGGGCGGCGGCCGATCTCACCGCGACGCTGCTCACCGCCTGGGCCTTTGCGGGTGCCAACGACGGCAAGCGCGCCCTCGAGACGATCAACAAGCTCAAGGGTGAGCGCTACTACAACACCTTCCGGGATTTCCATGCGGGATTGATCGCCAATCTGGTGGGTGATCAGGCCGAGGCCGAGCGCCGCCTCAAGGCGGCCTACGAGGCCGACCACAACACGTTGCGCATCGTCGACGCCTATGCCCGCTTCGAGGCGCAGCAGGGCCGTACCGATCTGGCGATCCAGGCCTATACCGATTTCGACAAGCTGCTGCCGCGCCATCCCATCGTCCGTGATGCCCTGACCAAGCTGAAGGAGGGCAAGCCCCTCTCGCGCCTGATCAACACCGCGCAGGAAGGCGCTGGTGAAGTGCTGTACGGGCTCGGCTCCGCCGGCTCGACTCAGGGCGACGAGTTGCCGGCGGTGGTCTACCTCCGGCTCGCCCTCTACCTCGCCCCCGAGCATGCGCTCGCCCGCCTCACCCTCGCCGACATCCTCGACCGGATGAAGCAGACCGATCGCGCCAACGAGGCCTACGCGCAGATTCCCACCTCGTCGCCGCTGCGGCTCAATGCCGACGTGCAGGTCGGGCTCAACCTGGAGCAGATGGGCAAGGGCGACGAGGCGATCAAGCACCTCGACGCGGCGATGAAGGCGCATCCCGACGACATCGACGTGATCACGGCGCTCGGTAATGTCCAGCGCTCGCGCAAGATGTACGAAGAGGCGGCGGCAACCTACAGCCGTGCCATTGCGCTCATCGGCGATCAGCCGGCGTCGAATTACTGGACGACGTTCTACTTCCGCGGGACCGCCTACGAGCGCGCCAAGCAATGGGGCAAGGCCGAGGCCGATCTGAAGAAGGCCCTCGAACTGGTCCCCGCGACCCAGCCCGGCGCCCGGGCCCAGGTGTTGAACTACCTCGCCTATTCGTGGGTCGACCAGAACATCAACATCGACGAAGCCTTCACGATGCTCAAGCAGGCGGTGGATGCGAGCCCGCGCGACGGCATGATCATCGACAGCCTCGGCTGGGCTTATTTCCGCCTCGGCCGCTACGACGATGCCGTGCGTGAGCTCGAGAAGGCGATCGAACTGAAGCCCGGCGACCCGACCATCAACGACCACCTCGGAGATGCCTATTGGCGCTCGGGCCGGCGGTTGGAGGGCAAGTTCCAGTGGCAGCACGCCAAGGACCTCAACCCCGAGCCGGACGATCTCGAGAAGATCAACGTCAAGCTCAAGGACGGGCTGCCCGAGTTGGAGAAGCCGGCGGCCACCGCCGAGAACCCGCCCGAGACGAAGGTGAACCCGGAACTGCCCAAGGGCGCCCCCGCTCCGAACGAGCCGCCGGGTGCGGCCGACAAGAAGAGTGGCGGCTGATCGCCCTCTGGACTTGACGGGCACGGCGATGCGGGGCCAGACCGGCCCCGCATCCTGACGCATCAGCCCCGAGAGCCCGTGCTGCCCCTCTTCACCCGCGCTCCGGCGAAGATCAATCTGACGCTCCACGTGCGCGGACGCCGCGCTGGGGACGGGTATCACGAGCTCGAAAGCCTCGTGGCCTTCAGCGGCGCCGGCGACGGTCTGTCCCTGGTGCCGGGTGCCGAGCTGTCGCTGACGGTGTCGGGCCCGACCGCCGGTCCGGCCGGTCCCCTCGACGACAATCTCGTGATCCGGGCGGCCCGGCATCTCGCAGCGGCAAAGCCCGGCCTGACGCTCGGCGCGTTCCATCTCGTGAAGCGCCTGCCGGTGGCTGCCGGGATCGGTGGCGGGTCGTCGGATGCCGCCGCGGCTCTGCGCTTGCTCGCCCGCCTCAACCACCTCGATGCGGACGATCCGGCCGTCCTTGCCGCGGCACGGGCCACGGGCGCCGACGTTCCGGTCTGTCTCGATCCCCGTGCGCGGATGATGACCGGCGCGGGCGAAAGCGTCGGCGCGCCGTTGCACCTCGCGCCGTTGCCGGTGGTGCTGATCAACCCCGGCGTACCCGTCGCCACCGCACCGGTGTTCCGCGCCCTCGGTCTTGCTGTCGGCGAGCGCCATATTCCCGGCGACCATCCTGTCGTGCCGGCAGGAGCGGACCCGGAGCGCGTCCTCGACATCATCGGCCCTGCGCGCAACGACCTGCAAGGCCCGGCCCTGACTGTCGCCCCGGTGATCGAGACCGTGTTGACCGCCTTGCGCGGCGAGCCGGGCTGTCGCCTCGCCCGCATGTCGGGATCGGGGGCGACGGTTTACGCGCTGTTCTCCGACCGCTCGGCCGCAGCGCGCGCGGCGCGTCGGCTCGGGATGAGCCACCCGGCCTGGTGGGTGAAGTCTGCCCTGCTTCGATGATAGAGCGTGACATAGTCCGAGTATCGTCGACCCGGGATGTCTTGCGCACGGTAAGCATCGATTCAGCTTGACTGACCCGACATGCCTGCGAGGTGCGATATCGGGGTGAATCGGCAGTCTCCGGTGCCTGAAGTTTACCCGAGGGAAAGACTCCTCCGCACAGGGTCAGGGTGCAGAGGGATGCCGAATGGACAATCCGCGACAGACATCATGGGGCGAGGGAGAGCGCCGCGAACTCCTGTGCCTGATGATGATCGGCACCTGCATCTGGATCGCCGGCACCCAACTCGGCCTGTTCGCGGTGCTGCTCGATATGACGGCCACGCATCAGCTGCAGGATCTCCTGATGCTGGCATTGTGCATGAGCCTCGGCGTGGTCGCCGCTGCGGTGCGCAAGTCCTTGCAGTTGCGCAAGGCGATGCTCGCCCGCGACGGTGCCCAGGCCCGAGCCGAATCCGTCGCGCGCCATGACGCCCTGACCGGCCTCGCCAATCGCCGCCTGTTTCAGGAGCGGCTGGACGCGCGACTTTCGCAGGGTCCCGACGTACCGCCGCTGGCGGTGATGCTGATCGATCTCGATCGGTTCAAGCCGGTGAACGACGTTCACGGCCACGCCGCTGGCGACATCGTCCTGTGTGCAATGGCCGACCGGCTGCGCGCCCTCGTGCCGACGGGAAGCGTGATCGCGCGCCTGGGCGGCGACGAATTCGCGGTCCTGTTCGATTTTCGCGACGATGCGGAGGCCGTCGCCCGCCTCGCGCAGCAGGTGATCACGGCGCTGGCTCAGCCGGTGACGTGCGCGCACGGCCGCGTCGAAGTCGGGGCGACCATCGGCATTGCCATCGCCTCCCCTCAGACCCGGACGTCCGAGGCGCTTCTGCACGCCGCCGACGTGGCGATGTACCAGGGCAAGCGGGACGGTCGCGGCAATTACCGGTTCTTCCAGCTCGAGATGGGGCACGCCCTCAAGGTGCGTGCCCGCCTGGAGCAGGACCTGCGGCTCGGCATCGAGCGCGGTGAGATCGAGCCGTTCTACCAGCCCGTCGTGTCCCTACCGGGACGCGCGCTGATCGGCTTCGAAGTCCTGGCCCGCTGGCGTCACCCGGACCAGGGCCTCCTCAACCCGGTGGACTTCATCACCCTCGCCGAAGAGACCGGCATGATCGCCGACATGACCTGGTCGCTGATGCGCCAGGCTTGCGGTGATGCCCGGTCCTGGCCGGCCCACCTGCAGCTCGCGATCAACATCTCACCGCTCCAGCTGCAGGACCGGCAGCTGCCCGAGCGCATTCTCGCGATTCTCACAGAGACCGGGTTCTCCCCGAATCGGCTCGAGATCGAGATCACCGAGACGGCTCTGGTGATCGATCTGGAAGCGGCGCGCGTGGCGCTCAAGTCGCTGCAGAATCTCGGCGTACGGATCGCGCTCGACGATTTCGGGACCGGCTATTCCAGCCTCTACCACCTGCGCGAGCTGCAATTCGACAAGCTGAAGATCGATCGCAGCTACGTCGCCTCGATCCCGCAGGGTGAAGAGCGGGCCAAACTCGTCGATGCGATCATCGCCTTGGGCGCGAGCCTCGGTCTTCTCACCACCGCCGAAGGCATCGAGACCGCATCGAGCGTGGAATGGCTCGCCGGCCAGGGCTGTACCTACGGCCAGGGCTTCCTGTTTGGACGGCCGGTGGACAAGACGACCACCGACGGACTTCTGGAGACGTGGTCCGATACCGACGGGAACATCGTGCTCAGCCCCACCGAGATCACTGCGTTCGATGCGGCGAAAGCCGCCTGACCGGCGTTCCGTCCGGCAGCAATCAGTGCGCCCGCGCGATGCAGAAATCCACGACCTGCAGCAGCGCATGCTTCATCGGGCTCGGCGGGAACCCGGCGAGGGAGTGGCGGGCCATGTCGCCGTAATGGCGCGCCCGGTCCATCGTGTCCTCGAGCGCCCCGTGGCGGCGCAGGATCTCCAGGGCGGTGGCGAGATCGGCGTCCGACACGTCGCCCTCCTCCAGGGTCCGCCTCCAGAAGGCGCGCTCCCCGTCGTCGCCGCGCCGCACCGCGAGGACGATCGGCAGGGTGATCTTGCCCTCGCGAAAATCGTCGCCGACGTTCTTGCCGAGGCTAGCGCTGGTTCCGCCATAATCGAGCACGTCGTCGATGAGCTGGAAGGCGATGCCGAGGTTCATCCCGTAATCGCGGCAGGCGGCCTGATCGGCGCCGTTGCGCCCGGCGAGGACGGGCCCGACCTCACAGGCGGCGGCGAAAAGTTCGGCGGTCTTGGCGCGGATCACGGCGAGATACTCGTCCTCGCTCGTGCCGGTGTTCTTGGCGGCGGTGAGCTGCATCACCTCGCCCTCGGCGATGATGGTGGCGGCAGCCGACAGAATGTCGAGCGCCTTCAGCGAGCCGACTTCGACCATCATCCGGAAGGCCTGGCCCAGCAGGAAGTCGCCGACGAGGACGCTCGCCTCGTTGCCCCACTTGATGCGGGCGGCCACCTTGCCCCGCCGCATGTCGCTCCCGTCGACCACGTCGTCGTGCAGCAGGGTGGCGGTGTGCATGAACTCGACGCTGGCGGCGAGCTTCACCGCGCCCTCTCCCGAATAGGCGCAGAGATCGGCGGTGGCGAGGGTCAGGATCGGGCGAAGGCGCTTGCCGCCGGATGAGATGAGGTGATTGGCCACCTCCGGGATCATCTGTACGTCCGAGCCGGTCCGCGACAGGATGGTCGCGTTGACGCGCTCCATGTCGCTGGAGACCAGGGCGACGAGGTCTGCCAAGCTCGCCTCCGGATCGGGGCGGCTCTCATCGATGGGAACTACCACGCCCAAAACCCCGGTGCCTCCAACCCAATGCGCCGATGGCACCGAGCGCACGGCCGCGAGGATCGGCCGGCTCGGGCCGGCGATGTCCCGCGACCAAATTCCGTGCCGACCCCATCGCATGCGCTCGGAGTCGCTGCAACACGCACCATGCCGCAAGGTATAGGTTCCGCTGTGGAGGCCGCGATCCGGACGGCCAATGGGAAGACCCATGACGGAACTGATCCGTAGCAACGACATCGTTCTCATGGGCTTCGCCCAGTCCCTTCTGGAGGGCGCCGACATTCCCGTATTCGTGGCCGACAATCATATGAGCTTCCTCGAAGGTTCGATCGGAGCCTTCGCCCGCCGCCTCCTCGTTCCCGAAGATCGGGCCACGGAGGCACGGCGACTGCTCGTCGACGCCGGCCTTGCCGACGAGCTGCGCGATGCCTGAGGCGGACGAAACCGATATCGATGTCTGGCTCGGGGGCGCCCTGCGCTTGGCTCAGCCCGCACGCGGCGGGCATCGCGCCGGGACGGATGCCGTGCTGCTCGGTGGTCTCATCGCGCCGCATGCCGGAGAGGTCGTCTACGACATCGGTGCCGGAACCGGCGCTGTGGGGCTCGCCGTCGCGTCTCGCGTGCCGGAGTGTCGGATCGTCCTGGTGGAGCGGGATCCGGGCTTTGCCGACCTCGCCCGCCGCAACATCGAACGGAATGGCTTTGCGGCGCGCGCCGCGGTGATCGAAGCCGACGTTCTGGCCAGCGGCACCCGGCGGAAGGCGGACGGCCTCGTCGGAGGTCTCGCCGATCTCGTGCTGACCAACCCACCGTTCTTCGAGGCCGGCGCGCACCGGCCCTCCCCCGTCGCCGCAAAGGCCTCCGCCCATACCTTCGAGGGCGGCGGTCTCGATGCTTGGCTGCGCACCTGTGTCGATCTTCTCAAACCGAATGGGCGGCTCGGACTGATCCACCGGGCGGACGCGTTGCCCGCCTGCCTCGACGGATTGCGCGGCCGATTTGGTTCGATCGTCGTGCGCCCGGTCCAGGCTCGCATCGAGCGCCCGGCCATCCGTATTCTGATCACGGCGGTGAAGGGCAGCCGCGGGCCGTTCGCGTTACGGCCGCCGCTCGTGCTCCAGACAGCGGATGGGAGCTTCACACCGCAGGTCGCGGCGCTGAATGAAGGGCGCGGCTGGATCGAGCCCTAGCACCGACAGGATCGTGAAAGGGCGCCGTCTCCGGCGCCCTGCCCAATCTCTGCGATGGCCGGATCGGCGCTTCAGAAATAGAACCGGCGGTGATGGTGGTGGCGATGCCAGCCGTAATGGGGGCGCCAGCCATGGTGACGCCGCCAGCCATAGGCCGGGCGGTAGTGGCGCCGGTGCCAGTAGTGACGGCGGTAGCCGTAATGTCTCCGATGCCAATGATGGCGGCGGTAGCCATGCCAGCGGGCCTGTTCCACGAGGGGCGCTCGTTGAACCGAGCCGTCCATCGCGGAAACCGGCAATGGGGTGGCCTGAACGGCCTGCCCCAGTCCAATCGCCCCGCCCAACATGCCGAAACAGACGATCATCCAACGCAAGACACGCATGACGTTCACCTCCCTGTCACTCTACGGGTGCCGGTCCGCCGGTGGTGGACCGGCGACGCCGGGGAAGAGGAACGGCCACGCTGGCAAAACGGTTCGGTCTGCACCACTTCGTGATGGTTCCGGCCGCGCGGCGAAGGTTGCCGCCGCACCGATTGTCCCCGTGAAGACGAGAGCCCATGCCGATCACGATTCCGGCCCGACTGCGCGCGTTCCTTCCCCGGCGGTGGCGTAAATCCAGGCCCCGCGTCGCGGTGATTCGTCTGAGCGGCGCCATCGGCGCGGTGTCGCCGTTCCGGTCCGGGCTGTCCATCGCCGGTGTGGCCGGCAGCCTGGAACGCGCGTTCGCGATGCCGGGGATCGCGGCGGTCGCTCTGGTGATCAATTCACCGGGCGGCTCGCCCGCGCAGTCCCATCTCATCCATCGGCGAATCCGGGCGCTGGCCGCGGAGAAGAAGCTGCCGGTGATCGCGTTCGTGGAGGATATCGCGGCATCCGGCGGCTACATGATCGCCTGCGCGGCGGACGAGATCATCGCGGACCCGACCTCCCTCGTCGGTTCGATCGGGGTGGTCTCGGCCGGCTTCGGTTTCGACAAGCTCATCGACCGGCTCGGCATCGACCGGCGCGTCCATACCCAGGGCGAGGCCAAGGGGATGCTCGACCCCTTCCGTCCCGAAGACCCTCTCGACGTCGTGCGCCTCAAGGCGATCCAGGCCGATGTGCAGGACCTCTTCACGACTCTGGTGAAGGGACGCCGTCCAAGCATCGACCCGAACGGCGAGAACCTGTTCACCGGCGCCGTCTGGACCGGCCGTCAGGGTCTGCGCCTGGGCCTCGTCGACGCTCTGGGCGATGCGCGCGCGACCCTACGGGAGCGCTATGGCGACAAGGTCGAACTCAGGTTCATCGCGGAAAAGCAGGGGTCTTTCGTCGCCCGTCTGCTGCGCCGAGCGGCACCCGGAAGCACCGCCACTGGGCTCGCGGCCGAATCCCTCGCGGCGGTGGAGGACCGAGCGCTGTGGGCGCGCTACGGCCTGTAAGCGGATCGCTTCAGCGTATGCAGCCGTCGGCCTTCGCGCCGTAGCCGGCATAGACCACCCGAACCTTCCGCGAGCAGGTCTCGGTCGCGACCGGCGCCGGCACCGTGACGACGTCGATCGGAGTCACCATTGCCGGCATCTGGACGCTGTCGGAATGATCAGGGGTCGCCAGAGCGTTCGACGCGGTAATCACCAGCGGCGTCGCGACCAGGGAAGCGGCAACGATGGCGGCGAAGACTGTGAGAGACTGGCGCATGGCGCGATGTTCCGAACTGTTCGACCGTCGGTGACGACGGTGTCGACCCCTTGATTGCTGCATAAACTTGGCAGCAAGCGAGACAGTTCCGGCCCTAAATCCGATCGTGGCGAAATTGTGTGTGTTGGCACACCGGAAGCGTCGCAATTCGCTCGCTTGACACCCTCGACCCGGCTCTTAAACGCTGGCCGCCCCTTCACGGACCGGATTGCCCATGTCGAGCGCCGTCGATCTCGCGCCCAAAACCTCGTTCCAGGGCCTGATCCTGACGCTGCAGCGGTTCTGGGCCGCGCAGGGCTGCGTCATCCTGCAGCCTTACGACATGGAAGTCGGCGCCGGGACCTTCCATCCGGCCACCACCCTGCGGGCGCTCGGGCCGAAGCCCTGGAAGGCGGCCTACGTTCAGCCCTCGCGCCGGCCCAAGGATGGCCGCTACGGCGAAAACCCCAATCGTCTGCAGCATTACTACCAGTTCCAGGTGATCCTGAAGCCGAACCCGCCGAACCTTCAGGAACTCTACCTCGCCTCCCTCGATGCGATCGGCGTCGATCTCAAGCTGCACGATATCCGTTTCGTCGAGGACGACTGGGAGAGTCCGACGCTCGGCGCCTGGGGGCTTGGCTGGGAATGCTGGTGCGACGGCATGGAGGTGAGCCAGTTCACCTACTTCCAGCAGGTCGCCGGCTTCGAATGTTCTCCGGTTGCGGGCGAGCTCACCTACGGTCTCGAGCGCCTCGCCATGTACGTCCAGGGCGTCGAGAACGTCTACGATCTCAACTTCAATGGAGCGGAGGGTGACGACAAGGTCACCTACGGCGACGTCTTCCTCCAGGCCGAGCAGGAATATTCACGTCACAACTTCGAGGCGGCCGACACTACGATGCTGTTTCGCCAGTTCACCGACGCGGAGAAGGCCTGCCGGACCTACCTCGACGCCGGTGCCCCGGCTTCGGAGACAGAACGCCATAAGATGGCTCAGCCGGCCTACGACCAGTGCATCAAGGCGAGCCACGTCTTCAACCTGCTCGATGCCCGCGGGGTGATCTCGGTGACCGAGCGCCAGAGCTATATCCTGCGGGTGCGCGAGCTCGCCAAGGCCTGCGGCGCGGCGTGGCTGAAGACGGCCGGCGGCGGTGCCGCATGAGCGCGTTTCGCCAGCGGCTGATGCTCGGCATTGCTCTGCTCCTCGCGTGTGCCGCCTCGCCTGCCCTGGCGCAATCGGCCACGGACCCGGCCGAGACCGTGCGCGAACTCTACGCGGCCGACGACATCACGGTGTGGCGCTTCCACGCGCGCAGCCTTCGCGCCTTGTTCGAGAAAGACCGCAAGGACGCCCAGGGCGAGATGGGCCGGCTCGATTTCGCCTATCACGTCAACGGTCAGGACACCGAGGACGACTGGGCCAAGACCCTGACCGTGACGACCCTCGCCAACGACGAGACCCGGGCTGAGGTCCAGGCCCGCTTCCGCAATTTCTCCGCCCAGGACATCCGATACGACCTGGTCAAGGAAAACGGCCGCTGGCTGGTGGAGGACGTGCGCGCCCTCACCAAGGCGCGCTGGCGGCTCTCCACGATCCTGAAGGGCGAGGCGCGCTGATCGCGGCGTCCGATCGCCCGAATTCGCGTTGTGGCGCTGGCCGGTGACGCCCGGCGTCGCCGTCGCGGTCCTGTTCGCCGCCTTTCTGCATGCGGGCTGGAACGCCCTGCTGCTCGGCGGCCAGGACCGGCATTGGGCGTCGGCCCTGATGTGCCTCGCGATGGCGGCGGTCTCGGCCCTCGTGCTCCTCGCGGTGCCGGCCCCGGACCGGGCGTCGTGGCCCTACGCCGCGGCGTCTGGAGTCCTGCATATCGGCTACATGTTCGCGCTGACCGCGACCTACCGCTCGGGCGACCTCGGCGAGACCTACCCGATCGCGCGTGGCGTCTCGCCGGCCCTGGTGGCGTTGGCCGCCGCCCTCGTCGCGGGCGAGACGCTCGGCCTTGCCGCCGGGATCGGTGTGGTGCTGGTCTCGTGCGGCATCGTCTCGCTGGCACTCGCGCGGGGCGGAATCCGGCTCGGCACCCTGCCGGCCGCTCTGCTCACGGGCGTGTTCATCGCCGGCTATACGGTGGTCGATGGGATCGGGGTCCGTCACGCCGGTGATCCCGTAGCCTACACCGCCGCGATGTCGCTCGGCTGGTGCCTCGTCCTGCCGCTCATCGTCGTGGTGCGGGCCGGCGGCATTCCGCCTGTCTCGCGGAGGCAGACGCTGTCCGGACTCGCGGGCGGGCTCGTCTCGATCGTCGCCTACGGTATCGTCATCGCCGCGATGCAGCGCGACGCCATGGGGCCAGTGTCGGCCTTGCGCGAGACCAGCGTCGTGTTCGCCGCCCTGATCGGCTGGATCGCCCTCGGCGAGCGCCTGACGCCGCGTCGGATCGCGAGCTGCCTCGCCATCGCGCTCGGTGCCGCCTGTCTCGCGATTCCGGGGTGATGCGCGCGGGCATGCGCGGCCTCTCGACACCCCCGGCGAGCGGCCTTATTGCCACGCCATGCCCGATTTGCTCCTCGAACTCCGCTCCGAAGAGATTCCCGCCCGCATGCAGCGGCGTGCGGCCGAGGATCTGAGGAAGCTCGTCACCGATGCGTTGGTGGAGCGCGGCTTCCTCTACGAGGGCGCCAAGGCCTTCGCCACGCCGCGCCGCCTCGCCCTTCATGTCGCCGGCCTGCCGGCGCGCGGCCAGGACGTTCGCGAGGAGCGCAAGGGTCCGCGCGTCGGCGCGCCGGACGGCGCGGTCCAGGGCTTCCTCAAGAGCGCGGGGCTGGCCAGCCTGGATCAGGCGACCATCGTCACGGACCCCAAGAAGGGCGAGTTCTACGTCGCGGTGATCGAGCGGCCGGGTCGCTCCACCCTCGACGTGCTCGCCGAAATCCTGCCCGCCATCATCAAGAGCTTCCCCTGGCCGAAATCGATGCGGTGGGGCAAGGCCTCGGCCCAACCCGGCGCCCTGCGCTGGGTGCGCCCGCTGCAATCCATCGTCGCCACCTTCGGTCCCGAGACCGAGACGCCCGATTTGGTGCCGTTCGCGGTGGATGGGATCGTGGCCGGCACCACCACCTACGGCCACCGCTTCCTGGCCCCCGAGGCGATCGAGGTGCGCCGCTTCGACGATTACGTGCCGGCGCTGGAGCGGGCCAAGGTCGTGCTCGACGCGGACCGGCGCAAGGACATCATCCTGCACGATGCCCGCGACCTCGCCTTCGCCCGGGGCCTGGAGCTGGTCGAGGATGACGGCCTGCTGGAGGAGGTCGCCGGCCTCGTCGAATGGCCCGTGGTGCTGATGGGGTCGTTCGACGCCGCCTTCCTCGACATCCCGGCCGAGGCGATCCGCGCCACCATCCGCGCCAACCAGAAATGCTTCGTGCTGCGCGAGCCCGGCGCCGAATGTCTGGCGCCGGCCTTCGTCCTCGTCTCGAACCTCATTGCGAGCGACGGTGGCCTCGCGATCACGGCGGGCAACGAGCGTGTGGTGCGCGCCCGGCTCTCGGACGCGAAATTCTTCTGGGAGACCGACAAGGCGATCAAGCTGCAGGATCGGTTGCCGAAGCTCGATTCCATCGTGTTCCACGAAAAGCTCGGGACGCAGGGCGAGCGCGTCCAGCGCATCGCGGCGCTTGCCCGCGAACTCGCGCCCCTGGTCGGCGCCGACCCGGACCTCGCCGAGCGCGCCGCGCGGCTGGCCAAGGCCGACCTCGTTACCGAAATGGTCGGCGAATTCCCGGAGTTACAGGGCCTGATGGGCCGTAAATACGCGACGCTGGAGGGAGAGCACCCGAGCGTCGCGGCAGCCATCGAGGAGCATTACAAGCCGGTGGGACCGTCCGACCGCGTGCCGACCGATCCGGTTTCGGTGGCGGTGGCGTTGGCGGACAAGCTCGACACGCTGGTGGGTTTTTGGGCGATCGACGAGAAGCCGACAGGGAGCAAGGACCCTTATGCTCTGCGGCGGGCGGCTTTGGGCGTGATCCGGCTGATCCTCGACGAGGAGGCCCGCCTTCGCCTGATGCCGATCATTGTCGGGCGCATGGCGCTGGTCCAGGCCGTGACGAAGGTCGATGGACACGATGCCGAAGTCGCGGAAACCTCACCCGGTCTCCAGTCCGACAAGGTGAAGCAAGACGTCCGCAAGGGAGTGAGTAGCGATCTCCTCGCCTTCTTCGCGGACCGCCTGAAGGTCTACCTCCGCGATCAAGGCGCCCGTCACGATCTGATCGATGCCGTTTTCGCCCTGCCCGGTCAGGACGATCTGCTGATGGTCGTCCGCCGGGTCGAGGCGCTGGGCAAGTTCCTCGAAACCGACGACGGCAGGAACCTGCTCGCCGGCTACAAGCGCGCGGCCAACATCCTGCGCATCGAGGAGAAGAAGGACGGCCGCTCCTACGAGGCCGCGCCCGATGCATCCCTGGCGGCGCGGGGCGAACCCGAGGAGCGGGCCCTGTCGGACGCCCTCGCCAGCGCGCGTCAGGCGGCTTCGACCGCCGTCGAACGGGAAGACTTCGCCGGCGCCATGCAGGCCTTGTCGAGCCTGCGCGCGCCTGTCGACGCATTCTTCGAAAAGGTCACGGTGAATGCCGAAGACCCCGCCTTGCGCGAAAACCGCCTCGCCCTGCTCAATGCCCTGCGGGCGGCGACCCGCGAAGTCGCGGATTTCTCACGCATCGAGGGATGAGACGGTGGGCGGGTGCGCGGCTCGCGCAACCTGAAAGACCGGCGCGTTGGCCCTCACAGAACCTTGACGTAGCGCCAAGCCTCCATCCCGTCCTCGTAGTAATCCGGGATCACCGCGAAGCGCACGTAGCCGCGGCGCTCGTAGAGGCGGATGCCGGCGCCGTTATCGCCCCGGACTTCGAGGCGCAGGCGGCTGCAGCCATGCTGTTTCGCGTCGGCCTCGGCGGCGTCGAGGACGAGGCCGCCGAGGCCCGAGCCGGCACGGGCCGGCGAGACTGCGATGGAGGAGAGTCGCGCATTGAGGCTGCCGCGGCGGCGCTCCAGGGTGGCGGCGCCCACCAGCATGGGGCGGCCCGTATCGTCCTCGGTGAGCGCCACCAGGAGGCTCATGCTGGCCGAGCGGATCGCGTGGCGGATCGCCCGGCGTTCGGCCCGGTCGCCCGAGAAGGCGGCGTGTTCCAGCGCCACGAGGGCGTCGAGGTCGGCCAGGACCGCCGGGCGAATCGCGATGGCGGCCGGCGCCTCGGACTTGTGCGACGTGACGCTCACGCGGCGGTCCAGGGATAGACCCAGGTCTCCGACAGCGCCCGGCCATTGGCCCTCAGGAAGGCGCGCAGGTCCGTCGTCTGGCCAATGGCCTCGACGGTGACGTCGATGGCCGCACGCAGGCCCCCGGTCTGCGGGTTCGGGATGATCGAGGTCGCGGTGATCCGGGCGCCCGAGGCTCCGGCGACCACCTCCACCCGGCTCGGATCGGCGAGGTAATAGGCGAGGTCGCCCCCGGCGAAATCGACGAGGAAGCGGCGGCTGAGCGCCCCCTTGGTCTCGTCCCCTTTCGCGGTGCCGCTGGCGACGGTGGCGGCGGCGAAGGTGTTCACCACGCGCGCACCGGGATGCAGCGCCTCTGCGCCGATGGCCCGGACCCGGTAGGACAACGTCACCGGTTCACCCGCCGGATAGGGCTCCTTGGGGTGCCACCACGCCACGATGTTGTCGTTGGTCTCGGTGTCGGTGGGCAACTCCATCAGCATCACCGCGCCCTCCCCCCAGGCCCCGTCCGGCTCGACGAAATAGCCGGGGCGGCGGTGATAGGCGGCTTCGAGATCCTGGTAGCTGCCGAAGCTTCGGTCGCGCTGCATCAGCCCGAACCCCTTCGGATCGCGGTCGGCGAAGGTGGAGATGCGACGACCGGCCGGATTGTCGAGGGGGCGCCAGAGCCATTCGCCGCTGCCCGCCGCGATCTGCAGCCCGTCCGAATCGTGGAGTTCCGGCCGGTAATCGTCGGAATGCCGGCGGTCGTTCTCGCCGATGAAGTACATCGACGTCAGCGGCGCGAGGCCGACCGCCGCCAGATCGACCCTCGGGTTGAGGGTCGCGCGGACCGAGACGCTGGTGGACTCGCCCGGATCCACGGTGAACCGGAACGCGCCGGTGACCGAAGGGCTGTCGAGGAGCGCGTGGATCACCAGGGATTCGGCGGTCTTCTCGGGCACCGAGACCCAGAACTCGCGGAACACCGGGAATTCCTCCGGGCCGCCCTCGCCCGGCACGTTGAGGGCGAGCCCGCGCGCCGAGAGCCCATAGAGTTCGTCGCGGCCGAGGAAGCGGTAGTAGCTCGCGCCGAGAAACACGATCAACTCGTCGAGGAGATTCGGCTTGTTGAGGGGCGCGTGGATACGGATTCCGGCAAAGCCGAGGTCGACGGGGAGCGGCTTGTCGACCTTGGTCCGGCCCATGTCAAACAGGCTAGCCTGGTAGGCGATCGGGGTCGCCACCCCGCCGCGCACGAGGTTCACGGTCACCGGCCGGTTGTAGAGGAAGCCGAGGTGGAACAGCTGAAGGCGGAACGGGCTGCCCTCGGCGCCGAGGAACGCCTTGTCCGGCTTGAAGCGGATGTCGCGCCAGGCATCGTAGTCGAGCTTGGCGATGGGCGCCGGCAGGGCGGGGATGCGCGCATCGTAGGGAGACTTGGCGAGCTCGCGGGCGCGGCGCTCCACGTCCTCGAACCCGAACGGCTTGGGCCGTCCGTCCTGGGCCTCGCCCAGGGCCGGCAGCAGCGCAGTGGCCGCGAGGCCCGCGACGACGGCGCGACGGTGAAGCTCTGTCATGATCCTGCGCTCTGGTGAGACCGTCTTCTGCGAAATCGCCCGCTTGATGACCCGTCCGCAGCGGCTTGGAAAGGGGCGGCTGCGGTGAGCGCGGCGTTTGTGCAACAAACAGAGACTGCGACGGGATCACGCGTGGAAAAACCGCGTTTTTCCTTGTGGCCGGAAGGCCCTGCCCGTATATCGCACTTGCCCAATTTCGCACGTGCCTGTGGCCGCGTGTCGGTTGGTGGGCATCCGGCCAACTGCCGGACAGCCGCCAGGGGTCTTAAAGGATCGATGGTCGATAGGGTGGATTCCCTCCGGCCGGCATCCAGGTGGCAACACCGGACCCCGACAACAACCGGCAGCCGGAGGCGAAACCGGCGAACCCCGCTCTCCACGGGGGACGCAGCTTAAAGCAACGACGAACGGGCTTTTTTGGTCTCGTCGGCCCTCCAAAGGCCGGCACCGAAGAGGCTTGTTTCTCTTTGCCCGGCGTGCGGTGGGGATCTCCCTTCCAATCCAAGGCAGCTTCCGGGTGTTCTCGCGCCCGTGTTCGACGTCGTGTCTCCACAGCACGCCGCGCGACGCGTCGCATGACCCCAGACGCCGGACGACGTCACGTCGTCCTGACATTCGACAACGCGTCCCCGCGAACGGGCGCCTGCGAACCCATGGGTTGGAAACGTCATGACCGATCGCATCCGCGACTTCCTGCGCGCACGCCGCGACATGGGCCAGGACGAGGGCCCGGTGATGGTGCTCGACCTCGACGTCGTCCGTGACAACTACACCGCGTTCGCCCGCGCACTGCCGGACACCCGCGTGTTCTACGCGGTGAAGGCGAACCCGGCTCCCGAGGTGCTGCGCCTCCTGGCCGAGATGGGCTCGTGCTTCGACACCGCCTCGGTGGTCGAGGTCGAGATGGCTCTCGCCGCCGGCGCCACCGCCGAGCGCATCTCCTTCGGCAACACCATCAAGAAGGAGCGTTGCATCGGCCGCGCCCTCAAGCTCGGCGTGCGCCTGTTCGCCGTCGATTGCGAGGCCGAGGTCGAGAAGATCGCGCGCGCCGCCGAAGCGGCCGGCATCGTCGCCGGCGAGGTCCAGGTGTTCTGCCGGATTCTCTGCGATGGGGCTGGGGCGGAATGGCCGTTGTCCCGCAAGTTCGGCTGCGTGCCGGAGATGGCGGTGGACGTGCTGGAGCACGCCTGCCGGCAGGGGCTGCACGCCTACGGCGTGTCGTTCCACGTCGGCTCCCAGCAGGGCAATGTCGGCGCCTGGGACGGGGCGTTGGCCTCCGCTTCGATGATCTTCCATGCCTGCGCCGAGCGCGGCATCGCCCTGTCGATGGTCAATCTCGGCGGCGGCTTTCCCACCAAGTACCTCAAGGCGGTGCCGGGCGTGGAATC
Source organism: Methylobacterium sp. BTF04 (assembly GCF_010692745.1). Lineage (GTDB taxonomy): Bacteria > Pseudomonadota > Alphaproteobacteria > Rhizobiales > Beijerinckiaceae > Methylobacterium. The sequence continues at coordinate 65,242 of NZ_JAAHTB010000009.1, forward strand.
CTACGGCGACGCGATCTTCCGGGCGCTCACCAAGCATTTCGGCAACCACCTGCCCGAGACCATCATCGAGCCGGGCCGCGGCATGGTCGGCAATGCCGGGATGATCGAGGCCGAGGTCGTTCTCGTCTCGAAGAAGTCCGATGCCGAGGACGAGGTGCGCTGGGTCTATCTCGATATCGGCAAGTTCGGTGGCCTCGCCGAAACCATGGACGAGTCGATCCGCTACGCGATCCGCACCGACCATGACGGGGATCGGATGTCCCCCTGCGTGCTCGCCGGCCCGACCTGCGATTCCGCCGACGTGCTCTACGAGAAGGTGCCGTATCCGCTCCCGGTCTCGCTCTCCATCGGCGACAAGGTGCTGATCGAAGGCGCGGGCGCCTACACCACCACCTACGCGGCGGTGGCGTTCAACGGCTTCCCGCCCCTTCAGCAATACGTCATCTGATCCGTGCGAGACCGTCGCGCGCCCGCCTTCGACGCGGGCGCGGCATAGTCCCCAACTCACCCCGGACGAACGGCCCAACCCGGTCGGACGCGAGGATCGTCGCGTCGCCTGCCCAACGCTCGGGAAGGGTGCAGTCATGGTTCTGATTCGCGATGAACGGCCGGGTGATCACGTCGCCCGCGACCGGTTGCTCGACACCTGCTTCGGCGACAGCCGACTGATGAAGACCTCTGAGCGTCTGCGCGAAGGCCGTCTGACCGCGTGGGGGCTTGCCCTCATCGCAGAACGGCAGGGCCGGACCATCGGCACCGTGCGGCTCTGGCATGTTGAGGCGGGGGCTGGCCGCGCCGCGCTTCTGCTCGGGCCAATCGCAGTGGATCCGACGCTACAGAGCTGCGGCCTCGGCGGGAGACTCATGCGGGCGGCCCTGCAGCGGGCGCAGGCGCTCGGTCACGGCGGCGTGGTGCTGGTCGGCGATGCGCCCTACTATGCCCGCTTCGGCTTTGCGCAGGGGATCGTCGAAGGGCTGTTCATGCCCGGCCCATTCGAGCGCAAACGCTTTCTCGGCCTCGAACTGCGCAGGGGGGCGCTCGACGGCGCCAGAGGCGTCCTGCGGGCGAGCGGCGTCTTCGACCGGACCGGTCTGCCAGCCGTCGCCGACGCCGCTGCGGCGTCGCGACGACGGGTAGCCTGACGTCGGTTCGATCAGGCGCAAGTTCGATCAAGTGCCAGTTCGATCAAGCGTCGGTGTGGCGGGCGGTCTTGGCGGCGAGATCGCAGCGACGCTGGAAAGCGGCGTCGTGCTGACGACCGATGGCACGCAGGACGGTGGCGGCCAGGGTGATCACGCCGGGATCGCGATCGAGCGGCTCGTCGGCGGGGCGGGGCAAGTTGGAAACGAGAAAGGCGAGCATGGGCTGAAATCCGTGGCGTCGGGTGACGGTTTCCTCGTGGTTTGTTGCAGTGCAATATCGGCTCGGCGACAGAGGCTCGCAACGCCATCTGGTGGGACTGCGCCCTGCATTGGGGACATGCGGGCGTTTAATCCTTGTTAGCCTTTCGCTTTCGTCGGGGCGGCCGTGATTGTCCGATGGTTGACCCGCATCCCGCCAGCGGCCACTAGAGCGCCTTCGCCTCAAGTGGTCCCGGCTGACGTTGGAAGACGACGCGACCACGCGACGACGGGGACGGCATTAGCCCGTCGCTCGCTCGTCATTTCCGCCGACTAAGGACGTCGGTCGCTCGCAGATATCAGCGACGCATCGAGAAGGATCGTCATCGCATGACCGAAGCCGCCACTTCCTGGCCTGTCCACGGCCGCATCACCGGCCCCATCGTGATGATCGGCTTCGGCTCCATCGGCCGCGGCACCCTGCCCCTGATCGAGCGCCACTTCGCGTACGACAAGGCGCGCTTCACGGTGGTGGAGCCCTCCGACGCGCACAAGGACCTCGCCGACAAGCACGGCCTACGCTTCGAGCAGGTGGCGCTGACCCGGGACAACTACCGCGAAATCCTCACTCCGCTGCTCACCGAGGGCGGTGGACAGGGCTTCTGCGTCAACGTCTCGGTCGACACCTCGTCGCGCGCGATCATGGAACTGTGCCGGGAACTCGGCGCCTTCTACATCGACACCGTGGCCGAGCCCTGGCCGGGCTTCTACTTCGACAAGACCAAGAGCCAGGGCGACCGCACCAACTACGCGCTGCGCCAGGACATCCTCGACGCCCGCACCGCGAGCCTGGGCGGCATAACCGCGGTTTCCTGCTGCGGCGCCAACCCCGGCATGGTGTCGTGGTTCGTCAAGCAGGCGCTCCTCAACGTCGCCGGCGACATCGGTCTGACCACCGCCGAGCCGACGGACCGCGCCGGCTGGGCGAAGCTGATGCAGGAGGTCGGCGTCAAGGGTATCCACATCGCCGAGCGCGACACCCAGCGCGCCAAGACCCCCAAGCCCATGGGCGTCTTCGTCAACACCTGGTCGGTGGAAGGCTTCGTTTCCGAGGGCAACCAGCCGGCCGAACTCGGCTGGGGCACGCACGAGACCTGGCGTCCGGACAACGCCCGCGATCAGGAGAAGGGCTCGCGCTGCGCGATCTACCTGCTGCAGCCCGGCGCCGACACCCGCGTGCGCTCGTGGACCCCGACCGCGCAGGCGCAGTTCGGCTTCCTCGTGACCCACAACGAGGCGGTGTCGATCTCGGATTACTACACTGTGCTCGAAGGCGAGCGCGCCGCCTACCGCCCGACCTGCCATTATGCCTACCACCCGGCCAACGACGCCGTGCTGTCCCTGCACGAGATGTTCGGTAAGGCAGCGGCGGTGCAGGAGAAGCACCACATCCTCGACGAGAACGAGATCGTCGATGGCATCGATGAGCTCGGTGTCCTGCTCTACGGCCACGAGAAGAACGCCTACTGGTTCGGCTCGCAGCTCTCCATTGAGGAGACCCGCCGTATCGCCCCCTACCAGAACGCCACAGGCCTGCAGGTGACCTCGGCCGTGCTCGCCGGCATGGTCTGGGCTCTGGAGAATCCGGAGGCCGGCATCGTCGAGGCCGACGAGATGGATTTCCGCCGCTGCCTCGAAGTGCAGATGCCGTATCTCGGCCCTGTCGTCGGCGTCTACACCGACTGGACTCCGCTCACCGGCCGTCCCGGCCTGTTCCCGGAGAACATCGACGAGACCGATCCCTGGCAGTTCCGCAACGTGCTGGTTCAAGGCTGATCGCAGCGCGAGCGATGCCGTCCGCGTGAGCTCGGGCGGCAACTTTGCAGTGACGCATGGACGGTGACCGGCACGGGTCTGAAGCGAAGGCCCGGTCGGCGACGCGCATCGGAAATCTCTCGACGGGCACTGTCATCGCCCGCTGCGCGCTATCTGCCGATCGTCGCCGATCTCATCGGGCGGCACGCCGCGCGCGCGTTTACTCGCACAGCCGAGGCGGCATCGTGTTCTGCAACGGAGTCGAGCGCCGCCGTTGCAGGTCGCTCCCGGAATGCTACCATCCTGGCTTCGGTCGGGAGAGACAGACATGGCCGTCGCAGCGCGACGCGAGACCCGCAGGAACGTCGCCGATTCTTCCGGCTGGGTCGCGGAGCGGCCAGACGACGAGCCCTGCGCGCCGATCGATCGCCGCACCCTGTCCGATCTTGCCATCCCGAGTACTACCACCGTCGATCTGGCGCCGATTCCGGTTTTGCGCGTAACTGAGGCGCCTCGGCTCCCGACCATTCCTTCGTCGGACCGGATCCTTGTCATCGCTCAAGAGGAGGTACGGCGCGGTGCTGCATCCGGTCCGGCATCGACATTTCGTCCGGTGACGGCATGCTCGACCTGATGGAATGCGGCGGGTCGGTTGCGGCCCGCCACTTCGACACCGACATCGTCTCTTAGACCTGCGCAACACCCGGCGCGCCCATTCAAGGTTTTGCCCTTGCCCCACTTCGAAGATTTCTACGCCGACAAGCTGCGTGGCTCCCTCGGCGTCACCGATGCCGAATCCGTGCTCGACCTGCGCGGGACCAACCGCCCGACCGCCGAAGCGTCTCTGAACGACATGCTGGAGCGGAGCCGGTTCGGTAAGGGCAAGACCGTGGCGATCCGCTTCGACCCGCCGCCCGAAGGCGGAGGCGAGACGCTGTTTCAGCCGATCGGTCGCCTCCTTCTCGACGCCAAGCGCAAGGGCCTCGTCGATCGGCTGCAGACCCTGCCGGCCGGCGACGGTCTCGGATTCTACGTGGCACTCTCCGGCAAGGCTGCGCGTCCCGCCGACTGACCCCGTGACCGGACGACGCGTGATCGTGCCCCCCACGAGCGGGATATGCCCTTCGCCAAATTCTCCGACCATCGACGAGACCGACGATGCGGTCCTGCGGGCGGGATGCTGGGTGACCTGACCACCGCAGCCGTCGCGTTGACAGACGGACGGCCGGTGCCGATACCCGCCCGGTCCCGGAGCCCCTGGACCCGGAGCCCATGCAGAAGCGGACTTTCAAGACGGCGGTGATGGTTGTCCACGATCTCGTGGCGACGGCCCTCGCCGTCATTCTCACCTTCGTATTTCGGTTCAACGGCGATCTCCTCGCGGAGCGGCTGCATGCATTGCCGCTGCTGCTGCCGCCGTTCCTGATCTTCGCCGGGCTGACCTACGGCTATTTCAAGCTCTACCGGACCAAGTGGCGCTTCGCCTCGCTGCCCGATCTCGCCGGGATCGTACGGGCGGCGAGCGTCCTCGCGATGACGCTGTTGATCCTCGACTACGTGCTCGTCTCATCGACGATGTACGGCTTCTACTTCTTCGGAAAGATCGCCATCGCCCTGTACTGGGTACTGCAGGTCTTCCTGCTCGGCGGCCCGCGACTGGCCTTTCGCTACCTGAAATACACCCGCTCGCGTCAGACCCACGCAAAGGCCGCCACGACGCCGACCCTGTTGCTCGGCCGCGGCACCGATATCGAGCTCCTGGTCCGGGCCATCGAGGCCGGCTCGGTCAAGCGCCTCAGCCCGAAGGGCATCCTCTCGCCGCGCGCCGACGAGACCGGGCAGATGATGCGCGGCGTGCCGGTACTCGGCGGATTTGTGGATCTGGAACGGGTGGTCGCGGCTCTGGCGGAGGAGGGCACGCCGGTACGTCGCCTCGTCGCCGTGCCGAGCGCGCTGGCGCCCGAGGCCGAGCCCGATGCCCTTATCGCCCGTGCCCGCCGCCTCGGACTTCCCCTTTCCCGGGTCACGAGCCTCGGCGAAGGCACGCGCGACACCGAACTCGCACCTCTCGAAATCGAGGATCTTCTGCTCCGGCCGACGGTGGCCATCGACCGGCCGCGCCTGGAGCGGTTCCTCGCGGGACGCCGGGTCATCGTTACTGGCGGCGGCGGCTCGATCGGCTCCGAAATCTGCGCCCGCGCCGTCGCCTTCGGCGCTTCCGCTGTTCTGATCCTAGAGAGTTCGGAACCGGCCTTGCACGGCATCCTGAGCCAGCCGACCGTGACAGAGTCCGAGGCCGAGGTGACGGGCGTTCTCGCCGATATTCGCGACCGAGAGCGCCTCCACGCAGTCTTCGCAGCGTTCCGGCCCGATTACGTGTTCCACGCCGCTGCGCTGAAGCAGGTGCCCTATCTCGAGCGTGACTGGACCGAGGGCATCAAGACCAACGTGCTCGGTTCGATCAATGTCGCGGACGCTGCCGTGGCCGTGGGCGCCCGCGCCATGGTGATGATCTCCACCGACAAGGCGATCGAGCCGGTGTCGCAACTCGGCGTCACCAAGCGTTTCGCCGAGATGGTCGCCCAGGCCCTCGATGCCGAGCAGGCCGCCGGCGGCGCCGCGCACCCGACGCGGCTCGTAGCGGTACGCTTCGGCAACGTCCTCGGCTCGGTCGGCTCGGTGGTTCCGGTGTTCAAGGCGCAGATCGCGCGGGGCGGCCCGGTGACTGTGACCCACCCGGACATGGTCCGTTATTTCATGACGGTGCGCGAAGCGGCGGACCTCGTCCTGACCGCGGCATCGCACGCCGATCGCGAGGCGCGCGAGACGAAGTCGGCCTCGGATCAGCGTGCCGCGGTCTACGTGCTCAAGATGGGCCAGCCTGTCCGTATCCGCGAACTCGCCGAGCGCATGGTGCGGCTCGCCGGGTTCGAGCCCGGCGAGGATATCGAGATCGTCTTCTCCGGGTCGCGGCCCGGGGAGCGCCTCAACGAGATCCTGTTCGGGCAGGAGGAGCCGCGCGTGGCCCTCGACGGAATCGACGGGGTGATGGCGGCCAAACCGGTCTTCGCGGACAGACCGGTGCTCGAGGGCTGGATCGACCGTCTCCGCCGAGCGGTGGCGGTGCAGGATCGTGCGGCGGCCGAGTCCGTGTTCGACGAGGCGATCCCGGAGTTCAGGCATCGAGCCGGTGGCCCTGGGCAAGAGGCGAGCGTGGTGGCTGCTGCGCCCCCTCGCCTCGCATCGGCACCGACGTTTTAGCCCCATTTCAGGGATCGGCCGGGGGAACTCTCCGTTCTGGTGCGCTGTTCTCACCCCTCAGTTTGGGGAACCAACGGCTGCGCTTCGCCATTGAGGCGCTGATCATGGACACGACGACGCGTGTTTCGCGTTCGCGGTGTGTCTCGACGTCCATGCGAGGAGGTTTATGTGCAGACGATTTCCAAGATAATGGCCGGTACAGCGCTGGTGATGAGCATCGGCCTCGGTGCCGCCCCCGCCTTTGCGCAGGGTATCTCCATCGGACCCGGCGGCGTACAGGTCGATCCCGGCTATCGCCGCGGCTTAGACGATCGTGGTCCGCCGCGTAGCGAACTCAGCCGGGGCGACGCCGCGCGCATCGCCCGTCGCGAGGGCTTGGTCGACGTGGACGGCGTCGACCGTCGCGGTCCCCGGATGATGGTGCGTGGTTCGGATCGTCGCGGCGACGACATTAGTGTCATCCTCGACAGCCGTTCGGGCGATGTGATCGACGTTCGCCGCTGATCGGACCGATCGGACAAAGAGGTCGGCCCGGCTTTCGAGCCGGGCCTTTTTTATGGGCGGGACCCGATGGGTCGCGTCAGGGCCGCGAGCCCATCGCGAGGCCTTATCGGAGGCTGCCAGCCCAGCTCAGTGAGGCCATCGGCACGGGCGACGAGACTGGTGGACAGGCGTTCGAACATCTCGTCGCGCCGGGCGATCCGGCAGCCCCATCTCAGCAAGGCCTGCGGCATCGGCACGATTCCGGGGCTTCGCCCGAGCCCGGACCGCAGAGCGCCGATCATCTCGGGCAGCGTCAACGGCTCCGGCTCCGCCACGATGAGCGGCCCTGCGATCCGGTCGGGTGCGTTCAAGACCGTGACGACGGCCTCCGCGAGGCTTTCCACCGAGACGAGAGAGCGGCGCCCGGCAAGGCTGCCGAGGGGCAGCGGATACGGCGTGCGGGCCAGCCGCATCAGGGCCGCCATATTGCCCTTCACACCGGCCCCGTAGACCAGCACCGGACGCAGGGCGACCCAGTCGAGGCCGATCTCCGCCAGGGCTTCCTCTGCCGCGAGCTTCGAGCGGCCATAGGCGTCAGTGGGCGCCGCCGTATCGGCTTCCGTGACGATCCCGTCGGCGAATGCCCCGGTCTGTGCCCGGATCGACGACAAGAAGACGAAGCGCTGGACCCGGGCTCGCGCTGCGGCCTCCGCCAGCCCGCGGGTCGCCTGCGTGTTGGAGCTGCGATAATCGTCCTCCGGCGCGCCGGACATGGCGTGGGCGAGACCCGCGGAATGGACCACGGCATCGACGCCCGCCAACGCCGCAGCCATGTTGATCGGCCGGCTCAGATCGCCGACCACGGCGCCGCTGGCGCCCTCCGGCACCTCCACCGGCCGCCGCAGGAGGACGCGAACCCGAAACCCCCGCGCGGACAATGCCTGCAGGAGATGGCGCCCGATGAAGCCGGTGGCCCCGGTCAATGCGATGAGTTTGGTGCTCAACGGACGAGCCTTCCCTTGTCTTGCCCGGGCTGGCGGCCGCGCGCAAAATCGCGCAGCACCCTCGTGACGAGGCCAGCACCCAACGCCCCCGCTCCGACGGTGGCGGGCCAGGACGGCCAAAGCAAGGTGACGGCGGCCAGTGCAGCCAGCGCAAGGTTCAAAGCGAAGACCCGCGTCACCACCGCGATCACCGACCAGCCGTTGGCGGTGGCACGCTGGTAGTAATGGCTGCGATGGGCCTGCCAGACCGGCTCACGCCGAGCCGCGCGCTGGGCCAGCGTCAAGCTCGCATCGGCGAGATAGTAGAGCGGCAGTAGGATCGCGGCGGCCAACGCCCCCTCGAGGGCGAGCCGGTAGAGCAGCCACGCGACCAGGAGCCCGATCGGCAACGAACCGACGTCGCCGAGGAAGAGCCGGGCCACAGGCCGGTTGAAGGGTGCGAAGCCGAGCATCGCCCCGAGTAGGACGGCGGCTACCAGCATCGGCAGGAACGGCACCCCACCCACCATACCGATGAGCATCAGCGCGCCAGAAACCGGTACGATCTCCGCCACCGTCATCCAGTCGAGCCCGTCCATGAAGTTGACGAGGTTGACGAACCAGACGCCGGCCAGGATCGCGAGACCGCGCTCCAGCGGCAATGGGATTTCAGGAAGCAACCGCCCGCCGACCGCCGCCACGAGGCCTGCCACCACGAGGATCTGCGCCCCAAGGCGCAAGGAGGCCGGCAGCGGCCGGATGTCGTCGACGGCGCCGACAATGGCGAGGGCGAGGACCGCATGGGCGAGGACGAGCGCTTCCATCGCCTCAAACCCGACTCCCGCCACCGACAGTCCGGCGCCTGCCGTGACGAGGACCGCCAGCACGATGGCGATGCCTGCCCCCTGGGGCGTCGGCACGGTATGGCTGGAGCGGGCGGTCGGCCGTGCCAGGGCGTAACGCTGCAGCCACGGCCGAAAGGCCACGATGAGGGCTGCGCTCAGGCCTGCGGCGAGCGGAACGGCGATGAGCGGCGCGAGGACCATGCGGAGTGGTGGTTTTCGGGGGGGGCGGTGAGGAGCCGGCTGGCCCCTATCCGGCTTTTCTGTTGGCAAGGGAAGCTTGCTGCCGACGGAAAGGTTCAGCGCGTCAGGTCGTGCACTGAGGAGGGGCCGGATTGGGTTGCCGATCCGAAAAGACCTTCGACGGACGCGCCCTGGGCTCCTGACGCGCACGACAGTCGCTGACCGTGCCGTCCCGACCTCCTACTCCTCCTCGTCCTGAGGTGCAGTCGCGAAGCGGCGGCCTCGAAGGAGCGCTTCCATGATCGCACTGCGAACAGGAGATCTCTTTCGAGGCCACTGACGCGGCACCGCGATCAGGTCGAACTCGCAGCCTGCGCCGCTTGGTTAGAACACCTTCTCGGCGCCCTCGGCGCGGCGGCCGACGCCATCGGCCTTGTCTGCCGCCTGCTTGTCGAGCGCCCGGTTCACCACCTTGGCGAGACCGATCATGATGGTGTCGAGGATGTAGTCCTTCGGGGTGAAGACCGCCGTCACGCCCATGTTCTTCAGGACCAGCTCGTCGTCCGGCGAGATGATGCCGCCGACGACCACGGGGATGTGGTCGAGGCCGGCCTCCCGCATCTTCGCCTTGACGTCGCGCACCAGCGGTACGTGGCTGCCCGACAGGATCGACAGGCCGACCACGTGGGCGCCGGTCTCCTTGGCCTTGGCGACGATCTCCGCTGGGGTCTGACGGATGCCGTCATAGGTCACGTCGAAGCCGACGTCGCGGGCGCGCAGGGCGATCTGCTCGGCGCCGTTGGAGTGACCGTCGAGGCCCGGCTTGCCGACCACGAGCTTCGGGGTCTCGCCCAGCCGCTCGCCGAGATCGGCGATGAGGAGCTTGGCTTCGTCGGCGGCGCCCGACGAGACCGTGTCGAGGCCGACGCCTGTGGGCGCACGATACTCGCCGAAGACCTGGCGTAGGCGCGTGCCCCATTCACCGGTGGTGACCCCGGCCTTCGCCGCCGCGATGGAGAAAGGCATGATGTTGGCGTCCGAGCGGGCTGCCGCCTCCAGATCAGCGAGGGCCTTCTCCACGGCCTTGTCGTCGCGCTTCGAGCGCCATTCGCGGATGCGCTGCTCGGCCTCCATCTCGACCGTCTCGGAGACGGTGAAGATCGCACCTTCGCCGGCGGTGAGCGGCGATGGCTCGCCCGCCTGGAACTTGTTGACGCCGACCACGACCTGATCGCCGGCCTCGATGGCCGAGATGCGTTTGGCGTTGGACTCCACCAGCGCGCGTTTGAGCGCGCCTGTCTCCACCGCCGCCACCGCGCCGCCGATGCTGCCGATCTGTTCGAGGGCCGCGCGTGTCTCGGCCTTGAGGGATTCGACCTTGGCATCGATGACCTTCGAGCCGTCGAAGATGTCGTCGTATTCGAGGAGATCGGTCTCGAAGGCGAGGATCTGCTGCATGCGCATCGACCATTGCTGGTCCCACGGCCGGGGGAGGCCGAGCGCCTCGTTCCAGGCCGGCAATTGCACCGCACGGGCGCGGGCGCGTTTCGACAGCGTGACTGCCAGCATCTCGATGAGGATGCGGTGGACGTTGTTCTCGGGCTGCTGCTCGGTGAGCCCCAGCGAGTTCACCTGAACGCCATACCGGAAGATCCGCTTCTTCGGGTCGGTGATGCCGTAGCGTTCCTGGGCGATCTCGTCCCAGAGCTCCGAGAATGCCCGCATCTTGCAGATCTCGGTGACGAACCGCATGCCAGCATTCACGAAGAACGAGATGCGGCTGAAGACGTCGGCGAAGCTCGCCTCGTCGAAATCGGGGTCGTCGCGCACGGTGTCGAGCACCGCGATGGCGATGGCGAGTGCGTAGGACAGCTCCTGGACCGGCGTCGCGCCGGCTTCCTGCAGATGGTAGGAGCAGACGTTCATCGGGTTCCACTTCGGCACTTCCTTGGTCGTGAACAGGATCACGTCCTTGGTCAGGCGAAGCGAGGGGGCGGGCGGGAACACGTAGGTGCCGCGCGACAGGTATTCCTTGATGATGTCGTTCTGCGTGGTGCCCTGAAGCCCCGAGAACGGCACGCCCTGCTCCTCGGCCACCGCGAGGTAGAGCGACAGCAGCCACGGCGCCGTGGCGTTGATCGTCATCGAGGTGTTCATCTGGGCGAGCGGAATCTTGTCGAACAGCATCCGCATGTCGCCGAGGTGAGCGATGGAGACGCCGACCTTGCCGACCTCGCCGCGGGCGAGTTCGTGGTCCGGGTCGTAGCCCGTCTGCGTCGGCAGGTCGAAGGCCACCGAGAGGCCGGTCTGGCCCTTGGCGAGGTTGCCGCGATAGAGCGCGTTCGATTCCTTGGCATTGGAATGTCCGGCGTAGGTCCGGATGATCCAGGGCTTGTCGCGCTTGACCTCTGCGGGGGCCGGGTTCGCACTCATTCGGGTGGCTCCGTCTCGATCGTGTCATGCCGCGCACGAGACGCCGCCTGTTGGGCGGCACCCTAGCCAAGCCTCCGACGCACGTCATCCGGCACCGGCGCGTTTGCCGGCCCTGCCGACCTCAGGATGCGTGAAATAATTCTTGGGCCAGCCATGAAATCCACTGACGACGCCAAGGGCTGATCGCCCCGGCGTCGCGTCGCGTCGCGTCTCGTCTTCGACGGCGGTAAGGATGAATATTGAATACGTGCCGAGTCTGAGCCGGTCGGAACTTTTTTCAAAGCAGCGGGAAAGATTCTTGGCCTTTCTGGGGCCTTGGAGGGTTCCGGGTTCGCCGATATAGGGTCGCACGACAATAGACTGACGGGGAGGCCGAAATGGCTGCGAGCGCTGCGTTGAGCCCGGTGGGCGGCAAAGACCTGTACGAGATGGGCGAGATTCCGCCGCTGGGTCATGTGCCCGCCAAGATGTACGCCTGGGCGATCCGGCGCGAGCGGCATGGGCCGCCGGAAGAGTCGTTCCAGCTCGAAGTGGTCCCCACCTGGTCGATCGGCGACGACGAAGTGCTCGTCTACGTCATGGCCGCGGGCGTGAACTACAACGGCGTCTGGGCCGGGCTCGGCGAGCCGATCTCGCCGTTCGACGTCCACAAGGGCGATATCCATATCGCCGGCTCCGATGCGTCTGGCATCGTCTGGGCGGTGGGCGCCAAGGTGAAGCGCTGGAAGATCGGCGACGAGGTCATCGTCCACTGCAACCAGGATGACGGCGACGACGAGGAGTGCAACGGCGGCGATCCGATGTTCTCGCCCTCGCAGCGCATCTGGGGCTACGAGACCCCGGACGGCTCTTTCGCGCAGTTCTGCCGGGTGCAGTCGCGCCAGCTGATGCCGCGCCCCAAGCACCTCACCTGGGAAGAGGGTGCCTGCTACACCCTGACCCTCGCCACCGCCTACCGCATGCTGTTCGGCCATGCGCCGCACACGGTGCGCCCGGGCCAGAACGTGCTGATCTGGGGCGCCTCCGGCGGCCTCGGCGTGTTCGGCGTGCAGCTCTGCGCGGCCTCCGGCGCCAATGCCATCGCGGTGATCTCCGACGAGAGCAAGCGCGACTACGTCATGAGCCTCGGCGCCAAGGGCGTCATCAATCGCAAGGACTTCGATTGCTGGGGCCAGCTGCCGAAGGTCAACAGCCCCGAATACAACGTCTGGCTCAAGGAAGCCCGCAAGTTCGGCAAGGCGATCTGGGACATCACCGGCAAGGGCAACGACGTCGACATCGTGTTCGAGCATCCGGGTGAGGCGACCTTCCCGGTCTCGACCCTGGTGTCCAAGCGTGGCGGCATGATCGTATTCTGCGCCGGCACCACCGGCTTCAACATCACTTTCGATGCCCGCTACGTCTGGATGCGGCAGAAGCGCATCCAGGGCTCGCACTTCGCCCACCTCAAGCAGGCCTCGGCCGCCAACCAGTTCGTTCTGGATCAGCGCGTCGACCCGTGCATGAGCGAGGTGTTCCCCTGGGAGAAGATCCCGGCGGCCCACACCAAGATGTGGAAGAACCAGCATCCGCCCGGCAACATGGCCTGCCTCGTCAATGCCCCGCGTGCCGGCCTGCGGACGCTCGACGACGTGATCGAGGCCTACAAGGGCTGATCCACGCCTCCAAAGACGGTCTCGACGGTCACCTGCCCTTATCATTCGAGGGCAGGTGCTTGGCGTAATCCTCGCGCTCCTCGCGCTGCTTGATGAGGTCCGCGTAAGCCTGCCGCATCTCCGGCGAGACCGTCACCGACCGAGTTTTCTCCTTCTTGCGCTTGGGCGCTTTCTTGAACTGGTTGGCGGTCTCGGTCATCGGATCGTCCCGGATTGGTCGCGTCGCCCCCAGCATAGGCGAGCGGGACGACGATCGCGAAACGCGATCGTCAGGCGCTTTCGATGTCGCGGGCGCGCTGATAGACAGGGCGCCAATGCACGACGCGGCTTCTCGGGCGTCGGGACGACGGGCGAAAGACCATGGACAAGTTCACTACCCTTGAGGGCGTCGCGGCGCCCATGCGGATCATCAACGTCGACACCGACCGGATCATCCCCAAGCAGTATCTCAAGACGATCAAGCGCACCGGCCTCGGCAAGGGCCTGTTCTCGGAGATGCGGTACAACGACGACGGTTCCGAGAATCCGGATTTCGTCCTCAACCGTCCGGCCTATCGCAACACCAAGATCCTCGTCGTCGGCGACAATTTCGGCTGCGGCTCCTCGCGCGAGCATGCGCCGTGGGCGCTGACGGATTTCGGCATCCGCTGCGTGATCTCCACGAGCTTTGCCGACATTTTCTTCAACAACTGCGCCAAGAACGGTATCCTGGCGATCGTAGTGTCGCCGGAAGACCTCGAGAAGCTGTTCGAGGATGCCGAGCGCGGCGCCAACGCGACGCTTTCGATCGATCTCGCGGCCCAGACCATCAAGGGGCCGGACGGTGGAACTCTGCATTTCGCGATCGATGCCGGCCGCAAGGAGAGCCTGCTCAACGGCCTCGACGAGATCGGCCTGACCCTCAAGCGGGCGCCGGCCATCGACGCCTACGAGGCGAAGCTCGCCGCGCGCGGCTTCGCCTGACGCGGATCGGCCTAACGCGGATTGGTCCGTTCGTCTCAACCGTTCGTTAACCGTGGTGTCGCCTGAATCGCGCATCACATTTTGCGCGAACGTCGGTAGGGAGATCGCGATGGCATTGGGCCTCTGGGACAAGACGGCGAGGCTCCCCCTCGGACTCCTTGCCACCCTGCTCGCGACGACCGGGATGGCGCGGGCCGACTTCCAGGGCTGCCTGTCCGGCCTGCAATCCCAGGCCGCGGCGCAGGGCGTTTCCGCGCAGACGTTCCGGGCCGCCACCAGCGGGATCAGCTACGACGACAAGGTCATCGAGCTGTCCCAGGCGCAGCCCGAGTTCAAGACGCCGATCTGGGATTACATGGCGGCTCTGGTCGACGACGAGCGGGTCGACGACGGCAAGGCGGCGATGAAGCAGCACGGCCAAGCACTCGCCAATGCCGAGGCGCGCTACGGCGTCGATCGCTACACCATCGCCGCGGTGTGGGGTGTCGAGTCGAACTTCGGCAAGAACCTCGGCAAGATGGGTCTGGTGCAGTCGCTCGCGACCTTGGCCTGCTCTGGCAACCGCAGGCGCGACTTCTTCCGCGGCGAGTTGATGGCGACGCTCAAGATCATCGAGCGCGGCGACATCGCGCCCGAGCGCCTCACCGGCTCCTGGGCCGGAGCGTTCGGCCAGACCCAGTTCATGCCGACCACCTATCAGCGCCTCGCAGTCGACGGCGATGGCGATGGCCGCCGCGACGTGGTCGATTCCGTGCCGGACGCCGTGGCCTCCACCGCGAACTTCCTGCACGTGGCCAAGTGGTCGAACGGCCAGAGCTGGGGCTACGAGGTCCGCCTGCCCAGGGGCTTCAACGCCGGAGCGGCGGGGCGCAAGAACAGACATCCCACCGGCCATTGGGCGTCGATGGGCGTCACCCGCGTCGACGGGCGTCCGCTCATCGGTGAAGGCCCGATCGGGATCATGATCCCGGCGGGCGTCGACGGCCCGGCCTTCGCGGTCACGAAGAATTTCGACGCGATCTACTCCTATAACGCCGCCGAATCCTATGGTCTCGCCATCGCCGTGCTGTCCGACCGGCTGCGCGGCCGGGCCGGCATCCAGGCGGAATGGCCCACCGACGATCCGCCGCTGTCGCGCGCCGAGCGCCGCGACCTCCAGGCCCGCCTGACCGCGCGCGGCTACGATGTCGGTGAGCCGGACGGCAAGGTCGGCGCCAAGACCCGCGATGCGATCAAGGAGGTCGAGCGCAGCCTCGGCATGCCGGCCACCGGACGTCCCGGGGCGAAGGTGCTGGAAGCGCTGCGGCGCGGCTGAGCGGGAGCCGTCGACCCTGAGCGCGGTGACGCCGGCTTTTCGCCTCGGTGCGTAACCGGTACGGCGAGCGCGGCGAAAGGCAGGCGACGGTCGTTTGTCTTGATAGGGTGGCCGTGACGCACGATGCCGCTCGGCCGGGAGGGGGCGAGGCGTATGCTGCGAGTGTCCGCGGCGCCACGGCGCCGATCGATCGTCCTCGCGCTGCTGCGTGGCGTCTGGCGGTTCTACGCCCGCTTCGTGCGGGTGCTGATGTCGGTCCTGTTCGGGATCACGCTCCTCTTCCTCGGCGTGCTCTTCCTCAATTACGTCGTGCTCTCCACGAGCAAGGCCCGCGCCTACCGCAATCTCGACCCGTCGGCTCCGGTGTGCCGGGATGGTCTCGCCACCGGCTGGACGATCCTCGCCGATCTCGGGCGGGACGCCCTGCGGAATGCCAAAGAACCGGATGACGGCGGCTGGGTCGATGCCAGCAACGACGAGGCCGCCGCTTTGGCCCGCGACGGGGGGTGGGGGACCCGCCTGCGCTGCGCCCTGCAGCGCCACGTGGTCCCGGCGGTCAAACCCGAGAACAAGTCCCTCGACTACCACCTCGGCTTTCTCGAATTCCAGGAGAACGGCGAGCCCTACGCCCTCGTCGCCGGCGGCCTCGGCATGCAGGACAAGGCGATCGACAGCGCGATGCTGGGTAACGCCATGCAGCGGGAGATGCATCGCCGGTCGGCCCCGGTCGCCGAGATCCGGCCGGTTCTGAGCCAGCTCGATGCGTTGCGCGATCACTTCGCAAGCGGCTCGCATTACGTTCTCGTCTTCATCCATGGCTGGCGCCACGATGCCCGGATTGGCGATGGTAATGTCGCGGACCTGCGCCTCTATGCAGCCCATGCCGCCCGGTTCCTGGCGCAGCGCTGCCCGCTCGAGCCGTCCTATTGCGACATGAAGGTGACCGCTCTGTATATCGGTTGGCGCGGCGCCCGCGTCGACGAGAAGGGGCTGCGGGCCTATTTCGGCAATGCCATTGGCGGGTTTTTCGGCGATCTCTCCGCGGGCGCCACCCTGTTCGATCGCAAGCCGGTGAGTGAGGCGGTGGCGCCGGCTGCGATCTCGGCGCTCCGCACCATCGAGGGTGTCCTGACCAAGCCCGGGACGGACGGCGCGGCACACAACCGGATGATCGTGTTCGGTCACAGCCTCGGCGGCAACATGCTGGCGACGGGGCTCAAGGACGACCTCATCAAGGCGGTGCGCCGGCACCGGTTCGGCGAGACCCTGCCCAACGTGCTCGGCAACCTCGTCGTCCTGATCAATCCGGCCTCGGAGGCGACGAAATGGACCGCGATCCAACGCGAGGTCTGGAATCGCACCGCGTTTCACACCGACGCGAATACCGGCCCCGCCGACGTGGCACGCGACCAACGGCTTTTCCCCGACGACCAGCGCCCGGTGATGGTGTCTGTGACGGCTGCCCTGGCGTTTCCGGCCGGCGGGCTGCGCGCCGGGGATTGCGCCTGGATCGGGCTCGATCTCGACGACGGCTATCGCATGGCGCGGGAGAAGATCCGCAGGCGGCTCGCCAACACCGACACCATGTTCGCCTCGGGCGTCGATTACGACTGGGCGACCCATGACCTGTTTCCGACCTTCAAGTTCGATTTTCGGCCGGCCGCGGGCTACCTCGACAGGGTGGCGGCCCGCATCGAGGGACGTCAGCCCGCCGGTGAGAGCTGTACGGCGGGAGCCCGCGCCGGCCTCGTCGCCCGAGCCGAGACCCTGCCGATCCGGACATTGGCGCTGCTCGCCGAGACCTTCCCGTTCCAGAACTCCGCGCCGGAGGAATCGCACACCATCGGCAATCTCGATCCACCGCGCCCAGCGGCGGGCGTGCTGGCGGATGCCTACCCGTCCGCTGCCCCGTTTGGGACGACACACGAGTTGCTGGGTCTTCACGCGGCGGGCGCCGAGGCGCACAACCCCTATGCGACGCTGGCCGATGCGGCCATCGATTGCCCGGTGGCGAATCGCTGGCTGACGCGGGCGCGCATGCGGCGACAGGAGAGTTTCGGTCAGTTCTGGGACAGCGAAGACCTCGCCGCTCCCGCGCCGGGACTTGCCGGCCAGGGCAGGCCGGCGGCGCAGTTCCTCCACGGTCAGCACCTCACCGGCATCGCACCGATTACTCGCGCCAACGATCCGTTCTGGAATTTGCGCGCGTTCGACAACGCTCTGTCGCGCCACGACGGCTATCGCCTCACCTCGTTCATCTGCGCGATGAACCAGCTGGTGATGGACGACATCACGCAAGCGCCGACCCGGATGGAGCGCATGATGATCGACGAAAGCGGCATGGCCGCCCGGATGTCGGCTCCCTAGACTGCAACGAAAAACCCGCAGCGTTGCAGCTGCGGGTTGACCGATGCGGACGTCGCTACCCCGCCTCGCGGCGCGGGCAGCAGATTCCGAGAATTATTCGGCGGCGGTCTTCGCGGCGGACTTGGCGGCCTTCTCGGCCTTGCGGGCGTCCTTGTTCGCCTTCGACGCATCGGCCTTGGCGGCCTTCTCGGCGGGGCGGTCGGCGCGCTCGACGATACGGGCGGACTTACCGCGACGATCGCGCAGGTAGTACAGCTTGGCGCGACGCACCTTGCCGCGACGGACGACGACGATCGAATCGATCAGCGGCGAGTAGAGCGGGAACACGCGCTCGACGCCTTCGCCATAGGAGATCTTGCGGACGGTGAAGCTCTCGTTGAGGCTGCCACCGGAGCGTGCGATGCAGACGCCTTCGTAGGCCTGAACGCGGGTGCGCTCGCCTTCCTTCACCTTGACGTTCACGGTCACCGTGTCGCCGGGCTGGAAGTCGGGGATGGTCTTGCCGAGCGAAGCGATCTGCTCCTGCTCGAGCTGCTGGATGATGTTCATCGGTCAAGTTCCTGCCGGTGCGCGCCCGTGATCCCCGGATGGGTTCGCGGGCGTCAGGATTTCGGCATCCTGTTTTGAGTTGAGGCGGCGGATACACGAGGCCGGCCGACTTGTCCAGAAAAGGGGCCCGAACCGATGGGTCGCGTCGGCGACGCAAATCATCGCCACCACGTCACGGTTGAGAAAATCACCCGCGCGGTCCACATGTGAGGGTGTGCCGGGCGCTCCCGGTGCCATTCCCGGCCGGCCTTGAACCGGCGCAGCGGACGAGGATTTTTGTCGCCATGTTCATTCAGACCGAAGCCACCCCGAACCCCGCCACCCTGAAGTTCCTGCCCGGCCGGGTGGTGATGGCCGAATCGACCTTCGAGGCGCGCGACGCCGCGGCCGCTGCCCGTTCGCCGCTGGCGCAGCGCCTCTTCGACGTGCCGGGCGTGTCCGGCGTCTATCTCGGCCACGACTTCATCTCGGTGACCAAGGCCGAGGACGACAACCTCTGGCCCCAGGTGAAGCCCGCCGTGCTCGGCGCGATCATGGAGCATTTCCAGTCCGGCGCGCCGGTGCTGGCGGAGGGAGTGGTCAGCGGCGAGGACGACGCCGAGGAGTTCTTCGATCCGGCCGATGCCGAGACCGTGGTGACCATCAAGGACCTGCTCGAGACCCGCGTGCGGCCGGCGGTGGCCGGTGATGGCGGCGACATCACCTTCCGCGGCTACAAGGAAGGCGTGGTCTATCTCGAGATGAAGGGGGCCTGCTCGGGCTGCCCGTCTTCCACCGCCACTCTGCGCAACGGCGTCCAGAACCTGTTCCGCCACTTCCTGCCGGAAATCCGCGAAGTTCAGGCGATCTGACCCGGCTGCGACGCAAAGCGGCAACACTGCGCCTCGAATTCACCGCGATCGGCCGCCCCGCACTGACGGGGCGGTCGTTTTTGTCCTAACGTCACGCTCCCGGCGGGAGCGCACCGAGCTCGTCGGATCGCGGCACGATCGGGAGTGACGTTGCGTATTCTGGCCATCGACACGGCGCTCGACGCCTGTTCCGTCTGCATCGCGACGGACGCGTCCGACGATCTCCTCGCGCAGGAGTCGATGATCCTCGGGCGCGGCCATGCCGAGGCGCTGCTTCCCATGGTGGAGCGCGTGGTGTCCCGCGTGGAGGGCGGTTTCGAGGCCCTCGACCGCGTTGCCGTGACGGTGGGCCCGGGCAGCTACACCGGACTTCGCGTCGGGCTTTCGGCCGCCCGCGCCATCGGACTGGCCGCCGAGATTCCCGTGGTGGGGGTCACCACCCTGTCCGCCCTGCTCGCTCCGCTTCTCGCCACCAACGGCATCGGCCTCATCGTCGCGGCGATCGATGCGCGCCACGGCGCGGTCTATCTCCAGGCGATGAGCATGGCCGACGGGATCGTCGTGCCGCCGAGCCTCGTGAAGATCGAGGACGCCGTCGCGATGCTCGACGGCATCGTCACCCTGGTGGGCTCCGGCGCCCCGGCGCTCGCCGCCGCCGCCACCGCGCGCGGCATCGATGTCCAGGTCGCCGGGACCGGTGCCGCCGACATCGCCTGGATCGCCTCCCTCGGGATGCTGGCCGATCCCGAACAGGCCCTCCCCCGGCCGCTCTATCTGCGCGGCCCCGACGCACAGCCGCAGGATCACGCGAGGCTCGCCCGCCGATGACGCGACCGATGACCCCGTTCTGGCCCCTCGAGGTCTGGTCCGCCTGGTGGGAGGCGTGGGGAACCGCGCCCTACGTCGCCCTGCTGCGTGATTCGGGGCAGGCCCGTGTCCTCGCGCGCCTCCACGCCACCGCCTTCGCCCGCCCCTGGGACGCGCACGAGTTCGAGCGCATGCTGTGCGAACGCTCCACAGAGGCGCATGCCTTGTGGAAGAGCGGCGCGATCCAGGGCTTCGTCCTGTCGCGCCGGGCTGCCGACGAGGCCGAAATCCTCACCGTGGTGCTGGCACCGAACATGCGCGGCGGCGGTCTGTCGCATCGCCTGGTGCGCGAGCATCTGGCGCATCTGGCGTTGAGCGGCGTGCGCAACGTCCATCTCGAAGTCGACGAGGGCAACGCACCGGCGCTGAAGCTCTATGCCCGGCACGGCTTCCAGCAGGTCGGCGAGCGCACCGGCTACTACACCCGCGCCGATGGCGGCCGCGCCACCGCACTCACCATGACGGCTGTGCTGTCGTGAGCGCCCCGCGCACGGCCTGACCGAGGAATGACGCGCTTCGGCACGATCGTCCGCCTCGTTCTCTGTGCACTGGCTTTCGGGCTCATGGTCGGCCCGCAGGCGTTGAGCCTGCGCTACGGCCGCGGGCGCATCGCCGCCCACCTGCCGACCTGGTTCCACCGGACGTTCCTGTGGCTGTTCGGCGTCCGCGTGACCCAGAGCGGCACGCCGCCGGCGCCGGGTGAGCCGGCTCTGGTGCTCTCCAACCACGTGTCGTGGCTCGACATCATCGCCCTCGGCTCCCTGCGCCCGCTCTCCTTCGTCGCCAAATCCGAGATCGCCGGCTGGCCGGTGGTCGGCATGCTGGCCCGGCTGCAGCGCACCGTCTTCATCGACCGGGCGCGGCGCGGCGCCACCGCCAGCGTCAACGCCACGGTGGCGGGGCGGCTGGCGGGTGGCGACCTCATCGTCCTGTTCGCCGAGGGCACCACCAGCGACGGCACCCGCCTGTTGCCGTTCCGCTCGTCGCTGGTCGGCGCCGCCCGCACCGCCCTCGACGGGGCGGAGGGCGGCCTCGACCGCGTCCGGCTCCAGCCGCTCGCCATCACCTATCCGCGCCGCAACGGCCTGCCGCTGGTCCGGTCCGAGCGGCCCGAGATCGCCTGGTACGGCGACATGGATCTGGCCCCGCACCTCGCCGTCTTCCTGGCTCAGGGGCCGATCGACGTCCACGTGGTCTGGGGGGCACCAATCGCGTTCGATGCCGCCACCGACCGCAAGCGCGCCACCGCCCAGGCCGAGGCGTCCGTGCGCGAGGCGCTCCAGCGCGCGGTGACCGGGCGGGCGCCCCAGGGACCGGTCTGGACGGGCGGGATCAGGCCGAGCGGCGCGTCCGACCTGTCCGATTCGGGCGTGCCGGCGGTCTGACGCGATCCGCGACGCGGCGGAGGAACCGTGCTACAGGCGTGGCGCGAAAACGATCGTCGGGACCGGACTTTTGAAGAAAGCCTTCGTCAAATCCTACGGCTGCCAAATGAACGCCTACGACGCCGCCCGCATGGCGGACGTCCTGACCGCCGAGGGCTACACCCCGACCGAGGTGGTGGAAGAGGCGGACGTCGTCGTCCTCAACACCTGCCACATCCGTGAGAAGGCCGCCGACAAGGTCTATTCGGAACTCGGCCGCCTGCGCGTCCTCAAGGCCGCGCGCGCCGAGGTCGGGCAGGATACGACGATCGTGGTGGCGGGCTGCGTCGCCCAGGCCGAGGGCGCCGAGATCCTCGCGCGCGCGCCCGCGGTCGATGTGGTCGTCGGCCCGCAGAACTATCACCGTCTCACCGACCTCCTCGCCCGCTCGCGGGTGAAGCGCGTGGTCGACACCGAATTTCCGGTGGAGGACAAGTTCGACCACCTGCCCGCGCGGCGGACCCAGGGCGTCTCCGCCTTCCTCACGGTTCAGGAAGGCTGCGACAAGTTCTGCGCCTTCTGCGTGGTGCCCTACACCCGGGGTGCCGAGGTCTCCCGGTCGGTGGCGGCCATCGTCGCGGAGGCGACCGCGCTGGTGCGGGGCGGCGTCCGCGAGATCACCCTGATCGGCCAGAACGTGAACGCCTATCACGGGCACGGCGCGGACGGCGCCTCCGCGAACCTGCCGGTTCTGTTGCGTGCGCTCCAGGACATCCCCGGTATCCTGCGCCTGCGCTACACCACCAGCCATCCCAACGACATGGCGGCGGACCTGATCGCGGCGCATGGCGAAATCCCGGCGCTGATGCCCTACCTGCATCTGCCGGTGCAATCGGGCTCGGACCGGGTGCTGAAGGCGATGAACCGCAAGCACGATGCCGAGACCTATCGGGACATCATCGCGCGGGTGCGGGCCGTCCGGCCCGACGTCGCCCTGTCGTCGGATTTCATCGTCGGCTTCCCCGGCGAGACCGATGCCGAGTTCGACGAGACCATGCGGCTCGTGGCCGAGATCGGCTTCGCCAGTGCCTACTCGTTCAAGTACAGCCCCCGCCCCGGCACGCCCGCGGCGGACTGGGCCGATCCGGTGCCGGAGGACGTGAAGTCCCGGCGCCTCGCGGCCCTTCAGGGTCTGCTCGACGACCAGCGCCACGCCTTCAACGCGGCGGCGGTGGGCACCGTGGTCGAGGTGCTGGTGGAGAAGGCCGGGCGTCATCCGGGACAGGTCGCGGGCAAGACGCCGCACCTCCTCCCCGTTCAGTTCGATGCGCCCACCTCTACCATCGGCACTCTGGTTCCGGTCCGGATCGTGCGGGCGGGGTCGAACAGCCTGTTCGGCGAGGCCGTGTCCGACGCCGCAGCCGCGGCGTGATCAGCGGGCCGACCACTCCACGAGGGAGCATTGCGTGCCAGGATCTGAGGGTTTGAGCGGACGCGGCGGCGTGCGCGGCCGGGGGCCGGCGACACGCGCCGACGAGATCGTCGAATCCGTCGAAGTTTCGCTGACATTCGACGACAACCGCCTCGCGAGCCTCGTCTTCGGCCAGTACGACCAGAACGTCGCCCATATCGAGCGCCGCCTCTCGGTGACCGCCACGGCGCTCGGCAATCACCTCGTCCTCAAGGGCTCACCGGAAACCGCCGAGAAATCGCGCAAGGTGTTCGAGCGCCTCTACGCCCGCGTGAAGGCGAGCGGCACCGCGCTCACGCTCGGCGACGTCGACGGCGCGATCCAGGAGACGACGCAGCAGGGAAATCTGTTCCCGGCCGCCGAGGTCAGCGCCGAGCCGGACCGCGCGGTCTTCGACCAGATCGCCACCCGCCGCCGTGGCGCCGTGCGCGCCCGCAACGCGGCGCAGGACGCCTACATCAAGGCCTTGCGGACCAACGAACTCGTCTTCGCCGAGGGGCCGGCCGGTACCGGCAAGACCTGGCTCGCGGTGGGTCACGCGGTCTCGCTGCTGGAACAGGGCCATGTCGAGCGCCTGATCCTGTCGCGCCCCGCCGTCGAGGCCGGCGAGCGCCTCGGCTTCCTGCCCGGCGACATGCGCGACAAGGTCGATCCCTACCTGCGCCCGATCTACGACGCGCTCTATGATTTCATGGAGGCGCGCCATGTCGACCGCAGCCTGCAGACCGGCATCATCGAGATCGCGCCGCTCGCCTTCATGCGTGGTCGCACGCTCACCAATGCCGTGGTGCTGCTCGACGAGGCGCAGAACACCACCTCGATGCAGATGAAGATGTTCCTGACCCGGCTCGGCGAGAATTCCCGGATGATCATCACCGGAGATCCGAGCCAGGTCGACCTGCCGCCGGGCCAGCGCTCGGGGTTGGTCGAGGCGGTCAACATCCTCGACGGCGTCGAGGGCATCGGCCGCGTCACCTTCCGGGATGTCGACGTGGTGCGTCACGACCTCGTGCGCCGCATCGTGACGGCCTATGAATCGGCCGCCCACGGCGAGCACGAGGCGGACCGCAACCCCAACCCGCGTCGCCGCCTGTATTGACGAGTGCCATGACCAACGCCATCGAAGCCGAGATCGACGTCGCCGTCGCGGACCCGCGCTGGGAGACGGTGGCGCCCGATCTCGAGGCGTTCGTGATTCGCGCCGTCGAGGCCGCTCTGGCGATCGCACCGAAGCCGCCGGACAGCGCCGTCGAAATCAGCATCCTGCTGACCACCGATGCGATGGTCCAGGACCTCAATAAGACGTGGCGCGGCAAGGACAAACCCACCAACGTCCTGTCGTTTCCGGCCCCGCCGCAACCCGCCCATGCGGGTGTCGCGACCCCGCTCGGCGATGTCGTTCTTGCGTATGACACGATGCTGCGCGAGAGTGCCGAGCAGTCGAAGCCGCTCAGCCACCATCTTGCGCACCTCCTCGTCCATGGCACCCTTCATCTCCTCGGCCAGGACCACGAGACCGGCGAATCGGATGCGGAGGCTATGGAAGCCCTCGAAATCGCGGCGCTTCGTGCTCTCGGTGTGCCCGACCCCTACGCCGATTGAGCGGCGATACCGGCGATACCGCCTGAACTCCCAGATCAGAGAGACATGACCAACGATCGAAGTCGCGGCGCGGCCCAGGCCGCGTCCAGCAGCAGTGATGGCGAGGCCCACGTCCGTGAGCCTTGGTACGACCGTCTCCTGCAGGTTTTCCACCTTCGGCCGCGCGATTCGTTGCGCGACGATATCGAAGACGCCCTGGCCGAGCCCGGCACGGGCGAGAACGCGTTCTCGCCGCTCGAGCGGGCGATGCTCAAGAACGTGCTCGGCCTGCACAAGGTGCGGGTGGACGACGTGATGATTCCGCGGGCCGATATCGTCGCCGTCTCGATGGAGACCAGCCTCGGCGATCTCCTCAAGCTGTTCCGCACCGCCGGCCATTCGCGCCTGCCGGTCTATGGCGACACCCTCGATGACCCGCGCGGGATGGTTCACATCCGCGACTTCGTCGACCACATCGCCGCCCGCGCCGAAGCGAGCACCCGGCGTCCCGCCACGCCGCCGCCCGCGACCGATGGGGTCGTCGAGCCCGTCGCTCCGGTGCCCCGTGCCCGGCGCGGGGTCAGGGCCCAGCGCGCGCTCAACCTCGGCAACGTCGATCTGTCGGTGACGCTGGCCGCCACCCGCATCCAGCGCCCGGTGCTGTTCGTGCCGCCCTCGATGCCGGCCATCGACCTGCTGGTGCGGATGCAGGCGACCCGCACCCACATGGCCCTCGTCATCGACGAGTATGGCGGCACCGACGGCCTCATCTCCATCGAGGATCTCATCGAGATGGTGGTGGGCGATATCGAGGACGAACACGACGTCGCCGAGGGACGCCTCGTCCATCGGGTCGACGGCGAGGGCGATGTCTTCGTCGCCGATGCCCGCGCGGGTCTCGCCGAGGTCTCGGAGGCCAGCGGCGTCGATCTCGTGGCGGCCGTCGGCGAGATGGCCGAGGAGATCGATACCATCGGCGGCCTGATCGTGACCCTGGCCGGCCGGGTGCCGTCGCGCGGCGAATTGATCGCCGGGCCGGGCGATCTCGAATTCGAGGTGCTCGACGCCGATCCGCGCCGGGTCAAGCGCCTGCGCCTGCATCGCGGCCAGGCCAAGATCACCGCCGTGGTGCCGCTGGCCCTGCCCCCGCCGAGTTCCCCCGTCGAGGCGCCCGCCCCGTGACGGACTCGGTATGATGAGCGAGACCTTCGACGGCCCCGCCGCGCACGCCTTTCGCGCGCCGGCGACGGGCCCGCTCTCGGGGCTCGCGCACTGGGTGATGCTCACCTCGGGCTGGCGTCGCCTCGTGCTCGCCGCGATGGCCGGTGCGTTTGGCGCCTTGGCGATGCCGCCCTTCGGCCTGCTGCCGGCCCTCGCGGTCTCGCTCACCGTCGCGGTCTGGCTCATCGACGGGGCGGCCACCGGCCGGCGCGGCAATCTCGGCGCGGTCCTCGCCTGTGCGGTGATCGGCTGGGCCTGGGGCTTCGGCTATCTCACCGCCGGCTTGTGGTGGCTGGGCTCCGCCTTCCTCGTCGAGGCGGAGGAATTCCTGTGGGCCTTGCCGCTCGGGGTCGTCGGCCTGCCGGCGGTGCTGGCGCTGTTCTATGCCTTCGGCTTTGCCCTCGCGCGGCTGGTCTGGTCGCGCGGCAATGGCCGTCTGTTCGCCTTGGCCTTCGGTCTGGCCACCTGCGAGTGGCTGCGCGGCCACCTGTTCACCGGCTTTCCCTGGAACACCCTCGGCATGGCGCTCGGCCAGAATCTCTGGCTGATGCAGGGCGCGGCGGTGATCGGGCTCTACGGTCTGACCCTCCTCGTCATCGCCATCGCCGCCGCCCCGGCGACGCTGGCGACAGCCGACACCACGGCCGGGCGCCTCGGCCCCGTTGCCCTCGCCGCAGTGGCGCTTGCCGCCCTCGCCGCCTTCGGCGTGGCGCGTCTTCCCGCCGGCCCGGATCCGCGCGTGGCCGGAGTGCGGCTTCGCCTCGTCCAGCCGAACCTCAATCAGGACGCCAAGTTCCGCCCGGAAAATCGCGAGGACATCCTCGATCGCTACCTCGCATTGAGCGACCGCGCCGCCGCTCCCGACCGCTCCGGCATCGCCGATGTCACCCACGTGATCTGGCCCGAATCGGCATTCCCGTTCCTGATCCAGCGCGATCCGCGGGCGCTCGCCCGCATCGCCGCCGCGTTCCCGCCCGGCAAGCAGCTCATCACCGGGGCGGCCCGCGCCGAAGAAGCGTTGCCCAACGAGCGCCCGCGCTTCTTCAACGCGATTTTCACCATCGCCGCCGGACCGAAGCTCGGGGACGTCTACGACAAGGTCCACCTCGTCCCCTTCGGCGAGTACCTGCCGGCGCCCCTCGATGCGTTCCTGCGTGCCCTCCACATCCGCCAGTTCGTGTCGATCCCGGGCGGCTTCACCGCCGGCACCCGCGCCGGTCAGCGCATCCTCACCGTGCCGGGCCTGCCGCCGGTAGCGGCCACCATCTGCTACGAGGCGATCTTTCCCGGTCAGATCGTCCCGATGGCGGCCCCCGGAGCGCCGCCGGTGGTCCCGGGCCTGATCCTGAACCTCACGAACGATGCGTGGTTCGGCGATACGCCCGGCCCGCGCCAGCACTTCGCCCAGGCCCGCCTGCGGGCCGTCGAGGAGGGGCTGCCTCTGGTGCGCGACGCCAATACCGGCATCTCGGCGGTGGTCGACGCGCACGGGCGCATCACCGCGAGCCTGCCCCTCGGTGTCGAGGGTGTGCTCGATGCGGATCTGCCGGCGCGGATCTCCGGTCGGACGCTCTATGCAAGCCTGGGCGATGCGCCGTTCGGCATCCTGCTCGCGGCGAGCCTGCTCTGCGCCATCGCGGCGAGGCGACGCGGCGCGTGACATCCGGGACGCAGACCACCACGCGGCCCGTTCTCGTCGGGCTCGGGATCGTGTTCGTGGCGTTCAACATGCGTCCGGCGCTCACCACTGTCGGGCCATTGCTCGCGACGATCCGCAGCGACATCGGCCTGAGTGCGGCCGGCGCGGCGTTCCTCACCACCCTGCCCGTCCTGTGCATCGGCCTCGCCTGCGCCCTCGGGCCCTTAGTGATCCGGCATCTCGGCCCCGACCGGGGCGTGCTCGCGGCGGTGGTGATCGTGGCGATCGGCTCGGCATTGCGCGGTTTTGGCGGCACCGTCCCGCTGTTTGCCGGCGCCTGCCTCGCGGCCCTCGGGATCGGGCTTTCCGGCGTGCTGTTGCCCGGCCTGGTCAAGCGCGATTTTCCCGGCCAGGCCGGCGCGATGACCGGGCTCTACACCATGGTGTTGTGCCTCGGCGCGGCCGCCGGCGCCGGCCTCTCGGTGCCGCTTGCCGACACGCTGGGTGGCTGGTCCACCGCGCTCGCCGTATGGGGCGTGCCCGCCCTTTTCGCGGCTTGCGCCTGGGCGCCCTTCGCACGCGCCGCCCCGCCGGCCGAGGGCGCGGTACGTCGCCCTTCGCTCTGGCGCGACGGGCTCGCGTGGCAGGTGACCGGCTTCATGGGACTGCAATCGTCGCTGGCCTACATCATGTTCGGCTGGCTGCCGGTCCTGCTGCACGACCGCGGCCTGAGCGCGGTCGATGCCGGGTTCGTGTCGTCGCTGATGAGCCTCGGGCAGGCGCCGGCCGCGCTTCTGGTGCCCACCCTCGCCGCCCGTGTCCGCGATCAACGCCTGTTCGTGGTCGGACTCCTCGCGCTGGCCGTCGGCGCGCTGCTCGCCTTGGCGATCGGCCCGGTCGGCCTCGCCCGGCCGATCGGGATGCTGCTCGGCTTCGGCCTCGGCGGCCTGTTCGGCCTCGGGCTCACCATCATCGTCCTGCGCGCGCGCGACGCCGCCTCGACGGCGTCCCTGGCGGCGATGTCCCAGAGCGTCGGCTACACCCTCGCCGCCTTCGGTCCCTTGAGCTTCGGCCTCGCCCACGACCGCAGCGGCGGGTGGGGCGCCTCCATCGTACTGTTCTGCGCGATCGCGTTCGGCGCCCTGGTTTTCGGGCTCGGTGCCGGCCGCGATCGCAAGGTCGGCGCTCCCTGACGAACGCGCGCGACGTCCGCTCTCGACGTCCCGCAGCCCCGTTTGGGGTCGATGCACGCTGTCTTGGGAGACGACGAAGCGCGGTTCAGGCGATAGCCCGAATCGAAGGGTAATTTTCCGTCGTGCCGGTCGCCGTAATTGGGGCGGTGATAGCGTTCTGCGTTATCCAGGCGAGGGTCTGCGTCTGCGGCATGGGCCGTGCGAAATAGTAGCCCTGCAGGACGGGACATCCGAGACCGGTCAGTATCTCCGCCTGCGCCTTGGTCTCGATGCCTTCGGCGACCACATCGACTCCGAGGGATTGCGCGAAGGCGAAGATCGCTCCCGTGAGCCGGCGATCCTTATGGTCGCCACCGACATCCTGGATGAAGCTCTTGTCGATCTTGATGCCGTCGAAGTTGATCGTGCGCAGGGAGCCAATCGACGAATAGGCGACGCCGAAATCGTCGACGATGATTCGGACGCCCATCCGTCTCAAGGCGGCGAGATCGTCGCCTCCGCGCTCGGTGGAGTACACGGCCTCTTCGGTGATCTCGACGGCGATCGATGTCGGGGCGATCCTGTGCGTCGTCAGTTCCTCGGCGATCATGTCGGCGACCCGATAAGTGCCGAACTCGTCAGGCGAGACATTGAGCGACACGACGATGTCCGGGCGTCCCAGCTGCGCGAGGACCTGTGCCATGCGGCACACGCCCTGAAACACGGCCCGGGTGAGACGCTCGGATTGCCGTGTGGCGGCCGCGGCCTTGACCACATCGGGCGGTGACAGCCATCCGAGTTCATGATGCTTCCAGCGCAGGAGCGCTTCCAATCCGCAGACCTTGCCGGTCCGGCTATCAACCTGCGGCTGGAACCAGACCTCGATGCGTCCCTCGTCGACAGCGAGGGTGAGGTCCCGTCCGATCCGTTGCCGGGTCACCGTCTCGCGCCGCATGTCGTCGCTGAAGGCGCACCAGGTCGAGCGGCCAGCCGACTTCGCGTGGTAGAGGGCGATATCGGCGCAGACCTGGAGGTCCTTCATCGTGGCACCGTCTTTCGGAAAGCGTGCGAAGCCGACGCTGGCGCCGGCTTGCCACGCCCGATCGGAGAGCCGGAAAGGCTCGCGGAGCCTGTCCACGATCGTTGCGGCGATCGCCTCGTCCTCCGCCTCCATCCTCGGCCGGAAGATGAGCGCGGCGAATTCGTCGCCGCCGAGACGTGCGATGAGATCGTCGGGGGTGAGAAGGCTGTTCAGCCGGCGAGCAACTTCTATCAATGCCTCGTCGCCTTCCGCATGTCCGAGCGTGTCGTTGATCTCCTTGAAGTGGTCCAGATCGATCAACATGACCGTCACATCGCCCTCGCCCGAGGAGGAACGCGTCAGAAACTGGTCGAACGCCTTCTGATAGGCGACCCGGTTGGCGAGACCGGTGAGGTGATCGTGGTTCGCGACGTATTCCAGGCGATGGACAGCCTGCGTCGCCACGACATTCGCCGCTTGCAACGATTCGGCGAGGTGAGTCGCCTCGTACTTCAGGCGTGTGGAATCCTTGAAGTGCCGCTCGGTCTTGCTCGTGGACCTGACCATCATGACGAAGAGCAGGAGCAGGTTCATTGCGATAACCCGCGATGCGATCAGGTCGGCGCTCGCGTAGAGCAGGATCAGCACGAGATTGCTTGGGAGGACGAAGGCGGGGACGACCCCCCGGTGTGCCCGCGATTCGATCACCGCACCAGCCGTAATCCCGCAAAAAGCCAGACCCGTTGCGATGGTGTAGGCCTGCCCGGCAATCGCGATCCCGATGAGACCGACCGTCCAGCTGAGGCCGGAGAAAAATGCGCCGATGGTCAAATAGCGGAGCACGCGATCGGGGTGCCGCTCCGACGTCCCGCTCCGCCACCAGTATGAGGCCAGGCTGATACGAATGGCGTTGTAGACGGCATTGGAGCCGACCCAGGCGAGCAGGAACCTGTGGTCGACGCTGGGCCACATCATGAAGGTGAGACAGAAAGAAACGAAGACGTTCGAGATCAGCGTGGTGAATAACGCATGGTGGACGGCGCTGAGTTGATCTCGCATTACGAGCGACTCGATTGTCTGCGACTGTCTGCTCATCGTTCGCGCAACCTGCTCACCGTGGCGAAAAATGATTCGCACAACCAGACCTCCCCAATAGGCAGCGAGAAACATGAAAAAAATCTTGCCAGCAGGCGGGAGTGGTGACGAGATACAAATAGTCTGGTGAATAAATTTGTGGATAGACGGTATTATACAGAGATTAAGCCGATTCTTATCAAGAATTAATCGAGAATATAGACGTATATACCGGTAAATATCCGGCAACACGACAATCCGATTTTCGGAGATAAGCTTTTGGTGCGAAAACGGGCTTGCGATTTCTAGCAGGCCATGACGCCACATCGCTGCTGCGTCGGGGCGCGTGCCGGCGGTTTCTTCATCGGCACGTCGCGTGCTTACTGTTGCTTGTTGAGCGTCGTCTCCAACTTGCCCAGGGTCGCATCACAGTCACCGCTCTGTCGGCCCGGCCCCGGCAGGGCGCCGCATTTGGGCACGAAAAAGCCCCGCAGGGTCGGAGGACCCTGCGAGGCTCTTGGCCGTCCTGGAACGACGACGATCTCAGTTCACTCGGCGGCGACGCGGTGGGCGTGGCTGCCATCGGTGTAGGTCTCGGCCTGGAGACGCTGTCCCGGAGCCGCGCGGCCCGGCAGCGGCGGCAGGGCAAGGGCCTTTCGAAGGTCGATGCCCGCCCCCTCGGCGACCCGGCGGCCGTAGTCGGCGTCGGCATGAGAGAAGTGCCAGACCATCCGGAGCTGGATCGCCTCGGGGCATTCCTTCATGTCGGCCACGAGATTGGCGATCAGGTCGTCGCGCTCCCAGGTCTCGAACGAGCGGTAGCGCACGCCGGCCTGGACGTAGTCGTCCTCGGTGCGGCTCGTCTGATAGCGACCGAGCTGCCCCTGGATCGGCTGGTGATACTCGCGCGCGGGCTTGGGTGCCTCCGCGAGGCCGCCCTGGATCGTGCTCGGCTCGTAGTTGACGTGCTTGTTCGAACCGAGCCCGTCGACGTAGTGGGTCATCTGGCCGTCACGCTGGTTGCTGGCGACCTTCACGCCGGGAGCCGGCGCGTTGATCGGAAGCTGCAGGTAGTTCGGGCCGACGCGGTAGCGCTGGGTGTCCGAGTAGGACAGCGTGCGCCCCTGGAGCATCTTGTCGTCCGAGAAGTCGATGCCGTCCACGAGCACGCCGGTACCGAAGGCCGATTGCTCGACCTCGGCGAAGAAGTTGTCGGGCACCCGGTCGAGCACCATCCGGCCGCAGGGGCGCAGCGGGAAGTCTTCCACCGGCCACAGCTTGGTGTCGTCGAGGGGATCGAACGACAGGTGATCGTTCGGGCCGTCCGGCATGATCTGCACCGAGAATTCCCACTCGGGGAAATTGCCGGCGGCGATGGTGTCGTACAGGTCCTTCGTGGCGTGGCCGACATCCTTGGCCTGCACCGCTTCGGCCTGGGCCGAGGTCAGGTTCCGCACGCCCTGCTTCGGGGTCCAGTGGAACTTGCACAGCACCGCTTCGCCCGCATCGTTGACGAGCTTGTAGGTGTTGACGCCCGAGCCCTCCATCTCGCGATAGTTCGCGGGGATGCCCCAGGGCGACTTCAGGTGCGTGACCATGTGGATCGACTCGGGGTGGGCCGCCACGAAGTCGAAGAAGCGCCAGGCCTCCTGGCGGTTGGTCACCGGGTCGGGCTTGAACGCGTGGATCATGTCGGGGAACTTGATCGCGTCACGAATGAAGAAGACCTTGAGGTTGTTGCCGACGAGATCCCAGTTTCCGTCGACGGTCTTGAACTTCACCGCAAAGCCGCGCGGGTCGCGGGCGGTCTCGGGGCTCTCCTTGGCACCGGCCACGGTGGAGAAGCGCACGAACATCGGCGTCTTCACGCCGGTCTCGTTGAGGACGCGGGCGCGGGTGTACTTGGAAGCCGGCTCGTCGCCGA
The DNA here is from genome assembly GCF_010692745.1 of Methylobacterium sp. BTF04. Taxonomy (GTDB): domain Bacteria; phylum Pseudomonadota; class Alphaproteobacteria; order Rhizobiales; family Beijerinckiaceae; genus Methylobacterium. Next base: position 97,616 of record NZ_JAAHTB010000009.1, read on the forward strand.
TCGTGCCATAGGCCTCGAAGAAGCCGTGGGCGCCGGTCCCGCGGGCATGCACCACGCGCTCGGGGATACGCTCGCGGTCGAAATGCGTGATCTTCTCGATGAACTGGTAGTTCTCGAGGGTCGCCGGGCCGCGCTCGCCGACCGTGCGGGTGCTCTGGTTGTCACGGACCGGATGGCCCTGGCGGGTGGTCAGTATCGGACGTTGATCGCTCATGCGGCGCGCGCTCCTCGGCTCAAGGCGGCCAGGACGGGGATGCGGGGGGACATCGGCCTCGCCCTTCTCCGACCCTGGAATGGTTCTGAGACCGCGTTATGAACCGGTCTCCACCCTTTGACCAATGCATCGTGGCAAAGGTTCTGATAGGCTGAGCCTATGAACCTATCGGGATTGTCGCTCCGTGACCTCGAATACGTGGTGGCGGTGGCCGAGGAGACGCATTTCGGGCGGGCGGCCGAGCGCTGCAATGTCAGCCAGCCGACCCTGAGCGTTCAGGTGCGCAAGCTCGAAGAAGCCTTGGGCCTGGTGCTGTTCGAACGCAGCAACCGCCGGGTGATGCTGACCCCCGCCGGCCAGGGCATCGTCAGGCAGGCCCGCATCGTCCTGGCGGAGGCGCAGCGGCTCCTCGTGCTGGCGAGCGAGGGGCGCGGCGCGCCGCTCACCGGCCGGTTGGTGCTGGCCGCGATCCAGACCCTCGGACCCTACCTGTTCCCGCTGGTGCTGCGCAGCCTGCGCCAGGAATTCCCGCTGCTGGCGCTGGCGCTGAGCGAGGCGCGCACCGCCGAGATCCTCGAAGGGCTCCGCGACGGCCGCATCGACGCGGCCCTGGTGTCGCTGCCGGTGCCGATCTCGGGGCTGGCGATCACGCCGCTCTTCGTCGAGCCGTTCCTGCTCGCCTGCCCGTCGGACCATCCGCTGGCGCAAGGCGGGACCCCGCGCGCCCGGGACATCGCCGGGCCGGACCTGCTCCTCCTCGACGAAGGCAATTGCCTGCGCGACCAGACCGTCACGGCCTGTGGCGCCGGAAGCGCCGCCGGGCGCCATGCCACCAGCCTCGAGACCCTGCGCTCGATGGTGGCGGCCGGCGCCGGCTACACCCTGCTGCCGGCGCTGGCGGTGCCGTCGGGGCCCGATCCGAGCGGCCTCACGGTGACGCGCAGCTTCGACATCGACGGGCCCGGCCGCACGGTGGCGCTGGCCTGGCGCTCCAGCGACCCGCGCGGCGCCGGCCTCGCCCATCTGGCGGCGTTCTTCAGAACCCACGCGCCGGAGGGGACCACGGCCTGCATCGCCGACGAACCGGCTTCGCCCGGCCCGCACCGTGACAGCGCGGGTCATCCGGTGTAGCGCCCGGCCACGCTTCCGATCCTCTCATTCGGCTGACCGCGTGTTCTCCATCCGATCGATCGGCCTGTGGGCGGCCCTCGTCCTGACCTCCGGTGCCCTCGCCTACGGGTTGTCGGTGGCCGGCTTTCCGGCGGCGCTCCTGCTCGGGCCGATGCTGGCGGCCATCGCCTTCGGGGTGAAGGGCGCGCGGCTGTCGGTGCCGAGGGCGGGATTCCAGGCGGCGCAGGCGATGATCGGCTGCCTCGTCGCCAAATCCGTCACCGCCGAGATCGTGGCGACGCTCACCGGCCACGGCCTGCTCATCCTGGCGGTGGTGCTGGTGACGGTGCTGGCCGGCGCCGTCGTCGGCTGGACGCTGACGCGCCTTCGCGTCTTGCCCGGCACCACCGCCGCGTGGGGGTCGTCCCCCGGAGGGGCCGCCGCCATGGTGGCGATGTCGGAGGATTACGGGGCCGACCCGCGCCTCGTCGCCTTCATGCAGTACGTCCGCGTCGTCGCCGTGGTGCTGTCGGCGTCCCTCGTCGCGCGGCTGCTCACCGACGTGTCCACCCCCGGTGGCGTCGCGGCCGCCGCCGCGGAGGCGAGCACGCCGCTCTCCGTCGCCGCGACGCTGGCCATCGCCGCCGCCGGGGCCGGGATCGCGCTCGCCCTGAGGATGCCGGCCGGTGGCCTGATCGGACCGATGGTGCTCGGTGCCGTGCTGCACGCCACCGGAACGGTCGCGATGGCGCTGCCCCTGCCGCTCCTCGACCTCGCCTATGCGACGATCGGCTGGTACGTCGGCCTGCGTTTTCGCGAGGAGACTCTGCGGGAGACGGTCACGGCCCTGCCCGGAATCCTCATCGCAACGCTCGGCGTCATCGCCCTGTGCGGCCTCTGGGCGTACGGGCTGACCTACCTGCTGCCTGTGGACTTCCTCACCGCCTACCTCGCCACCAGCCCCGGCGGCCTCGATTCGGTGGCGATCATCGCGGTCGGTTCGAAGGTCGACGTGTCGTTCGTCCTCGCGGTGCAGACCCTGCGGCTGTTCGTGGTGCTCATCACCGGTCCGGTGCTGGCGAAATGGATCGCCCGCGGCGCGCCCACCGACAACGCCTGAGCCCGCGATGCACGCCCTCTACCTCGCCTTCCTGAATTCCTGGCGCGGCCTCGTCCACGGGGCCCGTACCGAACGCGCGGTGCGCCTCGAACTGGCGCTCCTCGGCATCGGCGTGCCGTTGGCGTGTCTGGTGGGGGCGAGCCTGTGGGTGCGGGTGGCGCTCATCGTGAGCCTCCTGCTGATGCTCGCCGCCGAATTCCTGAACACCGCCATCGAGAAGCTGTGCGACCATCTCCACCCCGACCACCATCCGCGGATCGGGATCGTCAAGGATCTGGCCTCGGCCGGGACCTTCCTGGCGCAGGGCATCGCCGCCCTGGTCTGGCTCGCGGCCCTCTACGAGCGGCTGCCGTAGCGGCCGAGTAAGCGCGGCGGATATCGGCAAGGCCGCCCTTTCGAGCATGACGTCCGCCGCGAGGGTGAAGTGGTCGCGCTCGCTTCTGCGCTGCACAAGACCTATGTGCGAGGAGATAGACTCGACCGTATCCTGATCCGGGGCCCGCGTTTCCTTGACCGACTACATCCGCAAGATCCTCACCGCCCGCGTCTACGACGTCGCCATCGAGAGCCCGCTCGATCCGATGCCGCGCATGTCGGTGCGCCTCGGCCGTCCGGTGCTGCTGAAGCGCGAGGACCTGCAGCCGGTCTTCTCGTTCAAGCTGCGCGGCGCCTACAACAAGATGTCGGGGCTCTCAGCCGAGGTTCTGGCGCAAGGGGTCGTCTGCGCCTCCGCCGGCAACCATGCGCAGGGCGTCGCCCTGGCGGCTGCGCGTCTCACCGTGCGCGCCGTCATCGTGATGCCGCGGACCACGCCGGCCATCAAGGTCGATGCCTGCCGGGCGCGCGGCGCCGAGGTGATCCTGTTCGGCGACACCTTCGACGAGGCTCTGGGCCATGCCCGCAAGCTCGAGGTCGAGCAGGGCCTGACCTTCCTGCACCCGTTCGACGATCCCGACGTGATCGCCGGCCAGGGCACCATCGGCATGGAAATCCTGACCCAGCATTCCGGTCCGATCGAGGCGATCTTCGTCCCCATCGGCGGCGGCGGCCTCGCGGCCGGCATCGCCACCTTCGTGAAGTACCTGCGCCCCGAGACCAAGGTCATCGGGGTCGAGCCCGACGATGCCGCCTGCATGAAGGCCGCTCTGGATGCCGACGAGCGGGTGATCCTGCCGACGGTGGGCCTCTTCGCCGATGGCGTTGCCGTGCGCCAGGCCGGCGAGGAGACGTTCCGCCTGTGCCGTGAGCATCTCGACGAAGTCATCACCGTCGATACCGACGCCATGTGCGCGGCGGTCAAGGACATCTTCGACGACACCCGGGCGATCTCGGAGCCGTCGGGCGCCCTGGCTCTGGCCGGCGCCAAGGCCTACGCGGCGCGGGGCGGCGATGCCGGCGGGACCCTCGTGGCGATCTCCAGCGGGGCCAATCTCAATTTCGACCGCCTGCGCCACATCGCCGAGCGCGCCGAAATCGGCGAGCAGCGCGAGGTCTTACTCGGTGTCACCATCCCCGAGCGACCGGGCGCCTATCGGACCTTCATCCGCACCCTCGGGCCGCGGGCCATCACCGAGTTCAACTATCGCTACGCCAGGGATGCGGATGCGCAGATCTTCGTCGGCATCAACCTGGCCGGCGGCGCGCCCGAGAAGCGCGCGCTGATCGCGGATCTCCGCGACAACGGCTACCGCGTGCTCGACATGAGCGACAACGAGATGGCCAAGGTCCATATTCGCTACATGGTCGGTGGCCGGGCGACGGGATTGGCGCATGAGCGCCTCTACCGCTTCCAGTTTCCGGAGCGCCCGGGGGCGTTGCTGAAGTTCCTCGACTGTCTCGGCGACGGGTTCGACATCTCCCTGTTCCATTACCGCAACCACGGCGCCGATTATGGCCGGGTGCTGGCGGGCATCGACGTGGCGCCGGCCGATCGTACGCGCTTCGACGCGGCGGTGGCGGCGCTCGATTATCCGTGCGTCGACGAGACCGACAACCCGGCCTATCGGATGTTCCTCGACGATGGTGCGCAGGATTCCGCCGGTGGCTTGCCGGGCGCCTAAGACGTCGAAAGCCGCGTCAGCGGTTTCCGATGAACGCGTGCGGGCCAATCATGCAGATCTCGGAACGGCATCGAAAATTCCGAGTCGATCGACGCACCCGATATTGGCGATGTGATTTTCCGCGCATGGACTTACCCTGACTTGGGAAATCGAGCGGAACGAAAACTGAAAGGATTTTCTTAAAGCGCTGTGTGCGATGCCATGAGGGTTCCCCGTATCGGTGCTCTCATGTCCCTGTTCGCCAGCCTCAATACCCGCCTCCCGGCGATCATCGTCGGCCTGGCCCTCGTCAGCTCGACCGCCATGGGTGGCTTGAGCTGGTACTCGGCCCGGGCTGGCCTCGTCGCAGCGGCCGAAGACCGGCTGGATCTGGCGGCCACTGCCCGCAAGACCGGCATCGAACTGGTGGTGGAACGCGCCGGCGGCGATCTCGCCACCACGGCATCGAATGCGCAGGTCAGCGGCAATTTCGGCGATCTGGTTGAGGCGCTCGACCCGGCCAAGCCGGACTTCGCCCAGCTCGTCCAGACCTATTCCGGCGCGGCCACGCCGGAAGGGCGGATGGCGGCCGAGGCGCCCGCAACCATGTACGGCCGCCGCCATGCGAAGGTGCAGGAAGTGGCGCGCAAGCTCGTCGAGCGGCCCGGCTACGCCGACCTCGTCTTCGTCTCCGAGGATGGACGGATCGTCTACACCACCACGAAGGGCGCCGATTTCTCGCACGACCTGTCCGAGCCCGCCTTGAAGGAGACCGGTCTCGCCAAGCTCATCGAACGCCTGAAGGCGGCCGATGCGGACGCGACCCTGTTCGAGGATTTCGCGCCGTATCCCGCGGAGGCGGCTCCCTCCGCTTTCCTCGGCCGCGCGGTGGCGCGTCGCGCCAACGTGGCCATGGGCACCGGTCAAGCGGCCGCCCGCATCGGCTTCGTCGTGATGCGGGTGACCCCGGCCCTGTTCGACCGGACCCTGTCCGATCGCGGCGGCCTCGGCGACACCGGACGGATCATGGCCGTCGGCACCGATGGCCTGTTGCGGAGCAATCCGCCCCTGTCCGGTGGCGAGAAGGCGGGCAGCCCCGTTGCCCAGCTCGGCATTGACAAGGCGGCTTTGGGCAGCGCCCATCCGTTCACCTACACCGCTGCGGACGGAACCCGGATGGCCGCCACCGCGCAGGTCTCCGTCATGGGCGCGCCGTGGACGATCGTCGCCGAACAATCGCAGAACGAGACGCTGAAGGCGGTCGGCGCCCTCACCCGCTCCCTGGCCCTCGTGGCCCTGCTGGTTCTGCTCGCGACCGCCGTCCTCGGCTTCGTCTTCTCCCGCAGTATCGTCGGGCCGCTCGGTGCACTCACCCGTGCGCTGGAAGCTCTGGCCCGCCGCGAGACCCTAGCCGAGGTGCCCGGCAGCCGCCGCAACGACGAGATCGGCGGGATTGCCCGCGCGGTGGTGACGATCCGCGACATCTCGCTCGAGGAGGCCGCACGCCAGCTGGAGACCACCCATGCCGAGCGGATGCGCCAGGAGACGGAGCGTCGCGAGATGCTCAAGCACCTCGCCGACGATTTCGAGCGTTCCGTCGGCCGGATCGTCGAGCACGTGGCCCAGGCGTCGCACGGCCTCCAGGACGCCTCCGGTACCATGACCCTGGCGGTGGAGGGCACCGCGCAGCGCTCGAACTCCGTCGCCCTCAACGCCCATGAGACCGCCGGCAACGTCAACACCGTCGCGGCGGCGGCCGAGGAACTCGGCGCCACCGTTCAGGAGATCGGCCGTCAGGTCGAGCAGGCCGCCGAGATGTCGCGCTTTGCAGTGGACGAGGCCAACCGGACCGCGGAGAGCATGCGTTCGCTCTCGGCCGCTGCCACCCGCATCGGCAACGTGGTCGGCCTCGTCTCGCAGATCGCCTCGCAGACCAACCTGTTGGCGCTCAATGCCACCATCGAGGCGGCGCGCGCCGGCGAGGCCGGCCGTGGCTTCTCCGTCGTCGCGGCCGAGGTGAAGAGCCTCGCCGAACAGACCGCGCGGGCCACCACCGAGATCGGCGAGCAGGTGCAGGCGATCCAGGGCGCGGCCGGCGGTGCGACCGGTGCCATCCAGGGCATCGTCACCCGCATCGAGGGCATGAGCATGGTCACCAGCAGCATCGCTGCGGCGGTGGAGGAGCAGAGCCTGACGACCCAGGAGATCGTGCGCAACATGAGCCAGGCTTCGGCCGGCACCAGCGCGATGACCACCGATATCGAGGAGGTCGCCCGCTCGGCCGCAGAGGCCGGCGCCTCCGCCAGCCAGCTCATGCAGGCCTCCGGCGACCTGTCGCGTCAGTCGGAGAGCCTGAGCTCCGAGGTCGCCCAGTTCCTCGCCACCGTGCGGGCCGCCTGAGCGATCGCCGCAGCGCAGGGTGTCGGAAGAGGCGCGAACCGACTCAGAAGTGACTGAACGATCCGGCGGACGGGAGCGCAATGGGCCCGTCCGCGGATCGGAAGACGGGCGCCCCCGCCCCCGCCGTGACGGTGCCGATCACCGTCATGGGTACGCCGACGGCATTCGCGTCGAAGAGGCAGGCGGCGAGATGCTCGGGAGCCACCGCGCAGAGGATCTCGTAATCGTCGCCGCCGGTAAGGATCGTGGTCAGGAGATCGGGTGCGAGGGCGAGCGCCCGGGCGGCAGCCTCCGACAGCGGCAGGTCGGCGAGCGCGATCGCGGCCGAGCGTCCCCCACCCTCCGGCGCCGTGCCTTTCAGCATCTTTGCGAGGTCGCCGGCGAGGCCGTCGGAGATGTCCATCGCCGCGCGTGCGTGCCGGCGCAGGACCGGCCCCAGCGCGAGGCGGGGCTGCGGGTGCCAATAGCGGTCTATGAGGACATCACACCCCTGCGCGCCGAGCGCCGTCCCCCAGGCCGGCATCGGCCCGCTGCGCAGGAGCAGGCCGAGGGCGGCGTCGCCGATGGTGCCGCTGACGCAGATCCGGTCGCCGATGCGCGCCGTCATCCGCCGCACCATGGTGCCGGCCGGAACTTCGCCGAGCGCCGTCACCCCGATCGAGGTCGGGCCGGCGGCCCGCACCGTATCGCCACCCAGCAGCGGAATGCCGAAATCGCGGATCGCTCCTGCGAGGCCGGCGGCGAAGTCCGCGAGCCACGCCTCGGTCCAGTCGTCGGCCAGCGCCAGGGTGAGGAGGATGCCGCGCGGGCTGGCGCCCTTGGCGGCCAGATCCGAGCAATTCACCCCGAGCGCCTTGCGGGCGATGGAGGCCGGCGGGTCGTCGGGAAAGAAATGCACGCCGGCGACGATGGCGTCCGCGGTCAGGACGAGGTCGCAGCCGGGGCTTGGCGTCAGGGTCGCCGCGTCGTCGGACAGACCGTCCGCACCGGGACCGGCGAGCGGCGCGAAGTAGCGCGCGATCAGGCCGTCCTCGGTGGAGCGGGACCCGCTCACGCCGGGTCCGATCAAGCTTTACCCGAGCCCGGCAGCCCGGCGAATTCCGCGCCGCGGACTTCGCGGGCGATCTTGTCCAGCACGGCATTGACCATGCCGGGCTCGTCGCCGCCGTAGAAGCTGTAGGCCACGTCGACATATTCGGAGATCGCCGCCCGCGCCGGCACGTCGCGCCGATACATCAGCTCGTAGGCGCCGGCCCGCAGGATCGCCCGCAGCACCGCCTCGATCCGCTTCAGCGGCCAACCCTGCGCCAGGGCACCGTCGAGCTGCGGATCGATCGCCCGCTGCTCCTCGACCACGCCGCGCAGCAGGTCGCGGAAGAACGCGGTTTCCGCTGGCGGGTGCTCGATGCCCTCCACCGTCCGGCCGATCCAGAAGGTCTCGAACTCGGCCATCGCCTCGATCACGCCCTTGCCGGAAATTTCCATCTCGTAGAGGGCCTGCACCACGGCCAGGCGGGCGCCGCTGCGCGCGATCGACTTCGCCATGATCTTATTCCTCTCCCACCGACGCGGCAGCGGCGGCGCGCTTCAGGGCCAGAACCGCCAGCGCGGCTTCGGCCGCGCCGCCACCCTTGTTCATCTCCGCCACGCGGGCACGGGCGAAGGCCTGCGCCTCCGTCTCGACGGTGAGGATGCCGTTGCCGAGCGGGAGCCGTAGGTTCACCGACATGTCCATGAGCGCCCGCGCGCTTTCGCCGGCGACGATGTCGTAATGTCCGGTTTCGCCGCGGATGACACAGCCGAGGGCCACGGCCGCATCGTAGGGGCGCCCCGCACGGGCGGCGGCCTCGACGAGGATCGCGATGGCGGCGGGAATCTCTAGGGCGCCCGGTACCGTGACGATGGTCGATTCGGCCTCGGCGGCGTCGAGGACGCCCTGCGCGCCGGCCAGGAGTTCGTCCGCCAACTCACCATAGTAGCGCGCCTCGACCACGAGGACGCGGGCACCCTTGACGGTGTCGGCGACGGGGCGGGACGCGGGTGGTGTCGAAACCATCGAAAGGCCTTGAGCAGGATGGAGCGGACGCCACCCTTCCGCGACGCATGGGGATGGGTGACGGGATCGGGGTTGCGGCGCTGGACCGCGTCGGTCGTTGCGACGCGCGGCCTTCTGAGTCAGCCGTCACGGGCCGCTCGGTCATTGCCGCGAGCGATAGACCGAAGGGGGCGCTGCCACAAGCGCTGTGCTTACCCCCCGATCTCCGCACGGCTCTCGGCGAGCCGGGCGGCGTAGCGGGCGATCAGGTCGACTTCGAGATTGAGCCGGTCGCCGACCCGGCGCTCGCCCCAGGTGGTCACCGCGAGCGTGTGCGGGATCAGCAGCACCGAGAACAGGTCGCCCTGCACGCTGTTGACGGTGAGCGAGGTGCCGTCGAGGCAGACCGAGCCCTTCTCGGCGATGAAGCGGGCGAGCGCGGCGGGCGCCCGCAGGGTGAAGCGGTCGCTCGGCGCCCATTGCGGATCGCCCTCCCCCCCGGTGACGCTCTCGCGCGCCACGATCTCGGCAAGGCCGTCGACATGGCCGGTGACGAGGTGACCGCCGAGCTCATCGCCGATCCTGAGCGAGCGTTCGAGATTGATCCGGGTGCCCTCGCGCCATCTCCCCACGTTGGTGCGCTCCAGCGTCTCGGCGGCAGCGTCGACGCCGAACAGGCAGCCATCCTCGGTCGGCGCGATGGTCACGGCGGTGAGACAGGGCCCGGAACAGGCGATGGAGGCGCCGAGCGCGATGGTGGCCGGATCGTAGGACGCCCGGATGGTCAGGTGGCGCAGGCGATCCGTGCCGGAGACGGCGACGACGCGGCCGACATCCGTGACGAGTCCGGTGAACATCTTCAGTGGCTCCGTTCGTAGGTCACGGCACGGTCGGGACCCAGAATCCGAGTCTCCACCGGCGCGAGGTGGCCGCTGGCGAGGCGCTCACCGAGGCAGGGACCGATGGCGGGAAGGCCACCGGAGCCTGTCAGGTTCGCCGGGCCGGTGATCAGGGTGCAGACGTCGATGAGATCGGCCTGGGCCAGCGCGTCGGCAAGGTGCGGGCCGCCCTCGCAGCAGATCCGCGTGAGGCCACGCTCGCCCAGGGCGCGGAGGGCCGCCGACAGGTCGATCCGGCCCGATGCCTCGGAATCGACCTGCAGAATCTCGACGCCGAGCGACGTTAGCATGCGCTTGGCGTGGATGGGCGCGCGCCGCGTGGTGATCACCAGTGTCGGGATGTCGCGCGCGGCGCGCACCAGATGGGCGGTGGGCAGGATACGCAGGTTCGAATCGAGCACGATGCGCAACGGCGAGCGCTGGCCGAGGCCCGGAAGGCGTACGGTGAGCGAGGGATCGTCCGCCCGCGCCGTGCCGATGCCGACCAGGATCGCATCGGCATGTGCGCGCCAGAGATGGACCATCCCGTCGGCGATCGGGCCGGTGATGCGCAGGCGTTCGTGCGGCGCACCGGCGGCGAAGCCGTCACGGGTCTGGGCGAGCTTGAGGTGGAGGCTCGGGCGCCCTTTGGTGACACGGGTGACGTGTCCGATATGGTCGCGCGCCGCCTGCTCGGAGAGCACACCGGTGGTGAGCGCGATTCCGGCCTGGGTGAGGAGCGCGTACCCGCGCCCGGCGACCCGCGGGTCCGGATCCTCCAGCGCCGTGACCACGCGCGCGATCCCGGCGGCGAGGATGGCCTCGGTACAGGGCGGCGTCCGTCCGTGATGCGAGCACGGCTCCAGGGTGACGTAGAGTGTTGCGCCCCGTGCCGCGCCGTCGGCCATGGCCAAAGCCACGGGCTCGCCATGGGGGCGCCCGCCCGGCGCGGTGACAGCCTGGCCGACGATGCGTCCGTCGTCCGTCACAACCACGGCCCCGACGGAGGGGTTCGGCCAGGTCCGCCCGAGGTTGCGCAGTCCGAGCGCCAAGGCGAGGCGCATGAAACGTGGGTCGGCCTCGCTCATGAGTGCGGCCGCGGGATGCGCTTGGGGCGCAGAGGGACGATCTCGGCCGCAGATTCGTCCTCGACCGGGAGGATCGCGGCGTCACCGAGGGTTCCGAGCAGCGCCTTGAAGTCGCTGGCCTCGCGAAAATTCTTGTAGACCGAGGCGAAGCGGACATAGGCGACGTCGTCCAGCCCCTTCAGCCCCTCCATCACCGCCTCGCCGATGGTCTCGCTGGTGATCTCGGCCTCGCCGCTGCTTTCGAGCTGGCGGGTGATGCCGCTCACGAGCCGTTCGATCCGGTCGGGCGCCACCGGGCGCTTGCGCAGGGCCACGCCGATGGAGCGCTGGAGCTTGTCACGGTCGAAGGGCACGCGCTTGCCCGAGCGCTTGAGGACGGTGAGCTCGCGCAGTTGCACCCGTTCGAAGGTGGTGAAGCGTCCGCCGCAATCCGGGCAGACCCGCCGCCGCCGGATCGCCGCCGCATCGTCGCTGGGGCGGGAATCCTTCACCTGGGTGTCGGGGCCACTGCAATAGGGACAGCGCATCGGGCGGACACCTGTGCTGTGACGAAAAACGAGGAACGGCCGCGGATCACCGATCCGCGGCCGTTCCTTAGCGTGTTGCGGTGCACGCGTTAAGCGGCACCATCGGCAATCAGCCGTAGATCGGGAACCGATCGGTCAGCGCGTGGACCTTGGTCTTCACGCTGGCCTCGACATCCGCATCGCCCTCGTCGCCCTTGGCCACAAGACCGTCGAGCACTTCGACGATGAAGCCGCCGATCTGCTTGAACTCGGCGACGCCGAAGCCGCGCGAGGTGCCGGCCGGGGTGCCGAGGCGGATGCCCGAGGTGATCGTCGGCTTGGCCGGATCGAAGGGCACGCCGTTCTTGTTGCAGGTGATGTCGGCCCGCGTCAGGGCCGCTTCCGCTGCCTTGCCGGTGAGGCCCTTCTTCTGCAGGTCCACCAGCATCAGGTGGTTGTCGGTGCCGCCCGAGGTGATGTCGTAGCCGCCGGTCATCAGGGTGTCGGCGAGCGCCTTGGCGTTCTCGATGATCTGACGGGCGTAGATCTTGAACTCGGGCTTCAGCGCCTCGCCGAAGGCCACGGCCTTGCCGGCGATGACGTGCATGAGCGGCCCGCCCTGGAGGCCGGGGAAGATCGCCGAGTTGAACTTCTTGGCGAGCGCCTCGTCGTTCGTCAGGATCATGCCGCCGCGCGGGCCGCGCAGGGTCTTGTGCGTGGTGGTGGTGGCCACGTGCGCGTGCGGGAACGGCGACGGGTGCACGCCAGCGGCGACGAGGCCGGCGAAGTGCGCCATGTCGACGAGGAAGTAGGCGCCGACCGCATCGGCGATCTCACGGAACTTGGCGAAATCCCAGTGGCGCGGGTAGCCCGAACCGCCGGCGATGATCACCTTGGGCTTGTGCTCATGGGCGAGCGCCTCGACCTGCTCCATGTCGATGCGCTGGTCGTCGCGGCGCACGGTGTAGGACACCGGCTTGAACCACTTGCCCGACATGTTCGGCGGGGCGCCGTGGGTGAGGTGGCCGCCGGCGGCGAGATCGAGACCGAGGAAGGTGTCGCCCGGCTGCATCAGCGCCAGGAACACGCCCTGATTCGCCTGGGAGCCCGAGTTCGGCTGCACGTTGGCGAAGCCGCAATCGAACAGGCGCTTGGCGCGCTCGATGGCGAGGTTCTCGGCGATGTCGACGAACTGACAGCCGCCGTAATAGCGACGGCCCGGATAGCCCTCGGCGTACTTGTTGGTGAGCACCGAGCCCTGCGCTTCCAGCACCGCCCGGGAGACGATGTTCTCGGAGGCGATCAACTCGATCTCATGCTGCTGGCGGCCGAGTTCCTTGCTGATGGCGCTCGCCACCTCGGGATCGACGTCAGCCAGCGAGGCGCTGAAGAAGGAATTCGAGAAATGCTTGTCGCTTGCGGTGCCGGCGCTCATGGATAGCCTCGATTGTTGAACGGGCCGATGCACCCGTTATCCGCTGGCGTGAGGCGGACGGGCGTTCGATGCTTGATTACTACACTGGCGGATGCCCAAGTCCAAGACACAGGAATTTGCCGGATGTTTCAAAAAATCTTTCGGCAGGCTTCGGGCTAAGTCGGGCGGGGTCAGGCGGCTCCTGCTGTCGATTCAAGCCGACCCAGTACGTCAAATAGCGAGAACAAATATCGAACATCTTGCCATCTTGAATCAGGTGTAGGAAAATGAACCTGATTCGAAGGAGGGCTGTTCCGATGTCGTTGCCGCCGCCTGTGACTCACCGCCGCTGCGAAATCGCCGCGATTCGTCTGCGGATCGCAGTTCTTCAGGCTGCTTGCGATGCCCTGAAAGCCGGGTTCAACGAAGATCAGTCCCGCAGCCCAAAAGGTCGTTGGGATGGCGGCTGAGGCGGGTCGCGTGTCGTTGTCGTTCGCAGGGATCGAACCGGTAACGCAAAGATCGATCTGACCGCAGATCGCTGAATAGAGATCGTGAAAGATGTCGTCGCCAATGTAGGACCAGGGATGGGCCCTGTCTGCGGGACAAGTATCCCTAGTGAAGCTGCAAAACTCATCAGAAATTACGATCTGCCTGGGATTGGTCTGCGCGGTGTCGAACAGAGCTTCAGCTTAGGCGATCTGGTCCGGTATGGCCTCGACGGTAGTATCCGGACCGATGCCATTCTGCGGGACGGCAGAACCATCGCTGCGCCGGTTTTGGCCGTGTTCGACATCAAAACCGGAGGCGCAAAGCTTACCCCAGAACGTGCAGACGAAATCCGGATGCACCTCGGCGTTGGTAAAGATGTTCCCGTGATCGAGCTGCATATATCGAAGGGATTAGACGCGAAGAGTTGTTTGTATATCCTGGTCTCTTGATTGTATTTCAAAGGAAAAATGCAATGAGTATGGATCTTTATGTAATGTTTGACGGCCAAATACCAAGCCTAGGAATCTGGCAAAAAAGTATTGACGAGTTACGATTTGATCTGAAGTTTTCGTCTAATCTAAAGATACCAGACGATGGAGCGATGATCAGTGCTCTCTGGAAAGGCCGTGCCGTACAATTCGAGTGTCGTCCCTGCAAGTTTGATGCATTGACGGACACTTATGACGACATCGATTTCGAATTCAGGTGAACTGAAGTGCGCGCGATTTACTGGGTTGGGCTGCCGGATTGCGTTGCAGCCTGTATTGCCGCGGCAACACTCGCGCACATATGCGACGGAATCGTCTTCGATCCGCAGGACAGTCTGATCCTCAGGGGCGAGGCAGCACTGACTATGGCCCGTGGAAACGAACTTCTGCTACCGAAGATCGAGGCTTCACTCCAGGATGGACGCCTGTGAGAGTTGAATGTTCGGGATGAGCTCCGTGAAGCTCATCCCGAACGAAGGGCTTGGTTGAGAAGTCTATCCCTGTCTTGCTGGATTAGTTCTCTTCGTCGCCCGGCTCGAAGCTCTGGACTTGCTCGGCGCTGGCGACCGGAGTCGGAGCCGACAGGGTCGACGGCACATTGACGCCGTCGCGCTTGTAGATGTCGTCGCGGAACTGCACCGAGCCGTCCGGGGTCGCCCAGGCAGTGATGTAGGTCCAGTAGACCGGCACGGGGGTGCTCAGGGTGGCGTCGACGCGCTTGCCGCTCTCGATGGCCTGCTCGACCTGCTCACGGCCCCAGCCGGGCGTGTCCTTGAGCAACCAGGTGATGTACTCGCGCACGTTCTGTACGCGCACGCAGCCCGAGGAGATGAAGCGGAAATCGTCGCCGAACACGCCCTTGGTGTTCGTGTCGTGCATGAACACGCCGTAGGGGTTCGGGATGTTGATGCGCACGATGCCCATCGAGTTGAAGTCGGCGCCCGAATCCTGGCGGTAGCGGTAGCGCGTGCCCTCTTCCGAGTTCCAGTTCACCGAGGCCGGCGAAATCTCGGTCTCGCCGGAGAAGATGCGGATCTTGTTCTCGGTGAGGTAGGTCGGGTCCTTCTGCATCTTGGGGATGAGGTCCTTCTTCACGATGGAAGCCGGGACCGTCCAGAACGGGTTGAAATTGATCTGCGTCGCCTTGGTGTTCATGATCGGCGACTGGCGGTCGAACTTGCCGACGCCCGCGGCGTGCAGGGTCACGACCTGACCGTTCTCCACCGTCTGAACCAGGGCGGCGGGGATGTTGGTGATGACGAAACGGTTGCCGAGATTGCCCGAATAGGAGCGCAGGCGCACCGAATTGATCTCGAGCTGGTGCAGACGCACATCCGCCGGCACGTTCATCGCCTGCTGGGTGGCCGCGCTCATGGCGCCGCTCTGGCTCAGGCCGTGGCGCGCCTGGAAACGCTTCACGCCGGCCGAGACGTAGGAATCGTAGACGCCCGAGCCGCCCGAGGCCGCGTCGAGATCGCCGGTGACGATGAGGCGCTGGCGCAGGGCGGCCACCGCCGGGCCCTTGGCGCCGACGCGCAGGCGGTCGGCACCCGAGACCGGCTTCCAGCCGCCGCGCCCGACGATCTCCTTGTAGCGCTCGATCGTCTGCTCGGTGGCCGCGATAGTCTGCGGCGACAGGATCGGCGTCGACGAACGCTGCACCTGCATGGTCGCGGGGGATGAGTAATCCTGCGCCCATTCGGCCTGGGCGAAGCTGCCCTGCTCGCGCGCCGCTGCCGGCTGGCCGAGTACGGCCACCGATGCGAGGAGCGCGAGGCCGAGCGAGCGGGTGTGGAAAGCCTGTTTCAGCATCGGACGGAAACTCTGATCTGACTTATGAAGCGACATGTGACTTGCCCGGTCGCGGCGCTTTGCACCGTGGCGGGAAATCCCCTCGTCGCGAACGTGTCGGGGTGGGGTTAAGAACCCATGGCGGCCTGGCCAGAATGTGGCACGCGGGTCGTTTTCCCCGACTTCCCCTGGAGTGCGGCGCGTCTGCCACAGTGCGCCCGGGACACGAATCCGCGATGTGGCGGCTGCCTTTCCGATCGCGTATGTCTCGCGCCACGATGAAACGCAGCCTCACCAGAACGGGGACCTTGCGCGCGGTCACTGCGGTGGTCGCGCTCTACGCGTTGGTGCTGCATGCCTTCCTCGGCGGCCTGATGCCGCTGCCCTCGCCGCTGCATGGCGGCGCCCTTTGCCTCGGGCAGACCGATGGCGGTGGTGCCGATCCCGATACGGGCGGTGTCGTCCATCACCAGCCGTGCTGCACGGTTCCGGGCTTGTTCGCCAAGGCCGAGGACCCGGTCCTCGCCGCGGCCGCCATCGTCTGGCCCCCGCGCGGTGCGACCCGGATCGCCTGGCGCAGCGAAGTGCGGGTCGCCGCGCGCGGCCCGCCGGGGTCGATCGCCCATCCGCGCGGTCCGCCGACACTCTGAATCGATCGCCAAGACCCGATCCCTTCAGACTGTCAGGATTGTCCCATGAACCGGTTTTCGCGAAGCTACGCCTGCGCCGCGCTCCTCAGCGTTTCGAGCACCGCCGCCTTTG
This sequence comes from Methylobacterium sp. BTF04, assembly GCF_010692745.1. GTDB lineage: Bacteria > Pseudomonadota > Alphaproteobacteria > Rhizobiales > Beijerinckiaceae > Methylobacterium. Next base: position 113,953 of record NZ_JAAHTB010000009.1, read on the forward strand.
CCCACGCCACCCTCGCGGTCCGCGAGGCGCAGCCCAATGAGAGCTATCGCGGCGTCGTGCAGATCACCCATGGCTGCAACGGCCAGCCGACCAATCGGGTCAGCGTCACGATCCCCGAGGGTGTGGTCGGCGCCAAGCCGATGGCGAAGCCCGGCTGGCAGATCGCCACCGAGACGGGGCCTTACGCCCGGGCCTATCCCTACTACCACGGTGACATCCGTGAGGGCGTGAAGACCATCACCTGGACCGGCGGCAGCCTGCCGGACGATCAGGTCGACGAATTCACCTTCCTGGCCCGCGTCACCGACGCGTTCGCGCCCGGCAGCACCGTGTACTTTCCGATCGAGCAGGATTGCACGAGCGGCACTTATCGCTGGAGCGAGATCCCGGCTGCCGGCCAGGATGCGCATGCCCTGAAATCTCCGGCCCCCGCTGTGACGATCGTCGCGGCGGCGCACAGCATGGCTGCGGCCCCGGCGGTAAAGACCGGCGACCTCAAGATCGAGACGCCGTGGATGCGGGCGACCCCCGGCGGCGCCACCGTGGCGGGGGGCTACGTCCGGATCACCAACACCGGCACCGAACCCGATCGGCTCACCGGGGCGTCGATCCCGCTTGCCGGCTCCGGTTCGATCCATTCCATGACCATGGACGGCACCGTGATGAAGATGGCGGCCGTGACCGGCGGCCTCGTCATCAAGCCGGGAGAGACCGTGGAGTTGAAGCCCGGCGGCTTGCACCTGATGTTCGAGGACCTGAAGGCCTCGCCCAAGGTCGGCGACGCCATCGTCGGCACGCTGACCTTCGAGCGGGCCGGCACGGTTCCGGTGACGTTCGCAGTGGCGCCGATCGGGGCGCTCAAGCCCGGGGCCGCGGCAGCCGCGCCGGCTGCCGAAGGCCATCAGCACCACTGAGCGTCGCCGCCGCGCCCTCCGACAGGGCGCGGCCCGCTCTCCCGACCCTCATCACTCACCGGCGCAGCCCCGTCGCGAGCGATCTCGCGGCGTGTCGCGGCGCGCTCGGCCGGAGTCCGTCCCATGATCGATCCCGTTCCATCTGTTGCCTTCCTCCGCGCCGGTGCCGTCGCGTTCTGCCTCCTGTCCTCCGTCTCGGGGTCCGCTCTCGCCCAGGGAATCCCGAGTGCGACCTTGTCGGAACTCAGCGTCGAGGGCGCCGCGGCCGGCTCGCTCACGGTGCCGAGCGTCGCCGCGCAGCGTGAGGCGGTGAACGCCACCGTCGGCGCGGTGGCCTTCGTCGATGCCACCGCGTTCGAGAACCGCTACGCCAACACCCTGCGCGACGTCCTGAAGGATACGCCCGGCGTGTTCGTGCAGGAGCGCTATGGCCAGGAATTGCGGCTGTCGGTGCGCGGCTCGGGGATCTCCCGCGGCTTCCACCTGCGCGGTCTCGAATTGCTGCAGGACGGCATCCCGCTCAACCTCGCCGATGGCAGCGGCGACTTCTATCAGGTCGATCCGCTCGGGCTGCGCTCGGTGGAGGTCTACAAGGGCGGCAACGCGCTGACCTTCGGCGCCACGACGCTCGGCGGCGCCATCAACGTCGTCACGCCCACCGCCTATACGGCGTTCGCGCCCAACGTCCTGCGCATCGATGGCGGAAGCTTCGGGACGATCCGCGAGAACTTCCAGGTCTCGCGCATATCTGGTCCGGTGGACGTTCTCATCAACGGCACGCTCACTAATTCCGAGGGCTACCGGGCGCACGAGGCGCAGCGCACCCAGAACTTCAACGCCAATATCGGCTACCGGATCGCCCCCGGGATCGAGACCCGGTTCTATATCGGTGTCTACCTCACCGACCAGAAGCTGCCCGGTACCCTGAGCCTGTTCAATGCGCTCGCCAACCCGACGCTGGCCAATCCGAGCGCGCTCACCGGAAACCAATCCCGCAAGGTCGAGACCGAGCGGATCGCCAATCGGACCTCGTTCGTGCTCGATGTCGGCAAGCTCGATATCGACACCTGGGCGATCCACAAGTCGCTGTACCATCCGATCTTCCAGGCCATCGACCAGGATGGCTGGACCTACGGCATCGCGCCGCGCTGGGCCGGCAGCTTCGACATCGGCGGCTATCGCAACGATACGATCCTCGGCCTGAGGGCATTCGCCGGCCAGAATTCGGCGCTCCAGTTCGTCAATGTCGCCGGCCAGCGCGGCGTCCAGACCCTCAACGCGCTTCAATCCGCCTCGAACCTCGAAGCCTATGGCGAGAACCGGTTCTGGTTCCTGCCCGACGTCGCCCTGATGACCGGCGCCAAGGCGTTGTCCGCGAACCGCACCTACAGCAACAAGGGCGGCCTGGCGGCGAGCCCCAACGTCCAGTTCGCCGACACCACCTACGAGGGCATCAACCCGAAGATCGGCCTGCTGTGGCAGCCCCTGCCCGGCATTCAAGTGTTCGGCGATATCGCCCGCTCGCGCGACGTGCCCGATTTCTCCGATCTGGTGCAGCAGAACACCCTGAGGACTACCTTCGTCCCGCTCCAGGCCCAACGCGCCTGGACCTATGAGGCCGGCACCCGCGGCCGGATCGATCGCCTGGCCTGGGACGTGACCCTGTACCGATCCGAACTCCGCGACGAGCTCATCAACTTCTCGTCCGGCATCGGGGCCGCCATCAACATCCCGGCCGCGACGTTCAATGCGCCCCGCACCGTGCACCAGGGCGTCGAGGCCGCATTCTCCCTCGATCTGGCACGCGATCTCACCGGGATCGGCGATACCCTGGTGGTCTCGCAGGTCTGGACGCACAACGACTTCCGCTTCGTCGCCGATCCGGTCTTCGGCAACAACCGCATCGCCGGCATCCCGCAGGACGTGCTGCGCACCGTGCTCGCCTACGCCCATCCGAGCGGGTTCCACGTGGCGCCGTCGGTGGATTGGGTCCCCGCCGGCGCGTTCGCCGATCACGCCAACACCCTGCAGGTGCCGGGCTACGCGCTATTCAACATCGAGGCCGGGTTCGATTTCCGCAACGGCGTGTCGCTGTTCGTCGACGCCCGCAACCTGATGGATGCGCGCTACGTCTCCGACATCTCCGTGGTGACGAACGCGGCGAGCGTCGTCGGCGGGCCGGTGGCGTTCTATCCCGGCACCGGGCGCAGCGTATTCGGCGGGATGCGGGCCTCGTTCTGAAAACTCCGCACAGTGCTCGTCCGACGACCAGTGCACTCATGGCCCGGCGCTGGGCCGTGATTCGCCTCGAGGGCTGGTGCGCCGGAGAGGGAGCCCGTCTAGATACGCGGGATGAGTTCCCCTGCCCCGACGCTGTCCTCCGATGACGCCGCCCTGTCCCATCCCGACGTCCATATCGGCACGGACGGATGGCTGTTCCTCGTCGGCGGCAGCAACGCCGTCCTGACGCAGTACCGCGAACCCGGCGTCGCGCGGGCCGATCTCTGGCGCTGGCGCCGTATCCTGGAGGCGCGGACGTTCCGCTGCGCCCGGCTCGGGGCCCGGTATGTCCATGTGGTCGCGCCCGAAAAGCTCGCGATCTACGATCACGCCCTGGGCGACCTCGCCCTCGATGCCGGGCGGGCCCCGGCGCTCCGGCTGGAGCGTTGGCTCACCGCGTCCATCGCCAGACGGGCCTGGATCGACCTCGTGCGTCCGTTCCGCGCCGGCTCCGAGGGAGCTGCCCTCTACCGCCGCACCGACACCCACTGGACCTTCGACGGCTGTTATCTCGCCTACCGGGAAATCTGCCGCCGCCTCGGCGTGGCACCGCGCGATGACATCGCGTCACGCCGGACCGGCGTCGAGACGACCTTCAGCGGCGATCTCGGCCTGAAGTTCACCCCGCCGCTCACCGAGCGCGCCGAGCCCTGCCTGTTCGAAAGCGAAGCGCGGCGCATCTACGCCAACGACCTCGTCACCACCTTCGAGGCGATGGGGCGCGGGCGGGACGCGCATATCGGCGCCCATGTGGTCTTCCGAAATCCGTCGCCGCAAGCCGACCCACGGACGCTCGTGCTGTTCGGGGATTCGTACGCGCACCACACCCCGAATCCGTGCACCGGCACCCTCACGCCGATGCTCGCCGACACGTTTCGCGAGGTCCACCTGTTGTGGTCCACCAGCGTCGACTGGGGCTATGTCGCACGGGTGCGGCCGCATTTCGTGGTGTCGGAGATCGCCGAGCGCTTCCTGGTCGACGTGCCGCAGACGGGCTTCACTATCGAGAAGCTCTCGGCCCTGGCCCTCGCGCGCAAGACTGCTTGAGGCAAGAGCCGCTTAGGCAAGACCGCCCGATTCAATGCGGCTGGGCCGATGCAGGCTGAGCGAATGGACGCCGCTTGATCGCGTCGGTCTCTTGCAAGCGCGGGTTTCGGAGAGTTCGCGCCCCTCACCCCAACCCTCTCCCAAAAGGGAGAGGGAGTCTGTTCAGGCCGTTCCGACCGCGGTGATCGACCGGAAGCCGTGTCGTCGCCTAGCGGTCAGTAGAGGCCGCCGGCCTGCGCTGCGCGGTCGGCATCCGGCGGTACGGACGCGGGAGCGGCGGGCGCGCCGCCCGCGGACGGTGAGGCGACATAGCTGTCCGGCGGGGCGGTGCCCGGCTTGAACGCCTCGAGGATGGTGCCGGCGCCCTCGCCGGAGCCGGCGCGCATGCCCGACGCCACGTTGACGCGGATCAGCTTGATGCCGGGCGGGACGCGGAACGGCGTGGGCGGCTTGTCCTTGAGCGCCTGCTTGAGGAAGTCGAGGGCGATGGGCGCCGAGAGGCCACCACCGGTGGCACGGTCGCCGAGCGAGCGCGGCTTGTCGAAGCCGAGATAGACGCCCACCGCGAGGTCCGGGGAGAAGCCGACGAACCACGCGTCTTTGGCGTCGTTGGTCGTCCCGGTCTTGCCGGCCAGCGGCTTGCCGATCTGCTTGAGCAGGGTCGCGGTGCCGCGCTGGACCACGCCTTCCATGATCGAGACCATCTGGTAGGCGGTGAGCGGATCGAGCACCTGCTCGGAATCGTCCACGAGCTTGGGCTCGTCCTGGCCCGACCACTTCTCCGCATCGCAGCCGATGCACTTGCGGGCGTCGTGCTTGTAGATCGTCTCGCCGACCCGATCCTGGATGCGGTCGATCAGCGTCGGACGGATTCGCCGGCCGCCATTGGCGAGCATCGAATAGGCGGTGACCATGCGCATGACCGTGGTCTCGCCGGCACCGAGCGACATCGGCAGCACGGGGAGCATGTCGTCGTAGACACCGAAGCGCCGGGCATATTCGGCGATGAGCGGCATGCCGACATCCTTGGCGAGCCGCACCGTCATCAGGTTCTTCGAGTGCTCGATGCCATAGCGCAGGGTATGCGGGCCGCCCGACTTGCCGTCGTAGTTCGACGGGCTCCAGGCCTCCTGGCCGGGGCCGGCCTCGATGGTGATCGGCGAATCCTGCACGATGGAGGACGGGGTGTAGCCGTTGTCGAGGGCGGCCGAGTAGACGATCGGCTTGAACGACGAGCCCGGCTGGCGCTGCGCCTGCGTCGCCCGGTTGAACTGACTCTCGTCATAGGAGAACCCACCCACCATGGCGTGGACGCGGCCGGTATAGGGGTCCATCGCCACGATGGCGCCGGAGACCTCGGGCCGCTGGCGCAGGCGGTACTGTCCGCGTCCGCCATCCATCGCCTCGACATAGACCACGTCGCCGGCATTGAGCGCGGCGGATGGCGAGCGGCCGGTCCAGCGGGTGCCGTCGGCGGCGATGGTGCCGGTCTCGCGATCCTTTGAGATCTGACCCGACGATTCGCGGCGCGGCTGCAACCCGATCTGGGCGGTGCCGCCGCTGGTGCTCAGCACCACGGCGAGGCGCCACGGGGCGACGTCGCCCAAAGCCGGAACCTCGGCGACGGCCAAGCCCCAGTCGCGTCCGACGAGGTCGACCTTGGCCTGGGCCCCGCGCCAGCCATGCGACTGGTCGTAGCGGATGAGGCCGTCCACCAGCGCCTTGCGCGCCCAGGCCTGCATCTTCGGGTCGAGGGTCGCCCGCACCGAAAGACCGCCCTCGTAGAGCTTCTTCTCGCCGTAGCGCTCGGCGATCTCGCGCCGGACCTCTTCGGTGAAGTAGTTGGCGTTGGCGGCGTTGGCGAAGGCGACGCGCGGGTTGACGCCGAGCGGCATCTTGCGGGCGGCCTCGCCCTCTTCCTTGGTGATGTAGCCGTTGGCGGCCATCAGGCCGATGATCTCGTTGCGCCGGTCGAGGGCCTTCTGGGTCTGCCGGTAGGGGTGGTAGTTGTTGGGCCCCTTCGGGAGAGCGGCGAGATAGGCCGCTTCGTTGATCGTCAACTCGTGGACCGACTTGCCGAAATAATCGAGCGCGGCGGCCGCGACGCCATGCAGGTTGCGGCCCGGCACGATGGTGCCAAGGAAGATCTCGTTGAGATAGAGTTCGAGGATCTTGTCCTTCGAGTAGGTCGCTTCGATCCGCAGCGCGATCAGCGCTTCCTTGATCTTACGGTCGAAGGTCTGCTCGTTCGACAGGAGAAAGTTCTTGGCGACCTGCTGGGTGATCGTCGAGGCGCCCTGCCGCTTGCCGCTCTTGGCGTTGGTCAGCGCTGCGCGGACGATCCCCTCGGGATCGATGCCGCCGTGCTTGTAGAAGTTCTTGTCCTCGGCCGATAGGAAGGCCGCGACGACGATCTTGGGCATCGCCTGGATCGGCAGGTAGAGCCGACGCTCGGTGGCGTATTCGGCGAGCAGGCTGCCGTCGGCGGCATGGACGCGGCTCATCACCGGCGGCTCGTAATTCGCGAGCGCGGCGTGGTCCGGCAGGTCCTGGCTGTACTTCCAGTAGAAGAACGCACCGGCAGCGGCCAAAACGACGAACAGCATCGCACCGATGCTGAACAGGAAGCCAAAGAAACGAAGGATGAAGCGCATCCGGGTCCCGTCCGTCGATGGATCGTCCGCCGGTCACTCGCGCAATCGGAGTCCACACGCAAGCAAGCTCGCGCGCAAGAAACTCGCCACGCATCGAGGGCGACGGTCATGAGCAATGGCGGCGATCGCGTGGTTCCCCGCGCGGCCGTTCCCGCCGAAATCTCGACGTCGGGCTGACCGGGGCGCCGTGAGCCCCGGTTTCACTACCTATCTATGGTGAAACTGGGGCGATTGCCGCCGAGCGTCGTGCCGGCTGCGGCCGGGTGAGCGAGGTCCGGTTGCCGAAGAAGGCGTCGATGGCCTTGGCCATGCCGCCGGTCACGTCGGCGCGCCAGCTGTCCGATTGCAGCAGATCGAGGTCGTGCTGGCTCGACAGATAGCCGAGTTCCACGAGCACCGAGGGCACGTCGGGGGAGCGCAGGACCATGAAGCCGGCCTCGCGGTGGGGCTTCGGGCTCATCGCCATCACCGGGCCGAGCTGCGACATCAGGCCCTTGGCAAAGCCCGACGAAAAGGTGCGGGTCTCGCGCAGGGTCAGCTCTTGGAGGATGTCGGCGACGTGGCCGGGTCCTTCGTTCGATTCGGTGCCGGCGGCAGCATCGGCCTTGTTCTCGCGTTCGGCGAGCTTGGCTGATTCGGCGTCCGTCGCCTTTTCCGAGCCGGTATAGATCGTGGCACCGCGCACCTGCGGGGCGGCCGAGATCGAATCGGCGTGGATCGAGACGAACAGGTCGGCCTTGGCTTCGCGGGCGATTCGCACGCGCTCGGAAAGCGGCACGAAGACATCGCGGTCGCGGGTCATCCGCACCCGGTAGCGTCCGGAGGCTTCGAGGCGGCTCACCAGCGCCTGGGCGAACCCGAACACGATGTCCTTCTCGAACACACCGGTGGCCGCGATGGCGCCCGGATCGGTTCCGCCATGGCCGGCATCGACCATGATCACCGGCCGTGCATCGGTCGGTTCCGATGGCGCCACGATCTTGCGAAGCGCCGGCGACGGATCGCTCGATACCGCGGCGCGGCGGAAGGCATCGCGGTCCGCGCGCTGGAATTCGACGCTGAGCAGCACCGCGCCGTCGCGGGGCCGGGTGACGGTCTCGATCCGGCCCACGGTGGCGGCCTGGGCGAGATCCACGACGATCCGGGACCGACCCGGTGCGAACAGGCCGTAGCGGAACGACGACACCAGGCCCTCGCGCTTGCGCCCGGTCTCGGCCCCGAGTTGGAAGTTGACCTCCGCCAGATCGATCACGGCCCGGTCGGGCCGCTCCATCACGAAGGCGCGCGCCTCGATCGGCTTCGACAGGGTGAGGGTGAGCTTGGTCGCGCCGTTGGCACCCACCGAGAGATCGGCCGCGATGGCGACGGCGGCGGTCGCCACGGTGGAGGTGTTCGTCTTGGCCCGATCGCCGTCCTGGGCGTCGGCGGGCAGGCCGGCCATGAGGGCGAGGGCCACGGCGCAGGTGCGGATCAGGCGGGCATGTGTCGGCATCGATCCGGCAACCGTTTCCGTGAGAACGTGACCCTGTCGCTTTGGACCTATGCGATACGGGCCGGATGGTTAACCGTTCCTCAAGCCGGCCGGTTCGGTTGGACGGTGCTTGTTGCTCGGGGGCGACAGCGTCGTGACGCGAATGCCACCGGAAGAGACTTTAACGCCTTGCCAAGAGCCCGCGACGATCTGTAATGGTAGAGTCCCCTTCCCGGTGCCGGGCGGTTTCATCCGCGGCCCGCGGGCGTATTGAGGCATCCGCCCCGGTACCTTCGCAGTCGGTTCACCGCGTCAGAAACGTCGGCTTCTCTCAAGTCCGGGCGGGTGTCGGTTCATACGGCGGCGTTTTTCGTCGCCGCGCCGTTCTTGAAAAATCTGCGGCTGGTCCGAGGACCGGTCCACAAGTCTTCGCGAGGTCAGGGAAGGGATGGTCGGACGCACAGCATCGGTTGCCGTTGCTCGTGTTCAACGCTTGCGCGATTCGCGTGGCGCCGCCTACCCGTCACCCCTGGCCAGGATCAACCCCACGCGCGCCGATCTCCGGCGCCCAACGGCGGTTGACGGCAATCCCTTCCCCACAGCCCCCGCGACTCCGCTTTTCGGGTCGTCGCGCGCGTTGACCGTCCGTGCCGATGGGCCGGGACGGGGCGGCGCGCTTTCGGGGCCGCTCGGTTCGAGGAGAACGACGTCGGCCGCCATGTCGAAAGTTCGTCATGGCCAACAACAACAAGATGCTCATCGACGCGATGCATCCGGAAGAGACCCGGGTCGTCACGGTTCACGGATCCCGCGTCGAGGAATTTGATTTCGAGGCCGCCAACCGGCGGCAGCTTCGCGGAAACATCTATCTCGCCAAGGTGACGCGGGTGGAGCCGTCGCTCCAGGCCGCCTTCATCGAGTATGGCGGCAACCGCCACGGCTTCCTCGCCTTCAGCGAGATCCACCCGGACTATTACCAGATCCCCCTGGCCGACCGGCAGGCGCTGCTGGAAGACGAGGCGCGCGACGCCGAGGAGCATCGCGAGCGCGAGGAGCGCAAGCCGCGCCGGCGTTCGCGTGGCCGCCGCGCCGAGGCCGCCTCCGCCAAGACCGGCGAGACGGTGAGCGCCGAGGATAGCTCGGAGCTGACCGCCACCGACGGGCAGACCGGCGAAGGTCATGATGGCGGAGAAGGCCACGACGCCGCGTCCGCCGATGTCGCCCCCGCCCATGAGCACCACGATGCCGAAACCCACCTGACCGATGCCGGCGACTCCGCCGGAGCGGATGCGCTCGCGCCGGGAAGCGACGCCTCCGCGGACCTGCCGCAGGACGCCCTCGACTCCGCGGCGCCGTCCGACGCGTCGGTGGAGCCCGCTGCTGAGCTTGCGCGCGAGGCCGATCCGATGGGCGAGCCCGCCTCGGAGCACGATGGGCAGGCCGAGCCTGTGGCCGAAGGTCATCCGGAGGCTGCGGCCGACGAATCCGACGATGAGTCCGAGGACGAATCCGACGAGGATGAAGAGGACGACGAGGACGAGGATGAGGAGTCCGACGAGGACGACGATTCCGACGACGAGGATCACGAAGGCGAGGACGGCGAGCACGAGCAGAAGATCGCGCAGGTCGGCGGCAACGGCGATGTGCTGGCCGAAATTCCCGAGCGTCCGCGCACCTACCGTCGCCACTACAAGATCCAGGAGGTGATCAAGCGCCGCCAGATCATCCTGGTCCAGGTCGTCAAGGAAGAGCGCGGCACCAAGGGCGCGGCGCTCACCACCTACCTGTCGCTCGCCGGCCGCTACTCGGTGCTGATGCCCAATACCGGCCGGGGCGGTGGCATCTCGCGCAAGATCACGTCGGCCGCCGATCGCAAGCGCCTCAAGGAAGTCGCCCAGGATCTCGAGGTGCCCGAAGGCATGGGCGTGATCCTGCGCACGGCCGGCGCCTCGCGCACCAAGCCGGAGATCAAGCGCGACTTCGAATACCTGATGCGGCTGTGGGAGAGCGTGCGCGAGCTGACGCTGTCCTCCTCCGCTCCGGCTCTGGTCTACGAGGAAGGGTCGCTGATCAAGCGCGCCATCCGCGACCTCTACAACAAGGACATCGACGACATCCTGGTGGCGGGTGACGAGGCCTACCGCGAGGCGCGCGACTTCATGCGCATGCTGATGCCGGGCCAGTCCAAGGTGGTTCAGCCCTATCGCGACCCGACGCCGATCTTCGCGCGCCACGGGGTCGAGCAGCAGCTCGACGCGATGTTCTCGACGCACGTGACGCTCAAGTCCGGCGGCTATCTGGTGATCAACCCGACGGAGGCGCTCGTCTCCATCGACGTGAACTCCGGCCGGTCCACCCGCGAGCACGACATCGAGGATACGGCGCTCCGCACCAACATGGAGGCGGCCGAGGAGGTCGCCCGCCAGCTGCGCCTGCGCGACCTCGCCGGCCTCGTGGTGATCGACTTCATCGACATGGAGGAGAAGCGCAACAACCGCGCTGTCGAGAAGAAGCTCAACGAGTGCCTGAAGAACGACCGCGCCCGGATCCAGGTCGGCCGGATCTCGCCGTTCGGTCTGCTCGAGATGAGCCGCCAGCGCATCCGCACCGGCATGCTCGAGAGCTCGTCCCTGCCGTGCGTGCATTGCGGTGGATCGGGCTTCGTGCGGGCCACGTCGTCGGTGGCTCTGCAGATCCTGCGCGCCATCGAGGAATCGCTCCTCAAGAGCGCGACGCACAACCTCGTGCTGCGCACCCGGACCGAGGCGGCGCTCTACATCCTCAACCAGAAACGCGCCCACCTGCGCGAACTGGAAGTGCGCTTCTCGGTGACCGTGACCATCGCGGCCGATGAGCGGCTTGCCTCCACCGCCGCGTTCCAGCTCGATCGCGGCGAGCCCGCCATGCGGGCCGAGGGGCCGGTCACCGGCATTCGCGCCGTTGCAATCACCTCCATGATGGAAGCCGACGACGAAGCGTTCGAGGACGACATCGTCGAAGGCGAGGTTGAAGCCGAGGTGGAGTCTGAGGCCGGTGAGCCCGAGACCGAGGCGACCCGCGACGAGACCCGCGAAAAATCCGCCGAAGGCGGTGAGGGCCGCGGCCGTCGCCGTCGTCGTCGGCGTCGGGGTGGACGCCACGAGACCGGCGAACAGTCTGGCACTGACGACAACCAGAACGAATCGGACGAGGACGGCGAGGCCGAGGGCTCCGACGAGGTCGCGGCTCAGGCCGAAGGCGACGAGACCGTGACGGCACCGGAGGCCGCGCCCGAGGGTACGCAAGCCACCGACGAGGATGGCAACGGCCGTCGTCGTCGTCGTGGCCGCCGCGGCGGTCGTGGACGCGACCGCGATGGTCGCTCCCGCGATAGCGAGTCGGACGTCTCGGCGTCCGACGACGATCAGCACGCCGACGCACCGACCGCGTTCCTGAACGCCGAAGAGCCGGTGAGCGCCGATGCGGTCATCGAAGCCACCTCGGCGCCCGAGCCGGTCTCCGTCGAGCTTCCGGTCGCGCAGACCCCTGAGGCCGCCGATGCGCCGCACGCCGATCGCGAGGCCCCGGTCTCCGAGTCGGAGACCTCGGTCGAGGTCTCGCAGGCTGCCGAGCCTGTGGCCCCCACGCCGGTGCCGGAGGATCGGCCCGTCCGTGCTCCGGAGCCGACACCGGAGCCGGTGGCGGTGATCCTCACCCCGGCCGACCCGGATCGCCCCAAGCGGGCCGGCTGGTGGTCGCGCACCAAGGCCGCGCTGACCGGCGAGTGATCGCCGCGGCATGATCTGAAAGGTCTCGGGAGGGGACGGGCGTCGGCGCCCGTCCCCTTTTGCGTTGCCGATACCGCTACTCGATGCGTCAGCGCAGCCAGGTCTGGAGGCGCTCGACGGCCTCGCGACAATCGCCGTGCGAGCCCGCGAACGAGAAGCGGACATGGTGGCCGCCATCCACCGGGTCAAAATCGAGCCCCGGAGTTGCCGCCACACCGGCCTCGTCGAGCATCCGCCGGCAGAAGGCGGAGGCGTCGTTGGTCAGGCCCGACACGTCGGCATAGAGATAGAATGCGCCATCCGCCGGGTGCGTCCGCCCCAGGCCGAGACCCGGAAAGGCATCGAGCAGCAGGGCGCGGTTCGCAGCGTAGCCGGCCCGCGTCTCGGCGATCTCCTCCACCGCGTCGAAGGCGGCCAAGGCGGCGACCTGCGAGAGGTAGGGCGCCGAGATGTAGAGGTTCTGGGCCAGCCGCTCGATCGGGCGCACCAGCCATTCCGGCACCACCATCCAGCCGATGCGCCAGCCGGTCATGCTCCAGGTCTTGGAGAACGAGTTGATGATTACGGCCTCGTCGTCGTAGCGCAGGGCGGTCTCGGTGGGCACGCCGTAGCTGAGGCCGTGATAGATCTCGTCCGAGATGAAGCGGATGTTGAGGTCGCGCGCCGTCGCGCACAGGTCGCCGAGACGCTCCGGCTCGATCACCGTTCCCGACGGGTTGGCGGGGCTCATCACCAGGATGCCGGACAGGGGGTTGCGGGCGTGTAGCGCCCGCAGGCCCTCGCCGGTGGGGGCGAAGCGATCCTCCGCCCGGAGGGTCAGGGGCGCCGGCACCAGATCGAGGGCGTTGAGGATGCTGCGATAGGCCGGATAGCCCGGCTGGGGCACCGCCACGTGCGCGCCCGCATCGAACTGGCTCAGGAAGGCCAGGATGAAGCCGGCCGAGGAGCCCGTCGTCACCACGATCCGGCTCGCCGGCACGCGAACGCCATAGGTCTCTGCATAATGCTGCGCGATCCGCTCGCGCAGGGCCGGAAGCCCGAGCGCTTGCGTGTAGGGCAACCGGCCATCGGCGAGGGCGGCCTGGGCCGCGGCGATCACCGCCCGCGGTGCCGGACCCGACGGCTGGCCCACCTCCATATGGACCACGCCCTCCCCGCGTTGCTCGCGCGCGGCGGCCGCCGACATCACGTCCATGGCGAGGAACGGCGCGACGCGGGCGGCCCGGTGCGAGGGGCCGGCGGTGCGGAAGGGGATGGGGCGGGTCATCCCCCCTCCATAAGCGGCGCGACCTGTCTTCGCCAAACCACGCGATCGCGTATCCGAGATTGACCGGCCGCCGCGAAAACGCCTAACCCGGCGGCTAACCGCTCGATCACGATCCACGATCTCTCATGGTCGGCCCCGTACGGCCGGTCGCGCCCCGCGAGGACGTATGCCCCTGCTCCGTTCGCTTCTCACCCCCTTCGTCGTCGCCGGAACCCTCGGCCTGGCGATGCCTGCGGCCTTCGCCCAGACGCCGCCGACCGCGCCCGCTGCCCCGTTCACCGACGCGCAGCGCCAGGGCATCGAGGCGATCATCAAGGATTATCTCGTCAAGAATCCGGACGTGCTGCAGGAAGCCATCGCCGAGGGCGAGCGTCGCCAGCAGGAGACGCAGCGCCTCGCACAATCGGCGGCCCTCAAGGATTCGCGCGACGCCCTCGTCAATTCTCCCCACGGCGTGGTGGTCGGCAACCCCACCGGCGACGTCACCATGGTCGAGTTCTTCGACTACAATTGCGGCTATTGCCGCAAGGCGCTCACCGACATCCAGGCGCTGATCAAGGCCGATCCGAAGCTGCGCGTGGTCCTCAAGGACTTCCCGGTGCTCGGCGCCGAATCCCTCGAGGCGAGCAAGGTGGCCCTCGCCGCCAAGCAGCAGCTCAAGGGCGACAAGCTGTTCGAATTCCACACCAAGCTGCTGGAGACCAAGGGCCGGGTGAACGGCGAGCGCGCCCTCGCCGTCGGCAAGGAGATGGGCCTCGACGTCGCCAAGCTCATCAAGGACGCCCAGGGTCCCGAGGTGAAGGCCGCGCTCTCTGAGAATGTCGGCCTCGGCGACAAACTTGGTCTGTCCGGTACGCCCGCCTTCATCATCGGCGAAGAGGTCATTCCCGGCGCCGTCGGGATCGATCCGATCCGCAAGACCATCGCCGACGTGCGCCAGTGCGGCCACGCGAGCTGCTGACGGATCAGGCGCGCCTCCGATGATCGCGATCCATGTCCTCAATGGACCGAACCTCAATCTGCTCGGGCGGCGTGAGCCCGGCATCTATGGTTCGGCCACCCTCGACGACATCGAGCACGCTCTGCGGGCGCAGGCCGAAGGTTTGGGGGTCGCCCTGACGTTCCGCCAGACCAATCACGAGGGCGAGCTCGTCGGATTCGTGCAGGAAGCCGGTGCGGCCGGTGCGGGCATCCTCATCAATGCGGCGGCCTACACCCACACCTCCATTGCCCTGCGCGATGCGATCAGCGGCAGCGCGGCTCTTGCGGTCGAGGTGCACCTCTCCAATGTCCATGCCCGTGAGACCTTTCGGCACGTCTCGCTCATCGCCCCGGTCTGTGCGGGGGTGATCTGCGGGTTCGGACCCACCAGCTATCGTCTCGGTCTCGATGCCCTCGCCGGGCTGATCGACAGCCGAAACGCCGCCGCTTCCCAGAACTGATCGTCAAGACGAGCCGATGCCCAAGGAGCCGATGTCCAAGAACGACCCTTTCGATCCCGAGCTCGTGCGTGAACTCGCCAAGCTCATCACCGAGACGGATCTCACCGAGATCGAGGTCGAGAAGGGCGACCTGCGCATTCGCGTCGTTCGCCGGATCGAACCGGTGCAGATGCAGATCGCCGCTCCGGCGCCGATGCCGGCGGTGATGGTCGCGCCTGCCCTGGTCCCCGCCCCGGTGGCTGGCCCCGGTGGGGCGGTCGAGCGGGCAAAGGCCGGAGCCGGTCATCCGGGCGCGGTACCCTCGCCCATGGTCGGCACCGCCTATCGGCGACCCTCGCCCGAGGCGAAGGCGTTCGTCGATGTCGGCTCCAAGGTCGAGGCCGGCGAAAAGCTGATCCTGATCGAGGCGATGAAGACCTTCAACGAGATCGTTGCTCCGCGCGCCGGTACCGTCACCGCGATCTTCGTCGAGGACGGCCAGCCGGTCGAGTTCGGCGAACCCCTCCTCGTCATCGAGTGAGCGGAGAGCGTCCCATGTTCGACAAGATCCTGATCGCCAATCGGGGTGAGATCGCCCTGCGCATCCTGCGTGCGGCGAAGGAACTCGGGATCGCGACCGTCGCCGTCCACTCCACCGCCGATGCCGATGCGATGCATGTGCGCCTCGCCGATGAGAGCGTCTGCATCGGCCCGCCGGCCGCGCGCGACAGCTACCTCAACATTCCCTCGATCATCGCCGCCTGCGAGATCACCGGGGCGGATGCGGTCCATCCCGGCTACGGCTTCCTCTCGGAGAATGCCGGATTCGCCGAGGTGCTCGCGCACCACAATATCGGGTTCATCGGTCCCAAGGCGGAGCATATCCGCATCATGGGCGACAAGATCGAGGCCAAGCGCACCGCCAAGCGACTCGGCATTCCGTGCGTACCGGGGTCGGAAGGCGCGGTCGAGGAGCCGGAGGAGGCCAAGCGCATCGCGGCCGGAATCGGCTATCCGGTGCTCGTGAAGGCGGCTTCGGGTGGCGGCGGCCGCGGCATGAAGGTCGCCCGCTCGGAATCCGAACTCGAACAGGCGATCGGCATGGCCCGCACGGAGGCGAAGGCGGCCTTCGGCGACGATGCGGTCTACCTCGAAAAGTACCTGGAGAAGCCGCGCCACATCGAGGTGCAGGTGCTCGGTGACGGCCAGGGCAATGCCGTGCATCTGGCCGAACGCGATTGCTCGCTCCAGCGCCGGCACCAGAAGGTCTGGGAGGAAGGCGGCTCGCCGATCATCGACACGGCGACCCGTGCCGAGATCGGCGGCATCTGCGCCCGCGCGATGCAGGAACTGAAGTACCTCGGCGCCGGGACGGTGGAGTTCCTCTACGAGGACGGCAAGTTCTACTTCATCGAGATGAACACCCGGATTCAGGTCGAGCATCCGGTCACCGAGATGATCACCGGGATCGACCTCGTCAACGAACAGATCCGCGTCGCGTCGGGCCTGCCGCTGTCGGTGACCCAATCCGACATCAAGGTCGAGGGCCACGCCATCGAGTGCCGGATCAATGCCGAGCACCCGGCGACCTTCCGGCCGTCACCGGGCCTGATCACCTATTTCCACCCGCCCGGCGGCCTCGGTGTGCGGGTCGATTCCGCGGTGTTCCAGGGCTATCGCATTCCACCGCATTACGACTCGCTGATCGGCAAGCTCATCGTCCATGGGCGGACCCGAAACGAGTGTTTGATGCGTCTGCGCCGGGCGCTCGACGAGTTCGTGGTCGACGGCGTCGATACCACCCTGCCGTTGTTCCGAACGCTGGTCCGGAATGCCGATGTCCTGAACGGCGACTACGATATCCATTGGCTCGAACACTTCCTGGCCGAGGGTGGTCTGGACGAGAAGGAAAGCGGCTGAGACGCGACGTGTCTCGGCCGGCCTGCGCGGGCCTTGCTCGCTTGAAGACATCCGGACTGGGCGTTGTTCCTGATCGTTTTTTGTAGAGGCGATCGGAACGGCCCAAGGGTGGGCACCGTTTTCAGACCATGACTGGACCGATCGGTCGGGCCGCGACGGCTCTCACCGATCAGGCCCTCACCTGATCACGAGGACTCACTGTCTTATGCGTTTCACCAAACTCATCTTCGTCGGCGCCGTGATGTTTGCGACTCCCGCCCTCGCGCAGGCGCCCAACGGCGATGTCGGCCAGCCGTCGCGCGCCGTTCCCCAGGCGGGAAGCACCACCGGCGGCCCGCTCGACAATCCGTCCAGCCGCGATATGGCGCCGGCCTCCGGAGACGCGATGCGCCCGGCCGGTGAAGCCGGCATGGCGCCCGTGGCCGGTGCGGTGGATTCGGCTAAGTCCGGCAATGCCGACCAGACGAACAAGCCGGTGTCGAACACTGGCAGCACCTCGGGCGGCCCGGCGCGCTAAAGCGACGGCCAATCCGGAACGACATCGAGGCCGGTCCCGCGTGGGGCCGGCCTTTTTTCTTGGGCTCGGTCCGCCTTTGGGCGAAGGCGGTTCGGTCGGCGAGGTGTGCGACCGCACCGAGGGTCCGGACGATTCGACGGGGCCAGGCCGCCCGTGACGTGTCGAAATCGGGCCGCCGCGACGTCCCTCGTCGACAGTTTCGACAAATTCGCCAGCGTCTACAGATGCTTCGCATTGGGTCGGGACTGGATCCTCGAATGTCAGCCCTGCCATCCTGCGACAGATCGCCGGCTCAGCGATGGCCGGAACCGAGCCGGCAAATAGGACTTCTCACTCCACGCCGGCTGGAACAGCGCGCCCTCTGCAGGGTGCGCGTCCGAGAGACCGGACTCTGAGCGACCCCAACTTTTTCCGAAAGAAACCGATGCGTACCCTTTCCTTCGCCCTCGTCGTTGCCACCCTGACCGCCACGACCGCCTTCGCGCAGTCGCCATCCGGCAATGTCGGGCAGCCCGAGCGCGCCTTTCCGCAGGGCGGCAACACCACCCGTGGCCCGATCGACAACCCCTCCGTCTATGGCGCCTATCGCAACGCCGACGGCCGGACCGACATGGACGTCACCGGCAGCGTGAAGGATGTGCCCTTCACCTCCAACCGCGAGGCGATCTTCGAGGATTCGGCCAAGGGCGGCAACGCCGAGCAGCCCAACCGGACCGTTCCGAATCTCGGCACCACGGCGGGTGGCCCGAACTACTGAAGACCACCGATAATCGGGTGTGATCGCGGCGAGGCATCGAGCCTCGCCGATTTTCGTTCGAAGGCCGCGTTCCCACGCGCGATCCCCTGGCCTTCCTGCTCCGGCGGCGCCACAGTCCGGCCTATGCTCGACGGCGACCGCGTAGACATCACGCCCGAAATCCTGCTCAAGGCCTACGCGGCGGGCATCTTCCCCATGGCGGAGGATGCCGACGATCCGGCGATCTATTGGGTCGAGCCGCGCGCACGCGGCGTGCTGCCGCTGGACGGGTTCCATGTCGCGAAGCGGCTCGCGCGGACGGTCCGGTCGGACGCGTTCGAGGTGCGCACCGATCAGGATTTCGACGCCGTGATCTCGGGCTGCGCCGCCCCGCGCCGCGATGCCGAGCGCACCTGGATCAATTCCCGTATCCGCGAGCTCTACGGCGCCCTCTACGATCGGGGGCATGCCCATACGGTCGAGGTCTATGCCGAGGGTCGCCTCGTCGGCGGTCTCTACGGGGTCTCCCTCGGCGCGGCTTTCTTCGGTGAAAGCATGTTCCACACGGTCCGGGACGCCTCGAAGGTGGCACTCGTCCATCTCGTCGCCCGCCTGCGTGCCGGTGGCTACCGCTTGGCCGACACCCAGTTCGTCACGGAGCACCTGACGCAGTTCGGCGCCGAGGAGGTTCCGCGGCACGTCTACAAGCGACGGCTGGCCGACGCGGTCGCCTGGCGAGCGACGTGGGATGTGTGGCCGCGCGATACGCCGATGCGCGGGGCCGATGTCCTGGCCGCACTCAGCCCTGGTCCCGAAGCCTGAGCGGTGCTCAGCGCCGCGTGTCGAGGGCCATGCGGACGGCGAGGCCACCGAGGACGCCTCCCATCAGCCAGCGCTGGAGCGTCAGCCAGGTCGGGCGCTTGGCGAGAAATCCGGCGATCGAGCCCGCCGCGATGGCGATACCGGCATTGACCACGAGGCTGACGGCGATCTGCGTGCTCCCGAGAACGAGCGTCTGACCGAGCACGTCGCCGCGCTCGGGGGCAACGAATTGCGGTAGCAGCGCGAGATAGAGCATCGCGATCTTCGGGTTCAGCAGATTGGTCACGAGCCCCATGACGAACAGTCGCGTCGGGCTGTCGGCCGGCAGATCACGCACCGCGAAGGGGGAGCGACCGCCCGGCCGCAGGGCCTGCCAGGCGAGGTAGGCGAGGTAGAACGCGCCGGCCAGACGCAGCCCGTCATAGGCATAGGGCACAGCCAGCACCAGGGCGGTAATGCCAAAGGCGGCGCACAGCATGTAGACGAGGAATCCCAGCGCGACGCCGCCCAGCGAGATCAGACCGGCTGTCCGTCCCTGGCAGATCGAGCGGGAGACGAGATAGACCATGTTCGGTCCCGGCGTGAGGACCATCCCGAGCGACACGGCGGCAAAGGCGAGGATCGTCGCGATCTCGGGCATCGGGGCTCCTGGTTCGCCGGGCGCTACCGGAAGATCGCGTCGAAGATCGATTGCGGCTCGCGCGGCTGCGGCGGAGCCGGGGCCGGGCCTTCGTTCGACGGGAAGAACTTTCGCGATGGCTTCTGCCGGGGCTGCACCGGAACCCCGCGCGGCGCCTCCACGTCGACCTGACCGTTCGGGTTGACCTGCTGGGCGGTGCGCGTCGCGTCCTGGCCGGCGCGGGTCCGCCGGGTCTTCTCCGGCTTGGAGGCCATGACCGGCACGTCCTCCTGCTCCTTGGCCTCGGCGATGACGTCGCTGCCGCCCTTACAATCCACCAGCCAGACATCGTAGATCGGATGCTCGATGGCGTGCAGGCCGGGGCTCGCCGCGAACATCCACCCGGTGAAGATGCGACGATATTTGTTGTCGAGGGTGACCTCGTCGACTTCGAGGAAGCCGGTGGTCTTCGGGCTCTCGGTGGGCGGCCGGCTGTAGCAGACCCGCGGCGTCAGCTGCAGGGCGCCGAACTGGACCGTCTCGTCGACGGCGACCTCGAACGAGACGATCCGGCCGGTGATCTTATCGAGACCGGAGAACACCGCGGTGGGGTTCTTGATCTTGTCGGCCGCCGCCGGCAGGGCGCACAGACTGACGGCGGCGGCGCAGAACACCAGACGCTTCAGGGCCGGGCGCGGAAATCGTGCGGTGCTGCGGCTCAAGGCTCGCCCCTCTCGAGTGCACGTCGCACGGTAAGCGACGGCGTAGTGGGCGGTTAACCGCGCAACATTGGTGGAAAAAGGGCCGTGCCGGTCCGGTCGCGCGAATTCGCGGCTCAGTCACCCGGGCTCCACGGGGCATAATCCCCCGTCGCCGCCGGACGCTTTCCGATATTGAGCTGCGACCCCTTCGGCCGGTAGGCGCCGCTGGTGCCGGTCAGATTCTCCACATGCGGCTTCTGCCACTCGCGCGGGACGTAGGTCTCCTCGCTCGGGGGCACATCGCCGTTGTGGCAGAGCCAGCCACGCCAGCCGGGCGGCACCTTCGACGCATCGGCATAGCCGTTGTAGACAACCCAGCGCCGCTCGGTGCCCACCGAGCGATCGATCAGCGGCCCCTGCGCCCGGTAATAGGTGTTCCCGGCCTCGTCGGTACCGACGAGCTGACCCTTCCGCGCTGTGTAGAGCGCGAGCGACATGGTCTGCCCGTTCCACCACGTGAAGATTCGCAGAAGCGTGTCCTTGAGAGCCATCGCGTTCGCCTGAAAGGGGTCTTGGAGAGAGAGGTCAGCGACTTGGACGAAGGCTTTGCGCCCCGCCGGTGCGTCGCGCCGGACTATGGTGAGGCAGTCCGGCGAAGTCCAGCCGCGGCGCCGACGCGAGGTGATCCGCCGCCCGCCCCTCGGGTGCGTCCCGATGCCCCCACTTGCGCCCATTAACCAAACCGCGACGCAGCAGCGGTCCGGCTCAAGCTGTGCGACGAAAATTTTCCGCGGCCGAATCCGGCAAGCCCAAACAGCACTTATCGGACCGACACCGCTATCCACAGCTTTCCGCGCGATGACACAACATCTAGTCCGGAACGTAGCCGGCACACACAAGTTGTTGACGCGAACCCCGCCGACGCGGTAGTTTACCGACATCGCCGAAGCGGTTGCGCCGAGCGGCGGATCACTGATTTTCGATCGACTGACACGCGCATCGCGGGCGTTCGCGGACGCTTGCCATCTTCATTCTTGAGAACAACGCGGCTGGTGCGGTGCGCCGGGGCGAATCGTCGATTCGACGAGGGAGACAGGTTTCATGCGGTTCGAACGGCGCCTCACCACGGCCGGGCAATCCCCCTACGCGACCATTCAATTCCGCAAGGTGCTGAGCGAGATCCGCAATCCGGACGGCTCGGTGGTGTTCCGCCTCGAGGGCATCGAGGTTCCCGAGAGCTGGAGCCAGGTCGCCAGCGACGTGCTGGCCCAAAAGTACTTTCGCAAGGCCGGCGTCCCCGCCCGCCTGCGGAAGGTCGAGGAGAACGACGTTCCGTCGTTCCTGTGGCGCTCCGTCCCCGACGAGGCCGCTTTGGCAGAGCTTCCCGAGGGCGAGCGCACCGGTTCGGAGACTTCCTCGACCCAGGTGTTCGATCGCCTCGCCGGCTGCTGGACCTATTGGGGCTGGAAGGGCGGCTATTTCACCTCCGAGGAGGATGCCTCCGCGTTCCTCGACGAGCTGCGCTTCATGCTCGCCCGCCAGATGGTGGCGCCGAACTCGCCGCAATGGTTCAACACCGGCCTGCATTGGGCCTACGGCATCGATGGTCCGGCACAGGGCCACTACTATGTTGACTATCGGACCGGCGAACTGACGAAGTCGGCCTCGTCCTATGAGCATCCGCAGCCGCACGCCTGCTTCATCCAGGGCGTGCAGGACGACCTCGTCAACGAGGGCGGAATCATGGACCTGTGGGTGCGCGAGGCGCGCCTGTTCAAGTACGGCTCCGGCACCGGCTCGAACTTCTCGATGCTGCGCGGCGAGAACGAGAAGCTCGGCGGCGGCGGCAAGTCGTCGGGGCTGATGTCGTTCCTCAAGATCGGCGACCGGGCGGCCGGCGCCATCAAGTCCGGCGGCACCACGCGCCGCGCCGCCAAGATGGTCATCGTCGATATCGACCACCCCGACATCGAGTCCTACATCGATTGGAAGGTGAAGGAGGAGCAGAAGGTCGCCGCCCTCGTCACCGGCTCGAAGATCGTCTCGAAGCACCTTCAGGCGGTGATGAAGGCCTGCACCCAGTGCGAGGCCGAGGGCGATGCCTGCTTCGACCCCGAGCGCAATCCGGCCCTGAAGAAGGCCGTGAAGGCCGCCCGCAAGGAAATGGTGCCGGACGCCTACACCAAGCGCGTGATCCAGTTCGCCCGCCAGGGCTTCACCAAGATCGACTTCCCCGTCTACGACACCGACTGGGATTCCGAGGCCTACCTGACGGTAGCCGGCCAGAACTCCAACAACTCGGTGTCGCTGACCGACGACTTCCTGCGTGCGGTGGAAGCCGATGCGGACTGGGACCTGAAGGCCCGCACCACCGGCAAGACCACCAAGACGCTGCCGGCGCGCGAGCTGTGGGACAAGATCGGCGAGGCCGCCTGGGCCTCGGCCGATCCGGGCCTGCACTTCAACACCACCATGAACGATTGGCACACCTGCCCGTCGGGCGGGCGCATCCGGGCGTCGAACCCCTGCTCCGAATACATGTTCCTCGACGACACCGCCTGCAACCTGGCCTCCGCCAACCTGCTGACGATGTACGACCAGGCCACCAACCAGTTCGACGTCGCCGCCTTCGAGCACCTCAACCGGCTCTGGACGGTGGTCCTCGAAATCTCGGTGCTGATGGCGCAGTTCCCGTCGAAGGAGATCGCCGAGCTCTCGTTCCGCTACCGCACCCTCGGTCTCGGCTACGCCAATATCGGCGGCCTGCTGATGAGCATGGGCCTGCCCTACGATTCCGAGAAGGGTCGGGCCTTGGCCGGTGCGCTCACCGCGATCATGACCGGCGTGGCCTATTCCACGTCGGCCGAGATGGCCGGTGAACTCGGGGCCTTCCCGGCCTACGAGGAGAACGCCGATGCCATGCTCAAGGTGATCCGCAACCATCGCCGCGCCGCCTATGGCGAGGCGGCCGGCTACGAGTTCCTGAGCATCGCACCGGTCCCCCTCGACCTCGCCAACGTGCCCCAGTCCGATCTCGTGGAGCGCGCGAAGATCGCCTGGGACCGCGCCCTCGCCCTTGGTGAGGAGCACGGGTTCCGCAACGCGCAGGCCACCGTCATCGCCCCCACCGGGACGATCGGCCTCGTCATGGATTGCGATACGACTGGGATCGAGCCGGACTTCGCCCTGGTGAAGTTCAAGAAGCTCGCCGGCGGCGGCTACTTCAAGATCATCAACCGCGCGGTACCGGACGCCCTGCGCACCCTCGGCTACCGCGAATCCGAGATCGCCGAGATCGAGGCCTATGCGGTGGGCCACGGCTCGATGGGCCAGGCGCCGGCGGTCAATCCCGGCAGCCTGCGGTCGAAGGGCTTCACAGACGACAAGATCGCGGCGATCGAGGCGGGATTGAAGTCGGCCTTCGACATCAAGTTCGTGTTCAACCGCTGGACGCTGGGCGACGACTTCCTCACCACCGTGCTCAAGGTCCCGGCCGAGAAGCTCAGCGACCCGACCTTCGAGATCCTGCCCTTCCTCGGCTACACCCGGAAGGACATCGAGGCCGCCAATACCCACATCTGCGGAGCGATGACGCTGGAAGGCGCGCCGCACCTCAAGGTGTCGGATTACGCGGTGTTCGATTGCGCCAACCCGTGCGGCCGCATCGGCAAGCGTTACCTCTCGGTGGAGAGCCACATCCGCATGATGGCGGCAGCCCAGCCGTTCATCTCGGGGGCGATCTCCAAGACCATCAACATGCCCAACGACGCCACGGTCGAGGATTGCAAGAACGCCTACAAGCTGTCCTGGACCCTGGCGCTGAAGGCCAACGCCCTCTACCGCGACGGCTCCAAGCTGTCGCAGCCGCTGAACTCGGCTCTCATCGCCGATGAGGAGGAGGATGCCGACGACGTGATCGAGGCCCTGGTCGCTCAGCCGGCCAGTGCCAAGGCGGCGCAGCTCGCCGAGAAGATCGTCGAGCGGGTGATCGAGCGGGTCGAGCGCATCCGTGCGCGCGAAAAGATGCCCCACCGTCGCAAGGGCTATACCCAGAAGGCCGTGGTCGGCGGGCACAAGGTCTACCTGCGCACCGGCGAATACGATGATGGCCGCCTCGGCGAGATCTTCATCGACATGCACAAGGAAGGCGCCACCTTCCGGAGCCTGATGAACAACTTCGCCATCGCGATCTCGCTCGGCCTCCAGTACGGCGTGCCGCTCGAGGAGTATGTCGAGGCCTTCACCTTCACCCGGTTCGAGCCGGCCGGTCTGGTGCAGGGCAACGATGCGATCAAGAACGCGACCTCGCTTCTCGACTACGTGTTCCGCGAGCTGGCCGTGTCGTATCTCGGCCGCACCGATCTCGCCCACGTCAATCCGTCCGAGATCGGCGGCACGGTGATCGGCGGCGGCGAGAGCGACACCACCCGCGAGCCGGGCAAGCCCGAGCAGACCGCCGCCAGCGTCGTGTCCCGCGGCCTCCTGCGCGGCTCCGCCGACCGCCTCACCCTGATCCAGGGCGGCCCGGCGGGCGGCACCGTGGGTGTCGGCGCCGCCAGCACCGGGCAATCGACCCCGGCCGGCGGCGTGGTCCACGCGGTGCGGGGCGCGACGGCGCTGAAATCCGAGTTGGAGGAGGACCGGACCGTCACCCTCGGCTTCGCACAGCCCGTTGCCCAGCCGGCGGATACCAAGGCGACGCGCCGGGCCGAAGCCAAGCTGAAAGGCTATGTCGGCGAGTCGTGCCCGGAATGCGCGAACTTCACCATGGTCCGGAACGGGACCTGCCTGAAGTGCGACACCTGCGGCTCGACGACGGGTTGCTCGTAACGGCTCAGGATCGACGCTAATGTAGCGAAGAGGCGAGTTTGGGCCCAAAAATAGGGGAGTTTGGGCACTCGCTACAGGCAAGTTTGGTCCCAACAGTCAGAAACCGTGAAGTCGGCGGGCAAAGAGTGGTCATTGCCTGGTAGCGATGAGAGGCATCGTGGGAGATGAGCAAACAGTGCTCATCGCCCATGATGCGGACGAGAACAAAACAAGTACGGACCGATACGCATCGGGTACGTTCATCAACGAAGGTTGGAATTTAAACCATCGAACCTTGGCTGGAACAAATAGTGAATCATGGTGGTTGTATAATGCCAACCCTACGTTGGCCTGCAGGCCAGCCGCGGCATATACATCCGATTTTGCTAATTCCATAGCTTGGGTCAGCTCTTTGCTATGGAAGCCATTGTGCCCGCTCAAGTTAAAATGGATAAAATGGAACTTTAACAGGCAGCATCTGAGACTATAATTTGATTGGGAGAGTCACATGGCCGACAAAAAAGTGATATTTGTTGCATTTGCTATCGAAGACGTAACGCAACGTGACTTTTTGAAAGGTCAGTCGTTAAATACTTCGTCTCCGTTTGAATACATCGATATGTCTGTGAAGGAGGCATACGATACGGGCTGGAAGGACAAGGTTAGGACTCGAATAAAGCGGTCCGATGGTGTGATCGTTCTAGTTTCTAAAAACTCTGCTGCGTCCACTGGTCAAAAATGGGAAATTCAGTGCGCCAAAGAGGAAGGCGTTAAAATACTCGGAATACGAGCCTACAAAGATGATAACGCTACAATAGCTGGTATAACTGTTAAAGATTGGACCTGGGTTGCTATTTCTACTTTTATTGACTCGTTGTAATCATAATGCGAAAAGCTCTGATAGTTGGGATTGACTATTATACAGACCTTACCCAGCTTCATGGCTGCGTAGGCGACGCAAATGCCGTGGCGACCGTACTCGGTCGTCACTACGATGAGTCAGCAAATTTTACCGCCCCAAAGGTTCTTGTAGCGGAAGGGGTACACAATCTTGTAAGTCGAAAAAATCTCCGCGATGCTATTGAAGCTCTCTTCGCTGATAAAACTGAAATTTCCCTTTTCTACTTTGCAGGACATGGCTTCGTAGACGAGACGTCTGGTTTTCTTTGCTCAAGTGACTGCAGAGACGGACATGATGGCCTATCGTTACATGATGTAATGGTCTTAGCGAGGAATTCTCCTGCAGCTAACAAAATAATCATTCTTGATAGCTGTCACGCCGGCGTTGCTGGCAATCGTGCTGGTGGAGATAGCGCGGATCTTAGTCATGGTATGACCATTCTCACCGCATCTACCGAAAAACAATATTCTTTTGAAGGTGGAAATGGAGCCCCGGGCGTATTTACAAATCTCATGGTGAATGCCCTTGAAGGTGCGGCAGCAAATTTGATCGGTGACGTCACTCCGGGCAGTGTCTACGCACATATCGATCAATCGCTTGGCCCATGGGGTGGACAACGCCCTGTTTTTAAAACGAACGTTCAGAAGTTTGTTTCTTTGCGGCGCGCGAAACCACCGATAGATTTTGAGGACTTGCGAAAACTCGCGACATACTTTCCAGAGGAAGGCTTCTTGCTTCAGCTAGATCCTTCCTATGAGCCTGAAAGATCGCAAGAGCAAAAAAACGACCCAACTATTCCGGCGCCTGATCCTACAAAGAACGCGGTTTTCAAAACATTGCAAAAATATGTGACAGTCAATCTCGTTTGTCCGGTTGATGCACCACATATGTGGCATGCAGCTATGTATTCAAAATCTTGCAGGCTTACCATTCTGGGCGAGCACTATAGGCGTCTCATATCTGGGAATCTGATATAATGGCTGCCTCATTAACAACTAACGCTGAACTCATTGAAGAACTTGCATCGATAGAGCACCAGAGATGGGCGCACTGGCAAAAGTATATGCATGAGAAGGCAACCAAGCAGCCCGATGGATCTCTCGTTTTGCCTGCAGACCTTGTAAAGCGATGGGAAAAGCAGATCGGCACACCTTATGATCTTTTATCTGCCTCCGAGAAGGAAAGCGATCGAGAACAGGTCAATTTGTACCTGCCTGTGATTGATAAGTTCATTTCAAAAATCGAAAGCGAATTCTGATGTCCAATAAGTTCGAAACTTTTAGAGATCCAGTCTTATCAATTTTTCAGTCCGCTGTTTCCGAAGTAGCCGCCAAAATCGACGCCAAGCCCAATACAAACGCACGAGGATTTGAACAAGGCCGCCCACAAAGATCAGCTTCAAGCATACTAAATGAACTGGCATTAGAAATTGCGTCAGCCGAGTACAATTCTACTCAGAGGGTGACGATTAACACGAACGCTACGCTCACTCCCCGAGAGCTTTCTAAATCTGGGATTACTAAAGTTTGTGCCGAGATGGCATTTAGATATCTTAAAGCAATGGCCAAAGGGGACAAAGTCGAAGTTGCTCGATTAGTTGGAGAGTACACAACAAGTACATGCGATCTTGAGTGGGCTACCACACTCGCAGAGTATTACAAATATTTCGGCACTGATGGAAATCTTAGGCCTATACCGTATATCCGTGCTTCCGACATCGGACCGAGCGTTATCGAAATCAAATCTGATGCTCGTATCGCCCTTGTCAGCGATTGGGGAACCGGCGCATCTCCGGCAATGGAAGTTTTGAGAAACATTAAAGCTGCAGATCCTGATATATTCATCCACTTAGGAGATATATATTATTCCGGCACACATTTGGAATGTAAGAATAATTTTCTGGAGCCGATAAACAAAATTCTTAGATCAGATAAAGACATTCCAGTTTTTACGATATCTGGGAACCATGATATGTACTGTGGCGGCATCGGGTTTTATGACTTGATTAAAACTCTAAACAAGCCCCCTTTGCAGCAGTCAGCAAGTTTTTTCTGTTTAAGAGCAGCTAATGAAAAATGGCAGATTTTAGGGCTCGATACTGGACTTCATGATTACAATCCTGCTGGTGTCAGTGCCGCTATTACTTATTTGGAAGAAGATGAAATTGAGTGGCACTGTGAACGC
This sequence comes from Methylobacterium sp. BTF04, assembly GCF_010692745.1. GTDB lineage: Bacteria > Pseudomonadota > Alphaproteobacteria > Rhizobiales > Beijerinckiaceae > Methylobacterium. The sequence continues at coordinate 141,983 of NZ_JAAHTB010000009.1, forward strand.
ATTCGTGAATTCAGTGGTCGAACTATACTACTGTCACACCACCAACTTTTTTCAGCGTTTTCGCCTATTGGTCCAGCCCTTCAAGGTAAAAGATCTCCATTTAATTCAAATCTGCTAAAAGCATTTAATAGCATGAATGCGGATGGTAAGGTATCGGCTTGGTTTTGGGGTCATGAGCATTCGCTCGGCATTTATAAAGATTTTGTGGGCCTGAAATACGGTAGATGCATCGGACACGGTGCAGTTCCAGTATCGGTTGTAGACAAGATTTATGATGTCTTTCCCGATTTAGATAATGCTCCAGAGATGATTGAAGGCTGTGAACTTAAAACTCAGGGTGGAGTGTATAATCATGGGCACACCATACTAAAATTTGGCGGTGAAACATGCACAGCGGAATACTACCAAGCGTCATTAAATGGAAATAACTTAATATACCGAGAAGTAATAAATTGAATATCATCTCTGCCTGCGGCGTTTAGCGAACGGCGCGAAGACCTCAGTTCGATAGGTCGGAAGCAGGAGCTTCCTCCATCCTCGCCTTGATATCCCCTGAGGTGACCGGACGCCAATCCCAGCAATCCACCCCGACGTCGAGGCTTGTCCGGGTAGCCGGAATGCTGCCGTGGGAATGCCCGTAGACGTGAAGGTCGCCGTGCCAGGCATGGGGCCACGTGACGTGCGCGTAATGGCTGGCCCATAGCGCGACCGGTTCAGGCATGCCCGGGTCCTGAACGAAGGTGCGCATCCGGCGAAGGCCGCCTTGCTCCGAGGTCTGTCGACGTCCAGCTTTTC